>JBJLDV010000017.1:0-84509 GCA_045566195.1 Candidatus Pelagibacter sp. | reverse complement strand
GCAAAACTGACATTATCCTTTGATGACGAACTAAAAAAAATAATTAATATTGAACGTAATAGACAGTTAAATCAGTATTCTTCTATTTATTATAAAAAAGTAGAAATCAATACAAAAATTTATGACAATTAAACCAATTATTATAGTATCAGGTGAGCCATATAGTATTTTTTTAGAAATTTTTTTTAAATCACTAAAAAAAAAAAAATTCAAAAAATGAAAAACCCAATTATAATTATTTGTTCTAAAAATCTCTTATTGAGTCAAATGAATAAATTAAAATATAAATTTAACTTAAAAGATATTTCTAAAGATCAATTAAATTTAAAAGAATTAAATAATAAAAAAATTAATATAATTGATGTAAACTTTAAATTTAAAAAGCCATTTGATAAAATTTCAATTAGTTCTAAAAGTTATATTGAGCAATGTTTAAATATTGCTCTCAATTTGGTTAAAAAAAATAAAATAAGTACATTAATAAATGGACCTATTTCTAAAAAACATTTTTTAAAAAAAAAATTTCCCGGTATGACAGAATATTTTGCAAAAAAAACTTCACACCAAGGAAATGAAGTAATGTTAATATTTAATAAAGATTTAAGTGTAAGCCCTATAACAACGCATTTACCTTTAAAAAAAATTTTTACAAAAATTACACAGCAGAAAATTATCAAACATTCTCTCACAATTAATAACTTTTATAAAAAATATCTTAATAAAAAACCACTTATTGCAGTGACTGGATTAAATCCACATTGTGAAACTACAGATAAATTTTCAGAAGATGATCAGATATTAAGGCCAGCTGTTAAAAAACTAACAAATGCTAGTATTGCTGTTAAAGGGCCCTATCCTGCTGATACATTATTTTTAAAAAAAAATATTAAGCAATATGATGTTATTATTGGCATGTATCATGATCAAGTTCTTGCACCAATAAAAGCTTTATATGGATTTAATGCTGTAAATATAACTCTAGGATTACCGTTTATCAGAGTTACACCAGATCATGGCACAAACAACAGCATGATTGGTAAAAATCTATCAGATCCGACCAGTCTTATTGAAGCAATTATTTTTACAAAAAAAATTAGTGAAAATTAGATTAAAAAAAAGTCTTGGACAAAACTTTCTTATAGATAAAAATATTTTAAAAAAGATTGTTAGTATTGATATTTTTAAAGATAGATCCGAAATTTTGGAAATTGGACCTGGTTCAGGAAATCTTACAGAATATTTAATAAAATTAAATCCAAAAAAAATTTTTGTCATTGAAAAGGATGAAATTCTTGCAAAAAATTTATCAGAAAGATTCAATAAAAAAATTAATATTATTAATGCTGATATATTAAAATTTACAGACAATAAAATCTTTACTAGTGAAACTATTGTAATTGGTAACTTACCTTATAATATTTCTTCTCAAATATTAGTTAAGTTTATTTTAAATAATAGTAATTTTAAGTTTAAATCTTTAATTTTTATGTTCCAAAAAGAGGTGGCTAATAGGATATTGGCAAAGGTAAATTCAAAACAATATGGAAGACTCTCTATATTAGCAAATTGGAAATTTGAAATTAAAAAAATATTAGATATAAAACCTAGTTCTTTTTCTCCAAGACCAAAAGTTGATAGTTCATTGCTTATTTTTAAGGAAAATTCAAACATATATAAGTTGAAAAATCCTAAGAATCTTGAGGCGGTTACCAGAATTTTTTTTAATCAAAGAAGAAAAAAAATTAAAAAACCTATTAATCAAATTTTTAAAAATAAACTTCAAATTATAGAAAAATTAAATCTAAATATGGATTTGCGACCTCAAAATCTCGATATAAAAACTTTTTGTAAAATAGCGTCTGAATATGATGTTTCGTTACTTGATTAGTTTGTCAACATGATCTTGGATAAGTTTCTTATTATAATTTATATTTTTTTTGTTTTCACTTACTGAGCTATTAATAAGTAAACTAATTTCATTATAACATTTATTTAAATCTTCATTAATTACTACAAAATCATAATCAACCCAATGTTTAATGTCTTTATAAAATTCTTTCATTCTTTCTGATGCAATAAGTTTATCCTTCATATCTCTGTTGCTTAATCGTTTAAAAAGTATTTCCTTGCTTGGAGGAAGTACAAAGATAGTAATAATTTTATATTTTATATTTTGTGATTTAATTTGTTTTGTTCCTTGCCAGTCTATATCAAAAATTACATTTTTTCCTGAATTAAGAAGTTCTAATACTGGTTTTTTTGAAGTACCATAAAAATTATTGAAAACTTTTGCATATTCGAGAAACTGATTATTTTTAATTAATGTCTCAAAATTTTCATCATTTACAAAGTAATAATCTTTTCCGTCAATCTCATTACTTCTTGGTTTTCTAGTTGTGTGAGAAACTGATATATTAAAATCTTTATTTTTTGATATAAGTTTTACCAGTGTTGTTTTTCCAGCACCTGATGGTGATGATAATATGACAACTATCCCATCATTTTGTGAGGACATTTATTTGACAAATATTAATTACTTTTACTTTCAATAAATTTTATTGCATCACCAACAGTTAGAATTTTCTCAGCTTCACTATCAGAAATTTCTGATCCGAACTCCTCTTCAAAAGCCATTACTAATTCTACAGTATCTAAGCTATCTGCGCCTAAATCATCTATAAAACTTGCCTCGTCAGTAACTTTTGCTTCCTCAATTCCTAGGTGGTCAGCTACAATTTTTTTCACTTTGCTTGAAACATCATCAGACATATAAATCCTTTTTGTTATATTTTTGTTAATAGATTATTAATCAACTTTGTCAAGCCATATACATGCCCCCATTAACATGTATTGTTTCTCCTGTAATATATGATGCAGCATCAGATGCTAAAAATGCAACAGAATTAGATATATCTTCGCCATTTCCTAATTTATTCATTGGAATCCTTGCCATTAAAGTTTTTTTAATTTCATCACTAATTTTGTCAGTCATTGCTGTTTGGATAAAACCCGGGGAAACACAATTAATCGTTATATTTTTTTTTGCATATTCTAAAGCAAAGCTTTTAGACATAGCTATCATGCCTGCTTTAGATGCTGTATAATTAGCTTGTCCAATATTACCAGTATGACCGACGACAGAAGTAATATTTATAATTCTTCCAAATTTATTTTTTAACATTTTTTTAATTCCATATTTACATGTAAAAAATGTAGATGATAAATTTATATCAATTACTTTTTGCCATTCCTCATTTTTCATTCTTAAGGATAAGTTATCTATAGTTACCCCTGCATTATTAACTAAAATATCTAAGCCTTTAATCTTTGAAGAAGCATCTTCAATAAAATTCTCTATTTGGGAATGTTTAGAAATATCAAATTTTAAGATTTCGACATCTGGATATTCTTTTTTAAGTTTCTCTAATTTTTCATCGTTGGTGCCTGTTGCTAATACCTTGCCTTTTAATGAAATAAATTTTTTAACTAGCTCATTTCCTATACCACCAGTTGCACCTGTAATAATTATTTTTTTATTATCAAAACTTATCATCTTTTTTAATTATGTTTATATCCTCTTCATTATTTATTGCATTAACTTTTACTGTTCTATTTATTCTTTTTATGAGTCCAGATAACACTTTTCCTGGTCCAATTTCAATAAACTGATCTATTCCTGCTTCTATCATGTAATGTACACTTTCTCTCCATCTTACCCTACTTTCAATCTGTTTAATTAACAAATCTTTAATCTCGTTTGAGTTTTGCATTGGATTTGCACTTACATTTGAAATTAAAATGTTTTTTCCATTTTTAAAATTTAATTTATTTAATTCTAACTGCATAACTTTAGTTGCTTTATTCATAAGTTCACAATGAAAAGGGCCGCTTACAGGTAAAATAATATTTTTAATTCCTAGACCTTTAAGTTCTTTAATAAAGTTTTGTAGATCTTTTGCTCTACCACTTATTACTAATTGACCTGTGGTATTATCGTTTGCAATAAAGCATCTGTGATTTTTTTTTTCTATCAAATCTTCTATGGTATCTATATCAGAGCCTAAAACTGCAACCATGCCGCCTTCATTTTTTGGAACTGCAGATTGCATTGCGTTTCCTCGTATTTTTAATAAGCTTAGAGCTTCCTCAAAACCTATCACCCCTGAAGATGCTAAAGCTGTATATTCTCCAACAGAATGACCAGCAAAAAATTTTGCCTTATTTAAATCCAAACCAAACTCTTGTTTTGTCAAATTAAAAATGGAGTACCCTACTAAAAATATTGCTGGTTGTGTGTTTTCTGTAAGGTTTAACTCTTCTTTTGGCCCCTCTAAAATAACCTTAGATATTGGAAAGTTTAAAACCTGATCCGCATCCTTAAAAAGTTTTTTTACTAAATCAAATTTAGAGTGAAGTTCGTTGGACATTCCAACAACTTGGGACCCTTGCCCTGGAAAAATTACAGAAAACATATATTTATTCAGTTTTTATTCTTGTTTTAAGTATTGTAATTGAAGAATTATAATAGTATATCCTGATTTTTTATAATACTTAAAAATATGAACTTATACGAACATACTATAGTAGCAAGGCAGGATGTAAGTCCGGCTCAAATAAAACAATTAACTGAAAAATACACTAAAATTGTTGAAAAAAACGATGGTAAAGTTGTTCAAACGCAAAATTGGGGGTTAATTAATTTATCTTATATTATAAAAAAAAATAAGAAAGGTAATTATATACATTTTAAGTTTGAAGGCCCAGCTAAAGTAATCAGTGATTTAGAAAAAAACGAAAGCATGGATAAAAATCTATTGAGATATTTGACGGTAAGAGTAAAAAAATTTGATTTAGATTCAAATTATTTCGAAAAAAAAGATAGTGATGATATCAAAAAAAGTTCAAGTAAATTTGAAGGAAGTAGATAGTGCAAAAAAAAAAGTCAGGTAATAAAAAAAAAACTCAAAGCAATTTTGCAAAGTTGAGTATTTTTCAACCCAATAAATATAAGTTTAAAAAATCATGTCCTTTATCTATCAAGGGAGCTCCTGTTGTAGATTATAAAAATATTAGACTATTACGAAAATATGTATCTGAGAATGGAAAAATTTTACCATCAAGGATAACAAATATAAGTCAAAAAAAACAGAGAGAGTTATCTCTATCTATTAAAAGAGCAAGAAATCTTGCATTAATATAATGAAAGTAATTTTACTTGAAAATATTAGAAAAATTGGATCTATAGGCGAAGTAATCGAAGTAAAAAGAGGGTTTGCTAGAAATTTTTTGATAGCAAATAAAAAGGCCTTATATGCTTCAAAAGAAAATATAAAAGAAGTTGAAAAAATTAAAAGTGAATTGAATAAGAAAGATCAGGAAAAAAAGAAGGCAGCTAAAGAAATTTCAGATAAAATTAAATCTAAAGAATATACAATTAAAAAGCTTAGTACTGAAAATAAAGAATTATATGGATCTGTTAAGCCAACTGAGATTTCAAAAATTATCAAGGATATTGACAAAATTGAAATTAAACCATCAATGATACAACTGATGGATGATATTAAGTCTTTAGGTGAGTTTAGAGTAAATATTAATTTACATTCAGATGTACAAGCTGAAATAAAGATAAATGTTCTTCCAGCTGAAGTAATTCAATAATTATACATTATTATCCCCAGCAATAAATTTATATTCTATTATAATTATATTTCTATATCTTTAAAGATTATGGAAAAAACTTTCAATGTCATATCTAATAGTTTTAAAGAATTGCCAAATAATATAGAGGCGGAACAATCTGTATTAGGTTCAATTTTGCTAAGTAATGAAATATTTGATGAGGTAAACACAATTATTTCAAATAAAAATTTTTACGATCCTATGCATCAAAAAATCTTCGCAGCAATAGAAAAACTAATTTTTAAAGGCATGCTTGCTAATCCAATTACCCTAAAAAACTATTTTGAAAATGAAAAGGATGAGATAAATGTACCTGAGTATCTTGTTAAAGTAACAAAATTTTCTACATCATTAAGGCAAGCAATTGAATATTCTAAAATTATTTATGATATGTTTGTAAGAAGAGAATTGATTAAAATATCTGAGTCTACGATAGAAAGTGCAAAACTTAATGATTTAAATATCAATGGACAAAATATAATAGAAAGTTCAGAAAAATTTTTATTTGATTTAGCCGAGAAAGGTTCTTTTAATTCATCTTTGATTAAGTTCGATGACGCTATGAAAATGACAATTGAAATGGCATCAAATGCTTATAAAAATGAAGAGGGAATTGTTGGTGTACCAACAGGTTTGAGAGATTTAGATGATAGACTTGGTGGTCTTCATAGATCTGACTTGGTAATAATAGCTGGACGACCTTCGATGGGTAAAACTGCTTTAGCAACAAATATTGCATTTAATGCAGCACAAAAATTACAAGAAGCCGGAAAAAAGTCATCTGTAGCTTTTTTTTCACTTGAGATGTCTTCAGAACAACTTTCAACTCGAATACTTGCTGAACAATCCCGAATAAAGTCCAATGATATAAGAAGAGGAAAAATTTCTGAGGAACAGTTTGATAAATTTATAGAAACTTCTAAAAATATTGCTGAGTTACCATTATTCATTGATGAAACACCAGCAATAAGTATTGCTGCTTTAAGTAACAGAGCCAGAAGAATTAAAAGAATTCATAATTTAGACTTGATAGTAATTGATTACATTCAATTAATGAGAGCGGTTAACAACAAAGATGGTCGTGTTCAAGAGATATCTGAAATAACTCAAGGCCTAAAAGCGCTTGCTAAAGAGTTATCAGTACCAGTTTTGGCTTTATCTCAATTATCAAGAGCGGTCGAACAAAGAGATGATAAAAAACCACAATTATCGGACTTAAGAGAATCTGGTTCAATTGAACAAGATGCAGATGTAGTAATGTTTGTTTATCGCGAAGCTTACTATTTAGAGAGGAAACAACCAAGACCCGCCACTGTAGAACATGCAGAATGGCAAGCAAAAATGAATGAGGTATCTAACCTTGCAGAAATCATAATAGGTAAACAACGACATGGTCCGACTGGTAATATAATGCTTGAATTTGAGGCAATGTTTACCAAATTTAAAGATACTCAAATTAGTTAATTTAAAATATATATAACTAATAAATGTTCGGTGATTTGTATCAAAATATTGTTTTAAAAAAGCCAAAATTAGTTTTTACTACCTTGCTCATTGTTCTGATAAGTTTTGGTTATTTTTCAAAAGATTTTAGATTAGACGCTTCATCAGACACTCTTTTAATAGAAGGAGATCCGGATTTAGAATATTTACGAGAAATTAATCAAAGATATGGTGCGAAAGATTTTTTAGTTTTAACCTACACTCCAAAAGAATCTATTACCTCCGAAAGTACAATTAACAATCTTTTAAGTCTTAAATATAAAATTCAGAGTTTAGACTGGGTTCATAATGTAGTTACTATTCTTGATATTCCTTTATTAGATAATTCTGAAGCTCCTTTACAAGAAAGACTTAAAAATTTTGTGACTCTCAAAGATGATAAAGTTGATAAAAAAAGAGGATTTGAAGAGATACTTAATAGTCCAGTATTTAGAAATTTTGTAATAAGTGAAGATGGCAATACAACAGGTATAATTGTGTATTTAAAGCAAGATGATGGTTTACAAAATTTAGAAAATTCAAATAAAAAAATAATTGAAGAATATAAAGACACTTTGAAGAAAAAAAATCATCAAAATATTGTTGAGATTAGAGATGTAATTAAAACTTATAGTAAAGATGCTAAAATATTTTTAGGTGGTATACCCATGATAGCTGATGACATGATGTCGTTTATAAAAAATGATATTATTGTTTTTGGATTAGGAGTACTATTATTTATTATAGCCACTCTTTGGTATGTATTTAAAAAAATTATTTGGATTTTAGTCCCAATAAGCAGTTGTATCTTCTCTGTATTAATAATGACTGGATTGCTAGGTTTGTTAGGTTGGAAGGTAACAGTGATATCGTCAAATTTTATTGCATTAATGTTAATTCTTACAATGGCAATGAATATTCATATGAGCACACGTTTTATTCAGCTACGAAAAAAATTTCCTGAAACAACTAATTTTGAAATTATTAATAAAACAACCGGTAAAATGTTTTGGCCGATACTTTACACTGTGTTAACGACTATATGCGCTTTTTTATCCCTTATTTTTAGCGAAATAAAACCAATAATAGATTTTGGATGGATGATGACATTGGGATTAATTACATCTTTCCTAATTACATTTACTTTACTTCCTACTTTACTTAGTTTTTTGTCTAAAGATAATGTTAACTTAGAGGAAGTTAAAGATTCAAAAATAACATCATTTTTTGCAAACATATCCATTAATAAAAAAAATTATATTTTTTTAATAACTTTTGTAATTATTATTTTAAGTATCTTGGGAATTAAACGTTTAGAGGTTGAAAATAGCTTTATTAATTATTTTGATAAAAAGACAGAAATATATAAAGGAATGAAATTAATTGATGAAAAACTCGGTGGAACAACCCCATTAGATATAATAATTAAATTTGGCAACACCTCAGATGGTCTTCAGATAGATGGGGAGAACGATGAATTTGATGATTGGGAAAATGAAGAAGATAATAATGATGAGAAGTATTGGTTTACTAAAGATAAGATTGACAAAATAGATAAAGTTCACGAGTACCTAGATAGCTTACCAGCAATTGGTAAAGTCTTGTCTTTTTCATCAATAATAGAAGTTGCTACAAGTCTAAACAATAATAAGCCTCTTGGAACACTTGAGATGGGTGTATTGTATTCTAAAATTCCAGATTCAATTAAAAAGGAAATTGTTGATCCATATATTTCAATTGAAGATAATGAAGCAAGAATAAGCATAAGAATTAAAGATTCCTTAGAAAATTTAAGACGAAATGATTTAATTAATAAAATAAAATTTGATTTAGAAAATGAATTAAACCTAAAAAAAGATGAGTTTAAGTTAGCAGGTGTATTGATATTATTTAATAATCTTCTTCAAAGCTTGTTTAAATCTCAGATTTTAACCTTAGGATTTGTAATGATTGGTATCTTTATAATGTTTTTAATCTTATTTAAAAATATTAAGTTATCATTAATAGGTGTTGTTCCTAATTTTTTAGCAGCTTTTTTTATTTTAGGAATAATTGGTTTACTGGGAATACCTTTAGATATGATGACAATTACAATAGCAGCTATTACTATAGGAATAGCTGTTGATAACAGCATTCATTATATTTATAGGTACAGGGAAGAGTTTTCACAAATTAAAGATTATAATAAAACGCTCAAAACATGTCACTCAACTGTGGGGGTTGCTATACTTAATACTTCAATAACGATAGTTTTTGGTTTTTCAATACTTATTTTATCTAACTTCATTCCAACAATATATTTTGGAGTATTCACTGGTATCGCAATGCTTTTAGCTATGATATCAGTTTTAACTTTACTCCCTTCATTAATTCTTATTTTAAAACCTTTTGATTATTTAAAAAAATAGAAATGGAAATTATTAAGGAGATATTTAATTTTTTTTCTTTTTTTGATCTTGGTTATATTTTCGTTACTATTTTATCAGTTTTAAAATGCTTAAGAAAAGGTTTTGTTTTAAGTATCCTGTCTTTATCTAAATGGCTATTGGCATACATTATAATGTTAATTTTATTCCCTAAAATTAAACCTTATGTAGATGGTATAATAGATAACAAATATGTATTAGACATTATATTAGGGGTCTCGATTTTTGTAATTATAATTTTTATAATTTTATTAATTAGTAAAGGTATAAGTAAGACAGTTAAATATTCAGGTCTAGGAAAGTTAGATTCTTTGTTTGGTTTCCTATTTGGATTCGTACGATCGTACATAATTTGTGTATGTTTATTCGCTGCAGTAGATTCGGTTTATAATTCTAACAAATGGCCTTTAGACTCCAGTAAATCATTTACCTTTTCTTATGTTGAAAAAGGTAGTAATTACTTAGTAAAAGAATTTCCTAATGAAAAAAATTATGAAGATGCCAAAGATAAAGTTCAAGAACTTTAATCCAAAAATTAAAGAGGAATGCGCGGTATTTGGAATTAGTAATACTGAAGATGCAGCTACTTTGACAGCATTAGGTTTGCACGCGCTTCAGCATAGAGGTCAGGAAGGTTGTGGAATAGTTTCGTTTGATGGAACAAAATATCACTCCGAAAAAAGATTTGGATTAGTGGGTGATAATTTTAATGACGAAAAAGTTTTAAAAAACTTGCCAGGAAAATATTCAATAGGTCATAATAGATACTCCACAACTGGGGGAACTGCACTAAGAAATGTACAACCTTTCTTTGCTGATACTAATTCGGGAGGTATAGGAGTTGCACACAACGGAAATTTAACTAATGCTATTACCCTTAGAAATAAAATGGTTGAAGATGGATCTATATTTTATACCACTTCAGATACTGAAACGATTGTAAAATTAATCGCAAAATCTAAAAGATCAAAAACAATTGATAAAGTAATTGATGCACTTTTTCAAATCCAAGGTGGTTATGCATTAGTTATGATGACTCAAAATACTCTTATTGGAGTTAGAGATCCTTATGGAATAAGACCATTAGTAATTGGTAAGTTAAAAAATTCATATGTATTTACATCAGAGACATGTGCACTTGATATTATTGGAGCTAAATTTGTTAGAGAAGTTGATAATGGAGAAATAGTATATGTTGAAGATGATCAATTAAAAAGTATCAAACCTTTTCCACCAAAAAAGGTTAGACCTTGTGTGTTTGAATATATTTATTTTTCAAGACCAGATAGTATTTTAAATGGTAAAACTGCTTATGAATATAGAAAAAACTTTGGTGCCCAATTAGCTAAAGAAGAAGAACTAGATGGTGACTTAGTCGTACCAGTACCAGATTCTGGAAACGCTGCAGCTTTAGGGTATGCAGAGGAAAAAGGTATAAAATTTGATTTAGGATTAATAAGAAATCATTATGTTGGAAGAACCTTTATCGAACCCTCTCAGCAGATTAGAAGTTTAGGTGTAAAATTAAAACTAAATCCAAATGTTTCTGTAATTAAAAATAAAAAAATAATTCTAGTGGATGATTCTTTAGTAAGGGGTACTACTTCATTTAAAATAGTTAAAATGCTTTACGACTCTGGAGCTAAAGAGGTGCATGTACGAATAGCTAGCCCAGAAATTAAATTCCCAGATTTTTATGGTGTTGATACTCCAACCAAAAAAGAACTTTTGGCTGCAAATAAATCTACAGAAGAAATTTGTAAATTTATAAGTGCTAAGTCATTAAAATTTTTAAGCTTAAATGGACTGTATGTAGCTATGGGATTTGAAAAAAGAAATGATACCTACCCTCAATTAACTGACCATCATTTCACAGGAGATTATCCTGTTAAAGTAATTGATGAACTTGGTGGGGATAAAGTAACTCAATTATCTTTACTAAGCACTGCTTCAAATAACTAAGATGAAAAAAGTTAGTTTTACAGAAATGGATAAAGGAACAAAAGAAGATTACCTTTTTTTAGATCAACACGAAAAAGATTATGCAAGCAAGACTGCAGATAGAATAATTAAATTTTTATCATCTTTGACTGAGACTCTAGAAGGTTATCAAGTTTCTAGGTTAGAACATTCTCTTCAAAGTGCAACCAGGGCTCTTAAGGCAGATGAGGACGAAGAAATGGTTGTGGCTGCACTTTTACATGATATTGGGGATGAATTGGCTCCAATGAACCATTCTGAATATGCTGCTTCAATTCTAAAGCCTTATGTGTCAGAGAAAACTCATTGGATAATAGAAAAACATGGAGAATTTCAAGCATATTATTATGCACATCATTTAGGTGGAAATAGAAACAAAAGAGATAAATATAAAGGACATAAATATTATGATGCATGTGTAAAATTTTGCGAAAAATATGACCAATGCTCTTTTGATCCTAATTATAAGTCATACCCTTTAGAGAAATTTGAACCCATGGTTAGAAATATCTTTGCTAGAAAACCCTATTCTCTCTAGGTTTTAATTAAATGGCAAATTTATCAAATCAACAAAAAGGATCGTTGTTAGCTTTTGTGGCAGTTATGTTCATAACGCCAGACTCGCTGTTCATCAGGCTTTCAAATATTGATACCTGGGGTCTTTTATTTTATCGAGGAGCAATACCGTGCATAGTAATATTTATAGGACTAATTTTTTTTTATAAATCCAATTTAATTAAAGTCACGATAGGAATGGGTTTAGCTGGTTTTTTCTATGCTATTTCTTTCTCAATAACTAATATAACTTTTATTATTTCTATTCAAAATACAAATGTTGCAAATACACTCGTTATGATTGCTACTGCTCCAATGTTATCTGCAATTCTAGCTGCGTTATTCTTAAAAGAAAATCCTGATAAAAAAACTTGGATTGCTATTATTATTACTTTTTTAGCTGCTGTTTATATTTTTTATGACTCCTTAAAACTTGGAAACTTTCTTGGTGATTTTTTTGGTTTAATAACGGCTCTTGGATTGGCTGTGGGAGCAAATATTATTAGGTCTGTTAAAAATAAGGACCTAGTCCCAGCTGCTGTGATAGGTAAATTTTTAGTGGCTATATTTGCATTATTTTTTGTTGATAATTTTGAACTTAAAAATAATGATATTTTAATTGTCCCTTTAATGTGTGTCATGTGTGTTGGAATACCTTTTGTTTTAGTGACTATCGCTCCTAGATTTATTACTGCTGCTGAGGTTAATCTATTTTTCTTATTAGAAACAATAATTGGACCAATTTGGGTCTGGTTAATAATCAAGGAACAGCCTAGCCCAGAGACAATCTATGGTGGCATAATCATTATAATGACCATAGCTATTCACTCATTTTCCAAACTTAAAAAAATTTAATCTTGTCACAATTCAGTCTTTATTTAAGAATAGATGACGGCTTATTAAGAAAAATTTATGAATAAAATTTTAAAAAATTCCTGGGCTCTTTTTACTGGCATGGGTTTAATCATGCTTGCACATGGGTATCAAAGTTCCTTGCTGGGGGTAAGGGCTGTAGCTGAAGAGTTTAGTTTAACAGCAACTGGTTTTATGTTGTCTGGTTATTTTGTTGGATATTTTATTGGAGCAAAAACTATTCCAAGTTTTATTTTAAGAGTTGGGCATATTAGAGTCTTTGCTGCTTTTGCATCAATTGCCTCAATTGTTGTTCTCCTCCATTCCATAATAATAAATCCATGGAGTTGGTTTATTTTAAGAGTTGTAACAGGAATGAGTATGGTTTCATTATATACAATTGCTGAAAGTTGGTTAAATGACAGATCAAGTAATAAAAACAGAGGAAGTGTGCTGTCTATTTATATGATTGTTCTTTACGGTTCTATGGCTCTTGGAATGTTTTTTTTGAACTTTAATTCACCACTTAATTTTGAGCCATTTATTTTAGTTTCTTTATTTATGTCTATATCGTTGATTCCTATTTTACTAACTAAAAGAAAAGCTCCAACTTTCAAAAAAATAACAGGAATGAGCCTGAAAGAACTTTACGATATATCGCCTTTAGGTATGGTTGGCTCTCTTTTATATGGAACTACTCAATCTGCCCTTTTTTCACTGTTAGCTGTTTACGCAGCCTCAATGAACTTTTCTATTTTTGAAATATCAATTGTAACCTTTTTGCTAGCAATATCAGGAGCAGTAGCTCAATGGCCAATAGGAATGCTGTCTGATTCTTTTGATAGACGATTAGTTATTATTTATTCAACATTTGGAGCAGCTTTATTTGGTTTATTTGCAATTTTAGCTGGAGGTCAAATGTACCTGCCAGGTGAATTAGCTACAACTAAAAATTGGTTTTATATTAGTGTTGTTCTGTTTTCATTTTGTAGTTTACCGATGTTTGCAATTATTTTTGCACATACAAATGATTTTATACCTAAAGAAAAATTTGTAGCTGCTGGAGCGGGATTACAATTTGCATTTGGATTGGGTGCTATGGGTGGGCCATTTCTATGTTCGATTTTTATGGATTTGGTTGGTAACAATGGTTATTTCATATTTTTAATATTTTTCCATTGCGCAATTGGTTTTTTTGCAATTCATAGAATGAAAGTAAGAAAAACTAAAGATAATCCAGATTCGCAATTCACACCTTTGCCGCAAACAATTACACCTCTTGGAATTGAACTAAGTCCAATAACAGAGCATATAGACGAACCTTATTCTGAAAAAGTACAGAAAATGTTAAAAAGAAAAGGTGTGGCTTTTAGAAAAAAGGAAACAGAAATTCCAGAAAATACTGAGAATTTAAAGGACAAATAAATATAAATCTAGTTTTAGTTGAGTCATTTTTTTTTTTAATTCTATACTTGTGTCATAAAGAAAATTTTGTTGAAATGAGTTTTTAAAAAATGCCTAGAAAAAAAATTATAAAAAAAAATAAAGGAAGCGGTATAGCAAAAATCGCAACCTTTACGGCTTCTTCTATATCATCTGCGTATAGTTCATATAAGAAAAAACAGGAGCAAAAGAAAATTGAGGAAATTAAATTAAAAAAACTAGCTGAAAATAATAAAGTTATTCAAGAAAAAAAAGATCTTAAAGTTAGGGAAGATCAATTAAAAAAAGAGCTGGAAAAATTAAAACTTAAAGAGGAAAACGTTAAATTAAAAGAAAAAGATTTAAAATTAAAAGAAGAAAAAATAAAGATAGAGAACGATAGATTGATTAAAAAAGACGAAGATTTGAATTTAATTTCAAAGGACCTAAGATTTAAAGAAAAAGAATTAAAGTTAAGAGAAGAAGAGCAAAACAGAAAAGATATTGATCTTAAAGTTAGGGAGGAAGATCAAAGAATAAAAGAGCAAAGAGAAAGTAAAAGAAAACGAAGGGAGCAAAAAATAAGAGAATTAAAAGAGCATGAAAAAATACAATTAGAAAATCAAAAATTAAAAGAGTGGGAAGAAAAATTTGACCTTGAACAAAAGAGAAAAGAAGAAGAGGAAAGATTAAGAGAGGAAAAATTAATTAAAAGAGATCGAGAAAGAGCTTTAAGATTTCAAAATAATAATAAAAAAGAATTAAAAGAAGAAATATCTACAAGACTGAAAAACTTTGAAATAAAACAGTCCAGAGAAAATTAAAATCACTACAGCGAAAAAACTAGAAGGTTAATATGATTCTTAATATTGATAAAATATTTTGAATTACCGTCTTAAACCTTTTTCTTTTCAGTATTTATTTTAAGTTTTTAAATTTAGCAATTGATGTATAAGAACCCCAATTTATGTCTAACAATATAAGAAATATTACTATTATTGCTCATGTAGATCATGGAAAAACAACCATGATCGATTCGCTTATGAAGCAAAGTGGGTCATTTAGAGAAAATGAAGTAATAGAAGAAAGATTAATGGACTCTGGTGAACTAGAAAAAGAGAGAGGTATTACTATACTTGCAAAACCTGCATCTATTAATTGGCAAAATTCAAGAATAAATATTATCGATACACCTGGCCACAGAGATTTTGCTGCAGAAGTTGAACGAGTGCTTAGTATGGCAGATGGCGCACTACTATTAATTGATTCTGCAGAAGGGGTTATGCCTCAAACAAAATTTGTATTAGCAAAAGCTTTGAAACAAGGATTAAAACCTATTGTTGTTATAAACAAATTAGATAAACCAGATCAAAGAGCTAATGAAGTCTTGGATGAAACATTTGACTTATTTGTAAGTTTAGATGCAAATGAAGAACAATTAGACTTCCCAGTAATTTATGCAAGTGGTAGATCGGGTTGGGCAAGTAAAGAAATAGATGGAGCAAGAAAAAACTTGAATCCGTTATTAGATTTAGTGATTGATCATGTTAAGCCACCTAAACTTGATAATACAAAACCTTTTGCAATGTTATCTACTCTTTTATATGCGGATACTTTTTTAGGTAGAAGTTTGGTTGGTAGGATATCTCAAGGGACAGCAAAAGCTAACCAACAAATTAAGGCTATTAATCTTAATGGAAAAAAAGTGGATGAAGGAAGGTTAACAAAAATATTTAGATATGAGGGTACAAAGAAAGTTCCTATAGAAGTTGGTGAAGCTGGAGATATTGTTGTTGTTGCTGGACTGGAAAAAGCAAATGTTGCTGACACTATTTGTGATTTAGTTATAAACGATCCTATAAAAGCAACTCCAATAGATCCACCTACAATGTCTATAAAAATAACAGTTAATAGTTCTCCACTAGCTGGTTCAGAGGGAAAAAAATTAACAAGTACACAAATTAGAGAAAGATTAATTTTAGAAGCGCAAAACAATGTTGGAATAACTTTTGCGGAAAATGATAATAAAGATGCATTTGAAATTAGTGGACGTGGAGAGTTGATGCTTGAGATTTTATTAACTCAAATGAGACGTGAAGGTTTTGAAATGACCGTAAGTCCCCCTAAAGTTTTATATCAACAAGATAAAGATGGCAAAAAACTTGAGCCGATAGAAGAAATTACAATGGATCTAGATGAAGAATATTCATCCAAAGTTATAGACTCAATAAATCGAAGAAAAGGAAAACTGATAGATCTTAAGGATACTGGAAAAGATAAAAAAAGGCTTATATTCCATGCCCCAACAAGAGGGCTAATGGGTTATACAAGTAGATTTTTAACTCTTACAAAAGGAACAGGCGTAATTAATAGAATTTTTCATTCTTACGGTAGATTTGAAGGTGAGATGGAGGGCAGAAGAAATGGAGCACTTATATCTATGGAGCAAGGAAAAGCAGTTGCTTTTGCAATTTTTAACCTTCAGGCAAGAGGTGAAATGTTTATTACCCATAACGATCCTGTTTACACTGGAATGATAGTTGGATTGGCTCCTAAACCTGGGGACATGATAATTAATGTCATGAAGGGTAAAAAGTTAACCAATATGAGAACTCAAGGAACAGATGAAAATGTAGTGCTTACACCTGTTAGAAAAATGTCGATAGCTGAGCAATTAAGTATATTAAATACCGATGAAGCTTTAGAAATTACTCCAAAGTCTTGTAGACTAAGAAAAGCTATATTAAATCCCCATGAAAGAAAAAAAAGCGAAAAGATATTAGCTCAATAAAATTCTTAGTTAAAATAACTAACTTATATGAACAAAGAAAACGCAAGTAAACTGTGGAAAATGATACAGGAAGCTGGCGATTATTTGGAAGGTCAACTTCCTGATCACCCCAATCATCCTAAGGGGAGAAATCCATATGCCCATGTTGCAATATGTATAAAAAGTAAATTTGAAAGTAGTTATAAAGATATAGATGATAATAAGTTTAACGAAGTTATAAACTATATTGAGTTTTTGAAAAATAATCCAAACTAATTATTGTTTTGGAAAATAATCCTTTAAATCCCCTTCCCTATATACATCTGCTGTACAGCAATGAAGTCCTCCACCAAATGCATATGCATCTCTAAGATCTACTGGTATTACTTCCATACCTAATTTGTCTAATTGTTCTGCTTGGTAAACTTCACTTTTTTCTACACAAACTGTTTTCGGATCTAGTACAAGAACATTCATGGACAACCATACAGATGAATAGCATAAGGCTGGTGGGGAATTGTGTGCTGGCTGAGCAGAGTCAATTATTTTCCATCCATTGTTCTCAAATAATTTTCTTTGTTCTGGGGGGAGTTTTCTTTGAGGATTGTTAATAATTATCCCTTCCTTAATAGGAGTAAAGGTTGCATCTATATGTATTGGATAAGGATCTCCAGGAAAATTGACTGTGTGGACTCTATGATTTTTAAAATGTCTTTTAATCCAATCTATGCCTTTTAAATTAGTTGTAAATCCGTGCTGTACTACTAAATCTTTTCCAAATCTTAATATATCAGCTGCATCAAATAGAGGTTCCTCCTCTGTTGTTACAAAAAACTTTTTCTCTGTCCACTCAAGTCTTTTTTGAATTCCAATCTTATCTGATAAATAATCTTTTCTATAATCTTCATCTGTCAATCTAGGTTTTGGTGCAGATTCATGACGCATATTTGGATCAGAATCATAATAATTTTTTAATAAAGGTCGATAACACAAGTATTCAAACCACCTACATCTATAACTCATAGTAGCTTCTAATATTTCGTTACCTACTGTTAAAAGAACATCTCTTGGTGGCATACAACCAAACATAGTTTCTGCTTTCCAATCTGGTGTTGAAATATTTTGATTAAAATTAATTGGTGTTGGTCTATCAACTTTAATTCCTCTTTTGGTAAGCATATCTGAAAAGTTATCTAAAAGTTGATTTGCCTTATCAACTGTATCTTTAGTTCTTGGTCCAAATTTACCTCTCATATCTGAATCTTCTGGAACTTTAGCATCTAAAGCTGGTTCGGGTGCTGGTATACATGTGCCATCAGCTTTCCCAACGATTACATGTTTTAAGGGGTCCCACTCATTCCAACTATTTACAGTAATTTTATTTGGTCTCATTTTTAATTTAACGCTATGAAACGCCTATTATGTTTAATAATTAGACTATAATAAATTATAGCTAAAAATATTAAGAAACCACCAATAACTGTTGTATTGGATGGTACTTCATTAATACCTAAAATTGGAAGCCACACCCAAAAAATTCCACCAATAACTTCTGTTAAAGATAACAGAGTTAATTCTGCGGCTGGGATAGCTTTAGATCCTATAGAATATAAAATTAGACCAAAGCAAACCAAAATTCCATGCACAGCAAACAAAGATTGATTTCTACTTGAAGAAATAATTGTAGAACCGCTGTCAATTAATATAAATATAGATACAATTGCACAAAAAAGACCAGCAAAAGCGACAGTAGTAAATTTAGGAGTATCTTTTCTCCATCTTAATGTTACTGAAAAAACTGAAAATCCAAGAGCAGATATTAACCCAAATAAAAGACCAAAGAGTGAACCTTTTTCATAATTTCCAAGGGCCATTATAATAATACCAACAGTTGCCACAAATATTGCAATCCATACATTAATCGAAATAGTTTCCTTTAAAAATAAAAAACCTAATAAAGCTGTTATAAAAGGCATTGCAGCAAGGCATAGCAAAGTTATTGCTGCACTGGTGTGTGTAATAGACCAAATAAATGATATCATGGCTATACCAAGACCAGCTCCACCAATTAATCCTGACAACCCAATTTTTTGATAATTTTTATAAAAATCTAATCCTTCCTCGAAAAATAAATAAAGATTTAAAATTATAAATATTGTTATGCCTCTTGCAAATAAATACTGCCATGGAACTAATTCTGGTTGATCCATATAGCGAACTACTAAAGGACCAAAGGACCAGAGTATTCCAGCAATTAAAACAACTGGTATTGCGACATTTTCATTTTTAAGTTTAAACATTGAGTGTTTTTATTAATAAATTTGACTTACTACAATAAAAATTTAAATTATAAATAGAAGTTTATTGTAATAAAAAAATTACATCCTCAACTTTAAGTTGTTAATAAATTTTAAAATGGACCTAAAAATTTTTAAAATAGCTGCAAATAATAAAAATAATAATCATTTAAAAAATTATGATTATATTTTAAAACAAAAAAATTCTATGTGTGGTGATGAGATAGAAATTTCAGTTAAATTAAAAAATAAAAAAATTTCCAAAATTGGCTATACCTGTAAATCTTGTATATATACGCAGGCATCAGCAAGTCTACTTTCAAATTCTTTAAAAAATAAATCTGTTGATGAGGTAAAAGAATTAAAATTAATACTAGACAAATTTTTTAAAAAAGAACTTACTAAACTTCCAAAAAGACAATTAATCTTTTCTAAATTAATTAATAAGCACAATTTAGCTAGAAAAGAATGTTTGATGTTACCTTTTATCACTCTTCATAAAATGATTGAAAAGTTGTAAGTTGGTATATGAATAAAGAAAATTTTTTAAAATCATCGATAGCCGCTATTTTTTCATTCTTAACAATAGGTTTATTAACATTATTAACTTATAAGACAGAGTTAGGTATTTTTCTTATAGCATCATTTGGTTCTACCATGGTGCTTTTATATGGTTATCCTGAAAGTCCATTTGCTCAACCAAAAAATGTTTTTTTTGGTCATCTGCTTACTTCTGCGGTTGGTGTGATTTGTTTATATTTAATTCCTTTACCAGAATATATTTTGATTCCAATTGCAGTAGGTCTAGGGGTTGGTTTAATGATTTTATTTAATGTAACTCACCCGCCGGCTGGAGGAAATCCAGTTATTATTATTATTGGCGGTGTATCAATTAATTATTTATTCAGCCCTATAATTACTGGTTCTATTTTAATTCTAGTTTTTGGTGTAGTCTTAAATAGATTTATACTAAAGAAAAATTACCCAAAATAGCCACTATTTGTTTGCTAGTGTATCCCAAATTCTGTAGATTGCTTTAAAATTAAATAGCTTCATTAGCAAATTTTATAGGAGAAAAAATGAAAATATTATGTGTATTATACGATGATCCAAAGAGTGGAATGCCAAAATCCTATCCACTATCTGACTTACCAAAATTAGAAAAATATCCAGACGGTATGACTTTACCTAATCCAAAAGGTAGAGATTTTACGCCAGGTGAATTACTTGGATGTGTGTCTGGTGAACTTGGTTTAAGAAAATTTTTAGAAAGTAATGGTCATGAATATATTGTGACTAATAGTAAAGACGGAGATGGAAATGAAGCTGACAAACATATTGTCGATGCTGATATTGTAATATCACAACCCTTTTTTCCTTATTATTTAACAAAAGAAAAAATTGCGAAAGCTAAAAATTTAAAAATGGCAATTACAGCAGGTATTGGATCTGACCATGTTGATTTACAAGCTGCTATGGATAACAATATTGATGTCGTTGAAGTTACATTTTGTAATTCAAGATCAGTTGCGGAACACATTGTAATGATGATTGTATCAATGGTTAGAGATTACCATAACCAGCACAGAATTGTAAATGAAGGTGGATGGAACATTGCCGATGCAGTTCAAAGAAGTTATGACGTTGAGGGTATGCACATAGGAACAGTAGCAGCTGGAAGAATTGGACTAGATGCTTTAAGAAAAATGAAACCTTTCGATGTGCATTTGCATTATTTTGACCGTCATAAATTACCTGATAGTGTAGAAAAAGAATTAAATCTTACTTTTCATGAATCGGTTGAGTCTATGGTAAAAGTTTGTGATGTGGTAACTATAAACTGCCCATTACACCCTGAAACTGAAAATTTATTCAATAAAAATATGATAAGCAAAATGAAAAAAGGTGCTTACATAGTAAATACAGCTAGAGGTAAAATTTGTAACAAAGATGATATAGCGGAAGCTTTGAAATCTGGACAACTTAGTGGTTATGCTGGTGATGTGTGGTTTCCACAACCCGCTCCTAATGATCACGTTTGGAGAAGTATGCCTAATCATGGTATGACACCACATACATCTGGAACATCTTTATCTGCACAAACAAGATATGCGGATGGAGTTAGAGAAATCCTTGAATGTTTCTTCGACAAAAAACCAATCAGAGATCAATATCTAATTGTAAAAGATGGACAATTAGCAGGTATGGGTGCACACTCATACAGTAAAGGATCTGCTACTAGTGGTTCTGAAGAAGCAGCAAAATACAAGAAAAAATAATATTAAATATTTTTTGAAATATTAACTCAAGTTTATATCCTATTGATATAAACTTGAGTATTATTTATATCTATTCCAATGACGAACAAAAATAAAATAGATTGGAAATTTAAGAATTCATATCTCCAATTACCTAAAGATATGCAATCTAAACAATTGCCAGAGAAAGTTAAAAATCCAAAAATTGTATTAATAAATAATAACTTATCAAATGAACTTGGAATTAATTTATCAAACTTAGATCCAGAATATCTTGCATTAGTTTTTTCAGGAAATCAATTACCCACTGGTTCAGATACAATTGCTATGGCATATGCAGGACATCAATTTGGTCATTTTACAATCTTAGGTGATGGGAGAGCAATTTTAATTGGAGAACATATTAATAATAAAAAGCAACGATATGAAATCCAATTTAAAGGATCCGGTAAAACTGAATTTTCAAGAAATGGTGATGGTAAAGCAGCCTTAGGACCAATGTTAAGAGAATATATAATTAGTGAAGCAATGTATCACTTGAATATACCTACTACTAGAAGCCTAGCTGTAGTAAAAACAGATGAAAAAGTTATTCGAGAAACTGAGCTGACAAGAGCAATTTTAACTAGAGTTGCATCTAGTCATATTCGTGTTGGTACATTTCAATATTTTGCATACAAGAAAGATGATGAGAGTTTAAAGTCTTTGGTTAACTATTCAATAGATCGGCACTATGCTGAAATAAAAAATAGTGAAAACATTTATATAAATCTAATAGATAGATTAATGGATAAACAAATTGATTTAGTTGTAAATTGGATGCGTGTTGGCTTTATTCACGGAGTTATGAATACAGATAATATGGCCCTATCTGGTGAAACTATAGACTATGGACCGTGTGCATTTATGGATAAATATGATCCAAAAACTGTTTTTAGCTCTATAGATCATTTTGGCAGATATGCTTATTACAACCAACCTTCAATTACAAAATGGAATTTAGCTAGATTTGCAGAGTGTCTAATACCGTTTCTAGACACTAATAAAGATGAAGCTATCAAGATTGCTACAAATAAAATAAATGAGTTTGATAAAAAATATGAAAAAAAATGGTTAAAAATGATGAGTGATAAAATTGGATTGCTTGACACTGAAAAAGAAGACGAGGTTTTAATTTTAGATTTATTACAATGGATGCACTCTAATAAAGCTGACTATACAAATACTTTTTATAATTTAATTAATGAAAAAATTTTTAGTAATCAAGTTTATGATAATGCAGATTTTTTGACTTGGAAAGATAGATGGAAAATGCGTTTATCTAAATACAAGAATAAAATGGATAAAGTTGAAGAAAAAATGAAATTTTCTAATCCTATTATTATTCCAAGGAATTATAAAGTTGAGGAGGCTTTAAGTGCTGCAGAAAGTGGAGATATGAGTTTAGTCGAGATTTTATTAAAAGCTCTTGAAAAACCTTATGAAAATACTTCTAATCTTAAAGATTTTCAAATAACTGAGAAACTAAATAAATCAGGATACAAAACTTATTGTGGTACTTAATTAAAGTACATAAGGTTCAGGTCTAGCACTTTTATCTAAAACTCTTTCGACAGCAAATTCACTTATATCTATTGTTTGGTAAGACCCTGTTGTTATTAATTCTGTTAAGGCTCGGCCTATTCCTGGGGCTTGCATTAAACCTCTACCAGTAAATCCTGAGGCTAAATATACATTTTCATATTTAGGATGTTTTCCAACAACTGCGTTATTATCTAACTTATTGCAATCGTAATAGCCTGCCCAGCCTCCTGTAAGTTTAAGCTCCTCAAAAGCAGGAATTCTTTTTGCAAGGGCTGGCCATACTAACTCCTCAAAATCGTTCCATGCGGGTTCTAAGTCTTCTGCATCAAAGACTGATAAGGGTGAGCCAGCTAAATACTCTTTTCCTTCAGGTCTCCAATAAACTCCTGTTGTTAAATCTCCTGTTAAAGGCATTTCTGGATAATGTTTTGGACA
Organism: Candidatus Pelagibacter sp.; assembly: GCA_045566195.1. Taxonomy (GTDB): domain Bacteria; phylum Pseudomonadota; class Alphaproteobacteria; order Pelagibacterales; family Pelagibacteraceae; genus Pelagibacter. Next base: position 60,769 of record JBJLDV010000017.1, on the reverse strand, counting down.
TTTTACTCTAAACACAGTGTGTTTTTGAGGCACCACAGGGATATCATCTAAAAGTTTTTTAGTCCAACAACCAGCAGCAGATATTATTGTTTTCGCTTTTATCTCTGAAATATTTTTTATATCTCCCTTAATAAATTCAGCTCCTAGCTCGATAGCTTTACTTTTTAAAGCGCCATGAAACATAAAAGGATCAATCCAGCCTTCAGTTTTATTATCTGTATATGTTGCTGTTTCTATTCCATCATTATTTATGTATGGAAAAATTTTAGATAACTCTGATCCTTTGATATTTTTTGTTCCAGCATCACAAGCTTTATGATTTTCTAATGCTCTATACTGCTCCTCTGCATGCTCGGGTCCAAACATCAGAAGATAACCATTAGTTACCATACTAGCTGTTGGATTTGGATTTTTTTCGGTTTTTAATACATTGGGCAGGTTAAAAATAAATTCTTTAGCAAATTTTCCTAAAAGAATATTTTCCTTTTGAAAAAATTGTCTTCTGAAACCTCCAAGTGATAGTGGAAAAGATGCTTGTTTATAAGTTGGATCTCTTTCGATTACCTTAACTTTTCTACCTTCTTTAGCTAAAAAATAAGCTGTTGAAGTTCCAATAATTCCTCCGCCAATTATAACTACATCTTCCATATCAATTTAAATATAACAACGTCGCATTAAGTATTAGGGCATAACAACTCCATAATAAATATGGAATCATTAAATAATAGCTAAGTATACTAATATGTTTAAATTTTACAGTAAGAATTATAATAAACATAATTAATATAACTAAATTTAATAAAGCTAAAGGTATGTTATGAAATACAAAAAAAACTATACTCCAAGTTGTATTAAATAATAAATGTATAAAGTATATTAAAACTATATTTAAATTTTTTCTATTTTTATGCCAAGCTGACCATATAGCAATAGTCATAAATAAATAAAGCGTTGTCCAAACTGGTGCAAAAACCCAATCGGGAGGTGTAAGAAATGATTTGTTTAAACTGGAATACCAAGGCTCTTTTGCGCTCATAGTTGATATTCCTCCAATAAAGGAGGCCGAATAGGTCGCAACTGCAAAAAGTATAAATGATATAAATTTATTTTTTAACATTATAATAATATACAATACTTTATTATGAATAAAAAAGTAATTTGGATTACTGGGGCAAGTAGTGGCATAGGCAAAAGTTTAGCCCTTAAATTTGCTAAGGAAGGGTGGATAGTTGCAGCATCAGCCCGTAGAGAAGATTTACTGCAAGATTTAAATAAAGAAAACAGTAATATTCATTCATTTCCATTAGATGTTACAAATATTGAAAATTGTAAAAATACTTTCAATAAAATATTAGATCAGTTTAAAGAAATAGAGATATCTTTTTTTTGTACTGGTATTCATGATCCAAAATCAGAGAAAAAGTTTAGTTTAGAGAAAATTAAAAAAATTACTGAAGTAAATTATTTTGGAACATTAAACTGTATTAATTCAGTTTATGACTATTATAACCAAAAACAGAGTGGACAAATATCAATTGTATCCTCTGTGGCTGGTTATAGAGGGCTGCCAGCTAGTGGCGCCTATTGTGCTTCTAAGTCAGCCTTAAGTAGTTTTGCAGAAAGTTTATATTTTGAAATGAAAAGAAAAAACGTTAGAATTTCTTTAATTAGTCCTGGTTTTATAAAAACTCCGATGACTGATATGAACGATTTTCCAATGCCAATGATTAAAACACCAGAATTTGCAGCGGGTGAAATTTATAAAGGATTAATAAAAGGTAAAAGTTTTGAAATACACTTCCCAAAATCATTTACATTTATAATGAAATTATTAAGAATTTTACCTAGCTCTATTTATTTTAAAATTGTTGAAAAAGGTATGAGTAAAATTAAATATTAGTCTTTTACAAAAAAAACAGTTAACTCAGCTACCTTAAATCCAAATTTAGTCATTACAGCTCTGTTGATAGCAACTTTATCATCTTGTTTGAAAATCCAATCATCAAAAGTAATTTTAATCTCTTTACCTTTGACAGGCACTAATAATACATACTCAAATTTGAAAGCAGGTCCATATGAGTAACCTTTAGCTTTGCCAACCACATCTCCTGCTGTTCCTTCATAATTATGTTCATCAATTTTATTAATTTTCCATTGTCTAGTTTGGATTTCTCCGTCATCCCAATTAAACTTTTCATCTAATATCAATTGAGTACCGTCCCATTTACCGTTTAAATCAGCAGTAAATTGCCTCGTAACTTTTCCAGATCTATTTTGAAGTATCCCCCACGCTTTAACATTGCCTGATAAATATTCTTCAATTATTAACCTTGGTTCCTTATTTTTAAAATCTTCTGGTTTCATATTACTATTAGTAGAACAGCTTGTAGTAAATGCGAATATAATTATCAACAAAAAAGGAAAGAATAACTTAAAAATATTTTTCATAAATTTATTTGTTCTGTAATGAAAATTGTATTAGATCAATATTTTTTGATTTAAAACCTGCTTCACAATATGATAGGTAAAAATCCCACATCCTTTTAAAGGTTACATCAAATCCTTGCTTTGAAATGGAGTCCCATTTTTTTAAAAACTCATCTCTCCATACCATTAAAGTATTTGAGTAATGTAATCCATAAGAATTGCATGCATCAAATTCAAGTCCTGCATTATTTGAAAGTTTGTTTATAATTTTTTTACAAGGCAAAAAACCTCCTGGAAAAATATATTTTTGAATAAAATCTTGTTTGGCTTTATATCTATCATAAAGATTGTCATCTATTACGATTGCTTGTATGGCCGCCGTACCTCTATTTTCTAAATTTTTTTTAATTGATCTAAAATAACTGTTTAAATAATTCTGACCAACTGCCTCGATCATTTCAATTGAAGCAATAGAGTTATACTTTGATTTTACATCTCTATAATCCATCATGCTAATATTAACTTTTTCATTTAAACCATTTTTAAAAATTCTTTCTTTAGCAAATTGAAACTGTCTTTTTGATATTGTGATGCAATCAAGTTTTACATCATAGTTCTTACCAACGTACTCAGCATAACCGCCCCAACCGCATCCAATTTCTAACATTTTATCGCCAGGTCTTGGTTTTAATAAATTTGAAAGTTTTTTATATTTGTTGATTTGTGCATCTTCTAAATCACTTTTTTCATTTTCAAAAATTGCACTTGAATACGTTAGGGTTTTATCTAACCATATTGAAAAAAATTCATTTCCTAAATCATAATGTTTAGAAATGTTTTCCTTACTTCTTTCTATGGTATTCTTTATAAAAATACTTTTTAAATAATTAAAAATAGGAAAATCAAATAATCCTGAAAATTTATGAATTGTTTTTATATTCTTAGCTAAAATTTCTATAAGTGACGTAAGATCGTTTGTTTCTATATCTCCTCGCATATAAGCTTCTGCAAGACCAATACTTCCCTTATTGATTATATCAAATAGGAAACCTGGTTTTTTTATTACTAAATCAGACTGAAGTTTAGAATTACGATCTCCAAAAGTATAATTTTTTCCATCAAAATTTTTTAAATTTATTTTTCCATATTTTATTTTTTTCAGTAATGAAAATACTATTTTGTCTGTTATTTTTGGCATAAATTATTTTTCAAATGTAATATTATTTTTCATATTTATACTTCTCTTAACTAGTTTAATTCCTTTAAGCCATAATCTTAATGCCTCATAATGTATCGCTGATATTATTTTAAGAGTCATCAGTGGATGTTTAATGTAAGAAAATAGGAGATTTTTACTATTAAAACTTGATCTCACGCCATCCTGTGATGCGAATAAAAGTTTACCAGATTTATCTCTCTGGTCGATTATAACAGACAAATTGTTACCAGGATTTAATACCTTAAAATTATAGGTTGAATCGAGATCCATAAAAGGTGATACAAAAAATTTTTTATTACAATTATTTTTTACGAAATTTCCCCCTTCTTCAACTTTAAAAACATAAGTGTGCTGCTCGCCAAAGGTATTTTTAACTTCATATAAAATCGATATTAAATCTGAATTTTTGTTAAAAATAAAAAAAATACTTAAAGGATTAAAAACATAGCCGAGTATTCTTGGGTAACATAAAATTTTTATTTTTAATTCTTTATCAATTATACCAATAGACTTTAAATTTTTCTTAACCCAATCAACCAGTGATGATCCATCTCTAGGGCCATGATCTTTGTCATAAAAACTCATTAAGTTAAATTTATTGTGTGAAAAAAAATAAATTTTTTTATTTATTTCATTTATCTCATCGAAATCTAAATATAATGAAAATACCTTATACTTAAAAAAATGAGTTCTTGGTTTAAATCTTTTGTGTATTACTTCTCCATTATAGATATAAGATTCTTTAATCATTTAAATAATTCATCATTTCAATAGTAGATTTTATTCCATCTTCATGAAAACCATAGCCAAAATAACCACCACAAAACAATAAATTTTTCTGATTTTGTAACTTTTTGAGTAATTTTTGATTTTCTAGTGCATCTAAATCATAATATGGATGAGTAAAAGTAATTTTTTTAAATACTTTATCCTCATTTATTTTTAGAAAGGGATTTAAAGTTAGAAATATATTTCTTTTAACTTTCAAATTTTGAAGAAGATTCAGCCAATAAGTAATTGATGTGTTGTTTAAATTATTTAAATCTATATTTGAATTCCATGCTGACCAAGTCTTAATGTTCTTTGGCATAACATTACTGTCTGAGTGAATATAAGCAGTATTTTTTTTATACTTAAACTTGGAGAGAATTTGTTTTTCATCATTTGTGGGGTTTTCAATTAATGAAAGGGCTTCATCAGCATGAGTAGCCATAACTACTTTATCATAATCAAAAAATTCATTTTTATCTCCATAGAAAATTCTCACATTTGACTCGCCTCTTTTGATTTTTTTAATTTCGTAATTTTTATAATACTCTCCGCTTATATTTTTTAAAATTTTATTTACATATGTTCTGCTTCTATTCTTAACAGTATACCATTGTGGTCTATTGGAGAGCTTAAACAAACCATGATTTTGAAAAAACTTTAAAAAAAAAGTTAAAGGCATTTGACTAGCCTCGTATGGTGGCATTGACCAAATTGCAGCAACCATTGGAATAATATGATAATTAATAAAATATTTTGAAAGTTTTTGCTTCTCTAAATAATCACCTAATGTTTGTTTTTTATCTAGTAAACTAATTTTGGAACTTTTCTTATAAAAATTTATAATCTCAAAAAACATTCTTAAAAATTTTAAATTTAGTATATTTTTTCTATTTGAAAAAATACCATTCAGTCCTTTTCCACAATATTCTATTTCCTGTTTTTGTGAGGTCACTGAAAAACTCATGTTGCTCTTTTCTATTTCAACATTATTTTCATTAAAAAAATTAATTAAATTGGGGTATGTTAAATAGTTAAAAACAATAAATCCTACATCTATTGGAATGCTTTTTTTTTCAATATCATCAATTTTTAAATCTATAGTATGTGCGTGCCCTCCAAAATGATCTTCTCTCTCAAACAGATCTACATTATGTTTTTTTGATAAATAAAAAGCAGCACTTAGCCCAGAAATCCCAGATCCAATAATAGCAATTTTCATTTTTTAAAATTAATTATTCTTTGAGAATAGTTTTTTTTTCACCTTTTATTGAAGTGTAAAATTGAAGCAAAACTGCAGAAATAACTATCATGCCTCCAATCAAAACTATATATGAAGAACTTTCGTTGATGAATAACCACGCCCAAAATGGGCCTAAAACAGCTTCTGTTAACATTATTATTCCAACCATTGCTGATGATGTTGTTCTTGCTCCAATTGTTATAAAAATAAAACCAAAACCTAGTTGAAAAAATCCTGCTAAAAAACCTAAGAATATATCATGTGGTGATATAATTATTTTCCCTGCAATATAAAAACCAATGCACATTGCAACCACACCTGCATACAATTGTATTGGTATCATATCTACACTTGGATACTTTCTAATAATCAATATAAGAATAGCGAATGATATTGGCATTACAAATGCTGCTAGATTACCAGACATTTGTCCTGGTTCTAAATCTGAACCAACCATTAACAAAATACCAAATATAGCAAGTATAATTGAAACTAAAGTAATTTTTGAAATTTTTTCTTTGAGATAGAAAAAACCAAATATTGCTAAAAAAATAGTTTGGGTTTGAATAATAAAATTTGTATTTGCTACAGTAGTATTATACATAGCAAAAACGTATCCACAAAACCCTGTAGATAAAATTATCCCACCAAAAATACCTGGAACTCCTGAATTATAAAAAGCATTAAAAAAATTTTTTTTGTAAGTAATTACTAAAAAAATACATACAACGAGAATAAAAAAGAGAGATCGCCAAAACAATATCTGCCATAATGTAGCTCCCTCAAAAGATTTTACGATTAAACCTCCAAAACTCAAACTACAAGCACCAAAAAAAATTAATAATGGACCTGGTAGTTTTTGAATTATTTTCATTTAACTTGATTTAATAAATTTTCAGTTTCCAAGGAATAAAGTTTATATAGTTTTTCTGCTTCATGGAGATCAATTAATTTAAATTTAATTTTTGAATTCGGTACGAGTTGAACAAGCTTATCATAATCAGCACTTATAACTACCCCAATTTTTGGATATCCTCCTATAGTTCCATGATCAGATAGCATTATTATTGGATTACCATCTGGAGGTATTTGAATTGCACCTTTTACTATACCTTCAGATCTTATATTTTTTTCCTTAATATTTTCAATTTTTGGCCCCTCTATTCTCATACCCATTCTGTCAGTAAGTTTTGTGACTACAAATTCTTTTTTTAAAAAATTATCTATTCCCTCTTTTGAAAAATAGTCGTAATTAGTTCCTTTTAATATTCTTATATATTCAATTTTAGAATTTAAATATTTAACTTGTTTACTTTGTAGCTGTTGGTTTATTTTATTTATAAGTATTTTTTGTTTTAAAAATAATTTCTTACCATCAAAAGGTCCAACATTTGCTCTTGTGAAAGTTGAATAGCTGTTTAAAATTTTATCTAAACTAAATCCACCTGATACTGCAAGATATCCATATATAGATTTATTTGTAGAGATGATATCTAATTTATCTTTATGGTTTAAAATATAACTTTTATAACATTCACCATTGATTATGGTGTTATCCTTTTTAATTATTTTAAATTTTACATCACCTGTTATAGAAAAAGAGATATTTTCACCATTAAATTCAAATAATGGTCCTTGATATGCAAATTCTATTACTCCTTGATTATATTCATTATTTACCAAGGCATTAGATATTACAAAGTTTCTATTATCCATTGCTCCACTGAAAGGAAGTCCAATATGATAAAAGTTTTCTCTTCCTTTATCTTGGAATGTAGAGTTTATTCCAGCTCTCAGTACCTCAAAAAAATTATTTTTCATTTAATTTCTCATACTCATTTTTTGATATTTGAAAAAAAGACACTTCATCCCCGGGATTAATCATTATTGGTTTATCCTTATTGCCAGAATCAAAAATCCTTTGTGGTGTATTACCTATGATATTCCATCCTCCTGGACTCTCGAAGGTATAAATATTGGTAAATTGCTCTGTAATACCTACAGATCCCTTTGGTACCTTTACCCTAGGTGTTTTTAAACGTTCTATTCTAAGGTCCTTATCTATATTGCCCATAAAGGGCATGCCTGCAATAAATCCTGTCATATAACAAAAATATTCCTGATTAAGAAACTTTTTTAAAATTTCCTCCGGACTCAAGTTTAATTTATTAGTAAGTCTTTCTTTATCTAAGAAAAAATCATCTTCGCAGCAAATTGGTAACTTAATTTTTTTAAAACTTTTTCTATTTTCAGTAGATATTTTTATATTTTGAATTTTTTCTTTAAGATCTAAAAAACTTGTAATTTTTAAATTAAACGAAATTATTAGTTTATTATAAGATGGGGTAATATTGATAATTTCTTCTAAATTTAAATTTTTTAAACTATTAAAATAATTTATAACTTTTCTATTCGTTTCTATATTTATTTGATCGCCAAAATCATAATAAATTGCTGCATCTCCAAGATTTAATATATTTTTGACCATCCCATGTTATACTTTATGTATGAATGGTATGGAAATTAATATTAATTGTGATTTAGGTGAAAAATCCGAACTACATTCAATTGAAAATGATCCTGAGTTACTTAAAATTGTAAATTCAGCTAGTATCGCTTGTGGATATCATGCGGGAGATGAACAGACAATGGACTTTACTATCAAAACTTCAAAAAAGAATGGAGTAAGCATTGGTGCACATCCATCATTTAAAGACACCAAAAATTTTGGAAGGAAAAGAATTAACTTAAGTGAAAGAGAGATAACAGATCTTATTGTTGATCAATACAATATTCTTCAGTCAATCGCGGAAAGATATAATGAAAATGTTTCTCATATAAAACCACATGGAGCACTTAATAATATGGCCTGTGAAGATATGGATCTTGCAAATATAATTGCTAAAACTATAAAGAATATTAACAAGGACTTAATCTATTTGGTTCCTACGGGATCAAAAATGGAAATTGCAGCAAAAAAGCTAAATATGAAAATTGCCTGTGAAATATTTGCTGACAGAAATTATGAGGATGATGGTAATTTAGTTTCAAGATCAAAAAAGGATGCTTTAATTACTAACCCTGAACATGCTAAGGCACATGTGTTGGAAATGGTTGAGAATCAGGCGCTAAATTGTCTCTCTGGCAAGAAAATACCTTGTGAAATAGACTCTGTATGTATACATGGTGATAGTGTCAGTTCATTAAATACAGCTTCAGTTATAAGAAAAAATTTGATGGACAACAAATTAATATTAAAACCACTTAATAAAATGAAAAAATTTAACTCATGAAAAAAATATTTATAATTATACTATTTGCACTAGTTACGACATCAAATGGATATTCTGCTGGAGGATCTGGAGGTGACGGAGCTGATAATAAACAGTCAATTTATAAATCAGCAGTAAGCTACGTAAAAGCTGGAAAAAAACTTGAAAAAAAGGGTAAAGTTGAAAAAGCAAAAGCTAAGTATGAAAAAGCATTTAAAAGACTTGTCAAGGCAAATGATAAAGATCCTTTAAATCCTGATGTTCTAAATTACCTTGGTTTTACCTCTAGAAAATTAGGTGACTTTAAAAACGCTGAAGTCTACTACTTAAAGGGTTTAGAAATAAATCCAAAACATAATGGAATAAACGAATATTTAGGAGAATTATATTTATCAACAAGTAGACCTGAAAAAGCAAAAGAAAGATTATTAGTGCTTAAAAATTGCAACTGTGAGGAATATGAGGAACTTAAAGCAATAATAGACGGCACTAAAGAGTCTAAATATTAAAATTTTCAAAATCTCTTCATTGAAAAATTCTACAATTTCAATATTATAATTCACTTGATTGAAGAACTTATAATACTTACCCAGATTATATTTATTGATATAATTTTAGCAGCAGATAATGCAATAATTATTGGATTAATAGCCGCTAATTTCGTTCCAAAAAATAGAAGGCAAATAATTTTATGGGGTGTAGCGGGTGCTTTAATATTTAAAGTAATATTCGCAGTTTTTGCAACATATTTATTTAAATTTTATTTTATAAAAATAATTGGAGGTTTGCTTTTAATTTGGATTGTTAACGATTTAAGAAAAGATTTAATTGAAATAAAAAAAATAAAATCGCCTACAAAAAAATCAAAGGAACCTTCTTATATACAAAGTATATACAAAGTTTTGTTTGCTGACATCACAATAAGCTTTGACAATGTAATCGGAGTAGTGGGTGCTTCAAAAGGTCATTTCGGCTTTATGATTTTTGGATTAGTTTTATCTGTAGTGCTTACAGGAGCCTTAGCTACATATTTGGCAAATTATATACAAAAGCATTTATGGATTGCTTACATAGGCTTAGGATTTATTTTAATTGTTGCAATTCAATTGATCATTGGTGGTATGGTTGATTTAGAAATCCTCAAAATTAATGAACAATTTATAAAATATTTTTAGTAAGAATATTTTTTAGACGGGAAACTCGATTTTAAAACCTCTGATTTATATTTTTTAATACCTCGATTTATTTCTTTTTTTATATTAACGAATTTTTTAACAAATTTAATACTTGTTGAGTTAAGTCCAACCAAATCATCTGTAACTAAAACCTGTCCATCACAATGTGCTGAGGATCCAATTCCAATTGTAGGAATACTAATTGATTTAGTAATTAAATCTGCCGTTTTACCTCTAATACATTCTAGAACTATTGCAAATACTCCTAGGCTTTCTAAAAGTTTTGACTCACTTATAAGTTTGTTTTTTTCTCTCTCTGTTTTTCCTTTTGATTTAAACTTTCCTTTAATACTTTGGGGAAGTAAACCTAAATGACCCATTACAGGTATTTTGTTTTTAATAAGATACTCAACAATACTTTTTATTTTAAATCCTCCTTCTAATTTTACAGCTTCACATTTAGTTTCTTTTAAAATCTTTCTTGCATTAGTAAGAGCTTGTCTTTTATTTTGATATGTTCGGTAGGGCATATCTACAACCATTAAACTTTTTTTAACTCCAATTCTTACACTTTTTGAATGTTCGATCATATTTTCAAGAGTTACTTTGCGTGTTGTATCATAGTTGTATAAGACAGAACCTAACGAGTCTCCAACTAAAGTTATGTCCGCATGTTTGTCTACTATCTCTGCAAAATTTTTTGAATAGGCAGTTAAACAAATAACTTTTGATTTATTTTTTTTCTTTAATATTTTTTTTATCTTTTGGTTCATTTGTTACTCAAGTTCAATCGTACTAGGTGGTTTAGAAGTTACATCATAAACCACTCTATTTATACCTCTTATATTATTAACAATTTTATTAGAAACTGTTTGCATAAAATCTTTGTTAAAATTATAAAAATCTGCTGTCATTCCATCTTCAGACGTTATTGCTCTCAATAAACAAATATATTCATAAGTTCTATTATCACCCATTACACCCACCGTCTTAACTGGCAAGAGTGCAGCATAGGCTTGCCAAATTTTATCATATAATTTATGAGATATTAAATTTTGAATAAATATATAATCAGCTTCTTTGAGTATCTTTACTTTTTCTTCTGTAATATAGCCAGGCATCCTAATTGCTAAACCTGGTCCAGGAAATGGATGTCTAGAAATAATTTCTTTTGGTAATTTTAGCTCAAGTCCAAGTTTTCTAACCTCATCTTTAAAAAGAAATTTTAAAGGTTCTACCAGTTTTAATTTCATTCTTTTTGGCAATCCACCCACATTGTGATGTGATTTGATTTTTGAAGTTTGACTACCTGTTACTGATTTACTCTCTATGAGATCAGGATAAAGTGTGCCTTGTGCTAAAAATTTTACACTTTTAATTTTTTTAGAATACCTCTCAAAAAGTTTGATAAATAAATTTCCTATGATTTTTCTTTTTTTTTCAGGATCAGAAACATTTTTCAATTTTTTTAAAAATAAATTTTTAGCATTAATATAAACCAAATTAATTTTAAATTTTTTTTTGAATGTATTAATTACTTGCTGTTCTTCATTTTTTCTCAATAACCCAGTGTTTACAAATATACAGGTTAATTTTTTTCCAATAGCATTTGAAAGTAATTTTGCCACCACACTACTATCTACACCACCTGATAGTGCACAAATCACTTTTGAATTACCAACCTGTTTTTTAACTTCATTTATTAAAATCATTTTTTGATTTTTTGAGGACCAATTTTTCTTTATTCTACAGATTCTATAAACAAAATTTTTTAGGATAACTTTGCCATTATTTGTGTGGGTAACTTCTGGATGAAATTGGATTCCATAGAATTTTTCTTTAGAGTTTTCAACCATACAGAACTTTGCATTTTCACTTTTAGCGATAACTTTAAAGTTCTTTGCTATTTTTATAACTTCATCAGCATGACTCATCCAAACATTATTTTTAAGATTTTTTTTAAAAAAATTTATAATTAATGGGCTGTTACTGACTTTTTTTATTCTTACCAGTCCAAATTCCCTTTGTTTTGCTTTTTTAACTTTACCACCAAGAGTTTTGGAAATTAATTGGTGTCCAAAGCATATGCCTAATATTGGTATTTTTTTTTTTAAGATACTGGCATTAAATTTAATTTTTTTAGTTTCATAAACATTAAGTGGCCCTCCTGATAGAATTATACCTTTGATTTTTCCAAAGTTATTAATTTTATTAATTTGCTTATGGTTTATCAGCTCACAATAAACCCCAAGTTCTCTAATTCGTCTTGCTATTAATTGTGTAAATTGAGATCCAAAATCAATAATTATGATTTTGGATAAATTATTGTGACTCATTTTTTGGTTCGATATCTTTAAGAGACTTTTCTATATTCTTTTTTTCATTACATAATTTATTACATATGAGAATAAAACTTTCTTTTAACTCATTTACTTTAGAATAATTCGATTTCTTTAGTTCATATTCTATTAGAATAAACATTGCCTCTTCATTATCTGGTTCTAAAAGTAAAGTGGTATTTATATTTTTAATTTGTTCTATTTCGTTTTCCTCATTTGCAAATATTTTCGCAAGATACAAGTAGGATTTTGCATCCTTTGGATTGTATACTAGGTTTCTTTGAAATAAAAATTTTGATTTTTCAAAACTTTTTTCATCATATTTTTTTTTTGCTTCTGCAAAAAAATTTTCAGAATTGGCATTTGTTGTCAAAAAAATACCAGCAATTAAAAATAAAATTAAAGTTTTAATATTTTTCATCTTTTTTAACTTCATCTATATTATGCACCATACTTTCATAAAATCCCGCCTTTGTAATTTTAACAAACCTTGGTTTATTTCTAAGATTTATTACTTTTTTCGATCCAAGATATCCCATAGATGATTTTAGACCACCTATTAATTTAAAAATAATTTTTTTAACTGGCCCTTTGTATTTAACATATCCTTCTACTCCCTCTGGAACATATTTAGATTTATCTTTTTGTTTTTTTTGAAAATATCTATCTGCTGATCCTTTATTCATTGCTCCTATTGATCCCATGCCTCTAAAATTTTTAAAAAGTTTTCCATTTTTTTTCACTATTTTTCCAGGGGACTCATCTGTTCCTGCAAAGAGCGAACCTATCATTACAGCATCAGCTCCTGCAGATAAGGCTTTTGCTATATCTCCTGAAAATTTTATTCCTCCATCAGCTATTATTTTTACATTCCTATATTTTAAACCTTTTTTAACATCCAAAATTGCACTTAATTGAGGAACTCCAATACCCGCAACCAATCTCGTCGTACATATAGAGCCAGGCCCAATGCCTACTTTTATTATGTCTACGCCTAATTTTGCTAAAAAATTTGCAGCATCTGCTGTTGCTATATTTCCAGCACACAAAAGTGTATTTTTACTTTTTTGCTTTTTTATTTTTTTTACTATTTCTTCAACTTTTTTTGTGTGTCCATGCGCCGTGTCTACAACAATTAAATCTACTTTTTCTTTTATTATGGCTTGAGCCCTAGAAAATTCATTTATTCCTGCACCAACAGCTGCACCAACAAATAAATTTTGTTTTTTAACTTTTTTAATTTCAGCAATTTGTTTTTTTATGTCTAGGTTTCTATGAATTACCCCTACACCTCCTGCTTTGGCAATTGCAATCGCCATTTTGGACTCAGTAACTGTATCCATTGCAGATGACAATAATGGAACATCCAGTTTAAATTTTTTAGATAGGTAAGTTGAAGTATCTACATCTACGGGTAATATCTTGGAATAGTTTGGCGCAAGTGTTACATCATCGAATGTAAGTGCTTCTTTTATAGGACCCATAATCTTATATATATGATTCTTTAAAAATAAAAAGGGTCTATCTTAAAAATTTGCAAATTATAAAGCTTTCTTTTGAGTCTTTTCTACTTGATAAAGGCTTATAAATATTAACTTCTTTAAATTTTTTTTTTGCATCTGCGACAATTTCATTGAAGCTTGATCCCATAAATATCTTAGATACAAATTTACCTTTTTTATCAATTTGTTCATAAGCAAAATTCATAGCCTCAATACATAGCTCGCCCGTTACAATTGCATCTACGTTTTTATTACCTGTCGTATTTACAGCCATATCTGAAATGACTACGTCTACTTTTTTATTAAAAAAACTTTTTATTTTTTCTTTATATTCATCTTTTGTGAAGTCACCGATTATTTGTGTTACTTCTTCTATTTTATCAAAATCTAAAAGATCAATTGCTAGGACTTTGGTTTGCTTATATTTCTTCTTAATATATTGAGACCAACTCCCTGGTGCTGCCCCGAGATCTATAATGCAACTGTTTCCATTAAAAATTTTAAACTTTTCATCTATTTCTTTTATTTTATAAACTGCTCTAGATCTAAAACCCTCAATTTTTGATTGACGTACATAGATGTCATTTTTTTGCCTGTGTATCCAATTTTTTGAAATTTTATTTTTTTTCAATTACTGACCAAATCGTAAACTTTTACTTACTAAATTATTGTCTAAAGTTTGGATTTCAATTTTAACACTTTTATCTACTCTCATATCTTTTTGATTTTTCCAAATCCCTGCTGCAAGATGCATTATTCCAATTTTATAATTAGGTAAATAAGGTTCAACAAATGTATTATTCTTACTATCATATTTAGGAAGAAGATTGCTAGCAATCCAGTTACAATTTAGGGGAAGAAATTCTGTCTCAATATTATCTATATAAACACTCATGTTTATAGCCAATCCCTCAGATCCAAATATTTTCCCTGACTGAAGAGTTTTTTTCAAATTTTCTTGCCAGTTTTTCCAACATTCAGAATTTTTCTCTAAAGAAAAAACACCAATATTAATATGTGGTGCAAAAGCTAACTTTCTTGCTTTGTCTATTCCAATTTTAGAACTTATAGCATGTTTAAAATTTTGTGATTTTATAATTGCCAACTTACCAATCAACCAATTAACTTTGGATGTTATTTTATATCCTGGTCCTATTGTTTGTGTAATACCAAGTTTACCGTTATCGCAAGCTTTAAAGTATAGTTCGATAGTTGACCAATCATTTAACCAAGCATCGCAGTCAATCCATAGATATTTTTCATATTGGGGAAAGTAGTTAGGCAAAAAAGCTCTTGATACTTGACTTTTTAACCATTCTTTTCCTTTTGATTTAAATGATGATACTTCAATATCCCATTCCGCTTTCTTAATCTCATCAACTTTTGAAGATAAAGTTTTTAATTGTTCATCTTTAAGCCCAGCATCTAGAACGCATATAGCGATATCTTCACTTTGTTTAAATTGTTTAATTGAGTCTATTAATTCATTTAATAACTCAAAATAGTTTGAGTCAGCTAGAGAAACTATTGCTTTTTTTTTCATTATAAAACATCTTCTGGCTCATCATCATCAATAATTCCAGAAGTTGCAAATTTTTTTTTTAATCTTAAGTAATGATAAATACTTACTGGAACCAGAAAAATATATACCAAACAACCTACTAAAAGAACTTCAAATGTAAAGATTAAGAGCAGTCCGAATAATAGAACTATACTGAAAAGTAAAAATATTGTCGTACTTCTTGGTACAACTATTTTTTTCATTGAATAAGTTGGTATTTTACTAATTAGTAAAATTGATACAAAAATAAATATATATGGTGCTAAAACTTCAAATTTAATATTTAAAAAATTTAACCCACTTACATCAAGAATTAATGGGGTGAGAACTAAAATACCTCCGGCAGGTGACGGCACACCTTGGAAAAAGTTATCTTTCCATGATACTTCTGATCCTGTACTAATATTAAATCTTGCTAATCTTAAAGCAACACATACGACATAAATTAGAGATATTAGCCAACCTATCTTTCCAAGAGAGCTTAATGTCCAAAAATACATTATAAAAGCAGGTGCAACACCAAAACTAATTACATCTGTAAGCGAATCTAGCTCTTTACCTACTTTTGATGTCCCTTTTATCAATCTAGCAATCCTTCCATCTAATCCATCAATGATTGCTGCAAACAATATTGAAATAATAGCAAAATCATATCTCTGATTTAGTGCAAAATTTATAGAACTTAAACCTACACAAACTCCTATCAAAGTTAATGTATTTGGTAAAATTATTCTTGCCTGAGTATCAGTAACTAATTTAAATTTTTTCTTTGGTTCATTCATTATATTTTTCTTGCTAATAACGTTTCGCCAGCAACTGCTCTTTGCTCGGGTTTAACTAAAGGTTTGTAGTTTTCAAAATAGATATCAGCTCTACTTCCAAATCGGATCATTCCAATTCTGTCCCCTTGATTTAAATCATCGTTTTCTAATGTTTCACAAACTATTCGTCTGGCTATTAAACCTGCAATTTGTACTACAATTATATCTTCACCACTTTTATTTGTTATTTTATAATAATTTCTCTCGTTCTCCTCACTTGCTTTATCAAGTGATGCATTAAAAAATTTACCTGGTTTATAAAGAATTTGAGAAACTTTTCCTGAACAAGGTGTCCTATTTACATGGCAATCAAATACATTCATAAAAATACTTACTTTTGTAAATTTTTTTTCTGCCAGATTTAATTCTTTAGGTCCACTCGACTCCTCAACTTTTAATACCAGTCCATCGGCTGGACTTACTAGATAATTATCATCGTTAATTGATATTCTTTCTGGGTCTCTAAAAAAATAATAACACCAAATAGTTAGCAATAGGCCTATCAAACCTAAAAAAGTACTTATGAAGTACAAAATCAGAGTAATAAAACCAAATATTACTAAAAACTTGTATCCTTCGTTATGAATCTTGGGAAATACTTTGTCTATCATAATCCTTAATTGATAATTTTTATTTAATATGTATATAAAATGTTTAAATTCAATTATTAAGATAGCAACAAAAAATGAGCAAAATTAAGGTAAAAAATCCTATTGTAGAGTTAGATGGTGATGAAATGACTAGAATTATATGGGATTTCATCAAAAAGAAACTCATTTTACCATATTTAGATTTAGGAATTGAATATTACGATTTAGGTATGAAAAGTCGGGATGATACTAATGATCAAATCACAGTTGATTGTGCGAATGCTATAAAAAAAAATGGTGTGGGCATTAAATGCGCTACTATTACTCCTGATGAAGCTAGAGTTAAAGAATTTAGTCTTAAAAAAATGTGGCGATCCCCAAATGGAACAATAAGAAATATTATAGGAGGTACTGTTTTTAGAGAGCCTATTATTTGTAAAAATATTCCTAAACTTGTTCCATCTTGGACAGATCCTTTAATAATTGGACGTCATGCTTTCGGTGACCAATACAGAGCCACAGACTTCCAGGTTCCTGGAAAAGGGAAATTAGAAATTAAGTGGACATCAGAAAATGGAAAAGATGAAAAAAAATATGAAGTATTTAATTTTCCAGGACCTGGTATTGCTCTATCTATGTATAATCTTGATAAATCAATAGAAGACTTTGCAAGATCTTGTTTTAATTATGGATTAATAAAAAATTGGCCAGTTTATTTGTCAACTAAAAATACAATTTTAAAAACATACGATGGTAGGTTCAAAGATATTTTTCAAAAAGTTTTTGAGGATGAGTTTAAATCTGATTTTGAAAAAAATAAAATTACTTATGAACATAGACTAATTGACGACATGGTAGCATGTGCAATGAAATGGAGTGGAAAATATATTTGGGCATGTAAAAACTATGATGGAGATGTTCAATCAGATACTGTGGCACAAGGCTATGGATCTTTAGGATTAATGACGAGTGTTTTATTAGCACCAGATGGTAAAACGATGGAGGCTGAGGCTGCACACGGAACTGTAACGAGACATTTTAGAATGCACCAAGAAGGAAAAGAAACCTCAACTAATCCTATAGCATCAATCTTTGCTTGGACAAGAGGTTTAGCTCATAGGGGGAAATTAGATAATAATAATGAGTTAATTAAATTTTCAAAAGTTTTAGAGCAGGTATGTGTTAATTGTGTAGAAAGTGGTTCTATGACAAAAGACTTAGCAATACTTGTTGGATCTTCTCAAAAATTCTTAACAACCAATCAATTTTTAGATGAGATTGATGGTAACTTAAAAAAACAGTTAAATTAAGGATTTTAACTTTTGTATGGCCTCATCTATTTTATTAGCATCTTGACCACCCGCTTGAGCAAAATCTTTCCTTCCACCGCCACCTTTTCCACCAATTATCTCAGAACCTATTTTTGCAAATTTAACTGCATCATAGCTTTTTGTTAATTTTTCGGTAATACCAACTCCTAATCCAACTTTATCATCTTTGTTTGCAAAAACTATAACTATTCCTTCACCAAGTTCTTTTTTACCTTTGTCCACTAACTTTCTTAATTCCTTCGGTGAAAGATTTTCAATTTTTTGAAGTCTTACATTAATATTTTTAATTTTTTCATCTTTTATAATATTTTTAGTTTTATCAGAAAGTATTGAATTCACACTTAACTGATCAAGTTGTTTTGATAAATCTTTAATTAATTGTTTTTTGTCTTCTAAATTTGAAATAGGTTCTTCCCCAAGTTTTTTTATTTCTTTAATTAAATCATTTATTGTGTCGTCATCTTTTTGAGCTGTTATATCTAATTGTTTTTCTTTATTCTTAAGGAAATCTTCTAGCTGTTTATCCCTTAAAGCTTCAACTCTTCTAACTCCTGAAGCTATTGCTGTTTGGCTTATAATTTTAAATTTTCCAACATCCTCAGTATTTCTTACGTGTGTTCCTCCACATAACTCAGTGGAAAAGTATTTATTCCCTTCTTCTCCCATAAATACTACTCTAACCTCGTCACCATATTTCTCTCCAAAAAGTGCCAATGCACCATGTTCTATGCCTTCCTTGGGTGTCATAATTCTGGTCACTACTTCAGATTTTTTATTAACTACTTCATTTACAATATTATCTATTTTATTTAATTCCTCTGAAGATATTGGTTTCATATGACTAAAGTCAAATCTAAGCCTATCTGGTGCAACTAGTGATCCTTTTTGCATTACATGAGTTCCCAGTGTTCTTCTTAACGATTCATGAAGTAGGTGTGTAGCTGAGTGATATGCTCTAACATTATTTCTTTGATCTAAATTAATTTTTAACTCAACACTTTCATTTATGTTTAAACTTCCTTTAACCATTTTACCATAATGAAGAAATAAGTTTCCAAGTTTTTTTTGTACATCACTAACCTTGAATAAATTATCTCCTGACGTAATTGTTCCACTATCTCCAACTTGTCCACCCGATTCACCATAAAAAGGTGTTTGATTTAAAATTAATATTCCTTCATCACCCTCATCTAAGTTTTTAATCTCTTCATTATTTTTTAAAATACTTTGAATTACTCCTTCAGCACTTTCAAATTCATAACCTAAAAATTCAGTTGGGCCCACTTTGTCTTTAATTCCAAACCAAATTTGATCAATAGAACTGTCGCCAGATCCTTTCCAATTCTTTTTTGCTAGCTCTTTGCTTTCTTTCATTAAAGATTGAAATTTTTCATGATCTAAAGACAAAGATTTATTTTTAAGAATATCTTCAGTAAGATCTAAAGGAAATCCATAAGTATCATATAATTTAAATGCTACATCGCCTGATAATTTTTTATCAACTTTTGTAATTTCATCATTTAATATTTTCATTCCTCGATCTAGAAGTACTAGAAATTTTTCTTCCTCCATCTTTAAAGTTTCTTTGATTAATGACTCTGCTCTAACTAGCTCTGGATAGTTACCAGACATTTCTTTCATTAAAGTTTTAAAAATATTAAAAAAAACTGGATCTTTAGATCCTAATAAATGACAATGTCTCATCCCTCTTCTCATTATTCTTCTTAATACATAACCTCTTCCCTCATTTGATGGCAAAACCCCTTCTGCTAATAAAAAAGAACTTGCTCGTAAATGATCTGCAATCACCCTAAAACTAGATAGATTTGTATCACCCGGTTTAACTTTAATAGTTTCTGCAATTGAGTTTATTAATTTAATGAAATGGTCTGTTTTGTAATTATCATGCGTGCCTTGAAGAAGTGCAGCAATCCTCTCCAAACCCATACCAGTATCTACAGAAGGTTTGGGTAAATTGATTCTTTTTTCTTTAGAAATTTGTTCATACTGCATAAAAACTAAATTCCAGATTTCAATGTATCTATCGCCATCCTGGTCTTTGGTTCCTGGAAGGCCTCCTTTTAAATGATCTCCATGATCATAAAATATCTCTGAGCATGGCCCACATGGACCAGTCTCGCCCATTGACCAAAAGTTATCAGATGTTGGAATTCTAATTATTCTACTATCATTAAAACCTGTAATTTTTTTCCAGAGATTAAATGCTTCATCGTCTTCACTATAAACTGTGAAATACAGCTTATTTTTATCTATTCCAAAGTCTTTGGTAATTAAATCCCATGCATAAAATATAGCTCTCTCTTTAAAATAATCTCCAAATGAAAAATTACCTAACATTTCAAAAAATGTGTGGTGTCTTGGAGTGTACCCAACATTTTCTAAATCATTGTGCTTACCGCCTGCCCTTACACATTTTTGAGAAGTGGTAGCTCTTTTGTAATCTCTTTTTTCTAGTCCTGTAAAAACATTTTTGAACTGAACCATTCCTGAATTGGCAAACATTAAGGTTGGATCGTTATTTGGAACTAGGTTGCTAGACTCAACAATTTCATGATCATTTTTCTCAAAATATTTTAGAAAAGTTGTCCTTATTTCATTTAATGTTTTGTCAGCCATATTTTTAAAATACAGCTTTTTTATTTGAAGTCTAGGTTCTATAGGGAAAAAAGGCGCTTAAATTAAGCGCCTTTTACTAATTAAAGATGACTTTTAACTAATTCTTTTTTGGTGGAACTTTTTCTTCTTTAGTTTCCACTTTTGGGTCTTCTATTTGATCTTTTGCAGCTTTTTCTGGATCAAGTGGGTTTCCCTCAATTTTTTTTGAGATCACTCCAGCTTTTTCCCTTATTGCCATTTCAATCTCTGCTGCTACGTTAGGATTCTGTTCTAAGTAGAGTTTGGCATTTTCTCTTCCTTGTCCAATTTTCTCACCTTTGTAAGCATACCAAGCACCTGACTTTTCAACTATCTCGGCTTTTGCGCCAAGGTCTACTA
This sequence comes from Candidatus Pelagibacter sp., assembly GCA_045566195.1. Classification (GTDB taxonomy): domain Bacteria; phylum Pseudomonadota; class Alphaproteobacteria; order Pelagibacterales; family Pelagibacteraceae; genus Pelagibacter. Next base: position 39,506 of record JBJLDV010000017.1, on the reverse strand, counting down.
ATTCACCTACTTTGCTTATTCCTTTTCCATACATTAAGTCAAATTCTACAACTTTGAATGGCGGTGCTACCTTGTTTTTTACAACTTTAACCCTCGTTGAGTTACCAATAATTTCATCTTTATCTTTAATGGCACCAATTCTTCTTATGTCCATTCTTACTGATGAATAAAATTTAAGAGCATTTCCACCTGATGTTGTTTCAGGGCTTCCAAACATTACACCTATTTTCATTCTGATTTGGTTAATAAAAATCATCATTGTGTTTGTGTTCGATATTGAGCTAGTTAATTTTCTCAAAGCCTGACTCATCAATCTTGATTGAAGTCCTACATGGTGATCTCCCATTTCTCCTTCAATTTCAGCTCTTGGCGTTAATGCTGCAACTGAGTCAATAACTATTACAGAAATAGAGCCAGACTTAACAAGTGTATCTGCTATCTCTAGTGCTTGCTCACCAGCGTCTGGTTGAGAGATTAATAATTCTTCTGTATTTACGCCTAATTTTTTTGCATATACTGGATCTAAAGCATGCTCTGCATCAACAAATGCACATATTCCACCAGCTTTTTGAGCTTCAGCAACTACTTGTAAAGCTAAAGTTGTTTTTCCAGAAGATTCTGGACCGTAAACTTCTACAATTCTTCCTTTTGGTAGTCCACCAATACCTAATGCCAAATCTAAGCTTAGAGAACCTGTGGAAACAGACTCTATATCCATAGCTCTTCTCTGGCCAAGCTTCATTACAGAGCCTTTTCCAAAGTTATCTGTAATTTGACTGATAGCTGCGTCTAATGCCTTATTTTTTTCTTTATTTTCCAAATCTTTATCTTTTGTGGATTTCACCACTTTTAAGTTATTTTTTGTCATTTTTGCCTCTTTTTTTTTCATTTATTAACACTCGAATCATACTTTTAAATGTACACATTTTGTTCTCATTGGCAAGAAATATATTTTATCCCTTAATTAAGTTAAGAAAAATGGGGTTTTTAATTAAAAGTCAAATAACGAGCATTTAAAATTCCAACAGATTTGAGAAGTTTAAATTGAGAAAGTAAGAAATCTCTTTCAGAATTAGCAAGACTAACTTTTGCGTTAAGTAATATAGAGTTAGACTGTAATACATCCAATGTTGATCTTCCTTGGCCACTTTCGTATTCGGCTGTTATTCCCTCATTTGCAATTTCAGCTGCCCTTACTTGAAGTTTCACAGCTTCAAGAACGCTTTTTGATGATTGAAGATTTGACCATGCACTCGCTACATTTGTGTCATTCATTTTAATTGCATTCTCATAAAGTAATTTTTTTCTGTTTCTTAAATTTTTGGACTTTGAAAGACTTGCATAATTCTTTCCTCCAGAAAATATTGGCCATGAAATTTTTGCTTCCAAAGTTTCTTTATCTTGTTGATCATATGTTGTGCTTAAATCATCTGTTTCAGTTGTTTCAAACGATAAAGATGCTGAAGGTGATAAATCTGATTGAGCAATCAGAACATCTTTCTGTGATTGATCAAACTCCAACTTTGAAATTGTTAAATCAGGATTTGAGTTTTTTGACATGTTGATAGCTTTATCTAATGAAAGTGGAATTTTTAAATCCATAATGATATTTTTTTCCAATTCAAAAGTATCGCTAATAGGGCCAATTATATTCTCATAATTTAATTTTGCTGTAACAACGTCATTTTTTGCTTGTATAAACTTAGCTTCAGCTTCAGCTAAAGAGGATTCTGATTGTGCTAAATCAGCTAAACTAACTTGGCCCCTATCAAGTCTTATTTGATCCATTTCAACTTGTCTCTCGATTAAGTTAAGATTTTGTTGATAAATAGAATATTTTTCGTTTGCAAATATTGCACCAGAAAAAGCATCAACAGCTTTAAGTAAAGTATTTTGCTCTACTTGAAGTAGCTTTGCATCAGCAACGGCTAAACCAATTTTATTTTTTTGATAATCAGCAACTCCACCAAATCCTTGAAAAATTTTTTGTTCTACTTTAATAGATTTAGTCTCGGGATTGACATCTCCAATTCTTGCACTGCTTCCATCTTGATTGGTTAGTTTAGATGTTTCTTGGCTCTTTTTTGTTCCAGAGAGCGTTACTGATGGCAAAAATTCACTTTTAGAAATATTTAAATCTTGTTTAGATGCATTTATATTTTCTCTTTCTGCATTCAATTCAGGATTTTTTTTATAGGCTATTGATAAAGCCTCGGACAAATTTATAGCATATAAATTAATTGAATAAAAAAATGTTAACAAAAATATAATTATTATTTTCATTTTTTATATTTTATATTTTTTATTTGGTGATTTTGATTTAATGTCAAAACCATTGATGCAAATTTAGGTACTTCCTTAAACATATGTTCTGTAATTCTTTGATAAGTCATCATAAAATTTAAAACTTCATTTTTGCTCATAATTTTGGAATTTTTTTTATTTTTATTTTTTAAAGAAAGTTTTTTTTCTTGTTTAAGCCTCCACCTTCTTAATAAACTAAAATCTTTTGCTTTTAAATATAAAAAACTATCAAGCATTTTGTGCATAGTTTTGTATTGACTATTAAGTTGATTGTTTACATATTTTCTCCATTTTAATTTTTGATCCATATTTTTTTCTAAGGAGTTTATTGGTTTTCTTAAATTTTTTAATTTTTGCGCAGATGAACCAACACACCATCCTTCTAAAATTACAATATTTGGTTTTTTTTTAATTTTATACCAGTTTTGTCTTCTAACTCTATCATCTATAGATTTATCAAATTTAGGTAATGATATTGGCGAGAATTTTCTCTTTAAGACTTTTTTAAAAAAATCTACTATTAACTTTATATCGTGTGTGCCCGGTACTCCTCTTGTCATTAGTAAAGGATGAATATTTTTTGATAATTTCAGTCTATCTTTTCTCGTTTTATAAAAATCATCAATCGATATTTTAAAAACATTAAATTTGAAATATTTCTCTAAAATCATTTTAATGATTGATGAAATTGTAGTTTTTCCAGTTCCTTGACCTCCTGCAAGCCCTACAATCATTGTTTTTTCTTTATTTGCTCTATTTGCTATATAAAAAGAAACTGGTATTAGAAATGACTTAATCATTTTATCTTTATTTTTAAACTTTTCAGTTCTTGTTTCTTGAGAAGCTATATATCTAAAGCAGTCTTTTTTTACTTTTGAATAACACTCGGTAACTGATTGCATTGAAATTATTTTTTTTGGTCTAAAGGATGATTTTGCCCATCGTTTACTGGAACATTTTCTATTTCAAAAGGATTTATGCCTTCTACACAAGCGATATTAATTCCATATATCTTTGGGTTAATACGTGGTCTGTTATGAGTGTGAATACCGCAAACTTTACAAAAATAATGTTGAGCTGTTTTTGTATAAAATTGATAAAGCTTTAAAAGTTCTTTTCCCTTTGTTAACTTAAAATCATCTGGTCCAACTACCCCTATAATGTAACCTTTTTTTTTACACATAGAGCAATTGCAACGTAAAACTTTTTCAAACCCTTTATCAGGAACTGTAACCTCTGCTTCTACTCCCCCACAATGACATGATAGTTTTTTCATAATCTTATTATTGAATACACCATGTAATATTCCTTTGCATTTTTATTTTGACGCTACCTTTGGTGATACTTATCCACAACTACACCCTATATAGTTTTAAATGTTCACGTTTTGATTCACTTTTGATTCAGTTACAGACTCAAAATACAACCTATTTGACACTATTGAATAAGTAATATAATAATAAGAACAAAATAAGAACATTTATGAAGCTAACGATACCTTATTATTTACATAAAGCTGGAGCTGGTTTTCCATCTCCTGCAACTGATTATATTGAAGAGGATATTGATCTAAATGTTCACTTAATAAAAAACGTTCCAGCAACTTTTGTAATTAGAGTTCAGGGGAAATCCATGACTGATGTTGGTATTAATGATGGAGATATATTGGTCGTTGATAAAAGCTTAACACCTAGAAATTTTTCAACTGTGATTGCAAACGTGCATGATGAATTAGTTGTTAAAAGTTTTGTTCAGGAAAGAGATAAAAAATTTCTAACATCAGGATCTAAAAATTTTAAAGATAGAATTTTAATTAATGAAGAAGAAGATATTTTTATTTGGGGAGTTGTAACTTATGTCATCCACTCAGTTTACTAAAAAAATAGCACTGATTGATTGTAATTCTTTTTATGTTTCTTGCGAAAGATTATTTAATCCAAAAATAAGAAAAAAACCTGTTGTAGTTCTATCTAATAATGATGGCTGCATTATTTCAAGATCTAATGAAGCAAAGGCATTAGGTATCAAAATGGGAGAACCTTACTTTAAAGCAAAAAATATTATTATAAAAAACAATGTTCATGTTTTTTCATCAAATTACTCTCTTTATGGTGACTTATCCAGAAGAGTAATGAGAACACTTAAAAGATTTAATTCTGATATAGAAGTTTATTCTATTGATGAAGCATTTATGGATTTATCGAACTTTTCAGATAAAGAAATTGAAGAAGTTGGAAAAGAAATTAGAAATACTGTTTTGCAATGGACTGGTATTCCAACCAGTATTGGTATAGCAAAAACAAAAACTTTAAGCAAAATTGCAAATCATATAGCAAAGAAAAAGAAATCAGGTGTGACTAGCCTAATAGGCATAGAAAATATTGATCCGATATTAGAAAAAATCGAAATAAATGACGTATGGGGAGTTGGAAGACAGTTAACTAAATTTTATCAAAAACACGGAGTTTATAACGCCAAGCAGTTAAAAAATAAATCAAATACTTGGATTAAAAAATGTTCAAATGTTTTAAGTTCAAGAACAGCTATGGAGCTTAGAGGTATTCCATGTATTGATTTAGAAACGACACAATCAAAAAGAAAGAGTTGTGTTGTATCTCGTTCATTTGGAAAAAGAGTTGAACATTTTCAAGAACTGAAAGAAGCAGTTGCAAATTACTGCTTAAATGCATCTGAAAAAATCAGATCAGAAAATTTAGTTGCAAAAGCAATAACAGTTTTTGTTAGAACAAGTCCCTTCCAAAGAAACTTTGGTTACTATTCAAATTCAAAAACAATTGATTTTCCAATAGCAACAAATAATAGTATTGAAACCGTTACAGCTGCGGTTTCAATTTTAGAAGATATCTTTAGACATGGCTGTCGATACCAAAAAGCAGGTGTGATGCTAACGGGATTATCAAATGAAAACAATAAGGAAAATTTATTCTCATCTGAAAAAGATGAAAAAATAAATAGATTGATGAGATCAATGGATAATACAAATTACCGTTATGGAAGATCTACATTAAGTCTTGCAAGTGCTGGCGTTTATAAAAAATGGAATATGAGAAGAGATCATTCTTCTAAAATTGATACAGCTGATTTTTATTCATTACCAAGAATAAAAGCTACTTAACAACTTCAATATTTCCTACGTTTTCTAAACAATTATTATATTCATCAAGATTTTCCCGCTTTGATAAAATGAATATTAAAGATGTAAAAATAGTAATGAAAATGAAAGGCAAAAAGGTAATAAATGATAGCTTTGGATAAATTAAGAATAAGTAAATAAACAAATAAAAAACAGATCTAATTAAAACGTTATATTTAAAGACACTTATAATTGAAAACGAATGGATAATTAAATTATAAAAACTCATTTTTGACAAATCAAAATACCTTTTTCCTCGAATAGATGGGATTGAATTTCTTTCTTTGGTAATTTTTACTAAAGAGGCTGAATAGCAATTCCATGTTGCTTTTTCATTAACCATTTCTTTAACAATACTTTTTGGAATGCAACTAAAATGTCCAAATTTAATTGATTTTCCAGTAAAAATAAAAGTAAGAATTTTATGAACTACATAGCAAAACTTAAATAAATTACTTTCAGATCTTTTTATCCTCTCACCAACAACTGGTATTTCTGGATCAGTTTTAATTTTTTCTACAAATTGTATTATCTCCTCAGGCCTATCTTCACCATCTCCATCCATGGGTAAAACATAATCAAAATCTTCATTTTCATAAATATATTTTAGCCCTGCTGCATTACATCTACCATGACCACGATTTTCAAGCATATTTATAATTTTGATTGATTTTAAATTTTTGAAGTTAAAACAATTCTCTGGTTTTTTTTGTGTTGATGCATCATTTACAATTATAATTGAAAAATCACAGTCAATATCATTTATAACTTTATCAATATTATCAACTAAACGTTTTACTGAGTTCCAATCATTATAAATAGGTATCAGTATTTTCACTTTCATAAAGCTAATTAACTGAATTTAAAAACCTTATTAAAGATACAAATATACCACGACCTGAAAATTCTATAACTGCCACAACTATAATAATAAAAATTATTTTTTTTAATTTTGTGTCAAAAAAATTATTCATTTGGCTCCTATGCAAACTTCATCTAAACAAATATATTTATTATAACTTTCTAATTTGGTTTTATCTACCTTTCCTTCCCAGGATGGTCTTGATTTTAAATGATATGATAGATTTCCTGCAATCCATTCATTGCCTAAAACCACATTTATTGTATCATCAAATTCTGAGTCCCATTTTTTTTGAATATCAATTGCAATCGTATTGCCGGGATAGTCTGTTCTTTTATTGTCCTTAATAAGCGAAATAGTTGCATAACTTATTGGTGATATTAAAAATAAAAATATAAAACAAATAATAAAATTTTTTAACTTATTTATGTTTATATATTTTTGAAAAATATAAACTAAAAAAGTTCCAAAGAATAAATAAAATGGTGTCATCCACATTGTTCTAATTTTAGAACCAGTAATTATTGAAGTAATAAACATAAGAAAAATTGGCAACAGATTAATTAATAGTAAAAATATAAATTTTCTGTCTTTTATATTAAATTTAATTTTAATTTTCTTAAGTAGGAAATATAATAAAATAAGGGTTGGTAAAATGATTAATAGTTGTTTAATGAGAAATATTAATGGGAATTTAATATGATTTAAATAATTAACTTGTTCTAATCCTGCGCGAGAAAAAGCATAAGTAAATGTAATGAAGTCATTTTGAAATAGCCAAATAAAATGTGGTATTAAAAGTACAAAAAATATTTCAAGACTAATTATATACTTAAAATCAAATTTTCTCTCTTTTAAAATTTTTATTTGATAAAGAAACAATATAAAAATTGTGATTAAAATATAAATGAATAAATATTTAGATAAAAAGCCAATTGCTGCAAAGATTGCTAAATAAGTAATATCATAAAAATTTATTATTTTTTTATAAAAAATTTCCCACGAAAAATAAACAACCAAAGACCAAAAAGGTAACTGACAAACGTTAACGTTAAACTCAGGGGTGGTAAAATTATAAAAATAAATACCTTCTAATAACAAAACTGAGAGAATGCCTAATATTTTATCATTAAATATTTTTTCACTTACTTTAAAAACTATAAAAAAAGAAAATATAACAAATATTTGGCTCAATAAATAATAAACCCAATCACTATTGCCAAAAAAAAAGTAAAAAATCTCTACAAAAAAAGCGCTTGCAGGAGGGTGTTTACTAAAACCCCAATTCAAATTGCTACCCCACGCTAAAGCTTCAATAGTATCAAGTGGAAGATTATTATTAGTTAGGGTAGGAACCAAAGTCCAAATAATTAGATGAATTATTAGAAAAATATAAAAAAAATTTAATATTTTTTTTCTGTAATTAAACATTTCCTTGAATTTATACAACTAAACCATTCTTGACACCAATTAATTGCTGAATATACTCCGCAGCGTTTAATCTAATAAAAATGGTTAGAATATCTAAAAACTACATCCCAAAAAGTACTGAAAAGTATATGTGTGAAAAACATAAAGCTTATTTTAAAAACAAATTATTAGAATGGAAAAAGGACTTAGTTAAATCAAACAATGAAGCATTGTATAATAACTCACTTGATGATAATAGCACGTCTGCTGATATAGTTGACCAAGCAAGTTCTTATACAGAAAAAAATGTTGAAATGAGAGCAATTAACAGGCAAATAAAATTAATTTCAAAAATAGACTCAGCTCTTAAAAAACTTAAGGATGGAACTTATGGTTTTTGTGAAGAAACTGCAGAACCCATAGGATTAAAAAGATTAATGGCAAGACCTGTAGCTTCGCTATGTATTGCAGCTCAAGAAAAACACGAAAAAGAAGAAAAAGTTTACGCAGACGATTAATTGATTTTTCTTTTTAAAATATCCCAATTTTCTATCGTATCAATAACTTCAAAATTTTTTAAAATATAGTTATTTACTAGATTTAATCTTTCTTCTAATGGTGCTAGCCAATTAAATTTAGCCCCCTCAGATATTATAAAATTTGTATCACCTAATTCACCAATGAAATTATTCTGATCAGGAATAGACCCAACACTCCATATTAAATAGTATTTTGTACAACTTTTTTTTTTTAATAAATAGTGTAATGCAGCATCATGTGAAAAAAGTTGAACACAATTTTCATTTTCAAATAAAGTTTCCGCCTTATTTATAAAATTGATTTCTTGATTATTAATAAAATTTGTGTCATTTAAATTTATATATTCAATGAACCTACTGGGATAGCTTTTAATTTTTTTAAAATTGATTTCGTAAAATGAATAGAAAAATATTACAGAAATTAAAATTAAAAAATAATTTTTAAATTTCAAATTAAAAATTTTAACTCTTTTATCGAAAAAAAAATAATAAAAAATATAAAGAGAAAATTGATAAAAATATTATTGGATAACCAAAAATATGTTTAATATGTGGTCCATCAGACCTTCCAACAACATATACATAGCTGAAAATAGATACAAAGCATAAAAACATTAAAAAAAATTTAAATCCTGAATGATATTTTTTGTTATCAATAAAAAATAAATTAATAGTCAGTATTGAAATTAAAATAATAGAAATAAGAGTCTTGGTAGCCCTATAAGAATCAGGATGGTCCCCAAATGGTGTCGGATGAATTATACCATGTATATAGCTTATATAGCTATAAATAGAGATAGTGTTAGATATAAAATAAGTAAATTCATCCCCTAGGATTAAATAAAATATAATCCACCAAAATAAAATTGAGGAGGATAAAAATATTAATTCTCTATAATTTTTTCTTATTAAAAAAAATAAAAGAAAACTTATTATTATTAAGTTTACTACTAAACCTCGATCTATACCCCAAAACAAGGTAGCAATACTTAAAAAACCAAATATAAAAAGTATAATTCTACTCGCTTTTTTACTTTGAAAAAAAGTCACAATGAATATTAAAGATAAAATAATTGGTATCTCTCTTGATCCTGAATGATCCACGCTTGTGATATCATAATCTATAATAGATAAAAATATCATTGTAGTTAAAATAAAAAAATATTTTTATAAAAAATTTGTAATTTAAGGAAATTAGTAATTTTTAATGACAAAACGATTAAAAGTATTTTTAAAATAAAAATTAAAAAAATATCCATTATTCTTTTTAAACCAATTGTTTCTACTTCAAATAAATTCCAAATAATATTTGAGCTTAGTGTCTCGTAGAATAGTCCTGTTGTTATATATGAACCTGACCACAAAGACCCATCTTGGAAATTTTTAAAGGCTGAACTAAGTTGTTGACCTTCGTGCATTAAATCTAAATTATGTAATTGAAATTTAACTGACAAAAATTCGAGAATAAGAAGTAACAAAAACAGTGTAAATAAAAATAATATTGAATAATTTTTTTGTAATTCGATTAATGAATTATCATTTAAATTTAAGATGAAATATTTAAATTTCTCTTTGTTAAAAAAAATCTGAGAAAAAAAAATAAGTATTGGAAAAAAAATAAAGATTAAATATCTTAAAATATCATTTGCTGGATTGAACTCCTTTTTTGAATATTCCCCAACTATTCCAGGGTCATTAAATGGCAATGAAATTTTTTCCCACATTAATGTTGAAAATATTATAGATGCAATAATAGAAATTCCTAAATAGATATTGAATGCTCTAGATTTCATTAATTGCTATTCATAAGTAATAAAAATTTAATTGTTTTATACGGTATTCTATATCCTGGAAACGAATTTACATCTGCTGATAAAAGAGTTGGGGGACTCCAACCAAATGCAAAAATCAAAAAAATAATTGTTATCAATGTTTTTGACTTTAATTTAATATTTTTTTGAAATATTTTTATTATTTTAAGACTTTGTTTTTCAATTTTTAAAAAATTTATATTTATATATTTTTCTTTATACAAATAAAAAAAGAACAATAATGATGAAACATAAGTAATATTCACAGCTCTACCCCAATCAATAAACATTAACCAATGAATGGGAACAAAAATATTTAGAAAAATAAATACTAAAATTAATTTTTTAAATTTAAGTACTTTATTTTTGAATTCTGAATTTTTTATAAGTAACAATAACGGACCAGACCCAATTAGCATTATTAAAAAATATCTGAATAAGTAGATGAATATACTATTTTCTTTTTCTGTTAATTTGCTTATGGTGGCTTTTATATGAACAATAGCTTCTCTTTTAGTGTCCATTAACCCACAAGACATATAACAAGTCTCTCCAAAATTATCCATTAAAGAAGTTTTCATTATTTCAAAACCCTCTTTCGAAATAATAGAAAAGGCACTAAACCAAGAAATAACAACTGATGGTAAAAAAATTAAAAATATTATACTTAAAATTTTAATTAGTTTTTCGTCTTTCATTTTCAAAATTATGACTGCAGCAAAAAAACTATAATAGAAAATTGCGGGTTCATACAATATGGACACCAGAGGTAAAATAAAAATAATCCACAAAATAGGTTTTAAAAAATTTCCTCTATTTGAGATATTATAAAACCATATAAAGCCAATAAACAAAAATAATTCTTTTCTTGCTAAAACCTCAAGTTCAGCAACATGATAAATTAAAAATATTGGAGTAAATAATGCAAATAAAATAACAGCATTTGTTTTAACTTTTTTGAAAAATTTATATATTAAAAAAATATAGAGTAAGTAAAAAAAGATTTGCATTAATAAGATTACAAATCTTAATTTTAAATCTAAAAAAAGTGCAATATGAAAAGCAATTTCTCCTGGCAAACCTCTTCTTGTAAAACCACCCTGATAATTTATAATCCATTCAGAGATAGTAGAATCATTTCCTACAGAATGCTTTAGATATAACCAAAATACTGCAAATACTGAGATTGATATTAAATAGTATTTAAAATAATTTTTATAATTTTTTTCCATAAATTTATGGCAAAGGAATCTTATCTCCTTGTTTCATAAACTCATAGCCCTTTTTCACTGCCTGTCTCTCAGCAATATTTAAATACCATTTAGTCAATTGTTGAAAATTTTTTAGGCCTATATCGTGCCATTGATGCCTGGCTATCCATGGCCAAGTAGCTATATCTGCTATTGTGTATTCTTCTCCTGCAAGATATTTTGATACAGATAATCTATCATTTAATCTTTGATACAAATCTTTTGTTATTTTAAAATATCTTTCTTCCCCATATTTACTTTTACCTTTATTAAAACGATAGAAAGAATGATATGCTCCAATTAGTGGACCAACTAATCCCATTTGCGCCATCAACCATTGATCTATATTTATTTTATTTTCTTTATTATAAAATTTTTGAGTTTTTTCAGCCAAATAAATTAAAATTGCACCTGAACCAAAAACACTTTTATTGTTATCACTGTCTTTAATTACTGGAATTTTGCTAAAGGGGCTAATTTTTACAAAGTCTTCGTTAAATTGCTCTCCTTCAGAAAGATTAACTGGAATAACTTTATATGGAAGATTGATTTCCTCAAGCATAATGGATATTTTTTTTCCATTTGGGGTATCTGCTGCGTATAGATCAATCACTTTTTACACCAAGTCGGTCTTTGATTTTTTTTGATGATGTTGTGAACTCAAATCTGTATTTTTCATCTGGTCTTGCTAATTTAAAACACGCTCTTGCAGCTAATGCGCCCTCATGAAAGCCTGATAAAATTAATTTAAGTTTTCCTGGATAAGTGCATATATCACCTACCGCATATATTCCTTTTTGGTTTGTTTCAAACTTTTCAGTATCAACTTCTATAGTTTTTTTGTTTAAATTTAGCCCCCAATTTGCAATGGGACCCAGTTGCATGATCAGACCAAAAAAACCTAAAACGTAATCAGACTTTAAATTTTGTATTTCTTTGTTTTCATTTTCGATATCGATACTATCAATCTGATCATTTCCCTTCACAGATTTTAGTTGATATTTGGTAAATAACTTAATTTTTCCTGCTTTTTCAAGCTCATAAACTTTTTCTAATGTTGACTGGGCTCCCCTAAATTCATCACGTCTATGAATTAAATTTACCTTTGAATTACTTGATAATTCAACTGCCCAATCTAGAGCGCTATCTCCACCACCAAAAATTGAAACTATTTTGTTTTTAAAAACATTTTTATCTTTAATAGAATAAAAAATTGATTTCCCCTCAAATTTTTCACATTCTTTTGGTGTAAATTTCCTTGGCTCAAAAGATCCGACGCCACCAGCAATAATTACATTAGGTGTATTAAAAGAAGTTCCATTATTTGTTTTAACAAACCAAGATTCATTTTCTTTTTTAATTTCATCAACCCTTTCGTTTAAATGAAATTTAATATCAAAAGGTTTTAATTGATTGATTAAATTGTTTGTTAGCTCCTCACCTGTGCATTCAGGAACTGCAGGGATATCGTATATAGGTTTATCAGGATAAAGTTCAATACATTGTCCACCAATTTTATCTAAATTGTCTACAACTTCACAAGATAGACCAATTAATCTCAATTGATGAGCGGTGAATAATCCTGTGGGACCTGCTCCAATTATTAATGCATCTGTTTTGATCATTGTTTTTTTGGTAGATCAACTACCAATCCATCTAACTCATTGCTAACTGAAATTTGACAGCTTAATCTACTAAATTTATTTGGTTCGAATGCCTGATCCAGCATGTCGTCTTCCCCTTCAGATTTTTTATTTATCTTATCAAACCATTCTTCTTTGACATAAACATGGCATGTTGCGCAAGCCATACTTCCTCCACAGTCAGCATCAATTCCTGGAATATTGTTTTGAACAGCCCCCTCCATTACTGTAAGACCATTGTCAACTTCAACTGTATGTGATTTTCCTTCGTTCTCGACGTATGTAATTTTAGGCATTCAATTAATATAAAGACAAAAAAAAATAGGGCAATATGTAAACATATCGCCCTATTTAAATAACTTCAGTTATTATTATGCTCTTCTAGCTCCTGGCTGAGAAACAGCTGCGCTCCAAATAACTAGACCGAATGCGATCTTGTTAATAAAGTCAGCTAAGTTATAAATCACGTTAAGTGTGTTAGCATCTACTCCACCTGTTAGGTAACCAAATACATAACCTAATGGGTAAATTGCCCAACCTACTGTTACGATCATTCTCATAGCGCCAAATGCAGTACTTAATCCTCTGTTACCGCTTTTAGCTGCCATTTTACCAGCTTCACCTGAAAATACTTCATATAAGATGTAGATCCATCCAGCCATACCGATTATGAAACCAAGCATTGCGTTGATGTAACCTGCTTCTCCTAAGTATCCTCCAATTAACATAACTAGAGAACCAATTAATAGTCTCCAGAAGATGTTAGCTGATACTTTTCTCACAGCTGCTAGAATTAAATAAAATTCTATCATCTGTAGTGGTACAGTGATTAACCAGTCAATATATCTGTATACTGTTGGTGAGTCACCTGTTTGAACCCATACATCTCTCATGTATACGTAGTGTATGAATGCAATACCAGTTACAAGTCCTGCTACTGTTACTGATGTTTTCCATCCAGCAGCTACTGATCCTCTTTCCATGAAAAAGAATACTGTAGCAGCTAACATACCCATTGAAATTATCCAAAAAGATATTCCAACGAAGTCATCAGATGCCAAAAGGACAGTCGATGCGTTTGCTGCACCAGCAAAGCCCAATAGAGCTACAGCTGCTAAAGCAAACAGTTTAAGTTTTTTCATAAAAAACTCCCTCTTTAGTTAGTTTTTATAGTTTATATAAACTATAGTAGATATTTCTATCTACCAAAGTTAAGGGCTTAATTACCAAATTAAGATAGTTTATAGAAGACTTTTTTACCTCTTATTTATGTTGATTTTATTGGCTTTTTGAAATTAAATGCAACTTGTTGCTTAAATATCAAGCAATTAATGCAATTTTGAATCAGTAAGATAAATATGAATTTTAAAGAAATTTACGAAAAATCAATAAAAAATCCTGAGGATTTTTGGAAATCCTTATCTGATGATATCTTTTGGTTTAAGAAGCCAACAAAAATCCTTAACAGTTCTAACCCTCCATTTTACAAGTGGTATGAGGATGGCAAGACAAATACTTGCTACAACGCTTTAGACCTGCATGTTGAGAATGGTTTGGGAGACAATACAGCCCTTATTTATGATAGTCCAATAACAGGTAACAAGGAAAAATACACTTTTAATGAGTTAAAATCGAGAGTTTCCAAATTTGCTGGAGCACTTAAAAACCAAGGTGTTGAAAAAGGAGATAGAGTTGTAATTTACATGCCGATGGTTCCAGAAGCAGTAATAGCAATGTTAGCATGTGGAAGAATAGGCGCTATACACTCTGTAGTTTTTGGTGGATTTGCCTCAAACGAGCTAGCGAGCCGAATAGATGATAGTAAAGCAAAAATTTTAGTAACATCATCATGTGGATTTGAACCAAATAGGACTGTGGAGTATCGGCCATTGGTAGATGGAGCTCTAAAGCTTGCAAAACATAAATTGAAGAAAGTAATTTTTTACCAAAGGAAGGGTCATGAAATTAAATTAAATGCACCACTGGAGATAAGCTGGGATGAAAGTTTAGTAAATGCAAAAGATACTGACTGTTTAGAAATGAATTCAAATGATTATGCTTATATTCTTTATACATCAGGAACAACAGGGGTACCCAAAGGTATAGTTAGAGATATTGGTGGACATATCGTTGCACTTAAATGGACTATGAAAAATATTTATAACATTGATCAAGGTGATGTTTGGTGGTCTGCTAGTGATATTGGATGGATTGTTGGGCATTCCTATATAGTCTATGCACCATTATTTAAAGGATGCACAACAGTACTCTTTGAAGGTAAGCCAGTTGGCACTCCAGATGCAGGTGCTTTCTGGAAAATTATTTCTGATTATAAGGTAAAATCTTTATTTACTGCCCCTACAGCATTTAGAGCTATCAAAAAAGAAGATCCTGATGGAAAATTTTTTTCAAAATATGATTTAAGTAAATTTGAAAGTCTTTTCCTTGCTGGAGAAAGAGCAGATCCAGACACAATTAAATGGGCAGAAAATTTATTAAAAGTTCCAGTGATTGACCATTGGTGGCAAACTGAAACAAGCTGGGCAATTAGTTCAAACTGTACAGGTATTGAAATGATGGAAACTAAATATGGTTCAGCATGTAAAGCCGTTCCAGGTTACGATGTAAAAATAATAAGATCAGATAAAACTTTAGCTAATGCCAATGAAATGGGAGACATAGTTGTTAAGCTCCCTTTACCACCTGGAACCTTTCCAACACTTTGGAATGCTGATCAAAGATATAAAGAAAATTACATGTCAAATTATGAGGGATATTATCAAACCTATGATGCGGGACATATTGATGAAGATGGTTATATCTGGATTATGTCACGTACAGATGACATTATAAATGTAGCTGGTCATAGACTATCTACAGGAGCGATCGAAGAAGTTTTGTCCGAACATAAATGCGTTGCTGAATGTGCTGTGGTTGGTATAGCTGATAAACTTAAAGGACAACTACCAATTGGTTTGTTAACATTAAAATCTGGAGTTGATGAGGATAATGAAAATATATCAAAAGAGTGTATAAAAATGGTTAGGGATAAGATTGGACCTGTTGCCGCTTTTAAGATAGCTATAGTTGTAAAAAGACTTCCAAAGACAAGATCAGGCAAAATATTAAGGGGAACAGTTAGAAAAATAGCTGATAAAGAAGATTATAAAGTACCTGCTACAATTGACGATCCAAAAATTCTAGAGGAAATTAAAGAGGATTTAATCAAAAATAATATTTTAAAGTAGAAGTAAATCAATTGAAAATAAAATCTCTTACAAACATTTTTTGGTTATTAAAAAACCAAAAACAAATTAAAAACTGGAGAAAAAGAAATTTTACTCCACCATCACCTGAGTTTATTAAACATAAAATCATAGAAAATAATAACTTGGACAACTCAGCATGGATAGAAACTGGTACATATTACGGAGAAACTACAAAAATTTTATCAAATATATCAAAAAAAACTGTCTCAATCGAAGCAGATAAAGATTTATTCGAATTAGCCAAAAAAAAATTATCCAACTTTAAAAATGTTGAACTAATATTTGGAAAAAGTGAGGATATACTTTTAGATGCTATAGAAAAAGTACTTGATTACAAAAATATTTGTATTTACCTTGATGCACATCTTTGTCATGATCATATAAAAAATATAAAGACTTTTGGAGATGAGGAAAGTGCCACACCTATTAAAAAAGAATTATATTTTATTGAAAAATACCTAGAAAAATTTGAAGGTATAAATATTTTAATTGATGACATAAGGCTTTTTAATAATTCTTTTCAAAACTACCCAAAAAAAAATTATTTAGTAAACTGGTGTAAAGAAAATAATTTTGAATGGGAAATAGAACAAGATATTTTTATTTGTAAAAAAATAAAAATTTGAGCTTAGCTGAATTCTAATGGAGCTCCCTCTGGCTCTCCTAATAACTTACCATCTTTCATTTTAATTTTACCTGCAATAATTGTTGAAACTGGTTTTCCTTTAAATTTATAACCATTAAAAGGAGTCCACCCACATTTACTCTCAATATTTTCGTTTTTAATTTCAATTGTTTTGTTCATATCAACGATAGTAAAATCAGCATCAAATTTCTCCTTAATAAATCCTTTATTTTTAATTCCAAAAATCTTAACTGGATTTTCACAAACAAGATTGATCAACTGCTTTAAAGTTAATTTTTTGTTATTTATATGATTTAGCATAACTGGCATAAGAGTTTGTACACCTGGCATACCTGATGGAGAGTTAGGGTATTCTTTTTCTTTATTTATCTTTAAATGAGGTGCGTGATCTGATCCTATTGTATCGTTTAAATTATTTTTAACTGCGTACCATAATCTATCATAATGTGATTTATCTCTTATAGGAGGATTCATTTGTGCGTATGTTCCTAGATTGTCATAACAATCTGGAGCATAGATTGTTAAATGTTGAGGAGTTATTTCAAATGTTATATTCCCTTTATGCTGTGATAAAAAGTCAATTTCTTGTTTGGTGGTAATATGAAGTATATGTGCTTTTTTATTATATCTTTCTGCTATTTTAACAATTCTTCTTGTTGAGGAAATTGCACATTCATCGCTTCTCCAAATAGGGTGAGAATGAACATCGCCTTTTTTAATCAATTTTTTATTAATATTTAGAATTTCTTCATCCTCAGAATGAACTGCAACAACTTTTGAACTATTTTGAAATACTTTTTCAATATCCTTTTCATCTGCTACTAATAAATTTCCAGTTGAAGAACCAGCAAAAAGTTTTATTCCACAGCATCCAGTTAAATTTTTCAAATCTGCTAATTCATTTGCGTTATCGGCGGTTGCACCAAAATAAAAGGCATAGTTGCAATACATTCTATTTCTTGCAAGATCTAATTTTTTTTGAAACTCTACTTTGTTTGCTGTAGGTGGGTTGGTATTAGGCATCTCAAATACTGCTGTAATTCCACCTGCAACTGCCGCTCTGCTTCCAGAATTAAGATCTTCAGTATCAGTTGAGCCTGGTTCTCTAAAATGTGTTTGGGTGTCTATACACCCTGGTAAAACTGTTTGATTTTTTGCGTTGTAAATTTCCTTGGCCTCTTCTGATATTATGCCAATTTTTTTAATTTTTCCGTTTTTTACACCTATATCTAGATCTTTTAACTCTCCATTAATAAAACACGAGCCATTTTTAATTATGAGATCTAACATTTTTAAAGAAAATAACTATATTATAATTAAAAGTTAATCAAATATGAATATCAACAATATTTACGCATTAGAAGATAGAGGTATACTTTATGTACATGGTAAAGATACAGAAGAATTTCTTCAAAACATTATTTCAAATAATATTAAAAAAGTCAGTGATAAGTTAAGTATTTTTTCATCTTTATTGACACCCCAGGGTAAGTATTTATTTGATTTTTTGATCATTAAACATAAAAATGGTTTTTTTTTTAGATTGTGAAAAAAAACAGGCTAATGATCTATTTAATAAGTTAAATTTATATAAATTAAGATCTAAAATAGAAATTTTAAATTTAAGTAATGAGTTTGTAGTTGCTTCGATAAGTAAAGAAAAATTCTTGAGCCTTGAAAATACTAAAAATGAAGAAGGACATACAATTAGATTTAGAGAAGACCCAGTATTTCTTGATCCAAGAACCTCAAAACTTGGTGCACGATTAATTATAAATCTTGAAAAACTATACTTATCAATTAAAAAATTAAATTTAAAACCCAGTTCAATTAATGAATATTATAAACTTAGTCACGAGTTAGGTATTGCTCAAATAAATTCTGATAAATTGCAAAATAAAATTTTTGGTATTGAATGTAATTTCGAAGAATTAAATGGTATAGATTTTAAAAAAGGTTGTTATGTTGGACAAGAGAATACTGCAAGGATTAAGCTTAAAGACAAACTTTCTAAAAGACTTCTTCCATTCAAAGTCATTGAAGGAACAGTTGAAATAGATCAAGATATTTTTTTTGAAAATGAAAAATTGGGAAAAGTCCTTATAGAAAATTTTTATCCTTTTGCTTTAATAAAAATAAAAAATAATAATTTCAATTTTTCAGAAAAATATAAGTGTAATAATGCACTTATTAAATTTATTAAACCTGATTGGTTTGTTTAGTTTAAAATCTTTATTGCAGCCTGTGAAGTATCGGTAGAAAAAGAAACAAAACCATAATCTTTTTCATCGAAAACTTCTGTTAAGGCTTTATATTCCCCCACATCCCATCCTTCAAAATTATAGAGTTCGTCAAATAAAATTATTGCTCCTTTTATTAGAAAAGGCTTTATATTTTCTAATACAAATTTTGACGACTCATAAGTATCAATATCCATATGGACAAAATTGATTTTAGGTTTTTTGTCACTGAGGAATTTAGGCAGTGTATCTTGTACCCATCCAGCTATAGGTATCACATTATTATTTAATTTTGGAATTTGTTTTTTTAAATCAAAAGTTCCTTTAATTACTGAGGTTCCCAACCAATCTTCTTTAAGTCCCTCAAATGAATCAAAACCATAAATATTTTTATTTATTTTTTGTGAAAAAAAATTTATTGAGGTTCCACTAAAAACTCCAAATTCTAAGTAATAATTTTTTGGATCTTTATCATTCGCATTTGCTAAATTTATTGCATGACCTCTAATATTTTCTGAATTTAATAACACGGCAGTTTTGAAATATTTTTTAAAATGTTCATAACAATTTTTAATTTGGTCTGCTTTATACATGTCATACACAGTTGGATTCAGTTTATAGTTCGGATAGGCATATTTTTTAAGAGTATTAAATACCCTTCTTAATATTTTTAATATAGGCATTAAATAAGCTCTTCTTTTTCTCTTAAAATTAAACATGTTTTTCTCTAAAATAAATTTCTATTTTCTTTATACCAATTTATGGTTTTATTGAGACCTTTTTTTATAGTTATACTTTGTCTCCATTTTAATTCTTTTCGTATTTTATTATCATTAAGTTTTTGAAGTTTTAATTCTTTTTTTGATTTATTTAAAATTATAGGCTTTAAATCTTTCCTTTTCATCAAACCTAAAATCATATTAACCAATTTTATTACTGACAAATTATCTTTTGAACCAACATTATAAATAAGAATTTTAGAATTAGTATTTTTTAATTTATTCATTATCATAAAATAAGCTTTTACTGCATCATCAACGTAAAGATAATCTCTAATTAATTTTCCTGAGGATCTAATTTTTAATCTTTGATTTTTTATAGTTGATAGAATTGTTTCTGGAATAATTCTATTTTTATTAAAGTCACCTGGTCCGAATAAATTTCCACATCTTACAATTGCAACTTTTAAGTTATATACTTTGCTATATGATTGACATATTAAATCTGAACATGTCTTAGATAAATCATAAGGATAAATTGAGTTTAAATTATCACTTTCTAAGTAATTTCTTTTTTTTATTTCACCATAAGCTTTATCAGATGAGCTATAAATTAATAAAATTTTGGGATTAATTTGTCTAATACATTCGAGAATATTAATTGTACCCATTATATTATTTTTATAAGTTTTAAGTGGATATTTTAAACCCTCCAATACTTGGGTTATGGCACCGGTATGAAATATAATATTTATTTTTCTGTTTTTAATTGTTTTTTTAAGAAAATTTTTGTTTTGATAATTTCCGTAAATAAAATTAGTATTTTTACCTTTAATCAACCTATTTCTTTTTTTATTTTTTGATCTATCTAAAACAAAGACATTATATTTCTTTTTTTTCAAAAAAGTCACCAAAGGTTTTCCTAATAACCCTAGTCCTCCGGTTACAAGTATATTTTTTATCATTATAGATTTCTTAATTTTTTTTTTGCTGTAATTAACTCTTTTTTATCATTTATACTATAAAAGTATCCTTTGTGTTCAAAGCTTACAAGCAAACCTTTTTTTGTTAGTTTTGGCAAAAAACTACTTTCAATTTCTTTATTTGATTTAAATTTTTTAATTAAAGATGAATTTATAAGATAATTTCCAATATTGATTGGATTGGAAAAAGTAGGTTTTTCAACAAATTTTTTGATAAAACCATTTTTATTTATCACCACATGCCCATATTGAGATCTTTTTTTATATACAGTTGCGATAGCTTTTTTTTTCTTAAAATAAATATATTTTTTAAAAACTTCCTTAATTTTTATATTAGATAGATCATCACCATAAACAATTAACAAATCATTATCTATAATATATTTTAATGATTTAATAACTCTTTTCATCTTATTTGTATTCTTGCCAGCATTAAATAATGAAATATTAATTCTATTTTTTTTTAAGTTAAAATTCTTAAAGTTTTTACTTAATAGATTGAATTTATATTTCTTTATATTTTTTTTAGAATTAAAAAATTTTTTAAAGAAATTTATTTTATATCCTAGGGGTAAAATAAAATGATTTAATCCATACTTGTTAAGGTTCTTGATAATATGCATTAAGATATAATCATTATTAAGTTTTGAAAGCTGTTTTGGTTGTTCATTTAATGAGGAAAATCTTGATCCAGAACCCCCAACTAGTAAAATAACTGATGTTGTGCTGGTATTTATTTTCATAAATTATTGGGTTAACATATATTATGTGCTAAGTAAAACACGATTAATAATTTAATTTTTAGTAATTTACTATATTAATGACTAATGTCTAAAAATCTAGCGATCACCGTACTCACTTGGAACGACTGGAAAAATACAATTAAATGTCTTGAAAGTATTTATCAAAGTACATTTGATAATTTTGACATAATATTAGTAAATAACAATTCAGCAGAAATTCACCTTGAAAAAATTTTTGAGTGGTCAAAAAATAATATAAAAATTGATGATGAAGAAATAATTTATAATCCAAACAAAAATATTAAAATAGTTAAAGTCGAAAAAAATACAATTATAAGGGATAAGGGAAAAAAGGTAATTTATTTAATTGATAGTAAAGAAATAAAAAATGAAAGGTGGGCAGTAAATTTAGGTTGTACTGCAGGTTTGAATTTAGGTTATCAATTTTCTTTGAATCAGGATTATGATTATATTGCACGTATTGACTGTGATTTTATTATTACAAAAAATTATTTAGAACATATGGTGAAGACATTAAATAGTGATACAAATATTGTTGCTGCCTCCCCTAAAATAATTCATGGAGGTTTAAAAGATACTATTTGGTGGTGTGGCTGGTATTGGAGTTGGGGTTTTTTAAAGTTCCATAAGTTAATGAATTTAAAAAAAAAAAGAATAATAGATAGTCCGTCTTATAAAGGAATAAAAGATACTGATGTAGTTTCTGGTTGTTGCTCTATTTATAGAGTAGATGCTCTCAGACTATCAGGTTTAGGTGATGAAATGTTTTTTTCGGACCTGAAGATTTTGATCTATCTTTTAGATTAAAAAAATATGGAAGATTAGTTGTAAATTTGGATATTAAAACTTTTCATATTCTTGCTCAAAGCTCAAGAATCTCGGGTTGGCTTTCTAGAAGCTATTATGAAGCTAAAGGTTTTTTAATTCTTATTAAAAAAAAGGGGGATTTATTGGATAAAATAATAGGCTACTCTTATTTTATTTTGAGAATACCTTATTATTTAATATTGCTTATTTTAAAAAAAAGGGAAAAAGATAGAGTTCTTGGCTATTGTCTTGGGTGTTATGATTTTTTTTTAAATATTAGACAATAAGACAAATAAAGATGGTGCGGTCGGAGAGACTTGAACTCTCATGAGCTAAGCTCACACGGCCCTCAACCGTGCCTGTCTACCAATTTCAGCACAACCGCAATTGTGCGGCAGAATAAGTGAATGACAATTATCTTTCAAGTTGATAGATTTGTTCTATGGAATTTAATACTGAAGTAAAAAAAGCAACTAATGAGATATATCAGAAAATTTCAAAGACTATGCCTGAAATTGAATGGTCTGCGCATGCACCATACATCTACAAAATTAATAAACTTAAAAAAGAAAAGAATGCAGTAATACTTGCACACAATTATCAAACGCCTGAAATTTATCATGGTATCTCTGATTTTTCAGCTGACTCACTTGCGCTTGCAATTGAAGCTGCAAAAACAAAAGCTGATATGATAATAATGTGTGGAGTACATTTCATGGCCGAGACCGCAAAATTAATGAGCCCTGAAAAAAAAGTTTTCCTACCTGATATGAGGGCTGGTTGTTCTTTATCCTCATCTATTACTGGTGAAGACGTAAGAAATTTAAAAAAGAAATACCCAGGAGTACCAGTCGTTTCTTATGTAAATACTTCTGCTGAAGTTAAAGCAGAAACTGATGTATGCTGTACATCAGCTAATGCTGTAAAAATTGTAAACTCTTTAGGTGTTAAAAAAGTAATATTTCTTCCAGACGATTACCTTGCAAAGTATGTATCATCACAAACAGATGTTGAAATTATTTCTTGGAAAGGAACATGTGAAGTACATGAACAATTTAATGATGATGAAATAAATGAAATTAGAAAAAATAATCCTGGTATTAAAATTATAGCTCACCCTGAATGCCCACCAGATGTTATTAATGCAAGTGATTTTGCCGGTTCAACAAGTGGCATGATTAAATATGTAAAAGATAATCAACCAGAAAAAGTAATGATGGTTACTGAATGCTCAATGAGTGATAATGTTCAAATTGATAATCCAAATGTTCAATTCATAAGACCATGTAACCTATGTCCCCATATGAAAAGAATAACTCTTCCTAAAATCTTAGATTGTCTTGAAAATGAGACAAATGAAATTGTTATGAGTAAAGAAACAATCGAAAAGGCTAGAAAATCAGTTGAGAGAATGGCAGAGATTGGCAGATAAATTCTGTGTCTAAAATAAAATTATCAAAAAAATATATCTATAAAATTTGCAGAGATGCTTTAAAAGAAGATCTATATCCATCTGGAGATATAACGTCTAAACTATTAAAAAGTACAAAAAAAATTAATGCAAAAGTAATATCGAATGCTAATGGTATCATTGGAGGTTTAGAATTAGCTAAACAAACTTTCAAAATACTTGACAAAAAAATATTATTCAAAATTAAAAAAAAAGAAGGTTCAAAAATTAAAAAAAAACAAGTAATTGCAGAAATCCAAGGTAATGTTAAAAATATATTATCTGGTGAAAGAGTGGCTCTAAATTTTTTATCTCATGTTTCGGGCATAGCCACAAAAACAAATAACTTTGTAAGAATAGCTGGAAAAAAAACAAAAATTTGCTGTACAAGAAAAACTATACCTGGTCTAAGAGCTATACAAAAATATGCTGTTAAACTCGGTGGTGGCTATAACCATCGTTTTAATTTAAGTGACGAATACTTAATTAAGGACAACCACATTGCTAATTCAAACATAAGAAAACTAATTATTGATGCCAAAAAAGATAGAAAAAAAATTACAGTAGAGGTTGACAATTTAAGTCAATTGAAAAAAAATATTAGATTTAAAATTTGATACAATTTTATTTGATAATATGAATGTTAAAAATCTAAAAAAAGGTGTTCAGTTAGTTCGAGATAAATGTGAAACTGAAGCTTCTGGAAATGTAAATTTAAAAAATTTAAAAAAAATAGCCTCAACTGGTGTAAACAGAATTTCTGTTGGATGTCTAACTCATAGTATTTCTGCGATTGATTTAAAATTAGAAATTTGATTTCTATTTTTTTAGCTGTGCTTGTGCCGCTGCAAGTCTTGCAACAGGCACCCTATAAGGTGAACATGATACATAATTAAGGCCTGTGTTTGAGCAAAAATCGATACTTTTTGGATCTCCACCGTGCTCTCCACAAATACCTAATTTTAGTTTTTTGTTTTGCTTTCTTCCTTTTATAGTAGCGATTTCAATTAAGTCTCCCACTCCTTCATCTATTGATATAAATGGATCAATATCAAAAATTTTATTTTCAATATAATCATTTAAAAATTTACCACTATCATCTCTGCTGATACCAAAAGTTGTTTGAGTTAAATCATTCGTTCCAAAGCTGAAAAAGTCAGCATGTTTGGCTATATCTTTAGCTTTTATAGCAGCTCTTGGTAATTCGATCATTGTACCGACTAGGTAGTCTATTTTTATTTTATTTTCTGTTTTTACTTTGTCTGCAACTCTATCAACCAAATCTTTCATTATTTCTATTTCTGCTTCTGTAGAAACCAAGGGGATCATAATTTCAGGAATAATTGATTTAATTTTCTTATTTTTACATTCTATTAAAGCCTCAAAAATTGCTCTACATTGCATTTCATAAATTTCAGGAAAAGAAATACCTAACCTACAACCTCTATGTCCTAACATTGGGTTGTGTTCGTGAAGTTCGCCTATTCGAGACTCAATTTCCTTAATCGATAAATTAAGTGCATTTGAAACATCTTTAATTTCTTTTTCGTTTTTTGGTAAAAATTCGTGTAGAGGGGGATCTAAAAGTCTAACAGTTACTGGTAATCCACTCATAATTTTAAAAATTTCTATAAAATCTTTTTTTTGATGAGGCAACAGTTTAGCTAATGCCTTATTTCTATCCTCTGAAGTTTTAGATAAAATCATTTCTCTTACTGATAAAATTCTATCTTCATCAAAAAACATGTGCTCGGTCCTACACAGGCCAATTCCTTCAGCCCCAAACTCTCTTGCTATTTTTGTGTCTAATGGAGTTTCAGAGTTAGTCCTTACGTTCAGTTTTCTATATTTATCAGCCCATCCCATTAATTTTGAAAAATCTCTGGATATTTCAGGTTTAACTGTTTGCACTTCGCCTAATATTATCCTGCCAGTAGATCCATCAATAGTAATCATCTCACCCTCTTTGACTTCAATATTCCCTGCTTTAAATAAAAATTTTTGATAATCGATATTAATCTCACTGGATCCTGAGACACAAGGTCTACCCATACCTCTAGCAACAACAGCTGCATGACTAGTCATACCCCCTCTAGATGTGAGTATACCCTTTGCTGCATGCATACCATGTATATCCTCTGGAGAAGTTTCAACTCTTACTAAAATTGTATTTTGCATCATACCATTTAGTCTTTCTGCTTCATCTGATGAAAAAACTACTTTACCACTTACCGCTCCAGGTGAGGCCGGAAGACCTTTAGCAATAACCTCAATATTGCTTTTTTCATCTAAAGTAGGATGAAGTAATGTATCTAGTGAATTTGGATCAATTCTCAAAATAGCTTCTTTTTTTGAAATCAATTTCTCTTTTACTAAATCGACAGCAATTTTTACTGCTGACTTAGATGTTCTTTTTCCAGATCTTGTTTGTAACATCCATAATTTATTATTTTCTACTGTGAATTCAACATCTTGCATATCTTTATAAAATGTTTCTAGCATTTGAAGTATTTTTTTTAATTCTTTGAAAACTTTTGGCATCACTTCCTCCATGGATGCCTCCTTCGCACCAGCATCTATTTTTGATTTTTTTGTTATATGCTGAGGTGTGCGGGTACCTGCAACAACATCTTCTCCTTGAGCATTAATAAGATATTCCCCATAAATATTATTTTTTCCTGTTGATGGATCTCTTGTAAATACAACTCCTGTAGCGCAATCATCTCCCATATTACCAAAAACCATCGCTTGAACATTTACAGCTGTGCCCCAGTTATCAGGTATTTGATTTAATTTCCTATAAACTTTTGCCCTATTACTTTCCCAAGATAAAAAAACAGCAGTGATTGCACCTAAAAGTTGTTGATGCACATCTTGTGGAAATTCTTTTTTAGCCTTATCTCTTACCACATTTTTAAAATCATGAATTAGATCATCCCAATCCTTTGCGTCTAAATCTGTGTCTAACAAAACACCCTTGGTTAGTTTATAGTTTTCAATTAATTCTTCAAAATTATAACTTTCTATATTTAGGACTACATTTGAATACATTTGAATAAATCTTCTATAACTATCTTTTGCAAATCTTTCGTTATTAGTTTTTTTTGCCAGAGCTTGAACAGTTTTGTCATTAAGCCCAAGATTCAAAATTGTATCCATCATACCAGGCATTGAAACTCTTGCACCAGATCTAACTGAAACTAGCAAAGGATTGTTTAAATCACCAAATTTTTTATTAGTAGAATTCTCAATACTTTTAAGTTCTTTTTTAACTTCTTTAATAATTTTATTATCTAATTTCTTTTTATTCTTGTAAAAAAGTTCACATACACTAGTTGAAATTGTAAAGCCAGGTGGCACTGGCAAACCCATTCTTCCCATTTGAGACAAATTTGCTCCTTTGCCGCCCAAAAGGTTTTTTGGATTTTTTATTTTTTTTATCTCTTTAGAATTAAAATTTATTACTTGGCTTTTCACTAGACGCTCTCAATTTTTGAAAAATTTATATAATTATCAAAAGTTCTACAGAACATTTGCAAAAGTTCCAAACGATTTTTTTTAATATTATTATCTTCATCATTTACAATAATATTATCAAAAAAATCAGAAATTATTGGTTTTGTAGATCTTAAATTATCTAGAGTTATTTCATACTTCTCATCATTGTTTAAATTTGTAAAGTATTTTTTTAGCTCTTTAATTTTTTTGAATAATTTTTTTTCAATTTCATTTTTGAAAATGCCTGGGTCTGCAATTTCTGATAATTCTATATTATTTTTTGCTACCTCATTTTCTAAAATATTTGATGCTCTTTTGTAACTAGAAATAATATCTTGACCACTTTCTTTAAGAATAATTTTATCTAAAGCTAAAGATTTTTTATAAATTTTATTTAAATTATTTATTCCAAATGAATTTAAACCTGCATTTATTATATCACTTCTAATATTTTTTTCTTTCATATAATATTTAAGACGATCGATTAAAAAAGTTTCTAAATCTTTTTGAACAATGCTATTTTCAAATTTAAAATCATTTTCTTGATATAGTAACAGTGAATAATTAATTAAATCTTTTAACTTAAGATTAATATTATTTTCAATAATCAATCTAATAATTCCGATAGCCGCTCTTCTAAGTGCAAATGGATCTTTTGAGCCTGTAGGTTTAAGATTTATACTAAAGAAACCAACCAGTGTATCTAACTTGTCTGTAAGAGAAAGCGCTAAACTATAAGATTTTTTTGGAATTTTGCTTTCTAATGAATTTGGTAAATAATGTTCTTTCACTGCTAGAGATACTTCCTTATCAAAACCTTGTGTTTCAGCAAAGTATCCTCCCATAATTCCTTGTAGCTCAGGAAATTCACCAACCAAATCTGAAACTAAGTCGACTTTACATATTGAGCATGATATTTCAATTTTATCCTTACTAATTAATAATTGATCTGAGATAAAGCCACCTAATTTTCTCATTCTTTGAGTTTTATCAAAATACGTACCCAGACCTTTAAAATAGTTCATATTTTTCAATTTTGACATTTGCTTAAGAAGATTTTGATTTTTATTTTTATTCCAAAAAAATTCTGCATCACTTAATCTTGCTTCAATAACTCTTTCATTTCCTGACTTAATAAAGCCTTTTAAATCTTTATTATTCGCAACTACAAAAAATTGATTAGTAATATCTCCTTTATTATCTAAAGCATGAAAATATTTTTGATGATTTTGCATTGTTATAATTAAAATTTCTCTTGGAATTTTTAAAAATTTCTTATCAAATTTACATAAAATTATATTTGGCTGTTCTACTAAATTAGTAACTTCTTCTAGTAGTAAAGGATTGATATCCACTTTAAGGCTGTTTCTATTTGAAATCTTTTGAATTTCTTGTTTTATAAAATCCTTTCTTAATGATTGATCAATTATTAAGTTAAGATTTTTTAAATTATTCTTGTAATTCTTTAAGTTAGTTATTTTTTTTGTTTTTTCCTCAAATTCCTTATCTAAAAAAGTCTGATTAGTGCTTGATAAATGATGGTATTTAAAATCTATTAATTTACCGTCTAATATTGCCAAAATTGACTTTAATGGCCTTGCCCAACTTAATGAGCTATCTCCCCATCTCATAGATTTTTTCCATTCTATGCTATCTAAAATTTTTGGAATAAATTCTTTTAAAATATTAAATGTTTCAATTTTTTTTTCAGGCTTAATAAAAAAATAAAATTCCCCCTTATCTACCTTTTTTTTAAAAATATCTTTTTCATGGATATTGTTCGACTTTAAAAAGCCAGCTAGTGCCTCTTTTGGGGCCAAAGTACTTGGTCCCTTTTTTTCATATTTTTTTTCTACAATTTTTTTTTTTAATCCTTCAAAGCATATAACTAATCTATTTGGTACTGAGTAAGAAAAACTTTTTTTAAATGGTACTTTTTTATCATGAAATAAATTTTCAAAATTTGTTAATAAGAATTTTCTAGCTTTTACCTGAAGGTTAGATGGCACCTCCTCTGTAAAAAGTTCTAAAAAGAATTCTGACATTGTTAAATTTGAGTTCTAATCCAAGTCTCAGCAACACCTTTGGTTATATCTCTTATTCTAGCTATATATTCAGCTCGTTGTGCTACACTTATAACTCCTCTTGCATCTAAAATATTAAATATATGACTTGCTTTTAAGCATTGGTCATAAGCGGGTAAAGATACATTTTTTGTGAGTAAATTTTTCGCCTCTTGCTCAGTCATTTCAAAAATCTTAAATAAATTATCAGTATTTGCAAATTCAAAATTATAATAAGAAAATTCTTTTTCTGCTTGGTGAAATACGTCTTTATATTTTATTCCTTTGTCATTCCAATCTAAATCGTAAACATTTTTTTTTTGTTGTGTGAACATACAAATTCTTTCAAGTCCATAGGTAAGTTCAACTGAAACTGGTTTACATTCAAATCCTGCCATCTGTTGAAAATATGTAAACTGTGTAATCTCCATTCCATCACACCACACTTCCCATCCCAATCCAGCTGCCCCTAAAGTAGGACTCTCCCAATCATCCTCAACAAATCTAATATCATGCTCTTTATAATTTATACCAATTTTATTTAAACTATTTAAATAAAGTTTTTTAATATTATTTGGAGATGGTTTTATAATAACTTGAAATTGATAATAATGTTGCAATCGGTTTGGGTTGTCACCATACCTACCATCGGTTGGTCGTCTTGAAGGTTGGACATAAGCAGCTTTCCAAGGTTTAGGTCCTAGCGATCTTAGAGTTGTAGCAGGATGAAAAGTTCCAGCACCGACTTCCATATCGTATGGCTGAAGAATAATACACCCTTGATTGCTCCAATATTTTTGTAAATTCAAGATAGTATCTTGAAAATTTTTATACTCTGGTTTTGTTTTCTTTTTTTTAGAAACCATATCTTTGCCAGATAGATCTTTCTTCTATAATACTTATTACTTTATCAGTATGGCTCTCTGACGATAATTTTCTAGCAATCCACCCTTTTTGTTTTTCAAACTTTTTAATAATAACATCATCTCCAAATTTTTCTTTTAAAATTTTATCTGCATTTCCTATACCATCTATAAGACCAAGTTCTTTGGCTTTTCTGCCAGACCAAAATTCTCCTGAAAATAATTCAATCCCTGAGTCTTTTTTTAATTTATCTGAACGGCTGTTCTCCACAACTTCAATAAAATCTTTATGAAGGTCTAACTGAATATTTTTAAGTCTTTCTATATCCTCTTGTTTTTCTTCCATGAAAGGATCTAAAGTGCTTTTATTTTTTCCTGCTGTATATACTCTTCTTTGTACACCGATTTTACTAATTAGATCGGTGAAACCAAATGATGAATATATTACACCTATAGAACCTATTATCGAGCTTTGATTTGCATAAATTTCATCTCCAGAACAAGCTATTAGGTATCCACCAGAAGCTGCAACGTCCTCAGCAAATATTAATACTTTTTTTTTATTTTTTTTAGCTAACGACCTTATTTGATCATGAATTAAGTGTGATTGTACCGGGGATCCGCCTGGAGAATTAATTGAAATTGCAACAGCTGGAGCTTTTTTTATTGAGAAAGCTTTTTTTATAATTTCCTCTTGGCTAGCAAAATCTATACCTTGTTTGAATTTTCCAACGTTGCCAATTACTCCACTTAATTTAATGTGGGGTATAATTTTTTTTTTTTTAAAAATTGAAAACATATCTATGCTTATAAAATTTATTGTAAAGTTTAAAGTCTACTTATAGTTGAAGTTTGAGGTGCGTCAATTGATAAGTATAATATTGTTAGTATTGTACTAGTTTAAAGGAATGGGAACAGTTGTTCAGTTAAATAACAAGATAAATAATTCTTACTCTGAACTAAAAAGCTCAGTAGAAGATAAGCTAATTCTTGTTGAAGAAAGAATAAAATCAAAATTATCAAGTCAGGTTGATTTAGTTGATGAAATGACAAGATACCACTTGAGGACAGGTGGTAAGAGATTAAGAGCATTGTTAACTTTAGGATCAGCAAGACTATGTGGTTATCAAAAAGGATCGAGAGATGTAAACCTAGCAGCATGCGTTGAGTTAATTCATGCGGCAACTCTAATGCATGACGATGTAATAGATAATGGTGAGATACGAAGAGGAAAAAAGACTTTAAATAAAATTTGGGGTAACCAATCTTCAATTTTAGTTGGAGATTATTTGTTAAGTAGATGTTTCGAAATGATGGTCGAAGATGGTAATTTAGAAGTATTAAAACTTCTTTCGTCAACATCTGCAGAAATATCGCAAGGTGAGGTATTGCAGTTACAACATAAAAGTGAAGTAGATATGTTGGAGGAAACTTACTTAAAAATTATTTCAGCAAAAACAGCTTCCTTGTTTGCTGCATCTACAAAAGTTGGATCAATTTTGGCAAATAAAGAAAAAAAAATGAAAGATGCATTGGAATTTTATGGGAAAAATCTAGGACTTACATTTCAAATTGCTGATGATACTTTAGATTATAATTCAGACTTAAAGTTTTTTGGAAAGGAAATTGGTAATGATTTCTATGAAGGTAAAATTACATTACCAATTATTTTACTGTATCAAAAAATTAACCAAAAAGAAAAAGATGATTTGAAGCGAATTTTCGAAAAAAAAAGTAGAGATGAGAAAGAATTAAAATATATTCTAAATTTAATTAAAACAAATAATATTATTAACGATTGTTATGCAAAGGCTCAGTATTTTATAAACCTTGCATCAAATTCTCTAAGTATTTTTGCTGAGTCTAAAGAGAAAGACATGCTTAAAAAATTAACATCTTTCAGTTTAGAAAGAAATTTTTAAGGACTTAATAAATTCTTTACCCAATCTCCTTTTGAGTCTTTTATATATTTTAGTCTTTGATGAATTCTATTTTCACCATCTAGCCAAAATTCAATTTCGGAAGGTACCAAGTTCCATCCAGACCAATAGTCTGGTCTAGGTACATTTTTTTCATCTGAATATTTCTTTTTAAAGTAATCTATTGATTTATCTAATTCATCTCTATTTTGAAGAACCATGCTTTGTTTTGATGCCCATGCTCCAATTCGACTTCCATAAGATCTTGAATTATAATAAGTATCTGCATCATTATCTGATACTTTTTTTACTTTTCCAACAATTCTAATTTGTCTTAACAGACTTTTCCAATGAAAACACATGGACACCCAAGGATTGGATTTTATATCATTACTTTTTTTACTGTTCAAATTTGTATAAAAGACAAAACCATTTTCATCTAAACCTTTCAAAAGAACCATTCTCACATTGGGTATTCCATCTTTTGTACTTGTGGCTAAAGCTAAAGCATTTGGATCATTAATTTCAGTTTTTTTAGCTTCAGCAAACCATTCATTAAATAGTTTTAAAGGATTTTCATAGTCCTTGAAGCAATTATCTAGTCCAAGAGAGTTTTTTTCATTCATAATTTTAACAAAATAACTTATATAATATATTTAATGTCATTTAATACTTTTGGAAAGATATTTCGTTTCACTACTTGGGGGGAGTCTCATGGGCCTGCAATTGGATGTGTTGTTGATGGATGTCCTCCAAATGTAAAAATTTCAGAGAAAGACATACAAATCGAACTAAATAAGAGAAAACCTGGCCAATCAAAATTTACAACTCAAAGAAAAGAGGATGATAAGGTAAATATTTTATCTGGAATATTTGAGGGAAAAACAACTGGTACACCAATATCTATGATTATCTATAACAAAGATATGAAATCTAGGGATTATGAAACAATCAAAAATAAATTTCGACCTGGGCATGCTGATTATACATACTTTAAAAAATATGGGATTAGAGACTATAGAGGTGGTGGAAGACAATCAGCAAGAGAAACTGCTGCAAGAGTTGCTGCTGGTGCGATAGCTAAAAAAGTTTTAGAAAAAAAAATTGGTAAAAAATATAAAGTGATTGGAGCAGTAACACAACTCGGCATACTTGGTTGTGATGTTAACAAATGGGATGACAAATTTATTTTGAAAAATCCATTTTTTTGTCCAGATAAAAATATTTTAAAGCTATGGGAGAAGTATTTACTAAGTATTAGAAAAGCAGGTTCTTCATGTGGTGCAATTATTGAGGTTCGGGCTAGAGGTATACCTTTAGGACTTGGAGCACCAATATATTCAAAACTTGATATGGATATTGCAGCAGCAATGATGAGTATTAATGCTGTAAAAGGAGTAAATATTGGATCTGGAATGAATTCTGCTCAATTAACAGGGGAACAAAATTCAGATGAAATATTCCAGAAAGGAAAATCTACAAAATTTAAATCAAACAATGCTGGGGGAATACTTGGTGGAATATCGACGGGACAAGAAATTGTAATATCATTTGCTGTAAAACCCACATCTTCAATACTTACATCACGTAAGACAATAGATAAATTTGGAAAAAATACATCAATCTCTGTTAGAGGAAGACATGATCCATGTGTTGGAATTAGAGCAGTTCCAATTGGTGAAGCAATGATGCATTGTGTTATTTTAGATCACTATTTAATGAATATTGCTCAGTGTTCAGTTTAATTCGTTTTTTTAATTATTACTTTTGAATTTAAAGTGTCGAAAACTTTGTTTTCAATAGTTTGCGCATCGAGACCTGCAATTTTATACATTAAATCTGGTTTATCATGATCAATAAATATATCTGGCAATGTCATTGCTCTAAATTTCAAACTATTATCGAGTAAACTTTTTTCTGATAAAAACTGTGCTAAGTGAGATCCAAAGCCTCCTATTGATCCCTCTTCAATAGATATTATAACTTCATGATCAATTGCTAATTGCCAAAACAGATTTTCATCTAATGGCTTTGCAAATCTTGCATCTATAATTGATGGAGTAACTCCTTTTTTTGAAAGATTATTGTAAGCTATTAAGCATTCATTTAACCTTCCTCCAAAATTTATAATCGCAACTTTTTTGCCTTCTTTTATTACCCTTGCTTTTCCAATCTCAATTTTTTCATCAATTGATGGTAGTTTTACTCCAATTCCATTTCCTCTTGGATATCTAAATGCAGACGGTCTATCATTGATATCTATAGAAGTATTAATCATTCTAACAAGCTCAGCTTCATCACTTGCTGCCATAACTACAAAATTAGGTAAAGTTGAAAGATATGTAGTATCAAATGATCCTGCGTGTGTTGGTCCATCTGCTCCAACAAGCCCAGCTCGATCAATTGCAAATCTTACAGGTAAATTTTGAATAGCAACATCATGGACGACTTGATCATAAGCCCTTTGTAAAAAGGTAGAGTAAATTGCAGCAAATGGTTTATAACCTTCTGTAGATAATCCAGCTGCAAAAGTCACTGCATGTTGCTCAGCAATTCCAACATCAAACATTCTTGACGGAAATTTTTCTCCAAATAAATCCATTCCTGTTCCAGATGGCATAGCAGCTGTAATTCCAACAATCTTACTATCTTTTTCTGCATGTTTAATTAAAGTATTTGCAAAAACTTTTGTGTATGAAGGAGCATTTGATTTAGCCTTTTCCTGAACTCCAGTATTAATATTAAATTTTGATACTCCATGAAATTTATCTGTTGATTTCTCTGCAAATTTATAACCTTTTCCTTTTTCAGTCTTAATATGTATCATAATAGGACCATCGTAATTAATTTCTTTTGCATTTTTTAATACTGAGATAAGAGCATCTATATCGTGTCCATCTATCGGACCAATATAATAAAAACCCATAGAGTTAAAAAGAGTACCACCTGTCATTGCTGATCGTAAAAAATCTTCTGCTTTTCCAGCTCCCTTAGTAAATCTTTTAGAAAAGGCAGAAACTATTAATTTAATTGTTTCTCTAAAACTAAAATATAACTTGCCTGATAAGATTTTTGCAAGATAAGCTCTCATTGCACCTACTGGTTTTGCAATAGACATGTCATTGTCATTTAAAATTACGATCATTTTAGTTTTACTTGATCCAGCATTGTTCATAGCTTCATAAGCCATACCAGCACTGATTGCTCCATCTCCAATTACAGCAATGACATTACCTGTTTTATTTGAAAGTTTATTCGCAACTGCAATACCTAGAGCTGAGGATATTGATGTTGAACTATGTGCTGCGCCAAAGGGATCATATTCACTCTCTGCTCTTTTTGTAAACCCAGATAGCCCACCTCCTTTTCTTAGAGTTCTAATTCTGTCTTTTCTTCCTGTTAAAATTTTATGGGGATACGCCTGATGACCAACATCCCATATTAATTTATCATTTGGAGTATTAAATATATAATGTAAAACCACAGTCAATTCCACAACACCCAAACCTGCACCTAAATGTCCTCCAGTTTCTGAAACTGCATCTATTAATTCATCTCTAACCTCTTGAGCTAAAACTTTAAGCTCTGATTGAGATAGCTTCCTAATATCAGCAGGAAATTTTATATCATTTAAAAATTTATAATTTTTGCTCATCTGCTCCTATTAACAATATAATTAATTGTTCCTTTTAAGTTTTCACCTTTTTTTCCAAATTTACGAATTTTATTAAATATATTTAATTTTAATTTATCTCGATAATCAACTGTATTTTTATAGCCCAAAGCCCTGATTAAAGTTGCTTTACCTTTTTTCATATCTTTTTTAGTTTTTTTTCCAGCTTTCTTGGAAGTGCCTTTAAGATCAATTAAATCATCAACTATTTGAAATAGTAATCCTATTTTCTCACCAATTTTTTCCATTTTTTTTAAATTATTTAATTTATTTGCCATTATCGCAGGTGCCATACAGCAAAAACTAAAAAGTCTACCAGTTTTCTTTATCTGCATACTTTCAATATTTTTAATTGAAATACTTTTTTTTTCAAAGTTTAAATCTAAATATTGACCTCCAGCAATACCGGAATGACCTGAACATTTTGAAATAGAATTTATTAATTTTATCCTGGTACTTAAATTTATTTTAAATTTTTCGTCTGAAAGAATCTCAAATGCAATTGTTAATAAGGAGTTGCCAGCAAGTATAGCAGTTGACTCTCCATATTTCTTATGTGCAGATAATTTTCCTCGTCTTAAATTGTCATTATCCATACACGGTAGATCATCATGAATAAGTGAATATGCATGAATACATTCAACGGCTGCAGCAACCTGAATTAACTTCTTATAATCTAAATTAAAAATTTTACCAATATCTATGATGATTTTGGATCTAATTTTTTTTCCTCCAGGAAACATTCCATATCTCATTGGAGATATAAGGTTAGATTTTTTTTGTTTTAAAAAAAAATTTTTTAAAAAATTATTAGTATCTTTTGCAACTTTACTTAGTTTTTTCTCTATCATTTCTATTTAATATTTCTTTAATTTTTTCTTTACTATTTTCAGCAATTTTTTTTGAATTTTTTTGAAATTTTTTCTCTATTAGATTATTTAATTTTATTAGCATTTGATATTCATCAATTGAGTTTTCTAAATTATTTTTGTTTTCAAGATTTTTAATTATATTATTCGCTAAATCAGTTAACTCCTCAACAGATTTATTTTCAATATCATGTGGTAAATTTTTATCTTTCATATAAAAAGTCTTAATATTACATGAAAAAGGATCTTTCAAATATTAAAAAAAGTAAGTTATATCTAGATAAAAATGAATGTATTGGAATACCAACAGAAACTGTCTATGGTCTTGCAGCTAACGCCTACTCTGACAAGGCAACTGAAAAAATTTTTAAACTTAAAAAAAGGCCTAAAAAAAATCCCCTAATAGTTCATTATTTCTCAATAAGAGATTTAAAAAAAGACTGTAAAATTAATAAAAATTTTTTAAAACTTTATAAAAATTTTTGTCCTGGACCAATAACTTTTATATTAAAGAAAAAAAAAGAAAGTAAAATTTCAAAAAATGTAAATAATGATAAATCAACTCTTGCAGTTAGATTTCCAAAACATCCCTTGACTAGAAAACTGCTTAAATTTCTAAATTATCCTTTAGCGGCTCCAAGTGCAAATATTTCATCAAGGGTTAGTGCTGTTTCAAAAATGGATGTGATAGAGGAGTTTGGTAATAAAGTTAAATTTATTCTGGATGGTGGTACTTCTAAATTTGGTCTCGAGTCGACCATAGTTAGTTTAATTAATAAACCTCAAATATTAAGACTTGGTTGTATTGAAGTGAATAAAATTAGAAAAGCTCTTAAAAATAAAATTAGTTTAAACAGAAAATCAAAAAATTTAATTGTTCCAGGACAAGGTAATGTTCATTATTCGCCAGGTATAAAAGTAAGACTTAATGTCCAAAATCCAAAATTACATGAGGCATTTATATTAATTAAAAAAAGGAATTTTAATGGTAATAACTATTTCTATTTGAGTAAAAAAAATAATTTAAATGAAGCTGGAAAAAATTTATATAAAACATTAAGAATGATAAAAAAATTAAAATATAAAAGCATTGCAGTTGAGAGAATTCCTAATAAAGGAATTGGGCAAACTATAAACGATAGATTAATAAGGGCATCTAAAAGGTAATGCAATATCCTATTGTTGTTGAAAATCTATCTAAAAATTATTCAAAAAATGAAGCTGTTAAAAATATAAACTTTAAAATTAGTGAGAATGAAGTGCTTGGTTTATTAGGACCAAATGGTTGTGGTAAAACAACAACTATTGCAATGATGCTTGGTTTGCTTAAGCCCACAAATGGGAAAGTTTTAATAGATGGAGAAGATATTGAAAAAAAAAGAATTTCTCTTTTGCATAAAATGAATTTTATTTCACCGTATATAGAATTACCAAAAAAACTAACAGTTAAAGAGAATTTAATTGTTTACGGAAAATTATACGGAGTAAAAAGCATTATAATTAGAATAGATTATTTATCGGACAAATTGAGATTGAATGAATTTTTATATAAAAAGACAGGTGAGCTATCATCGGGTCAAAAAAATAGAGTAAGTTTAGCTAAAGCATTAATTAATGATCCAAAAATATTATTCTTGGACGAACCAACTGCATCTTTGGATCCAGAAACTGGAGATTTTGTAAGATCGTTTATTGAAAAAATATCTAAAGAAAAAAAGATGTCTATTCTTTTAGCATCTCACAACATGAATGAGGTAAAAAGACTTTGCAAAAAAGTTCTTATGATGAAAGATGGTTGTTTAATTGATCAGGGAACACCTGATGATTTGATTAAGAAACATGGTAAAACGAATTTAGAAGAAGTTTTTCTTAAATTAAATAGGAGTGAAAATGAGTTTTAATAGAATATATGGACTTTTTTTGAGGCATTTTTTTTTAATTAAAAGTTCACTACCCAGAATATTAGATCTTATTTATTGGCCAACAATTCAAATAATTTTATGGGGCTTTATTTCTTTATTTTTTTCAACTTATAGCAACTATTATAATAATACATTGGGGGTTATACTTACATGTGCTATTCTTTATGACTTCTTATTTAGATCCAGCATAAGTTTTAATATGCTATTTTTAGAGGAAATCTGGAGTAGAAATTTCACTAATCTTTTTATTGCTCCTATGAGGATAAGCGAAATAATTATATCTTTAGTTTTAACTGCATTGATTAGAACTCTTATTGGTTTGGTGCCAGCAATCCTCATTACTAGTCCACTATTTGGAATTTCAATTTTAAATCTTGGGATGCCTTTGTTTTTTTTATTTTTAAGTTTATATATTTTTGGAATCACGCTTGGATTATTTGTCTCGTCTGGATTATTGAGATACGGTCCAGCATTTGAAAATATTGCTTGGTCATCTTTATTTTTACTTGCTCCTTTGGGATGCATATATTATCCGATAGAAATTTTACCAGATTTACTTCAAACATTAGCCAGAATACTACCATTGGTATACATTTTTGAAGAGGCTAGATCAATTTTAGTCAATCAATACGTAGATTACTCAAATATTAAAAATGCTTTCCTTCTTAATGGTTTTTATCTGCTAATTGGTATCTTGCTTTTTTATTACTCTTTTCAACAAGCCCGTAAAAAGGGTTCTTTAATAAATATCGGAGAATAATGGTGCGCCTGCTAGGAGTCGAACCCAGAACCTCCTGATCCGAAGTCAGGCGCTCTATCCAGTTGAGCTACAAGCGCATATAGTATTA
>JBJLDV010000016.1:0-107337 GCA_045566195.1 Candidatus Pelagibacter sp. | reverse complement strand
GGCCTTCTTCACTCACGCGGCATCGCTGCATCAGAGTTTCCTCCATTGTGCAAGATTCCCCACTGCTGCCTCCCGTAGGAGTTTGGGCCGTGTCTCAGTCCCAATGTGGCTGATCATCCTCTCAAATCAGCTATTGATCACAGTCTTGGTAGGCCATTACCCCACCAACAAACTAATCAAGTGCAGGCTCATCCAATGGTGCATAAAGCTTTCTCCGTAAAGACTTATCCGGTATTAGCACAAGTTTCCTCGTGTTATTCCAGGCCAAAGGGCAGATACCTACATGTTACTCACCCGTCTGCCACTAAGTATTGCTACTTCGTTCGACTTGCATGTGTTAGGCGTGCCGCCAGCGTACGTTCTGAGCCATGATCAAACTCTCAAGTTTAAAAACGGCGCACACTAGCTTCTATATAAATTCTAAGAATAAAATTTACATATGATTGAAGTGTGTACGACAAATTTTGGTAACCTTAACCGTCCACACTTCTCTTCTTAAATTTTTACTATTTAAATAACTAATCGAGCAAAAAGCTCAAAACTCTCTCATAATTATTAATAAACGCTAATTATTTTGAGAAAGTTTGATGCTTATAGGCTAAAATAAAACTAAATCAAGTGATTAAGAATGAAAAAAACATAAAAAAAACCTAGTGAATATGCGGTTTTTTTTGATTTTTTTTAAATACTAAATTATTAATTGTATAAATTAAATGAAACTTAATACAAAACATTTTCAAGATTTTATTACAAAAAATAGGGAATTTTTTTTTGTAATTATTCTAATTTTAGTATCAGTAATATCCACTCAACTGTTCCAAATATCAAAAGACCAATCTCAAAAAGAATATTTAAAACTTATTAATAATTTATATTTTCAAAAAACAGTAAATAATATTGTAAGTGGTTTTCAGCCTAAATATCTAAAAGTTGAGCACAAAATTAAAAAAAATGAGTCGATTAATAGCATATTGAGAGAATATGATGTGTCAAAACAAGAAATAAACATTGTTTTAAATAACTTAACAAATAATAAAATAACAAAAAATTTAAGAGCAGATGAGATTTTGCATTTAACAATTGATAATTCAAATATGACTGTTTTAGAATTAGCATTTTCGGTTTCAAAAACAAAAAAAATTGTATTGACTAGGAATTATGAAAAAAAAGTTTTTGATAAAAAAGAAATTGTTACAAACTTACAAAAGAGAATTTTATTTAAGGAAGGTAGAATTACTCAAAGCCTTTATAGAAGTGCATCAAAACAAAAAATTCCCGCAAATATAATTATAGAATTTGCAAGAATATATGGTTTCCAAGTAGACTTTCAGAGAGATATTAGAAAGAACGATACTTATCAAATAATATATGAAATTTATGAAGACGAAGATAAAAAAATATTCAATACAGGTAAAATAATATTTGCAGATTTAAATTTAAGTAATCAAAGTAATACACTTTACTTTTTTGATAAAAAAGGTAACGAGGGTCACTATGATTTAAATGGCAAAAGTGCAAAAAAAGCATTGATGAAAACACCAAT
Organism: Candidatus Pelagibacter sp.; assembly: GCA_045566195.1. Taxonomy (GTDB): domain Bacteria; phylum Pseudomonadota; class Alphaproteobacteria; order Pelagibacterales; family Pelagibacteraceae; genus Pelagibacter. The sequence continues at coordinate 105,794 of JBJLDV010000016.1, read as the reverse complement.
TAATGGAGCAAGACTTTCATCTCCTTATGGTATGCGAAAACACCCTATTGATGGTTTTAATAAAATGCATAGAGGAACCGATTTTGCTGCACCTATGGGAACTCCTATAATGGCTTCTGGTGATGGTGTTATAACTAAAGCAAGCTGGTGTGGTGGTGGTGGTAATTGTGTAAAAATAAAACATAATAGTTCTTACAGTACTGTTTACGCTCATATGTCTAAGTTTTCAATTTTGGCTAAAATTGGTAACAGAGTAAAACAAGGTCAAATAATTGGATACGTTGGTTCAACTGGAAAATCAACAGGGCCACATCTTCATTATGAAGTTATATTTAATGGTAAAAGAATTAATTCTCAAACTTTAAAACTACCATCAGGAAAAATACTTAAAGGTAAGTTAAGGGAGGAGTTTGAAATTAAAAAAATTAAAACTGAGGTCTTAAAATCTGAACTAATATTAAAGCAGAGTTAGAAAAGATTAAATAATTTTTTTCTCAACGTCAGTGGGCTCCAGTGTTTTCTCATTTTCTGAAGTCTCCAAGTTATTATTAAATTTACTAATGCCATTTGTTTCTTTTACAAAATTTTTGTCTTTATCATTCGAAATTCTTAAGAAGTGATCGGCATGCTGAAAATAATTTTCTGACAGTATTTTATCTCCATTTGATAATGCTTCTCTAGCTAAATCACTATATTTTTCAATTAACTTATTCGCATTTTGATTATTTCTTCCAGGAGATCTTCTTTGAAAATTTTGACCTTCTATAAAAGAGGAATTTTGACCATTTCTTTTATAATTTTTATCACCATTTGATCTGTATCTTGATCTTTTGTTATTATTTCTAAATTGTCTCATAAAAAATTTAAATTATAGTTTGGTGCATATAACACATCTATCTCTGCCACCGTAATCTTTAACAATTTTGTTTATAAAAAAATTGTGTTTTTTTAATAGTTTTAACATTTCAAATTTTTGATCAAATCCTATTTCTAATACTAATTTTCCACCTATTTTTAAAAACATAGAAGACTTTTTAACAATTTTACTGAAGACATTAAAACCGTCTATTCCACCTTCTAATGCTAGAGTAGGTTCAAAGCCCAATATATCTTTGTCCAAATATTTTAACTTTAATTTGCTAATATATGGAGGATTGGATACAATTAAATCATATTTATGTTTAAAAAAATTGTCAACAGATGATTTATAAAATTTTATTCTATTATTTAAATGATGCATTTTTGCATTATATTTAGCAATATTTAAAGCTTTTTTTGATATATCAATAGCCGTTGCTCTAAATTTTTGCCTTTCTTTTAGAATGGATATTATTATACATCCTGATCCAGTTCCAACGTCTAAAATAGACAATTTTTTCTGCTTACCGTAAAGTTTCATTATTTCTTCAACTAAAATTTCAGTATCCGGTCTTGGTATTAGTACATTTTGATCAACATAAAAGTTATTTTTCCAAAATTCTTTACAATTTAAAATATATGCAACTGGTTCCTTTTTTTTTCTTCTTTTAAGCAAACTTTCGAATTTTTTTATTAATTCATCGCTTAAATTTTCTTTATAATTTAAAAATAAATATTCTCTTCCTTTATTTAGAACTTTACCTAAAAGTAACTCTGAGTCTATTTTATAAGTATTAATAAAATTTTTTTTTAAAAATTTACTTCCTCTTTTAAGTTCTTCTTGGATGTTATTCATTGTTTCGCTAAATTAGTTAATTTCTCTTCTTGATCTTGTAAATTTAAGTTGTCAATAATTTCGTCAAATATCTCTCCTTCTAAAAATTCCTCTAATTTATGTAAAGTCATATTTATTCTATGGTCTGTTACCCTGCCTTGTGGAAAATTATAAGTTCTTATTCTCTCTGATCTATCACCAGATCCAATTTTATTTTTTCTATCCTTAGATCTTTCATCTTCTTTTTTCTTTCTTTCATGCTCATATATTCTAGATCTTAAAATTTTAAGCCCTTTTTCCTTGTTTCTAATTTGTGACTTTTCATCTTGCTGACTCACAACTATACCTGTTGGTATATGAGTAATTCTTACAGCAGAATCGGTGGTGTTAACACTTTGGCCACCAGGTCCGCTACTTCTAAAAACATCAATTCTTAAATCTTTGTCCTCTATTTTAACATCTATTTCCTCAGCTTCTGGTAAAACTGCAACGGTTGCTGCAGATGTGTGTACTCTTCCTTGTGTCTCTGTATCTGGTACTCTTTGAACTCTATGAACCCCACTTTCAAATTTTAAAGTTGAATAAATATTTGTCCCTTTAATTGATGCTATCACCTCCTTAAGACCTCCAGCATCACTTTTGGAAATACTAATTATTTCAAGATTCCACTTTTTATTGCTACAAATTTTTTCATACATTTTAAAAAGATCTGATGCAAACAAACTCGCTTCTAAACCACCTGTTCCTGCTCTTATTTCTATTATTGCATTTTTTTTATCAGCCTCATCTTTTGGTAATAAAAATAATTTTAACTTTTTTTCTATATTTTCATTTTTTTTAACTAGTTCAGATAATTCTTGATTAGCAAGTTCTTTCATTTCATTATCACTAGATTTATCAACTATAATTTTTTCAAGTTCTTTTTTTTCATGTTCAAATGAATCATAAAATCTAGCTTCTTTTATAATTTCACTTAAATCTGAATACTCTTTAGACATTTCTACAAATTTTTTTTTATCGATATTAGCAGATGATAAATCTGTCTCTAGTTTTGAATGTTTATTAATAATGTCTTTTACTTTTTCTAAAGGTATCATTTCATTTTTTTTTGAATTTCGATCGCTTTTTTTTCAACTTGCTCAACTACCTTTGAAATGATTTCTTTATTTCTTAATTTTTGACTTTGAATTCCGTTTAAATAAAGCATATTACTATCTTTTCCTCCGCCTGTAATGCCGACATCTGTTAGTGATGCCTCTCCTGGGCCGTTAACAACACATCCTATAACAGATAGTGTAATTGACTCCTTTATATGTGAAAGTTTATCTTCCAATATTTTGACAGTTTCAATTACCTCAAATCCTTGTCGTGCACATGAAGGACAAGATATTATTTTTACACCCCGGTTTCTTAAGCCAATTGATTTTAATATTTCATTACCAATTTTAACTTCCTGAACTGGATCATCAGATAATGAAACTCTTATAGTGTCTCCAATACCTTCCATTAATAAGTTACCAAGACCAATTGATGATTTTATACTTCCAGGAATAAAACTACCTGCCTCTGTTATACCTAAGTGTAATGGATAATTGGTTTGCTCAGCCAATTGTTTATAAGATTTAACTGATAAAAATACATCTGAGGATTTAACACTTATTTTAAAATTAAAAAATTCTAAATCCTCTAAAATATTAATATTTCTTATGGCGCTTTCGACTAAAGCTTCTGGGCAAGGTTCTTTGTACTTTTCTAATATATCTTTTTCAAGCGAACCAGCATTTACTCCAATTCTTATTGAGCAATTATTGTTTTTTGCAGCTTCAATTACTTCTTTAATTTTATTTTTATCACCTATATTCCCAGGATTAATTCGAAGACAGCTAGCCCCATTATCAGCTGCCTCAATAGCTCTTTTGTAATGAAAATGAATATCCGCCACAACTGGAATATCTACATGTTTAGTAATTTCTTTTAAAGATTTTGACGATTTTTCATCGGGGCAAGATACTCTCACAATATCTGCACCTGCTTCAGAAATTTGATGAATTTGTTTAATAGTACTTTTAACATCAGTTGTTAAAGTATTTGTCATTGACTGAACGCTAATAGGATTATCTCCACCAACTTTAACTTTACCTACTTCAATAACTTTAGTTTTTTTTCTTTTTATATCTCTAAATGGTCTTATACTCATTTTTCCAATTTAAATTCTTTATGTAGTGCTGAAATTGCTTTTTTAACAAGATTTTTATTAATCAGCACAGAAATTTTTATTTCAGAAGTTGAAATTACTTGTATATTTATTTTTTTTTTTGATAAGGCTTTAAACATCCTATATGTTACACCAGGTGTAGTTATCATTCCAACTCCAATTATTGATACTTTAGATACATTTTTGGTTATCATTATATTTTTAAATTTTATTTTTTTGTTATTTCTTAAAATTTTTTCTGTTTTTTTAATTTCATCTGATTTAATTGTGAAAGTTAAATCGGTTTGTTTTCCATCAGAAGAAATATTTTGAACAACCATATCAACGTTAATTGTATTTTTAGATAATGGTTCGAAAATTGATGCAGCAACACCTGGTTTGTCTACAACGCCTAGTAATGTAATTTTGGAATCATTTTTTGTATAAGAAATTCCAGTTATAATTCTATTATTAGGTATATTTTTTCTTTTTGTAATTAATGTACCAGATTTATTTTTAAATGATGATTTTACATCAATATTTATTCTATTTAATCTTGCATCTTGTATTGAGGCTGGTTGCATAACTTTTGAACCCATAGACGCCATTTCTAACATTTCTTCATAAGATATTTTTTCAATTTTTTTTGCTTTTTTTATAGTTTTTGGGTCAGTCGTGTAGACACCCTCAACATCTGTATAAATTATGCATTTTTCCGCGTTAAAAAATTTTGCCAACATAATTGCACTTGCGTCCGATCCACCTCTCTCCAAAGTTGTTATTCGATCGTTTGAGTTTACACCCTGAAAACCTGTTATAACAGGTATTCCACCACTTTTGATATATTTGAGAACTTTATTTCTAAATATATTTATGATCCTAGAGGCTTTATGATCACCGTGTGTTATTATCGGAACTTGCCAACCTAACCATGATCTTGATTTGAAACCTAAATGATTTAATCTTCCAGAAATTAGCGCACAAGAAATTTGCTCACCAGAAGAAACTAAAACATCATATTCAGATGAAATAAAATTTTTACTTATTTTATTTGACTTGCTTATAAGATCATTTGTCACACCACTCATAGCAGATGAAACAACAATAACTTTGTACTTTTTTTTTAAATATTTAACTATAATAGTTGAAACTTTTTTAATTCTTTCAATTGATCCAACTGAAGTTCCGCCAAATTTTAATACTACAATTTTCATTGATAATTCTCTTAATATTTCAAATTATATTGATAAAATACATCTTGATTGTAAAGTCAATCATCAATGAAAAGTAGCACAATTAATAAAAAAGAAATAGATAAATTCTCAAAAATTGCTGAAGATTGGTGGAACCCTGAGGGCAAATTTAAACCTTTGCATAAGTTTAATCCAACAAGAATAAAATATATTAAGGATAAAATCTTAAATCATTTCAAAATATTAAATAACGAAAAACCATTTAAAAATTTAAGGATTTTAGATATTGGCTGTGGTGGTGGGTTGTTATCAGAGCCTATTTCTAGATTGGGAGCGAACATTACTGGTATTGATGCCTCAGAAAAAAATATTAATGCTGCAAAAATCCATGCAAAACAAAATAATTTAAAAATAAATTATTTTTGTAATTCTCCAGAAAATTTTAAAACAGATAAAAAATTTGATGTGATTTTAAATATGGAAATTGTTGAGCATGTTGAGGATGTTGATTTTTTTATAAGAAAAAGTTCTGAGCTATTAAAAAAAAATGGTCTAATGTTTGTTGCGACTCTTAATAGAACATTAAAATCATATATTTTTGCTATTGTTGGTGCAGAATACGTGTTGCGTTGGTTACCAATTGGAACTCATGAATGGAATAAATTTATAACACCAAAAGAACTTACAGATTTTGGTGAAAAAAATTCTCTTCAATCAGATAATATTGATGGAATGGTTTTTAATCCAATTAATAACGTTTGGAAAGTATCAAAAGACTGTTCTGTAAATTATATAATTAAATTTGTAAAAAACTAATTTTCTTTGTCGTTAAACCAAGGAATAATTTGTGTTTCAATACCTTCATCCTTAAGACTTTTAATTTCTTTTTTTGAAGCATTTCCATAAATCCCTTTTGATCTTTTTTTTTTACTATCATAATGAATAGATCTAGCTTCATAGGTAAAATTTTCTCCAACATACTCGAAATTATTTTTTATAAATTTTTGGTACTCTTTCACTTTACTTTTAAAATATAGTAATTTTTTTTCGTTTAAATTTTTATTTTTTCTTAAGAAGTCTTTATTATTTAAAATTTGTGGGGACATTAAAGACTTCTTAACCTCTCTGGAATCGCATCGATTACAATTTATAAGGTTTAATTTCTTTAATTTGTCATATTCTTTGGATGAACCAAACCAACTATCAAAGCTATTTTTGCATTCTTCACATTCTAATTTATATTTTATCATAATAAATAAATAATAATTTATTCTAATATTTCAATATACTAACTTCTATAATCTGAATTAATTTCAATATATTTTTTGGTTAAATCCATTGAGTAAACTGTAAAGTTTTTTGAACCCATTTTTAAATCTATATTAAAATCAATTTTTTCATTCTTCATATATTGTTTTGAGTCTTCCTCAGAATAATTTTCTACTAATTCACCTTTTTCTACAATTTTAATTTCACCGAAGTTAATATTTAATTTATCTAGTTTAATTGAAACTTTTGATTTACCTATTGCCATAATTATTCTTCCCCAATTTGGATCTTCACCTGCAACTGCTGTTTTGACTAAAGATGAATTAGCAATAGAAAAAGCAATTTTCTTAGCATCTTTTTCATGTCTTGCACCTTTAACACTAACAGTTATGAATTTTGAAGCACCTTCACCATCAGCTGCTACCCTTTTTGCTAAATTCAATAAAACATTATGAAAGCTCTTTTCAAATATTTTTGCTCTTTTATCTCTTATATTTTTAATAATTAAATTATTTGCTGATCCTGTAGCAAATACAGATACCATGTCATTTGTGCTAGTATCACCATCGCAAGTAATTGCATTAAAAGTAGTTTCAATATTTTTTGAAAGAAGTTTTTTTAAAACATTTGGAGATATTTTTGCATCTGTAAAGATGTAACCTAGAGTGGTTGCCATATTTGGATAAATCATTCCAGAGCCTTTGGCTACTCCGTATATCTTTACCAAAGTATTTCCAATTTTACATTCCTCCATAGCTAATTTAGGCACTTGGTCAGTTGTCATAATTCCTAATGCCGCTTTGGTCCATACATACTTATTTTGATTATATTTAATTTTTTCAACAATATCTGAAATATTTTTTTTTATTTTCTCAGTTGGAAAAGTCTCTCCAATTGTTCCTGTACAACCAAAAATTATATCTTTTATTTTAATTTTTTCTGGTTTTTCTTCATCTAACTTTTGTTTTGAGCTTAGCTGATTTGCTAATTCATCTGCTATTTCCTTTAGGCCTGTATAACCTTTTTTTCCTGTAAAAGCATTTGCATTTCTAGTATTGACTAAAAGTGCCATTATTCTTTTATTCTTTATTGATTTGTTCCACTTAATATTTTCTGAAATAATAGTAGATTTAGTATAGACAGATGCATAGTTAGCACCATTTCTAAAATAAAATAAAACTAAATCATCTCTAGGTGGATTATAAAGTCCAGCGCTTGTAATTGATATTGCTAGACCATTTAAATGATCGAGATCTTGAAAGTCGCTTAATTTAGACTTTTTACTTTCCGTATTAAATAAATTCTTAAAATTTAGTACCATAAGGTTTAAAATAACTATTTTCTTCCTATATTATTAAATATAATGAAATTATACATCAAAATAAACTAAATGCTTAACCCATTAAAAATATTATCTAAATTCATTAAATCTCATAATCAGAAACAATTAGATAAATTACAAACGATTTTGGATAAAGTAAATAATTTTGAAAGTGAAATCTCTAAAATTAATGATGCTGATTTTCCTCAAAAAACTTCAGATCTAAAAGAAAAACTAAAAGAAAATCCAAACTTAGATGAAATTCTACCTGAAGCTTTTGCATTAGTGAGAGAGGCATCGAAAAGGACAAGGGGTGAAAGGCATTTTGATGTTCAAATCATGGGTGGAGTAGTTTTACACCAGGCAGGAATTTCTGAAATGAAAACTGGAGAAGGTAAGACAATTACAATTGTACTTGCAGCTTATCTGAATTCTTTAGTAGGTAAAGGAGTTCATATTGTTACTGTAAATGATTACCTTGCAAAAAGAGACTGTATGGAAATGAGTAAAATCTATAATTTTTTAGGAGTAACAGCTGGTTATATTTCTAATAACCATACAGACGAAGAGAGAAAATATAATTATAATTTAGATATTACTTATGCCACAAATAGCGAACTTGGGTTTGACTATTTAAGAGATAATATGAAGTTTTCCAAAAAAGATTTGGTGCAGAGAGATCATAAATATGCAATTGTTGATGAAATAGACTCATGCTTGATTGATGAGGCTAGAACACCCTTGGTAATTTCAGGAGCAGCTGAAGATAAAACAGGACAATATGTTGCAATAGATAAACTTACTAAACGTTTGAATAAATCAGATTATGAGATTGATGAAAAAGATAAAAATGTCTTTTTAACAAACGATGGTATTTCAAACATTGAAAAAATATTTTCAGAAGCCAACATACTAAAAAATAACAATTTTTATGATCCAGCAAATTTATCATTGGTACATCATGTAAACCAAGCATTAAGAGCAAACCATTTATATCAAAAAGATAAGGATTATATAGTTCAAGAGGGTCTAATAAAAATAATTGATGAATTAACTGGAAGGATTTTGGAAGGAAGAAGATATGGGGATGGGCTTCATCAAGCTTTGGAAGCAAAAGAAAAAGTAGAGATTCAAAATGAGAATCAAACACTGGCTTCAATTACATATCAAAATTACTTTAAACTTTATGACAAACTAGCAGGTTGCACAGGAACAGCCTTAACAGAGGCTGAAGAATTTTTAGAAATTTATAATCTTTCTGTCACAGTTATACCAACAAATAAGAAGATGATCAGAAAAGATTGGAACGATCAAATCTTTAGAACTGAAAAAGAAAAGAATTTTGCAATAATAAATAAAATAAAAGAATGCCTTGATGCTGGTCAACCGGCACTTGTTTTTACATCAAGTGTAACTAAATCAGAGCAATATGCATCACTTTTGAATAAGGAAAAGATACCCCATGTTGTTTTAAATGCAAAAAATCATGAAAGAGAAGCTGAAATTATAGCTAACGCTGGGAAATTAAATTCAGTGATTATAACTACAAGTATTTCAGGAAGAGGGGTTGATATCCAACTAGGTGGCAAAAAGGGCAGTATGGATAATGATAAGTTATTATCTGAAAAAAATAAAATAAAATCACTCGGGGGATTATTTGTAATTGGAACAGAAAGAATGGAGTCGCGTAGGGTAGATAATCAAGCTCGTGGAAGATCTGGAAGACAGGGTGATGAAGGTAATTCAATATTTTTTGTAAGTCTTGAAGATGATTTAATGAGAATATTTGGTTCAGAGTCCATGAACAGTATATTAGAAAAATTGGGTTTAAAAGATGGAGAAAGTATAGACCATCCATGGATAAATAAAGCACTTGAGAGGGCGCAACAAAAAGTAGAGGCTAGAAACTTTGATATGAGAAAAACTTTACTTAAATTTGATAACGTCCTTAATGATCAAAGGCATGTTATTTTTAATCAAAGAAATGGAATAATTAATACAAATGAAATCTTCAAATACTCTGAAAATTTTCTTGATGAAACAATAGATGAACTTATCTCGGAAAAAGATTTATCTATAAATCCAAAAAAAAGTAAAGAACTTGGAGTTAGAATAAAATCTCTTGTGGGAAAAAGTTTTAATAATCAAGAGATTGAAAGCTTAATTAATTCGAAAAACAATGAGTTTAAAGAAAAATTAAAAAATAAATTTTTAGATAAAAGAGCTGAAAGATCACAAAAATTAGGAGATGAACAATCAAAAGAAATTGAAAAGAGAATATTCCTTCAAACAATTGATGCTAATTGGAAACTTCATATTCAATATCTTGAACAGTTGAGGCAAGTAATTGGACTAAGATCATATGGACAAAGAGACCCTCTTGTTGAGTATAAAAAAGAAGCATTTTCACTATTTGAAAATTTATTAAGCAAATTAAAATTTGACTTAACAACAATACTTCTCAACTTAACGATCGTTGAAAAAATAAAAGAACCTCAATCAAACAATGAAAAAAATAAAATTGATCCTAAATATATAGGAAAAAAAATGAGCAGAAATGAACCATGCTTTTGTGGCTCAAATAAAAAATACAAGCATTGCTGTGGAAGATTTTAAAGCATTAATAAAGTGGTAAGTAAAAATATTAATACTATACCAAAAATATAAAAGATTTTTCTTTTATTTAACTTATTAATTATATTAAATAGAATATTATTTTCTAGTGAAAGACTTTTTTTTGATCCTGAGTTTGGGGTAAAACCTTTATTTCTTCCTATTGATAGAAATTTTTCTTTTCTCTTGTTGTAAACTTCATCTCTAGATAATGGTAAAAATTCATTTAAATTATTTTGAATACTTTTCTTCACTTTTTCTAATATATAGTTTTTATCTCTATGAGCACCACCTAGTGGTTCCTCAATGATCTCATCAATTACTCTTAATTCCAATAAATCTTTTGATGAAAGTTTCATGGCTGTAGCTGCCTCTAGTGTCTTCTTAGGATCTCTCCATAATATAGTCGCACACCCCTCAGGAGATATTACAGAATATATAGCATTCTCTAGCATAATAACTTTGCTTGAAGAAGCTAAAGCTATAGCGCCACCTGAACCACCTTCTCCTATTATGATAGAAATAGTCGGAACTTTAAGTTCCATACTACACTCGATAGATTTTGCTATTGCTTCTGCTTGGCCTCTTTCCTCAGCTCCTACCCCTGGATACGCACCTGGAGTATCAACAAAAATTATTATTGGAATATTAAATTTATCAGCTAACTTCATTAATCTTATTGATTTTCGATAACCTTCGGGTCTCATCATACCAAAATTACGTTCTATTCTACTTTCAAGATCGTCTCCTTTTTCTTGTCCTATAATTAGAACTGATTGATTATTAAATTTTGCAAAACCTGTAATTACTGATTTATCCTCACTGTAATATCTATCTCCAGAAAGAGGAGTAAAATCCTCAAAAAGATTATCTATAAAAAATTTTGACTTAGGCCTATCTTCATGTCTGGCCACTAAAGTTTTTTGCCAAGGATTTAAACTTGAATAAATTTCTTTTAATTTATTATCTATTTCATCTTGTAGTTTTGAAATCTTGTTAGTGTCTACCTCTGATAATCCCGTGTTATTATAAGGATCTTTGAGAGTATCTAGCTCTGTTTCTAGGTCTTTTATATCTAATTCAAAATTAAGATAATTTTTCATATAATAATCCTTTATAAACTAAAAATAGGCAATAAAATGGTAAAAAACAGTTATGAAGAAAAAAGAGAAATTTGTTAAAATACTGGATTTATCAATATCTGAAGTCCTTTTGTCTTTTGTAAATAAGGAATTGCTTCCAGGTACGAAAATTTCAAAGGATCGTTTTTGGCGGGGGTTTAATAGGGCTGTTCATGAACTATCTAAAAAGAATAAAGAACTCATTGAAATAAGAGAGAAAATACAAAAATCAATAGACTCATATCACCTTGAAAAAAAAGGAAAAAAAATAAAATTAAATGAATACAAAAAATTTCTAAACAAAATAAATTATTTAAAAAAAAATGGACCAAATTTTCATATACAAACTAAGAATGTTGATGAAGAGATTTCTAGTATATGTGGTCCACAATTAGTATGTCCAGTCTCAAATGCAAGATTCTTATTAAATGCTGCTAATGCAAGATGGGTAAGTCTTTATGATAGCCTATATGGAGCAAATATTATTCCTGAAACAAAAGGTGCATTAAAAGGTAAAACATATAATCCAATTCGAGGAAAAAAAGTAATCGAGTATGCAAGGGAACTCTTAGATAAATATATTCCACTTGAAAATCAAAGCTGGAAAGATATCAAAAAAATTCCCCAAATAATTAAAAAGCAACTTAGTGTTAAATTAAAAAAACCAGAGCAATTTATAGGATTTAGAAAACAAAAAAATAAAATATTTTCTCTCTTATTTAAAAATAACAATCTACATTTAGATATTTTGTTTGATCAAAAAGGTAACTTAGAAGTCAATAATCCAGATGGAAATCAGGATCCACTAAAAATACATGATATATATATTGAGTCTGCAATTTCTACAATATGTGATCATGAAGACTCTGTGGCTGCAGTAGATGCTGAGGATAAAGTTTTAGGTTATAGAAATTGGTTATCTCTAATGAAGGGAAATTTAATTTCAAAGTTCAAAAAAAACAACAAAACTATTACAAGAAAGTTAAATCTAGATAGAGAATATTTATCTCCAAATAATAAAAAATTTAAATTACATGGCAGGTCATTACTTCTAAATAGAAATGTGGGACATCTGATGACAAACCCTGCAATACTTTTAAAAGATGGATCAGAATGCCCAGAGGGAATTTTGGATGCATTTATTACATCTACTGCATGCCTTCATGATTTTAAAAGAAAAGGGAATTCTAGAACAAACTCAATTTATATAGTTAAACCCAAAATGCATGGACCAGATGAATGTATTTTTACAAATAATATTTTTGAAAAAGTTGAAAAAGTTTTAAAACTTAAAAAGAATCAAATTTTATGTGGAATAATGGATGAGGAAAGAAGAACTACTGTTAACCTTAAAGAATGTATTAGAATTTTAAGAAAAAGAGTGTTTTTTATAAATACCGGTTTCCTTGATAGAACTGGTGATGAAATCCATACCTCTATGGAAATTGGTCCAATGATACTTAAAGGTGAGATGAAATCATCAAAATGGATTAAGGCGTATGAAAATAATAATGTAGATATTGGATTGGCATGTGGTTTCTCTGGAAAAGCACAGATAGGCAAAGGTATGTGGGCAATGCCAGATTTACTAAAAGAAATGATGGAACAAAAAATTTCACATCCAATGTCTGGAGCAAACTGTGCTTGGGTACCATCTCCTACAGCTGCTGCAATACATGCATTGCATTATCATGATATTAATGTGTTTTCAGTTCAGAAAAAAATTAAAAAAAGAAAAACTGCAAAATTAAATGATCTTTTAACAATACCTGTTGATTATAAAAAAGATTGGTCCAAAGATGTAATAGAAAATGAACTAAAAAATAACGCTCAAGGGATTTTAGGTTATGTAGTCAGATGGGTTGATCAATCAGTTGGTTGTTCAAAGGTCCCAGATATTAATGGTATTGGTTTAATGGAAGATAGGGCCACATGTAGAATAAGCAGTCAACATATAGCAAATTGGCTTCATCATGGAGTATGTAGCAAGAAACAAGTTTTAGAAATTATGAAAAAAATGGCTAAAGTAGTTGATTATCAAAATTTGAAAGATCGCAGTATGAAAGATCAAGATCCTTATCAACCGATGTCTGGAAATTTTGAAAAATCCACTGCTTTCAAAGCAGCTTGCGATTTAATATTTCATGGAAAATATCAACCTTCAGGGTACACAGAGCCATTACTCCATTTTAATAGATTAATTAAAAAATCAATTTGAATCTGAATTTAAGCCTGACCTATTTTTAAAAGCTGAGTAAAGTGTTCCATCATCCAGGTTTTCAATTTCTCCACCAACAGGTAAACCTTGAGCAAGTTTGGAAACTTTTACATCTATATTATTTAAGCTTTCTTGAATATAATAAGCTGTCGTTTGACCCTCAACAGTAGCACTAGTTGCTATTATAACTTCTTCGATTTTTTGATCTTTTACTCTTTTAACTAAAGATGTAATTAACAAATCCTCTTTTTTTTGACCAGAAGAATTAATTGTTCCTCCCAAAACATGAAAATAACCATCAAAAATATTAGAGCTTTCGATACTCCATTGATCAGCTATGGTTTCAACCACACAAATTTTATCATATTTTTTTTCTACTATTTTACATTCATTATAACTGCACTCAATTGACGTATGTTTCAAAATTCCACAAATTTTACACCTTGAGATGCTTTTATATATTTCAGCTAATGATTTTGCCATCGGCTTTAATAACTCTTCTCTGTTACTAATCATTTTTAAAATAATTCTTTTTGCTGATTTCGGTCCTAAACCTGGTAATTTAGATATTATTTTTACAAGGTTTTCTATTTCATCAATTTTTTGCATGATTTATAGTGGCCATTTAAAACCTGGAATACCAAATCCACCTGTGACTTTTGATATTTCTTCAGACGTCTTTGATTTAAGTTTCTCTTTAGCATTATTGTGAGCTGCAATAATTAAGTCTTCAATAACGGTTTTATCCTCATTCATTATATCTTTGGAAATTTCGATACTTGTCATTTCACCATCTCCATTTAAGGTAACTTTAATTGAATTAGACCCAGAAACCCCCTCAGCTTTAATGGTTTTAATTTTTTCTTGGCTTTCCTTCATTTTGTTTTCGAGTTCTTTAGCCTTATCTAAAATTTTTGAAAAATCAGTCATTATAATCATCCTTTTTAACATCTATGAGCTCAGCATCAGAAAACATTTCTTTTATTTTTTTGTATGTAGCAGTTTGTTTTGCTACCTCTAAACTATCATTTTTATTTTTAGTTTTAGTTTCTTTTTTTGTTAATTGACCAGTCTTCTTGGACAATGTTATTATCCATCTTTCTCCTGTCCAATCAAATAACTTTGAAGAAATAATTTTTAAAAAATCCTTACTTAAATTATCATTAAACGAAATTTCTATTCTATTTTTTTCAAAACTTACAAGATTCACATTATTTTCTAATTCATACTTAAGTTGAATTTCTTTTTTTTTGTTACAAACTTCAATTAATTCATCAAAAGACTTTATTTGGATTGTATTTTTATCCTCTTCATTAATTTTTTTATCTTTATCTTCCTGAACTATATTCTTCATTTGATCTATAGTTTTGCTTTTAAATAAATGGTTATCACTACTTTTTAATGGTTTTTGTATAATGTCTTTTTCTGCTTTGATATTTTCTAAATTTTGTGAATTTTTAACATTCTTGACATCTTTTAAGTGAACAAGTCTTACTAAAAACATTTCAATAGATAAATTTTGATTAGATATTATTTCTAACTCAGATAAGACTTGTATTGTGAACTGCCAAAATAAAATAAGCAAACTACTTTCAACATTTTCTGATAATTTCTTAATCTGTTTGAACTGCTCATCGTTGAGTGAAAAATTTGTACTTTCAATTTTTAAGGAACTAATATTTTTTAAATAATATAATACCTCTAAAAAATCATTTAGAAAAACTTTAGGCTCAACTC
Source organism: Candidatus Pelagibacter sp. (assembly GCA_045566195.1). Classification (GTDB taxonomy): domain Bacteria; phylum Pseudomonadota; class Alphaproteobacteria; order Pelagibacterales; family Pelagibacteraceae; genus Pelagibacter. The sequence goes on along the minus strand of JBJLDV010000016.1, from coordinate 90,435 downwards.
CTTGATCATAAATAAGTTTATATTTTTCTAAAACTTTTTTTTCATTTCCTTCAAAAATATTTTCAAATAAATCAATTAGTATAGACTTATCAAAATAACCAAATAGTTTTTGAGCTTTTTTTAAATCAAGTTCACTGTCTTTTTCATTAGAAACAATTGCTCTATCCAATAAAGACAAGGCGTCTCTAACAGATCCCTCAGAAATTTTAACTATTAGTTTAATTGCATCATCACTTATTTTACCTTTTTCTAAATCTTTTACTTTTTTTAAATAATTAAATAATTCTTGAGATTTTACTCTAGATAAATCAAATCTTTGGCATCTTGATACTACAGTTACTGGAATTTTTTTAATTTCAGTAGTTGCAAAAATAAATTTTAAACTCCCACCATTTTTATAAACAGGTGGTTCTTCTAAAGTTTTTAAAAGTGCGTTGAATGCTTGTTTGCTTAACATATGAACTTCGTCAATTATAAAAATTTTATATTTTGCAATCGTAGGTCCATATCTTGAAAAATCGATTAAATCCCTAACATCATCTACACCTGTTTTGCTAGCAGCATCCATTTCTAAAACATCAATATGATTTGAATTAGTAATATCATCACAATTACTACACTTTTCTTTACATTGATTTTCTATTCCATTTGGGCAGTTAAGTGTCTTTGCAACTATTCTTGCAATTGTAGTTTTTCCTACACCACGAATTCCAGTAAATAGATATGCATTAGGGATCTTATTTGATTTTATAGAGTTAATTATTGTCTCAGCAACAATATCTTGCCCAATCAAATCATCAAATATTTGAGGTCTATACTTTAATGCTAAAACTTTTGAATTTTCTTTCATTTTTTTAATAGGAAGCTAGAACCTGAAAAACTGTCTTTACGACTGCTTCCGTTAAGATCTGGTCGGGTTCAAGCAGTATCCACCTCTAGCCTCCAATACTATTATATCAGTAATAATTTTTATTCTTCAAGAAGATAAAAATTAAATATCTCTAAATTGGCTAGCTTTGTATACCCCTAATATATCTAAACTTACAGTGTGGAAACCTAATTCCTCTAAGGATTTTTGAACTTTTGGATCTTCAATATGTCCAACTATATCGCATAAAAATAAATACTGTTCAAAACTGCTATGCTCAGAGAAACTTTCAAGTTTACTTAAACTAATATCATTTGTGGCAAAACCACCTAAGCACTTATATAAAGCCGCAGGTTTATCTTTAACTTTAAAAATACAACTTGTGATATATTTCTCTTTTTTAAATTCTGGATGCTGTGCATTTTTTCCCATAATTAAAAATCTGGTAACATTTTTTTTATCATCCTCGATATTGCTTTTTAAAATATCAAGATTGTAGATTTCTGCTGCTAAACTAGATGCAATTGCTGCTTCATCTTTTTTAGAATTATCACTAATAAATTTTGCGCTTCCTGCTGTATCTGCAGCAATAATTGGTTCTAAATTATTGTCATTTATAACTTTTTGACACTGAGATATTGCTTGTGAATGTGATCTTACACTTTTTATATCTTTAATTTTAACTCCAGGCAAAGACATTAAATTATGAGATACCTTATGAAAATGCTCTGCATAAATTTGTAATTTATATTTATTCATTAAATATTGAGTATCTGCAACTCTACCTGCTATTGAATTCTCGACAGGTATAATTGTTTTTAAACTCTCATCGTCAGAACATTTTTTAAAACACTCTTCAAAAGTTTTGCAAGATATTGTCTCTGCTTTTGAATATACTTCAAGTGCTGCTAATTGGGAGTACGCACCTTTGGTTCCTTGATATAAAATTTTCATACTAGTTCTTATATTCCATTATTTTTTTTAATTCTATATAATCTTCTTCTGTATCAATGCCAATGACCTTACTTGATGCATAAGTTACATTAACTTTTATATTATTATCCATAGCTCGTAATTGTTCTAGCTTAAATTTTTTTTCATTCTCAGATTGGCTTAAATTTGTAAAAGATTCCAGGCTTGAAACACTAAATTCGTAAATCCCTATATGATGATAAATATTTTGTGACCTAGTATCTGTTAATCTTGAAAAATTTTGAGCTACAGAGAAATTCTCTATCTCTAATTTTTTTTCTGTTTGAACTTTAACCGTATTTACACTATCGAATAATTTTTTATCTTCTATATTAGTTGCAAGTGTATTAATTTGACAATTATTTTTCTTTGTTAGATGGTCCAATTTTTTAATATCCTCAATATTTATTAATGGTTCATCACCTTGGAGATTAATTACATAATCAATGTTTTTTAAGTTTAATTTTTTAAATGCTTCCCAAATTCTATCTGTACCAGTTTGTGGGTTTTTTGATGTTAAAATAGCCTCACCTTTATGTTTTTTTACCTGGTTTAATATTTCTTGATCCTCTGTAGCAACAATCACATCACCAATTTGGGTCTCTTGTGCTTTTTTTACTACATGACATATTATAGGAAGCCCATTTACTTCTAATAACGGTTTCCCGGGTAAGCGCTGAGCAGACATTCTAGAGGGAATTAAAATAATTGTATTTGACATAAATATTTATGCGTCTAACCGACGCAAATTTTTATTAAATTTAAATTAAGCAATTGTAAAAATATCATGTTATATGTAGAAATACTTATATAAATCAATGGATTCTTTCGAATTAAACAAAATTATTGGTGCAATTTTACTTGTAGCCTTACTAGTAATAGGAATAGGCAAGGTTTCGAACCTGGCATTTAAGGTAAATAAGCCTGAAAAAGCTGGCTATAAAGTTGAAGTAGAATCTAACTCAGAAGAATTACAGGGAACTGAAAAAGAAATAAAGAAAGAAGAAGTGGATATAGCTTCCGTACTTTCTACTGGGGATCTTGCTCATGGTGAAAAAGTTTTTAAAAAATGTGCAGCTTGTCATTCAATTAAAAGTGGCGGTGGGAATAAAATAGGACCAGCATTATATAACGTAGTAGGAAGAAAAGTTGCTTCATTAAATGATTATAAATATTCAAAAGCATTAGTTGAATATGACAAAAACTGGAATTTTGAAGAACTCAATGGTTTTTTATTGAAACCAAAAGATTGGATCAAGGGAACTAAAATGGCTTATGCAGGACTAAGAAAAGAGAAAGACAGAGCTTCAGTAATATTATATTTAAACAAATATTCAGATAGTCCTTTACCTTTACCTTAATTTATTTAAACAGAATAACAAAATTGATTTCTGCACATGCACCCTATTTAGTGCTTGTTGCCAGACTTTTGATTTTTTTCCATAAAAAACATCATTTGTAATTTCGTCTCCTCTTGGTAAGCAGTGTAATAAAAAAGCATCTCTTGATTGTGACATTAATTTTGAATTAATTTTAAAATTTAAAAAGTCTTTAATTTTTTTTTTTTTATTAACTTTATCATTCATTGAAATGACTTTATCGGTTAAAACAACATCAGCATTTTTAATTGCCTGATTTGCATTATTTAACACTTTTATATTACCTTTATTTTTTTTTATTAACTTTAATAACTCTAAAGAAGGAGAATAATTTTTTGGACATCCAATATTTAGATTAAAAGAAAATTTTAGAGATGCTTCAATAAGAGAATTTAAAACATTGTTCGAGTCACCTATCCAACAAATATTTAATTTTGAAATATTTTTTTTTGTTATTTCTTCAATAGTAAATATATCAGACAAAATCTGGGCTGGATGAGATTTTGGACTTAACCCATTAATTAAAGGAATGGAAAGATGTTTTTTGAAAATACTTAATTTATTCTCATCATCAGTTCTAAGCATAAAAACATTTCCGTAGGTTGATAATATTTTTGCCGTATCAGAAACTGACTCAGCACCTTTTGATAAATGTAATTCATCTGGTCTTAATGTAAGTGCTGATCCTCCAAGTTGTCTTATTGCTAAATAAAAACTTAATCTTGTTCTAAGAGATGATTTTTCAAACATTTGAATTAATAAATTTCCCTTAAGAGGATTATCTTTATCAATCTCTAAGGTTTCTAAATTCTTTCTTTTAAGCTTTCTTTTTTTTGCATCATCTAAAATTTTTCTTAAGTTTTTATAAGAGATATCTTTTATATTTATAAAGTGATTCATGATTTTTTATATGACTTGCAGACTTTTTTTAAAATATTTAAAGCTATTTTAATTTCCTTAATAGAAACATTTAACGGTGGTAAAATTCTTATGACATTATCTGCTGCCTTAATTGTAAGTAATTTATTATCAGATAGCTTTTTAATAAAAGCTGCTTGTTCAACTTTTAATTTTAGACCAATAAGTAATCCCTTTCCTCTGATCTCTTGAATTACATTAGGATAGTCAAATTGTATTTTATTTAACTCTTTAAAAAAAAACTTTGATGATGATTGTACTTTATTTAAAAAACCTTTTTTAAATATTTGATCCATGACTGCATTTCCAACGCTCATTGCCAGTGGATTTCCACCAAAAGTACTACCATGAGAACCTGCTGTCATGTATTTTGATACCTTTTTATTCATTAATACAGCTCCAATTGGGAAACCTCCTCCAATACCTTTAGCAATTGGGACTATATCAGGTTTTATTTTAGCATACTCATAAGATAAAAATTTTCCTGATCTTCCAATACCACATTGTACCTCATCCAAAATTAAAAGTATTTTTTTCTTATCACAAATTTTTCTTAATTCTTTCAGGCACCAATCAGGTATTACTTTAATGCCGCCCTCTCCCATTATTGGTTCTATCATTATTGCTGCTGTTTTACTTGAAATTGATTTAGTTAACGATTTATGATTACCAAAATCAAAGTGATCAAACCCTTCAACTTTAGGCCCAAAACCTTCTGTCATCTTTTTTGATCCACTGGCAAAGATTGCTGCTAAAGTTCTGCCATGAAAAGAATTTTTTACACACAAAATTCTATTTTTTTTCTTTTGACCAATCGAATAAAAATATCTTCTAGCTACCTTTATTGCTACTTCAGTAGCTTCAGCTCCACTATTTTGAAAAATAACAGAATCAGCAAAAGTTTTTTGTGTTAATCTTTTAGCTAATCTTTCACCTTCAGGAATTATAAATGCATTAGACACATGCCAAACTTTATTTGCTTGATTATTAATTGCCTTAATAAGATATTTATTTGAATGACCTAAAGAATTAACCGCAATACCTTGAATAAAATCTAAATATTTTTTTCCATTTGTTGAATATAAGTAACTACCCTTTCCTCTTATGAAGGAAATTTTTCTTCTGTTATAATTCTTAGCTAAAGATGACATGATTAAGATTTTATTTTATAACCTTTTTTATAAAGATAAAATGCTACAAGCCACCCTACTAAAGCTAAAAGTGGTATATAAATCATACCAAATGACATGTCTCCATCTGATTTTCCTAAAAAACCATATCTAAAAATATTAATGATGTGAAAAAAAGGATTTACAGAACTTATAGATTGAAAAAATTCTGGCAATCTATCAATTGTATAAAAAACTCCTGATAAAAAACTCAATGGTTGTAATATAAAATTTGTTACAGTTGCAGTATGATCAAATTTTGTAGCCCACAAACCAGTTATAAAACCCAAACTTCCAATAAAAAATGATCCAAAAAAAGCAGCATACAAAATATAAAAAATATTTTTTATTGGTAATTCAACTATAAATATAAATACAACTATAGATATAAAACCAATTAATATACTTCTAGTGACAGCAGCCATTATAATTGCGAAAGAAACTTCAAATGATGACAAAGGTGCGTAAAGTATATCAACTAAATTTCCTTGCATTTTAGAAATCATAAATGAGCTCACTGAATGTGAGAAACTTTGAAGTATCATAGATTGTATTATTAATCCTGGTGCTAAAAATGTGATAAATGAATAGCCCAAAACATCGCCTCTATCATTACCAAGTGCTAATGTTAAAACTGATAAAAATAATAAACTTGAAACTAATGGCGATAAAAGAGTTTGAGCCCAAACTATAAAAAATCTACTACATTCTCTATACCACAATGCAACTAAGCCTACGTAATTTATTCTCCCAAATTGACGAACGCCAATTTTGTATCTTTTTTGTAATTCAACCATTGATAAATATGTTTATCTTTTTTTTTTAATTTTTGTTAAAAAAACAAAAATAACTCTTGTTTTTGCTTTTTAATTATGTGTATTTATATTGTATATATTAAAAATTAAACTACTACATATAGTATATAAATGAGCTGGACAGAAGAAAAAGTAAATAAATTAAAGGAACTTTGGGGCAAAGGAAAAACCGCAAGTCAGATTGCTGAAATTCTCGGTGGTCTTAGTAGAAATGCAGTCATTGGAAAAGCTCATAGATTAAATTTATCTTCAAAAATTAGAGCAAAAAGTTACAACGATGGATCAAACCAGACTTTAAAAAAACATTCCGAAAATACTGAAGATAAACCTAGGAAATTATCAAAATCTCGATTTAAATCATTGTTAATTGAAAATGATTTCGAGCCGGAAAATCCTAAACAACTAGAAGATTTAGACGACAATACTTGTAAGTGGCCTATTGGTCATCCTGATGAGAAATCTTTTTATTTTTGTGGAAGATCATCTCTAAAAGATTTTTCTTATTGTAAATTACATTTACTGTATGCATTTCAACCTAAGGGTAAAAAAGAAGATATTATTGAAAAAAATAACGAGGAAGTTCCAAAATTTATATCCAAAAAAATTAAATCAGCTTAACAATTAATCTTTAAGTAATTTTTTTTTTGCTTGTTCAAATTCTTCTTTTGTAATTACTCCAGATTTTAGTAAACCATCAAGCTTTAAAATTTCATCACTAATATTTTGAGTGTTATTTTCTGAAAAATCATTTTCTAAAAGATCTTCATCACTTTTTGGTTTATATAATTTTTTTGCCTCCATGCCAGTGTTAATAGCTTTTACAGCAATATAAATGACATAAATTAATATAAGTGCAATTAATAAGTAAACAATATTTATTAACATTTTTTTATCATTAATTATTTTCTAAAGAAAATTTTCCACCTTCTCTCCAATTATATGCATATTCCTTAATACCCTTTTCAAAAGATATTTTGCTTGGTATTCCAATATCAAAATTTGTAATTCCATCTTGTGATTTTATATTATCATATTTTAATAATTTAAGTTGATCTTTTGTAATTAGGGGTGTTGGCAATAGTTGAAAAATTGAGGCAGAAGCATTAGCTATAAAAAGAGGTAATGGCAATAACAGTCTTTTTTTATTAATTGCTTTAAGGATTTTTTGAAGTATTTCTTTAAATGATATCACTTCTGGTCCGATAACTTCTATACTTTTTGAATAAATTTCATTTGATATAATTTTGAATATTACTTCAGAAACATCTGTTGCATGAACAGGGGAAAATTTAGTTAAACCATTATAATATAGAGGAAAAATAGGTAATAGATTCAGAAGACCCATAAATTTTGTAGTAAAATTATCATCAACACTATAAACTATAGATGGTTTAACAATTGTTGCTGTTGGTAAGTTTTTTTTTATATTTTCTTCACCCTTTAACTTACTAATTGCATAATTTGAGTCAATTGCTTTTGATAAACCTAAGGCAGATACATGTACTAGTTTTTTATTTTGATCTGAACAAATTTTTGATATTAGATTTGGTAGTTTGTTATGTATATTTTCAAAAGTATTTTTTTTACCTTTTTCAAATAATATTCCTATTAAATTTATACATATGTCTGTGTCTGAAATAAATTTTTGCAACTTTTTTTCGTTGAAAATATCTGCTTCTTCGATATCAAGGTAGCCAATTGGTGCTTGCGTTTTTAGAATATATGCTTTTTGATGTTTATTTCTTGTAACAGCTATTACTTTATAATTGTCTTTAACTAGTCTTCTTATGCAATATCTACCAATTTGACCACTAGCTCCAAAGATAAGTACTTTTTTTTTAATCATTTATCTAAAAATAGACATTTTTGTTTTGTCTTTATATATATAACTTTAAAATGAATAACATTAAAATATTTGATCAAGACTTGCCAGACGAAATTGATTTATCTAAAGAAAAAGCTATTGGTTTGGATTGTGAGGCACTTGGTCTTGTTCTAGGAAGAGACCCCCTTACTTTAGTTCAGTTAGGTTTAGACTCTAAAGAATATTATTTGATTAAACTAAATAGGGATAACTATAAAGCTCCTAACTTAAAAAAATTATTATCAAATAGCAGTACTCAATTTATTATGCACTATGCAAGACAAGATATGTTATGGCTAAAGTATCATCTAGGGGTTACAATTGAAAATATGTTTTGTACTAAACTTGCATCAAAAATCGCAAGAACTGCCTCTAATTACCATGGGTATAAAGATTTAGTAAAAGAAATATGTGGAAAAGATATTTCTAAAAAAGAACAACAAAGTGATTGGGGTGATCCGAACTTATCTCCAAAACAAATTAGTTATGCAGCTCAAGATACAGAGTTCTTATTTGAAATCAAAAAAAAATTAACAAATATGTTGGAAAGAGAAAAAAGAATAGAGCTCTATGAAAAAAGCATAAAAGTTCTTCCCACACTTGTAGATATGGAAATGGCTGGATATAAGATTAGTACTTTTGAACATTAAAAATGAAAAAAAATAATTTAAAAAAAATTGCAAAAAATGTAATTGATCTTGAAATACAGGCACTAAAAAACCTTAAAAATTCAATTAACAATTCATTTAATAAAACAGTAAGTCTAATCAGCAACTGCCAATCAAAAGTAATTTTTTGCGGTGTTGGTAAAAGTTTTATTATCGCATCAAAAATAAGTAGCACACTTTCGTCTGTGGGCAGTCCATCTTTTGCGATATCGGCCAGTCAATGTAGTCATGGTGACTTAGGAAGTATAACAAAAAAAGATTTATTAATCCTAATAAGTAATTCTGGAGAAACAGAAGAATTAAAGCCTGTAATACAATATGCAAAAAGAAATAAAATTATCCTTGTAGGTATAGTCTCGAAAAAAAAATCAGTCCTATACAAATCATCTGATGTAAAACTTTTTATTCCAGAGTCAAAGGAGTCAGGACATGGAATTGTTCCTACATCTTCAACAACATCTCAACTAGCCCTAGGAGATGCTTTAGCTATTGCATCGATGAATTATAAAAATTTTGGAAAATTAGATTTTAAAAGATTTCATCCCTCAGGAAATCTTGCAACAAAATTAAAAACTGTTGAAGATCTTATGATAAGTGGAAATAAAGTTCCATTTGTTGCTGAAAACTCAAGTATGAAAAATGCTTTAAAAATTTTATCAAAGAAAAATTTAGGTGTTTTGATAGTAAGAAACAAAATTAAAAAAACAATAGGTATAGTTACTGATGGTGATTTAAAAAGAGTAATAGAAAAAAATAGTGATCTTCATAAGCTTAAATTAAATAAAATAATGACAAAAAACCCAATTTCTATCGATCAAAACGAATTAGCTGCAAAAGCGTTGAACCTAATGACATCAAAAAAAAAAATTACTAGTTTATGTGTATTTAAAAATAACAAAAAAGATAGGACTATTGGAATAATCCATATTCATAATATTTTAAATGCAAATATTAATTAATGTCATCTAAATTATTAATCCAATTAAGCATTACATTATTAATCGCGTTAATTTTATTAGTTTTTTATTATTTTTTTTTTACAAATGATAATACTTTTATTAAAGAAGATAAAGTTGATGTTGATAATCAAATAAATAACAAAATTGTAGATTTAAAATACACTGCAAACGATATAGATGGTAATTCATATATTATAAATTCAGAATACGGAGAAATTTCTGATTTAGACAGTAATGAGTTAAAATTACAGGGTGTTAAAGCTGAAATTGAAATTAAAAACTCAGAGAGTGTTATAATTTTGTCAGATTATGCTAATTATAATAAAGTCACACTTAATACATATTTTTACGATAACGTTAAACTTACTTATATTGGTCATCTAATTACATCAGATAAAATGTTTTTAAATTATGTGAACAAAGATATCAATATTCAAGAAAATGTAGTTTATGAGGGTTACAATAATAAACTTTTAGCAGATATTATAGAAATTGATCTTGTAACTAAATTCTCGAAGATTTATATGTTAGATAAATATGGCAAGGTGAAAGTAAATATTAAAAATGGCAATAATTAAAAAATTCCGAATTAAATCATTTAAAAAAGATCAAACTCTTTTAGAGTTAAAAAATATCTCAAAGTCTTTCGGTGAAAGAAAAATATTAGACAATGTATCTCTAAAAATTAATCGTGGTGAAATTTTGGGGCTACTTGGACCAAATGGTGCGGGAAAATCAACAATTTTCAATTTAATAACGGGTCTTATTAAGCCTGATTATGGTAAAGTAATCTTTGGAAACAAAGAGGCAACCAACTTTCCTATATATCTGAGAACTAGAGAATTTAAAATTGGATATGTTCCACAGTATGGAGGATTTTTTTCAGACCTTACAACATATGAAAATTTAAAAGCTATAGCGCAGATTCTGCTTAAAGATTCAAGGGAGCAGAATAGCAAAATTGAATATTTAATTTCCAGATTCGAGCTGGATTATGTCAGAAATATTAATGCGTCTTTTCTTTCTGGTGGTCAAAAGAAAAAGTTGGTAATTGCTCTTGCATTACTTGGGGATCCAAAAATACTTCTTTTAGATGAATGTTTTGCAGCACTTGATGTATTAACAATTCAAATGTTACAGAAAATCATAGTAAATTTACAAACTGAAGAAAGAATAGGTATTATTATATGCGATCACCAAGCTAGAGATCTGCTTACATGTGTGGATGTTGCGATGATATTATCAAATTGTAAAATAATTGCTCAAGGTACTCCAAAAGAACTTATAAACAATGCTGCAGCAAGAAATGCCTATTTTGGGGAAGCCTTTAAAATTAATTAACATCTAATGCAAAAAAAATTTGTTACGATTAATAATAAAGTTGAAAATTTTAATAAAAAAATCAACATTGATGGAGATAAAAGCTTATCAATTCGATGGGCCTTACTTGCTTCACAAGCTATAGGAATATCTAAAGCAAAAAATTTGCTAAAATCAGATGATGTTCAAAATACCTTAAATTGTTTAAAGAAACTTGGGGTAAAAATAGTTCAAAAAAATAACTTATGTACTATTGAGGGAAGAGGTTTAAATGGTTTTATTTATAAAAAGAATCTAACATTAAATGCGGGTAATTCTGGAACTCTTGGAAGATTAATTTTATCTTTATTAATAAAATCACCTTATAAAATAAAAATTATAGGTGATAAGAGTTTGTCTAAAAGAGATTTTTCTAGAGTAATAGAACCATTAAAAAAAATTGGAATTAATTTTTATCCCCCACAAAAATCTAAATTACCAATTTATATTAAGGGAAGTAATTACCTCAGGCCAATAAATTACTTTGAAAATAGAGGTTCAGCACAATGTAAAACTTGTATAATGTTAGCTTCATTAAACGTTCCTGGGATAACAAAAATAAAAGCAAAAGTTTCTAGAGATCATACTGAAAAGATGTTTAGAAGTTTAAACGTTCCCTTGAAAATAAAAAAAATTGATAAATATGATTATATAACAGTATCCCGACCAAATTTTATTAAAAAAATAGATTTTAATATACCTGGAGATATTAGTTCAGCAGCTTTCTTTATTGTTTTAACTTTACTTTCAAAAAAATCTAAATTGACTTTAAAAAATATAAATATTAATTCATCAAGAATCGGAGTTATAAAAATACTAAATAAAATGGGTGCGAAGATTCAATTTGAAAATTTTAAAATAATGAATGGAGAAAGATGTTCAGATATTAAGGTTAAAAGTATAAAAAATCTAAAAAGTATAAACTGTCCAGTCTCTTTAAATTCTGCTGCAATAGACGAATTTTTAATTATTTTTCTTGTTGCTGCAAAATCAAAAGGTATTTCATATTTTAAAGATTTATCAGAGTTGAATCAAAAAGAAAGTCCAAGACTCACAATTGCTGCAAAAATATTAAAAATGATGGGTGTTAGATTAAAATATGATAGTAGTTCAATTAAAATTTACGGTAATCCTAATTTGAAACTAAGTAAAAATATAATTATAAAAAATTTTTTAAAAGATCATCGTGTATTTATGATGTCAGTAATTGCAGCCCTATCATTTGGTGGGAAATGGAAGATATTTGATCCCGACTCGGTTAAAACTTCTTTTCCATCATTCTTCTTAAAAATAAAAAAAATCGGCGCTAAAATTAAATAATGAAACTAAAAAAAAAAATAAAAATTGCAATTGATTCTCCTGCAGCTGCTGGAGCTGGTACTATTGGAAAAGAAGTATCAAAATATTTTAATCTTCTTTACCTTGATACTGGTAAAATTTATCGTTATTTAGCTTTTTTAAGAATGAAGTATCCAAAAAAATACAATTATAATTTTTTAAAAACAAAAATCGATAAATTAAAACTAAAAGATTTAAGTAAAAAAATTTTATCAAATGATAGTATAGGAACACTTGCTTCAGAAATAGCCAAAGACAAAAAAGTTAGAATAATAGTTCATAAATTTCAAATTAACTGTGCTTATAAGTTTCCAAAGAAATTTAATGGATGCTGTTTAGATGGAAGAGATATTACTTATAAAATAATTCCAGATGCAAATTTTAAATTTTTTATAACTGCTTCATTAAAAGTTAGATCTTTAAGAAGATATAGAGAGTTAAGAAGATTGGGGAAGAAAATTTCCTTGGTAGAAGTTAAAAAAAGTATAAAAAAACGTGATTATAGTGACTTTAATAGGCGTATTTCTCCGTTAAAAAGAACCAAGGATTCTATCTTGATTAATACCTCAAATTTAACTAAAAAAGCATGTTTTTTAAAAATAAAAAACATAATAGAGAAAGAAAATAAAAATTAATGGAAATATACAATTCTTTAGAAACACAAGCCTCAAAAGAATTTAAAGAACTTCTAAACGGTCAGCTTTCGAAAACAAAGAATCTCGCTGAAGGTAAAATAATAGAGGGAAAAGTAACAAAAATTACTGAAAAATTCGTTTTTTTATTTATTGAAGGACTAAAATCGGAACCAGTATTAGATTTTAATGAGATAAAAACTTTGGGTTTAACAGAGACTTTAAAAGAAGGTAGCAAAATTTCTGTTTTACTTGAAAGAATAGAGGATAAAAACGGTGATGTAATAGTTTCAGCAAGTAAAGCTCTAAAAATAAAAGGTTGGGATAAACTAGTTAGTGCTTATGAAAATAATGAGCCAATTACGGGAAAAATAACAAATAAATGTAAGGGTGGAGTAATCGTAGAGCATATCGAAACTGGGTCTTTAATGTTTTGCCCAGGATCTCAAATTTCTGATAAACCTTTAAAAGATATATCTCACTTAATGAATGAACCTCAAAAGTTTGCTTTAATAAAACTAGATAAAGTAAGAGGAAACGCATGTGTATCTAGAAGACAAATAATATCCTCAGGTAAAAAAGAAGATAGAGCTAAGATAGTAGAAAAATATAAAGTTGGTGACGTAATTAAAAATGCTATTGTAAAAGGATATAGTAGTTTTGGATGTTTTTTTGATGTTAATTCTGAGTTAGATGTATTAGTACATACCTCAGAACTATCTTACTCAAGAGTAAATCACCCTGATGAATTATTAAGCATTGGCGCAAAACATGATTTACTTGTTATATCTGTTGACAAAGAAAAACAGCAAGTTGGTTGTTCTATTAAACAATTGTCTCCTGATCCTTTTGAGCATATTTCAAATTATGAATTAAATAAAGAATATAAAGTTAAAGTTGTAAAAATGATGGACTTTGGAGCTTTTTGCGAGTTAGAGCCAGGTTTGACAACTTTACTACACTCAAGCGAACTTAGTTGGACAAAGAAAAACCCATCAGCAAAAAAAATGTTTAAGATTGGCGATGAGATTTCTTGTGTGATTACAGAAATTGATAAAGAAAAGAGAAGAGTTTCCATCTCACATAGACTCACCCAAGAGAATCCTCTTGTGGTTTTCGAAAAGAAATTTCCTGTTAACTCAACTGTAGAAGGTGTAATTAGTAGTATTAATGATTACGCTATATACTTAAAAATCAATGATTTTGATCTTGATGGTTTTTTACACGCGAATGACCTGACATACGATAAAAACCCAGAAGAAGAAATAAAGAAATATAAAAAAGGGGATAAATTAAAAGTAAAAGTTTTAGAAATAAAATCAGACCAACAAAAACTTAGAATCGGATTAAAGCAAAATCAACCAGATCCATTCGAATGGTTCCAAGATAAGAAAGTAAACGATACTTTAACTGTTAAGATTATAAATACTGATAATAGAGGATTAGTTGTTAAACCTGAGGGTAGTAATATTGAATTACAAATTAAAAAATCACAAATTGCTATTAATGCTGCTGACGCAAGACCATCAAGATTCATTAATGGCGATAGAATAGATGCAGCAATCCAAGAGATTGATCTCAAAAAAAGAAAAGTATCCTTAAGTATTAAGTTGTTAGAAGAGCTGCAGAATAAAAAAGCATTAGAGATGGGCTCCGATCCATTATCTGGTAGACAGCTTCCATTTTCCTCACTTTCGGATAAACTTGAGAAAAAAGATAAAAAAACTAAGAAAGACTAATATAAATTGGCAATAGTTAAATCAAGCCTTCTAAAAAAAATTTTTAAAAAATATCCCAATTTTTATAAAAAAGACCTAGACAAATTTTTTAATATTATTTTAGAGGAGATTAAATATTCTCTTAACAAAGGAGAAAGAGTTGAATTAAGAGGATTTGGAACATGGTCTACTCATACTCAAAAAGCAAGAGTTTCCCGAAATCCAAAAACTGGCGAAAAAGTAAATACTCCTGAAAAAAAAACTATTCATTTTAAAATGGGTAAAGATCTATTTGAAAGAATTAATAATGAAAAAAAGTAAAAATAAAATATTCATAGCTTGTGATTCAACTAGTGTAAGTAAAATTAAAAGAATTATTAAAAACACTAAAACTAATGAATTAAAAATTGGATATAAATTTGGATTAGAATTTTTAAATTCAAAAAATGGCAGGAAATTTATTAAAAATTTAAAAAATAAAATTATCTTTTTAGATACTAAATTAAATGATATCCCAAATACAATGATATCTGCAGTAAATGCATTGAAAGATTTAAAACCAAACTACTTAACGGTTCATGTGAGCTCTGGTTTTAGTGCTTTAAAAGCCGTTAAAAAAGTTTCAAAAAGAATAAAAATAATTGGCGTGACTACCTTAACTTCATTGGATAATAATGATCTGCAAGAGATTGGATACAACAAATCAATAAAAAATTTAGTAACTCACCAAGCAAAGTTAGCAAAAAAGGCAAATTTAGATGCATTAGTTTGTAGTGTTCATGAAATTAAATATGTAAGAAAATTTTTTAAAAAAGAAATTATTACACCGGGTATAAGCTTCAATAAACAGAAAAATGACCAAAAAAGAATGGCCAATCCACACGATGCTTTCCACAAATATAAAAGTGACTGGCTAGTGATTGGAAGATCTTTAACAAAAGGAAATATAAAAAAAAATTTGCAAAACTTAATTTCTCAAATTTAAAGAATAAATAGTCTAATATTGTATTGGTTCATCATCAATAGATCTCCATAAATACCAAGTAGCAACTGAACAGTAAGGTGTAAATTTTTTTTTTAATTTTGTGACAAAAGTTTTTGGTGGTAAATATTTTTTTTTATAATTATTAGATATAGCTCTTAAAAGTCCAATATCCTGAATGGGCCATATATTTTCTCTATTAAAAGTAAAAAGTAAAATCATTTCTGCTGACCATCGCCCTATTTGTCTAAGAGTAGATAAATAAACTATTGCCTCTTCATCGCTCATATTTTTTATTAATTTTGGATTAAATTCTTTATTTAAAAATTTTTTTGAAAGCTCTTTAATTCCTTTTACTTTTTGTCTACTTAAGCCGCATTTTTTTAATTCGCTCGTTCTTTTTTTATTTACAGTTATCGGAGTAATTTTTCCTTTACAAGTTTTTTTAAATTTTAAAAAAACTGAATTTGCAGCTGCAACACTAATCTGTTGTCCTATTATACTTTTGCATAATGAAAAAAAAATATCTTTTCGTGTAGTAAGCGTTTTATCATTATACTTTTTAATTAATGTTTTCATCACTAAATCTTTTGATGAAAGGTATTTGAGTGCACTATTCCAGTATTTCGGTTTTTTATTCATGCCTAGCTGCAGTTGGTTTTTTTTTAAGTATGATTTCTCTCCTGAAAATTATTATTGAAGAAGTTATTACTAAAGCAGCCCCAATTAGAGTCTTGCTTGATGGTATTTCTTGCCATATTAAGTAACCAAATCCAATTGCAAATACTAAGGCTAAATACTTTAAAGGTGTAACTAAGGACACTTCAGAAAATTTATATGATTGACTAAGCCATAAATTTGCTACTCCACCAAAAAAACCGATCATTGATAATAAAATAAGATCAATAAAACTAGGCATTAACCAACCAAAAGGTATGGTAAATATTCCTGCAATTGTTATGACTGCTGAAAAAAATAAAGAAATAAGCCATACTGGCTCTGTTGATGATAATTGCCTAATACTTATAGCAACATAAGACATTCCCAAGACAAATATAACTGGAAAAATATAATAAATATTTAAGGAACTAAATCCAGGCTCAGATATAATTAAAATTCCAACGAAACCAACAATAACTGCTAACCATCGAAAATATCCAACCTTTTCACTTAAGAAAAATATTGAGAAAATTGTAGTAAAAATTGGAGCAGCAAATGTAATGCTAACTACAGTTGCTAAAGGAAGATTTCTTAAAGCGGTAAAAATAGAAAGTAATGCTGCTAAGCCAAAAAAACATCTGGATAGATGTAATAAAGGTCGTTTTGTGAAGTAAAAATCTTTAATTCTTTTTTTTGGTATAATGAAATAATAAAAAACTAGTCCAAAAAAACCCCTAAAAAATATCACTTGTCCTAATGGGTAATTATCCGACCATTTTACAATTAAATCCATTATAGAAAAGGCACAAACAGATAAAAACATGTACAAAAAGCCTAATTGATTTTTAGAAAGCATAGGTTTAACTTTAAATTAATAAACATAATAATCAATGGAAATAGCAGTTTTAGCATGTGGGTGTTTCTGGGGACCAGAAATTAAATTTAATAAACTTGATGGAGTGTATCGAACAGAAGTTGGGTATTGCGGAGGATACACTGAGAAAACTTCTTATAGGGAAGTATGTACAGGCAATACAAATCATGCAGAAGTGGTAAAATTAGAATTTGATCCAGAAATTATATCATACGAAAAGATATTAGAGTTTTTTTTCGATATTCATGATCCTACCACTTTAAACGCGCAAGGTCCAGATTTTGGGACTCAATATAGAAGTGAGATTTTTTATTTAAATAATGGTCAAAAAGAAATTGCTGAAAAAGTTCTTAAAAAAATAAATATTAAGTTAAATAATAAAGTTGTCACTAAAATATCTTTATTAAACAATTATAGTATAGCTGAAGAATATCATCAAAAGTATTTAGAAAAAAATTAAATGAGTTTAGTTTCAACCAATTGGCTTCAAGAGAATTTAGATAATGTAAAAATTATTGATTGTTCTTGGCATATGCCTAAAACAAAGAGAGATGGATTCGATGAGTATCTAAAAAGACATATTAAAAACTCAATATTTTTTGATTTAGATAAAAACTCTAAGCAAAATATAAACTTACCCCATATGTTGGTCAGCTCTGATGAATGGCAAAAAATTGTATCTGAAATGGGAATTAAAAACGATGATTTATTAGTTATTTATGACAACTCTGATCTCATCAGCTCATGTAGATGTTGGTATAATTTTATATATTTTGGTCATAGCCCAAACCTAGTAAAAGTTTTAAATGGTGGTCTAAGAAAATGGATTAAGGAAAGTAAAGAAACAACAAGTCATATTGAAAATTTAGATAGGACAAATTATCAAACTTGTGAGATAAAAAAATTAGTTAAAAGTAAAAAAGAAATTGATGAAAATATCATAACATCTGAATTTAAATTAGTTGATGCGAGAAGTATTAATAGATTTAAAGGTTTAGAAACGGAGCCCAGAAAAGGCCTTAGATCTGGTTCAATACAAAATTCGGTTTGTTTACCTTTTGAAGAATGTATAAACAAAAAAACGTATGAATTTTTAAGCGTACCAGAACTAAAAGTTAAATTTGAAAAAATTATAAATAATACAAAAGAAACAAATATTATATTCTCATGTGGCTCGGGAGTAACAGCAGCTGTATTGGCATTTGCATTATCGTTAATAAATGAGAGTTATTTACCAATTATTTATGATGGATCTTGGAGTGAATATGGTAAATATCCATCATGAAATTATCAAAAAAAATAACAATACTAATATCTGTAATTTTTATAATTATATTTGCAATCATTGCATCAAGATATTTTGTTGGTAAACATTTTGAAAAAAAATTTTCTCAACGCCCTCCTCCTGGAGTGATTGTAGAAATAGTTGATAATTCAGAATTTTTCGAAAAAATTGAAACATTTGGAACTGCTGTTGCGCTTAAAACGAAAAACTACAGAATAAAAAAAGAACAAATAGAAGATCAAAAAATTAAATTTGGTAAAATTATTAAAAGAGGTGAAATAGTAGTCATTATTGATAATGAAAAAATAATAGCACCTTTCAAGGGAGTTTTGGGCAAAAGAGAAATCGCACAAGGTGTCTTGGGAACGGACTCATTTATTTTAACTCTAGACGATATATCGTCTGTAATGCTTGATATTAAAGTGCCAGAAAGCTACTTATCAATTTTAAAAGCAGGTCTTGATGTTAATATTAAATCTGATTCCTATCAAAAAAAATTTAAAGGTATTATTGAGTCTGTTAGTTCTAGAGTCGATCCGAATACAAGATCTGTATTATGTAACATAAAAGTTTCAAATCCAAACTTAGAACTAATTCCAGGAATGTTACTAAATGCTGAAATAATTTATAATAAAGTGCAGGCGATAGGAGTTTCAGAATCTTCAATTCTAGTTCAGGGCAAGACAAATTTTGTTTATAAAGTTTTAGAAGATAACTCAGTTGAAAAAATGGAGGTTGAAGTTGGAAAAAGAAGTTTTGGTAAAGTAATGGTTCTAAATGGACTAAATATAAATGATAAGATTATTAAAGAAGGAATTTCTAAGGTCAGAAATAAAATGAAAGTCAAAATTGTAAACCAGTAAAATTTTAATGTTTCTCACAGATTTATCTATAAAAAGACCAGTTGTTGCTTCGGTGATGAGCATGATACTTGTTATTTTTGGTCTTGTAGTATTTAACGAAATACCAACAGATGAACTACCGGATGTTGAAAGACCAATTGTTACTATCCAAACTAAATATCAAGGTGCATCTGCAAATATTGTTGATACTCAAATAACTCAAAAAATTGAGGATAGAGTTGGTGGAACACCAGGACTAATAAATATTGAATCATTAAGTGAAGATGGTTCATCTAGAATTGAAATGACTTTTAAATCAGATTTAGATTTAGACAACGTTGCAAATGATGTTAGAAGTTTTATTGCTAGAGTAGTGGATGAACTACCAGAGGAAGCAAGCGCGCCAGAAGTTTACAAACAATCTGCTGGATTTAGAACAACCATGTGGATGAGTTTTAGTTCAGATTTTATGTCTGATATGGAATTAACAGATTATGCTGATAGATATTTAACAGATTACTTTGCAACTGTAGAAGGGGTTGGAAGAGTTAGGCTGGGGGGAGAAAGAGAGATCTCTCTTAGAATATGGTTAGATCCAATAGCTTTGGCTGCAAGAAATTTAACAACACAAGAAGTTGAAGAAACCCTAAGATCTGAAAATCTGGAATTTCCTGCAGGACGAATAGAATCTAAAGATATCGATTTAACTATAAAGTTGGAAAATGCTTACAAAGAAATTGAAACCTATAAAAATTTACCATTAAAAAAATCTTTTGATGGATCAATAACTAAATTATCAGATGTTGCAAGAGTTGAATTTGGTCCGGTAACTACTAGAACTCTTTTTAAAGGAAATGGAAAACAAGTAGTAGGAATAGGTATCTATCAACAGTCAGATGCTAATACAATAAAAGTAGCTTCTAGATTAAAAAAAAAAATAAAAGAAGTTCAACCAACTTTACCTGATGGAACCTCTTTAGAGGTATCTTTTGATAGAAGTAATTATATTTCAAGAGCTATTTATGAGGTTTATAAAACTTTAATAATTGCATTAGTTTTAGTTACAATAATTATCTATTTATTCTTAGGTAATATTAGAGCTTTAATTGTTCCAATTGTTGCTCTCCCAGTTTCCTTAATTTCAACTTTCTTAGCAATTTATTTTTTTGATTTTTCTATTAATCTTTTTACTTTGATGGCTTTAGTTCTTGCAATAGGGATTGTTGTTGATGATGCAATTGTAATGTTAGAAAATATTGTAAGAAGGATTGAAAAAGGAGAATCAGCATTAATTGCAGCCTATAAAGGATCTAAACAGGTATCTTTTGCAATTATCGCTACGACTTTAGTTTTAGTTGCAGTTTTTATTCCACTTATTTTTATAAAAGGCTTGAGCGGAACTTTGTATACTCAAACTGCAGTCACATTATCTTTTGCGGTAATCATATCAAGCTTTGTTGCTTTATCATTAAGCCCAATGATTGCTAGCAAGATATTAATTAAAAAAAATATAAAATCAAAAATTACCTACAAATTTGAGTCTGGTCTTAATAAGTTTAGGGAATTTTATAAAAGAACTTTACTCTTTTGGTTAAAAAAAAGAAAAGCCATAATAACTTTTCTAATATTGATATTAGTTTTAACTTCATCAGTCTTTTTATATGCTCCAAAAGAATTAATGCCTAAAGAAGACCGAGGTGCTTTTTTTGTAATAATTAAAGCACCAGAAAGCTCTGGTTTTGAATTTACATCAAACAAATCTGAAGAGATTGAGAGTTTTTTATTACCTAAGGTAGGCAAAGGAGAATATAGAAGGTTGCTTTTAAGAGTCCCTGGATTTGGAAAAAGTTCGACTCAAGTAAACTCTGGTTTCATAATTGTTTTATTAGAGCATTGGGATAAAAGAAAAAGAGATGGTCAAAGAATTATGATGGAGTCATTTAGAGAAATTTCAAAAGTTCCAGGTGTTTTAGCTTTTCCAGTAATGCCTCAAGGTATTAGGACTGGAGGAATCCAAAAACCAGTGCAATTTGTTTTGTTAGGAAACACTTATGAAGATTTAATTAAATGGAAAGAAGTGATTAAAAAAGAAGCTAGAAAAAATAAAAACTTAACAAATATAGAGGACGATTTTAATCAAACAAAAGCTATTTTAAATGTAAAAATAGATCAAGAAAAAGCATCTGATTTAGGTGTTTCCACATTAGAAATAGGTAGATCAGTTGAGACAATATTTGGATCACGAAACGTAACCAAATTTACTAAAGATGGAAGAGAATATGATATTATATTGCAGGGTGATATAAAGAATAGAAAAGAACCATCTAATCTTGCAAAAGTTTATGTAAGATCTAAAAATTCAGGTCAATTAGTTTCATTGTCTAATTTAGTTTCCTTAGAAGAGGAAGGTATAGCGCCTATACTCTCAAGGTATAACAGACAAAAGGCTATTACAATTTCTGCTAATATTGTTGGAGATTATTCACTTTCAGATGCACTTACTTTTTTAGAGAAAACTACTAAGGATAATTTTCCTGATGCAAGAATCGCTTACAAGGGTGAAAGTGAAGAGTTAAAAGAAACGAGCTATCAAATATATTTAATTTTTGCTTTAGCTTTATTGACTGCTTATCTGGTCATGGCTGCACAATTTGAGAGCTTTAAGCATCCATTTACGATTATGTTAACAGTTCCCCTTGCCATTTTTGGAGGGATATTAGGTCTTCTTGTAGTCGGTAGCTCGATAAATATTTTTAGTCAGATTGCATTAATAATATTGATAGGACTTGCTACAAAAAATGGAATTTTAATTGTAGAATTTGCTAATCAATTGAGAGATGAAGGAAAAGATATTGAAAAATCAATTATAGAGTCTGCAAATATAAGACTTAGACCTATATTAATGACCTCAACATCAACAATTATAGGTGTTTTGCCATTAGTATTTAGTAGTGGGCCTGGTGAAGCAAGTAGATTGACAGTTGGAATTACAATTTTATTTGGAATGATATTCTCTACTTTTTTTACACTTTATGTAATCCCTACAATTTATTTAGCTATAGGTAAAAATACAAAAAGTATAAATTATGTTGAAAAAGAATTAAATAAACAATTACGTTAAAAAATTATATATTTTTTTTTATCTAGTTTTTTTCTACATTTATTTAATTGAATTTCATATCTGTCTGAATGGGTTTTAACTTTTTTAGCAAGTTTTATTACTTTGGTATTTTTTTTATAGTATTTATAATTACCCCACCCTTCATGATAAGCAATATATTGCTTAAAAGGATCATTCATTGATATTTTAAGAATTTTGGAGGATTTAGAGGTATACCATCCTATAAAATCAACACTATCTTTAAATCTTGTTCTGGTTGCTAATGGATTATTCGTTTCTTTTTTATATTGTTTCCAAGTACCTTTCACTGCCTGCGAATAACCAAAGGAACTTGACGGTCTTTTGTAAGGAATTACTTTAAAAATTTTTTGTCTCTTGGGCTTCGCTAGCCAATCAAAATCTGACTCCATCTTTATTATCGCTAATTGAATATAAATTGGTGTTCCCCATTTTTTTTCAGTTTTTTTTGCATGTTTATACCAAAGATATTTTTCAGAAAATATTGCGCAACTGCTATAAGTATTATTTGGAATAGACGCACAAGATGTTAAAAATAAAAGTATCAAGATAATATAAAAATTATTTTTTACCATTTTTTCTCCAATCCCATGGCATTTCAAATTTACCTTTCCATAAACCAAGCTCATCTTTTCTTGCTTCTTTTTCTGCAGTTAAATACTTTTTTGAGTATTTTTTATAAGCAACTGCGTACCCATTTCTAACCATTCTAGAATTAATATTAATTGTATTTTTGTAGCATGTTCCGAGTATTCTCTTATATCTATCGATTCCTTCAATTTTGCATCTAATGATATTATTTTTAATATAGTTTTCTAGTTTTTTTTTTGAAAGCTCTCCACATTTATAATTTTTTTCGAATGAAATAAAAAAAATACTCAAAAATACTTTTTGACATAATTGTTTTATTTCGGGTGCATCTATCCCGTGGAGCCTAACTTTCTTATTATTAATCCTAATTGTATCACCATCGATTATAATAGCATTACCAGATATAATTTCGCTTTTAGCTGGAGTCAAAAACAATATTATAAATATAATGCTACTTAAAAGTTTTTTTTGCATTAAAATAAGTGTAAAATAAAATTAACATAATAAATACTCCTAAAAGATTTCCAATTAAATCAGAAAATTGAAATGATCTATTGGGTATTATAATATGTAAAATCTCTAAGACTACTGATATGAAAATTAAATAAATTGTTATGAGCTTCAAATATTTTTGAAAATAAATATATAATCCAAAAAATGTAACAACTGCAAAAGCATAAATATGATTAGAGGAAATATCTAAAATACTCAAAGAAAAATCATTTGTTAGTTGAGGTTGTTTTTTAAAATCTCCATAAATTATTTTTCCTAGAATGCTACCTGGATAAAGATAAAAAACTATGAATATTAGATTTACTAAATAAAAAAATAATTTTATCATACAGAATTATTAATATAATAATTATATTTATGAGTCATTTAATTTTAGTAAGACATGGACAAAGTGAATGGAACCTACAAAAAAAATTCACTGGGTGGGTAGATGTGGATCTTACACCAGAGGGAAAATTAGAAGCATGTAAAGCTGGTGAAGTTATTAAAGAATTAAATATTAAAATTGATCATTTTTATTCATCTTTTCAAATAAGATCTATTAATACACTAAAACTGATTCAAGATACCTTAAGGAATAAAATCCAGCCTGAAAAAGCTTGGCAGTTAAATGAGAGGCATTATGGAGCATTAACTGGACTGAATAAAGATGAAATGAAGAAAAAGTTAGGTGAGAAAAAAATACATGAGTTTAGAAGGTCCTGGGATTTAAGGCCAGATCCACTAAGTAAAAATAACCCATATCATCCAATAAATATAGAAGTATATAAAAGTTTAAGAAAGGAAGATATTCCTGATACCGAGTCATTAAAAGATACTTACGAGAGAGTTGTGAAATACTATAAAGAAAATATTGAAGATAAAATTAAAAAAAATAAAAATATATTAATCTCAGCTCATGGAAATTCAATTAGATCTCTGTGTAAATTTCTCTTTAAACTGGACGAAAAACAAATAACAAAACTTGAAATTCCAACTGGAAATCCCATGATGATTGAAATTGATCAGAATAGGGAAATATCGAATTGTCTTTACCTTGATAAAGAAAGAGCTCAAAATTTAATCGTTTTTTAATAATTGATTATAAATATTTATATCAGTTATGTGAATAAACTTATTTTTACTTTCAAATCCAAAAAGTTTGTTCTTTTCAATTAATTGTGCCCATAATTTATTTATTGAAAATTTACTTTCGTCAACTTTAGAAAAAATTTTTTTATTTAAAATTTGGCATCCAGTATAAATAAAATCACAAGAATTTTTTCTATCTATAATTTTTTTATTTAAATTAAAATCACCTTTAAGTTTTTTATCAAAACTTAAATTTTTATTAACTACTAGTAAAATATTGTTTATATTATTATTAAAGTAAAAATTTTCCATATTTTTAATACAATCTATGTATTTATCATTCCAGTAAGTATCAGGATTAAAAATCAAAAAATTTTCTTCATTAGTTCTTTTGATCATATTAAAAATACCACCACCAGTATCTAATATTTGTTCCCCATCATCAACAATCTCTATATCTAAATCAAAGTTTTTGTTTTTTATAAATTTTTCAATTTTTTCTTTTAAGTAAAAAGTATTTAATTTGACCTTTTTAATACTTAGTTTTTTTATAAGAATTAAAGTGTGTTCAAGTAAAGTATTATTATGAAAGTTTAATAAAGGTTTTGGGTCACTTAATGTTAATGGATTAAGTCTTTTACCAAACCCTGCACATAAAATTAAAGCTGTTTTAATTTGCATATTTATTTCTGACACTTTTAGAAAAGTTCTTATAAAGAAAATTTTTAAAATCTATTAATAATTTATTATTTTTACATCTTAGATCTATAAGTTTCCATGTGTAAGGTATTAATTTTAAATATGTTAATTTATTATCTCTCCTAGCTAGTCTTGTAAAAATTCCAATAATTTTTAAATTTCTTACTACAGACAAAATTTCAAAATCATTTAAAAAATAATTTTTATTAAAATTTTTTTTATTTTTTTTAAGATAATAATTGTATATCTTATTCTTAAAAGAGTTTGAGGTTTTATAACGAACATCATCTACAAGTGAAGCTAAATCATATGCTTCATTACCCACAACTGCATCTTGTGAGTCAATTATACCTAATTTTTTTTTGTACAACATAAGATTAGAAACATGAAAGTCCCTATGAACAATAATATTATTTTTAAGTTTTAAATTATTAAGCAAATTTTTTATTTTTAATTTTAAATTTTTATTTATTTTAATCCTATTTTTTCTTATATTTTCTGGAACGTACCACTCACAGAAAAGTTTTGCTTCGTTAAATAATAATTTATTCGTATAAGTAGGTATGTTATAGAATTTGTTTTGAAAATTTTTAACTCTTCTTGTTCTTATTTTTTGAAGCTTTATCAACAAGTCTATAATTTTTTTAAAAACAACAAATTTTTTTTTACTTCTTTTTATATGATCTAGTGCTGTTATTTTTCCTAAATCATTAACTTCAATAAAATTTTGATGATAATTTTGATTTATTAATCTTGGGGCAATTAAATTATTTTGGGTTAAAATTTTATTAATAGCATCATAAATTAATAGGTTATTTCTTTTCTCTTTTTTTGAAAAAATTATAATACTACTTTTAGATTTTTCTTTTTTTCTATAAAACTCCCTAAAAGATGCATCCCCCTTTATTTTAAAAAGTTTTTTTTTATCTAAAATCATTATTATTTATATTTAGATTCTTTTACTAACCTCTAAGGATCTCATATTCAATTTTGAGTTATATTTAAAATAAAGATTATATTTCTTTTTTATTTTTTTTTCGATTTTATCAGGCCACTCAATAAATGTAATAAAATCGTGTATATTTTCATATATTCCAATATTTTTAATTTCACTAGAATCTTTAATTCTAAACAAGTCATAATGTCTAATGGTAATGTTTTTTATTTCATATTCATTTAAAATACTAAAAGTTGGACTCGTTATTTCTCCTAATTTAACTTTATTTTTCTTCTCTAAAGAATTAATCAAGTATCTTATAAAAGTAGTTTTTCCTGCTCCAATTTCACCATGAAGCAAAACTACGTCTCCAACTTTTAAAACCTTTGAAAATTTCCTTGCAAATTTAGCTGTTGAGCTCTCTTTTGAAATGTCGATTTTGCTACCTCTAGTAGCGATAAGCATGAGGCTTGTATGGTCCCTCTGGTGTTACACTTATATAGTCAGCCTGCTCCTTTGATAATGGTGTTAATTTTGCACCAACTTTATCTAAGTGAAGTCTAGCAACTTTTTCATCTAAGTGTTTAGGAAGCACATAAACTTTATTTTCATAATTTTTTGAGTTATTCCATAATTCGATTTGAGCAATAACTTGATTTGTAAATGATGCGCTCATAACAAAACTTGGGTGACCAGTTCCACATCCTAAATTTACAAGTCTTCCCTCAGCTAATAAAATTAATCTTTTTTCATCCGGAAATGTTATTTCGTGAACTTGAGGTTTTACTTCATCCCATTTATAATTTTTTAAAGCTTCAACCTGAATTTCATTATCAAAGTGTCCAATATTACATAAAATAGATCTGTCTTTCATGGCTCTCATATGATCTGCAGTCACTACATCTTTGTTTCCAGTTGCAGTCACAACTATATCTGCCTGACCTATCATTTCATCCATTAAAACAACCTCATAACCTTCCATGGCTGCTTGAAGTGCACAAATTGGATCTGTTTCAGTTACTAAAACTCTTGCACCACTTTGTCTTAAAGAGGCTGCACTACCTTTTCCAACATCACCAAAACCTGCAACAATTGCAACTTTTCCTGACATCATTACATCGGTAGCTCTTTTAATTCCATCAACTAAACTTTCTCTGCATCCATATAAGTTATCAAATTTTGATTTTGTAACTGAGTCATTTACATTAATTGCTGGCACTAAAAGCGTTCCTTGCTCTTCCATTTTTTTAAGCGCTAAAACACCTGTTGTTGTTTCTTCACTTAAACCCTTTATATTTTTTAATAATTCTTTATAGTCCTTATGCATTAGAGCAGTAAGATCTCCTCCATCATCTAAAATCATGTTAGGGATCCAATCTTTTTTACCCTCTATAGTTTGTTTTACGCACCACCAATACTCTTCCTCAGTTTCACCTTTCCAAGCAAATACTGGAATTCCAGCTTTTGCAATTGCAGCTGCTGCGTGGTCTTGAGTTGAAAATATATTGCATGAAGACCATCTTACCTCTGCACCTAAATCAACTAAAGTTTCAATCAAAACTGCCGTCTGAATTGTCATGTGAAGACAACCTAAAATTCTTGCTCCCTTAAGAGGATTTTTACCTTTATATTCAGTTCTTACTGCCATTAATCCTGGCATTTCTGTTTCTGCTAATGAAATTTCTTTTCTTCCAAAGTCTGCTTGTGAGATATCTTTAACTTTATAATCTGTCATAAGGGCAAATGTTTAACAACATATTATAAATTAATCAACTTTACTTTAGGCATTTGGGAAAATAATCTCTATTTTTGCACCCTTTTTATTCAAATTATTGCCTGCGATGATTTTCCCCCCGTGTAAATCAATTAAATTTTTCACAATATTCAAGCCTAAGCCTGAATGTTCTCCAAATTTTTCAGGCCTATTACTATAAAATCTGTTAAAGATTTTGTTTGTATCCTTTTCTTTAAAACCAATTCCCTGATCGATTACATCAAGAGTAATATTATTATTATTTTTATTCAATTTAACCGTGATTTCTTGGTTATCTTTACTAAAAGAGATTGAATTTTCTAAAAGATTTGCCAATATTTGTTCGATCCTATTTTCAATTCCATAAATCTCATACTTTTTGTATTTATCATTAAGTTCTAAAGATATTTTAATGCCTCTCTTAGGTGAATAAATACTATTAAAATCATCGACAACAGAATTTACAATTTCTTTTAAGTCAATTTTGCTCATTTGTTCTTTTGTTATAGCAACTTCATCTTTTAGCATTTGAGAATAGTCTGTTATTAATCTTTCAATTCTTTCCACATCATGACTCAATATATTTACTAATTTGTCTCTTTGATTTTTATCTTCTGTTTCAGATATAATTTCAGAGGCACTTTTTAAGGAAGCAAGTGGATTTCTTATTTCATGAACCAAATCTGTAGAAAAGTTTTCAGCAATATTAGCTCGACTTTGTAATTCTTGCGTCATATCATCAAGTGAATTAGTTAAAATACCTAGTTCATCCTTTCTTTTCTTGAGATTTTCAATTTTTGTTTTTTTATTACTTTTGCTCTTAATAATTTTTGTATAATCAACCAAATTTCCAATTGGTTTTAAAAAAAATCTATTCAAAACAATTGAAAATACTAATATTACAATTGCAACTAATATTGCAGTTCTTATTATAAATATTTTTCTTTCATCAATCGCTGTTTTGATTTCATTTGAATTTTCAGAAATTAATATATACCCAACATTTTCATCATCTAATGAAACATTCTTAATAGTAGTTAATACATATCTATCATAAAATTCTTGTGTAAATGTATAAGGTCTACCAAAATCTCTAGAATTTGAATAAATGTTTACAATTTCTTTAATTGTTAAAGTTTTATTAGTAGAAATTTCTTTTTTTTCTTCAACTTCGATTTTTTTTTCTACTGTTAGGTTCTCAAATTCTATTATTTCCAGTCTTTGGGAAAAAGATCTAGGATCTAGATCTAAAGTATCAGTGTCCGCTATTAAATTATTTTTATCATCAAGAAAAATTACTCTATCTAAATTCTGAAATAAAAACCTTGTAGATAAAAGAAATTTTTTAATATCTTTATTGCTGAATTCAATATTTAATCTTTTTATATGATCAATTGTATTATCAATTACTCTTATATGATTTGAAGTTTTTTTTTTTATTAGTCCTGGTTGAATACTTTTAAGATATGCAACAGTTAATATGCCAATAACTATAAAAACAATAAGGTTAATAAATAAAAATTTTCTTAATATTGATAGGTCCTTTATTAAAGATACCATAGTTAGCTAACATTCCATCTATAACCACTTCCATAACGTGTTTCAATTGCAGAAAAATTATTATCAACTTTTTTAAATTTTTTTCTTATTCTTTTTACATGGCTATCAATAGTTCTATCCTCAATATCTGTATCTTCTCTATAAGCTATGTCCATCAATTGAGATCTTTCTTTAATTATTCCTGGTCTTTTTGCTAATTCTTGAACAATTAAAAATTCTGTAGTTGTAAGTTTATCAGGTAATTGTTTTCCATCCCATTCACATTCTAACTGTGACGGATCCAATTTAAGCTTACCGTGCGATATGACATTTTTAGTTTCCTCTATGTTATTTTGGGTTTTTTTTCTTAATTGTACCCTAATTCTCTCAATTAAAACTTTAATAGAAAATCCACCTGATTTTTTTACAAAATCATCTGCTCCTAGTTTTAATCCCAAAAGTTCATCTATCTCATCATCTTTAGATGTTAAAAATATTACTGGCATAGAAGTTTTTTTTCTCAGTTTTTTTAGCAATTCTTCTCCATCCATTTTTGGCATTTTAATATCAATTATTGCTAAATCGGGTGGTTGTCGTGTTAATCCAATTAAAGCGCTTTCACCGTCTAAATACGTTTGAACCTTAAAACCCTCTTTTTCTAAAGCTATACTTATACTAGTTAATATATTTCTATCATCATCAATAAGGGCAATTGTTTGAGTCATTAATACTATTAAAAATACTAAATTGTTCTAATTTGGGCAAGAAATCTAATTAGTGAAGTATTCCCCAATTTTCACCAGAATTTATATCAACTGTCAAAGGAGTTGAAAAAGTATGCAAATCACTATCTTTAACACTTGTCATTTCACTTACAATCAAATCTATAAGTTCTTTTTCATTATTTTTTGGTACCTCAAAAATTAATTCATCGTGTATTTGAAGTAATATTTTACAATCGTTATTTCTAGTTTCCTCAAGTTTTTTATTTAATCTAATCATTGCTAATCTCATAATCTCCGAGGCTGATCCTTGTATTGGTGCGTTAATTGCAGCTCTTTCTTGAAAATTTCTTACATTAAAGTTTTTATCATTTATTCCTGTTATATGACTTCTTCTCCCAAATATATTACTTACAAAACCACTCTTTCTACAAAACTTAATTGTTTTATCCATATAGTCTTTTATTTCTGGAAATTTTAGAAAATAAGATTTTAAAAAATCTTGTGCTTCATCGTTTGTAACCATGATCTGTTTTGCAAGTCCATATTGTGAGATTCCGTAAATTATACCAAAGTTAATAGCTTTTGCCTTCCTTCTCATATCAGAGTTAATTTTTTTAATATCACAATTAAATATTTGGCTTGCAGTTAATGAATGAATATCTTGATTGTTTTTAAAAGCCTTTTTTAATTCTTTTACATCTGCTAAATCAGCTAATATTCTCATCTCAATTTGATTATAATCTGCAGATATTAATATTTTTCCTTTCTCAGCTACGAACGATTTTCTTATTTCTTTTCCATCTTCAGTTTTAATGGGTATATTCTGTAAGTTTGGATCACTTGATGCTAATCTTCCAGTCGTTGTGGCTGCCAAAAGAAATGATGTGTGTACTCTTTTAGTATTTGGATTTATATGTTCCTGAAGAGAGTCAGAGTAAGTATTTTTTAATTTTGATATTTGTCTCCATTCTAGTATCAATTTTGGTAATTCATTTCCTTTGAAAGCTAGATCTTCAAGGACAGATGCACTTGTAGCAAAGCTACCTTTTTTTGTTTTTTTCAATGTTGAGATTTTTAGCTCATTATACATTATTTCTCCCAACTGTTTAGTAGAGGCAATATTAAATTCTTTTTTTGATATCTTGAAAATTTTTTTTTCTAAATCCTTAATTTTTTTTTCAAACTTTTTAGATAATATATTTAAAAATTTATCATCAACCTTTATTCCCTCAATTTCCATATTAGCTAGAATTTTAATTAAAGGTTTTTCAAATATTTCATAAATATTTGTCAATTTTTCTCTATTAAGATTTCCTTTTAAAATTTTATAAAGTCTAAATGTAATATCAGCATCCTCAGCTGCATACTCGAGAGCTTTGGGGATATCTACATCTTTAAAATTAATTTGTTTTTTTCCAGTCCCAACTATATCTTTAAAAGATATTGGTTTATGGGCTAAGTGAATTTCTGACAAAGTATCCATGTTATGTCGATTTTTTCCTGCATCTAATACATAAGAAATAAGCATTGTATCCTCTAATGAATTTAGGTTTATTCCTTGATGATAAAAAATTATGTAGTCAAACTTAATATTTTGGCCTATCTTTTTAACAGATTTATCTTCCAATAATGGTTTAAGTTTATTTATAACTTTTTTTTTGTCTAAACAATTTCCCGATGAGTGAGAAATTGGAATATAACATGCTTTGCCTATTTTTGTTGACATAGAAATACCTACTAAATCTGCTTGATGAGGGTCCAATGAAGTAGTTTCGGTATCAATAGCAAGCTCTCCATTTTCCTCTGCCTCTTTTATCCATTGATCTAATTCATCAATTTTACTTATTAGTTTATAGTTTTTAGTATTAATTTCTGTATTTTTATTGTCAGATAAATTGGTAACTTCATTTTTAAATTTAGGTTCACCGTATAGTGAAATAACACTACTTAATAATCTATTAAATTCCATTTCTCTTAAAAAATTAAACAACTTATCTTTATCAATTTCTTTTAAAATAAAATTTTCTAATTTTTCTTTGATAGGCACGTCTTTTTTAAGAGTAACTAGCTTTTTACTAATTATTGCTTTTTCTTTATTTTCTAAAATTGTTTCTCTTCTTTTATTTTGTTTTATTTCATCTGCTTTTTCTAAAAGTTTTTCTAAATTTCCATATTTATTAATTAACTCAGCTGCAGTTTTTACACCAATTCCAGGCACACCTGGTACGTTATCACTACTATCACCCGCAAGTGATTGAACATCAATAACTTTATCTGCTGTAACACCAAATTTATTATGAACATCATCTTCAGTGATAAATTTGTTCTTCATTGGATCATAAATTCGAACTCCCTTTTTATATAGCTGCATAAGGTCTTTGTCAGATGAAACAATTGTTACTTTTGCTCCAATTTCTAATATCTGCTCAACATAAGTCGCTATCAAATCATCTGCTTCATAATTTAACATTTCAATAGATGGCAAATTGAATGCTAGTACTGATTTTCTTATGAATTCAAATTGTGGAATTAGATCATCAGGTGCATCCGATCTATTTCCCTTATAGTCACTATAAATTTCATTTCTAAAATTTTTTCTAGCTGAGTCAAAGATAACAGCAAAGTGAGAGGGTTTTTGTAAATTTTCTTTTGACTTTGAGTCCTCTAGTAATTTAAAAAGCATGCTACAAAAACCACTGACTGCTCCTGTTGGCATCCCATCACTCTTTCTGGTTAATGGAGGTAAGGCATAATAGGCTCTGAATATATACCCAGATCCGTCAATCAAATAAAAGTGGTCAGTTTTTTTAATTTTGGTCATTAATGTATTAGCTTAACTTATATGTATGTTATAAATGTATAAATCATTATGGAAAAAAAAAACGTATTATCAGTAAAAAATTTAAACAAAATTTATTCGAAAAATGGTTCTTCAACTGTAAATGCACTAAATAATTTAAACTTAGAGGTGAAAGAAGGGGAAATATTTGGTTTATTAGGCCCTAATGGTGCTGGTAAATCTACATTTATAAATATCCTTGGAGGCACTGTGGTAAAGACTTCTGGAATAGTTAGCGTATGGGGATTTGATTTAGATAAAAACCCAAGACAAGTCAGAGCTTCTATAGGAATAGTTCCTCAAGAGGTAAATTTAGATCCTTTTTTTAGCCCAAGAAAACTACTTGATTTGCTTGCCGGTATGTATGGCATCAAAAAAAAAGACCGTATAACAGATGATATACTTAAGTTGGTAGCTTTAGATAAACAGTCAGATAGTTACGCCAGAAGCTTGTCTGGTGGAATGAAAAGGAGATTACTAATTGCTAAAGCTCTAGTTCATCAACCCCCAATATTGTTTCTAGATGAACCAACAGCAGGTGTGGATTTAGAATTAAGACAACAATTGTGGGAAAATGTCAAACTTCTTAATAAACAAGGTGTGACTGTTATTCTTACAACTCATTACTTAATGGAGGCTGAAGAAATGTGTGATAGGATCGGAATTTTAAGTAATGGAAATTTAGTAGCTTTAGATACTACAAAAAACTTAATAGATAAAATTCAAACAAAAATAGTCACATTTACTTTAGACAAAGCCTTGTCTTTAGATATAACAACTTTAAATACTTTAAAGATAATATCAAATAACAATAATAAAATTACGGTTTCATATGAAAAAAGTAAACTTAAAATTGAGGATATTATTTTACTTCTTTCAAAACAAAATATTAAAATTTTAGATATCGCTACTGATGATGCTAATATAGAAGATGTTTATTTGGGGCTAACAAAAAGCTAGCTTATTATAACTAAAAGAGTAATATAAAGTATGGATAGTGTAAAAACTTTATATAATCATAAAGTCCTTAGAGTTATCATTATAACAATTATAGGATCTTTACTTCTAACTCTTTCTGCAAAAATTAAAATTCCTTTCTATCCTGTGCCAATGACAATGCAAACTTTTGTAGTTATTTTACTTGGTATTACCCTTGGACATAAATTGGCTCTTGCTACAGTAGGACTATATTTGATTGAAGGTATATTAGGTTTACCAGTATTTTCTAATTCTCCTGAAAAAGGTATTGGTTTTGTATATTTTATTGGACCTACTATGGGATACTTAATTGGTTTTTTATTCACTACTTTTCTATCAGGCTATTTAAATTTAAAAACAAATTTTTTAATGGTCTTTATTAAATTAACTTTTGCAGTCTCATTTATATATCTTTTCGGTTTAATATGGCTTGGTACACTAATTGGATGGGATAAACCTATTTTTGAATTAGGTGCATTACCATTTCTATATGCCGAACTGTTTAAGGTTTTATTAATATCCCTACTTGCAAAAAAAATATTAAAATTAAGAAAATTTATTTAGGAGATCTTTTAGACAAAATTCTTTGCAACGTTCGTCTATGCATTTTTAGTCTTCTTGCCGTTTCTGAAACATTTCTATTGCAAAGTTCAAATACTCTATGTATGTGTTCCCATTTAACCCTATCAGCTGACATAGGATTTTCAGGTGGTTGAGCTTTAGTCTTTGGATCAGCCAATAATGCTTTTTCAACATCATCAGCATCAGCAGGCTTTGCAAGATAATCAATGGCACCCTCTTTTATAGCTGCAACTGCAGTTGGAATATTTCCATAACCAGTTAACATAATTATTCTGCTCTCTGGATTGGTAGTTTGAATTTCTTTTACAACTTCTAGACCATTGCCATCACCAAGCCTAAGATCAACAACTGCAAAAGCAGGCTTTTTTGACTTAACTGCCTCAATTCCAACTTTTACACCTTGAGCTTGAGAAACTATGAAGCCCTTCTTCTCCATTGCTCTAGCTAGTCTCTCTCTAAATGGATTGTCATCGTCTACGATAAGTAGTGAATTATCCTTAAAATCCGTTATTTTTTGAATGTTAGTCATTAGACAACTTATATAGTTAACTTAATTAAAATTTCAATGGGCTATTGAGCAGTAGATAACTATCTGAAATAAATACTTTACATTACCTACCATATTTCATAACTATTCACTTAAGTTAACAAATTTGCATATCAAATATGCAAATTTTTTTTGTTAGATTTTTTTTGAGGGGCTACTAAATGGAAAAATTTAAAAGTGTTGATAAACTAGTAAATCAACTTAAACCATCTAATCCAGTTTACTGCATTAGAGGAGAATCGTTAAAAAAAGCTTCAAACTTTTTTCAAAAAAACTTTAAAGGTAAAATCCTTTACGCTGTAAAAACTAACCCAAATAAATTTGTACTAAAAACATTATATGAATCTGGAATTAATAATTTTGACATTGCTTCAATTAAAGAAATTCAAACGATAAAAGAAATAGCACCAAAAGCTAAATGCCATTATATGCATACGGTAAAAAGTAGAGAGAGCATTAAAGATGCATACTTTAAATATGGTGTAAAGTCATTTTCATTAGATACCAAAGATGAACTAATTAAAATTATTGATTCAACCAATAAAGCTAAAGATCTAGAGTTGTTTGTTAGAATATCTGTTTCAAATGAACATGCAGAAATTGATTTATCAAAAAAATTTGGTGCTGCTAATCACGAAGCCACTGGACTATTAAGGCTTGCAAAACAACATGCTAAAAAGATTGGTTTAAGTTTTCATGTAGGTTCTCAGTGTATGCATCCAATTTCATACTCAAAAGGAATTGATGAAATAAATAATATTATTAAGAGAACAAAAATTGAACCTGATTACATTAATGTCGGGGGTGGTTTTCCATCTATATATCCTGATTTAATTCCTCAACCTTTACATAAATATTTTGAAGAAATAAATACAAGTCTTTCAAAACTTAAACTACAGAAAAAACCTGAGATTATTTGTGAACCAGGACGAGCATTAGTTGCTGAAAGTGGTTCAACTGTAGTTAAAGTAATTTTAAGAAAAAAACAAAAATTATATATTAATGATGGTACATATGGATCTTTATTTGATGGAGGTTCTCCAAATTTAGTATTTCCATCTAGATTAATTTCTAATGGAAAAGTAATATCAAAAAAATTTACTGCTTTTGATTTTTATGGTCCAACTTGCGATAGTATGGACTACATGAAAGGTCCTTTTGTTTTACCAAATAACGTTAAAGAAGGTGATTATATTGAACTAGGCCAACTTGGTGGTTATGGCTTGACGTTTAGAACACAATTTAATGGATTTTACTCAAATGAAATTTATGAATTAGAAGACAAGCCTATAATGTCAATGTATGAAGGCAGCACCAATAAAGAGTTTCTTGTTGCCTAAATGTCAGATAAAAAAAATCTAGGACACAATACCAAAAAAGATTTTCTAAAAAAACCTGTTGAGCACATTGATATAACTTCATTCGATTCTAGAAAAATAATTGCATCTATGGAAAAAATGTCATTTGTTTCAAGGGAAACAGCTAATGCAGCCAATATTTATAATGAAATGTTAAAAGATAAAGACTGTACAATTTTTTTAACATTAGCCGGTTCTACATCAGCCGCGGGATGTATGAATATTTATAAAGATTTAGTAAAATATAATATGGTAGATGCTATAGTTGCCACTGGAGCTTCTATAATTGACATGGATTTTTTTGAGGCCTTAGGTTTTAAGCACTATCAGGGATCTCAATTTCAAGACGATACTGAATTAAGAAAAAACTATATCGACAGAATTTATGACACATACATTGATGAAGATGAATTACAAGAATGTGATAAAAAGATATGCGAAATAGCAGATAATCTGGAACCAAGAAGTTACACATCGAGAGAATTTATTCATGAGATGGGTAAATATCTAAAAAAAAATTCTAAGAAAAAAGACTCTTTAATAGAAACAGCATACGATAACAATGTTCCAATATTTTGTCCTGCATTTACAGATTCTAGTGCTGGATTTGGTTTAGTTATTCATCAAGAAAAAAACCCAAGTAAGCATATAACTATTGACTCTATAAGAGAGTTTAGAGAATTAACTGAAATAAAAATACAATCGAAAGGATCAGGATTATTTATGATTGGTGGTGGAGTTCCAAAAAATTTTATTCAAGATACAGTTATTTGTGCGGAACTTCTTGGTAAAGATGTTGAAATGCATAAATACGCAGTTCAAATTACAGTTGCCGATTCAAGAGATGGTGCCTGTAGCAGCTCTACTCTTAAAGAGGCAAGTTCATGGGGGAAAGTTGATGTAACTAAAGAACAAATGGTCTTTGCTGAAGCAACAAGTGTTTTGCCCCTAATTGCAAGTGATGCATATCATAAAGGTGAATGGAAAAATAGAGATAGGAAAAACTTCTCAGAAATTTTCAAATAATTATATGAGTAAAAAAACCAAAATTGGTTTGATCCAAGTGAAAGTTTCGGATAACCAAGAAAAAAATATTAAAAATTCAATAAAAAAAATTGAACAAGCTGCAAAACGTAAAGCAAAGATAATTTGCTTGCCAGAATTATTTCTTTCACCTTATTTTTGCCAAACTGAAAGTCATTCTAAATTTAAACTAGCAGAAAAAATTCCAGGACGTATTAGCGATATATACTGTGGTCTTGCAAAAAAACTTTCTGTTATATTAATGATCTCTCTTTTTGAAAAAAAAACTTCTGGTTTTTATCATAATACCAGTATTGTAATTAATGAAAAAGGTAAAATAGTTACAAAATATAGAAAAATGCATATTCCAGATGATCCGGGTTATTATGAAAAATTTTATTTTACACAGGGAGATTTAGGATTTAAATCTACTAAAACTAAATATGGTAAAATAGGCTCTTTGATTTGTTGGGATCAATGGTTCCCCGAAGCAGCTAGATTAACAGCATTAAAAGGTGCTGAGATTATTTTTTATCCGACCGCAATAGGATGGCACCCGAAAGAAAAAAACAAATTTGGAAAATCCCAGTTAAATGCTTGGGTTACAATGCAAAGATCCCATGCAATTGCTAATGGTGTTTATATAGCTGCAATTAACCGTACTGGAACTGAAAAAATTAGTGGAAGAAAAATTCAATTTTGGGGTAATTCAATCTTAATTGATCCTAGTGGCAATATAATTGCACAATCAAAATCTAATAATGAGCAAATATTAATTGCTAATATTGATTTAAAAAAAATTGAAACTGTAAGAACTCATTGGCCTTTTTTTAGAGATAGAAGAATAGATTATTATAAAGGATTGCTTAAAAATCCACAGGATGACTAAAGATTTAAATTTAAAAAACTTTAGAATGCCGGGCGAGTGGGAACCTCAAAAATCAGTGTGGATTGCTTGGCCCTATAATAAAAAAGATTGGCCAGGAATGTTTAAAAACATTCCAAAGACTATTGCAGAAATTATAACTAATTTATCTCTAAATCAGAAAGTTAATCTATTAATTAATAAGAGGAAAGATAAAATAAAAATTAAAAAAATTTTAAAGAAATTTAAATATAAATTAAAAAATATAACATTTCATATAATCTCAACTGACAGGATCTGGTTAAGAGACACTGGACCTATATTTCTCATAAACAAAAAAAAGAAAGTTTTTCTTAATTTTAAATTTAATGCTTGGGCAAAATATAGGGATTTTAAAAAGGATAACAAAATTAATGATAAAATAGCAAAAATTTTAAAAGTTAAAAAAATTGAACCCGAAGTAAAAATCCAAAAAAAATATAAAAAAATAGTCTTGGAAGGTGGTGCAATAGATGTTGATGGAAATGGTACCATTCTTTTAACCAGGGAATGTCTTCTAAGTAAGGTTCAGAATAGAAATCCAGGTGTTACAAAAAAGGTTTTTGAAAATACTATAAAAACATACCTTAATATAAAAAATTTTATTTGGCTTAATAAAGGAATTAAAGGCGATGATACTCATGGTCATGTAGATGATATATCAAGATTTGTTTCAAAAGATGTTATAATGACTGCAATAGAAAAAAATAAAAAAGATCCAAACTATAAAAACCTTAGGGAAAACCTAAGTATTTTAAAAAAATCAAAAAATGTCTCTGGAAAAAAATTTAAAATAATTAAAATTCCAATGCCAAAACCTATGTTTATTAAAAAAATAAGAGTGCCTGCTAGTTATCTTAATTTTTACATAGCAAATAAAATTGTTCTATTGCCAATTTTTAAAGATAAAAATGATGATAAGGTCATACTAATTTTTAAGAAATTTTTTAAAAAAAGAAAAATTGTTCCAATTAATTGTAGAGATCTTATTTGGGGGTTTGGAGCAATTCACTGCCTAACACAACAAGAGCCAAAAAATTAATTTTAAGCTGGCTTTAAAGTTCCTAAAAGCAGTCTAAAAGGAATTAGCATAATTAAAGCTACCAGTATTTTTACTGCTAAGTCTCCTAATGACAAAGTAATCCAAGGTATTCCTGTTGCATAAAAAGATATTGAAAAGAATAAAAAGGTATCAACGGTAGATCCAATAAATGAAGATGTAAGAGGTGCAACAAACCATTTTCTGTCCCTTAGTTTGTCGAAGACCTGAACATCTAACAATTGAGCTGTTAAAAAAGCTGTACCTGAACCAATTGCAATTCTAATTGAAATTAAATCAGTAAAATTTGTGGAAAATAATAATGTAAAACTTATACCTATCCCAAAACCAATATACACTATATTTCTAGCTACTAGTTTGCCAAAAGATCTATTTGCAAGATCAGTAATTAAAAAAGCTATTGGATATGTGAATGCTCCATAAGTTAAAATTTCCTGTAACCCATAATATTTAACTGGAAATTGAACTAAATAATTTGATGCTAAGACTATAAACCCCATCAAAAAAGATAGGATGATGAATATTCTTTTCATGGTTAAGCTGATTTACTTAGTAAACTTTTTTTAATTTTTTTAAGTCTTGGAGAAAGATCTCTAATTTTAGCTGATTTTACAAACTGATCAAAGCTACCTTTTTTATCTACTGATCTAACTCCAGCATTAGATACAGTTAACTTTATACTTTTTTTTAAAAGCTCACTTTTAAATCTTACTTTTTTTAAATTTGGAAGAAATCTTCTTTTAGTCTTATTATTGGCGTGACTCACTTTGTGGCCTTTCAAAGGTATTTTACCAGTTAGTTCACATTTCTTAGACATAAAATATGACTGTATAGGCTTTACTAAGTTTCCAGTCAAGATTATTTTTTAGTACCAACTATTTCAGAAATATTTGTTACACCCTGTTTTTTAAGTAAGTTATTTAAATCTTCACTTATTTTGTTAGCTATACTAGGGCCTTTATATACCATGCCAGTATATAACTGAATTAAAGAAGCACCATTTAATATTTTTTTATAAGCGCTCTCAGCAGAATCTACTCCACCCACTCCTATTATTTTAACTTTGTTTTTCAAATTCTTAAAAAATTTATTTATTATTATATTAGATTTCTGTTCTATAGGTTTTCCAGATAAACCACCTTTCTCTAGCTTATTTATATTTTTTAGAATATCTCTTGTTCTGTCACTGGTGTTTGAAATTATTATTGAGGGAATACTATATTTCAAAATAAGACTAGATATTTTTTCTATTTCTTTATCATTGATATCTGGCGATATTTTTAAAACAGTTGGAATTGAGGTCTTTAAATTTTCTTTTTCTTTTTTAATTGCATCTAATAGCTCATTTAATTCATTTTCATTATGAAAACTTCTCAAATTTTCAGTATTGGGTGAGGAAATATTTATGGTCAAATAATCAGCAAGATCATAGAATTTTCTTATACCTATTAGATAATCCTCTACCCTATTTTTAGTATCTTTATTTGGGCCAATGTTTATACCAAATAAACCCTTTGGAGGATTAAGCCTAATTCTTGATTGAATCAAATCTGCACCAGAATTATTAAAACCTAATCTATTTATTAACGCTTCATCCTCCTCTAATCTAAAGACTCTAGGCTTTGGATTGCCATGCTGTTTTAAGGGAGTAATAGTTCCTACTTCAACAAACCCAAATCCAAGTCTAAAAACTGAATTATAAACCTCTGCATCCTTGTCAAAGCCCGCAGCAAGACCTATAGGATTAGGAATTTTTTTTCCAAATATTTCTGTTTCAATATTTTTATAGTTAAACTTTTGCTTACGCGGCATTAAATTAATCTTTAATGCTTGAATTGCTAAATTATGCGCAGTTTCAGGATCAAATTTAAATATTAATGGTCTTATTTTTCCAAACATTATTTAATCTTTTCTTTTATTAAATTTTGCATTTCAGTAACACCAAAAAAACTAATAAAAAAACCTATTCTAGGACCGTTTTCATCACCAAAAACTACTTCGTAAATTAGTTTAAACCAATCTCTAAGATTATCTTTATAACCATTTTCTTTTCCAACAGAA
The DNA here is from genome assembly GCA_045566195.1 of Candidatus Pelagibacter sp. Taxonomy (GTDB): domain Bacteria; phylum Pseudomonadota; class Alphaproteobacteria; order Pelagibacterales; family Pelagibacteraceae; genus Pelagibacter. The sequence continues at coordinate 48,814 of JBJLDV010000016.1, read as the reverse complement.
AATATTTTTGTTTGTATGTCCTCCGGTGTCATTTTATCATTACAACTATCCAACGCTTTTATTAGGGATTTCAATGCATTTTTCTCTTTATCATTAGGAGTTTTATATTTTTTATTTAATTTTATAACATCTTTGTAATACTTAATTGCATACTCTATAAGTTTGTCAAATATTGGAAATTCTTTTTCTACTAAATTGGGTTTATATTTTTTAACAAATTTCCATAATAGCTCCTTACTATCTGCATTACTTGTTTCGACTAAATTTAAAAGCATCGAAAAAGTCATAATGTGATTCTCGTCTGGAATCTTGCCATTATGCACATGCCAAACAGGATTCATTAATTTTTGTAGTTCATTTTGTTTTTTACCTTTTTCTATAAAATCAAGATACTCATCAACTGCTTTTGGAACGATTTCTTTATAAAGCTTTTTAGCTCTTTTTGGATTTTGATACATAAATAAAGATAAACTTTCAGGTGATGCGTATTCTAACCACTGATCAATTGTAATACCATTCCCCTTTGACTTAGATATTTTTTCTCCTTTTTCATCTAAAAAAAGCTCATATGCAAAACCACTTGGATTATTTTTTCCAATTAACTTTATTATTTTAGATGACAAAATTGCACTTTCTATTAAATCTTTACCATACATTTCAAAATCAACATCTAAAGCATACCATCTCATAGCCCAATCAACTTTCCATTGTAGTTTACAATTGCCATTTAAAATACTCTGTTCTAATTTTTTACCATTATTATCAAAAATAATTTTTGAGTTTTTTTCATCAATTTCAATTACAGGTATTTCCAATACTTTTTTAGTTTCAGGACAAATTGGTAAAAATGGTGAATAAGTTTTTTGCCTTTCTTTACCTAATGTTGGTAGAATAATTGCCATTATACCTTCATAGTTTTCTAGTATTATTTTTAAAGTATCATTAAATTTTCCAGTCTTATAAAGCTCTGTTGAGCTTTTAAATGTATATTTAAAATTAAACTCATTTAAAAATTTTTTTAATAATTCATTGTTATGCTCACCAAAACTATTAAATTTATTAAAAGGATCTGGAACAACTGTTAAAGGCTTGTGAAGATTATCCTCTAAAATTTTTGTATTCGGTATATTGTCAGGTACTTTTCTCAGGCCATCCATATCGTCAGAAAAAGTTATGATTTCTTTTGGAATATCTATAATTTTATCAAGAGCATTCACGACCATTGAAGTTCTAGCAACTTCGCCAAAAGTACCAATATGTGGAAGGCCACTAGGTCCATAACCAGTTTGTAAAACAATTTTACCTTTTTTCTCAATATAGGATTTTCTTTCTTTTAAAAGTTTTTTTGCCTCAATAAAAGGCCATGCAGCAGTTTTATCTAAATTTTCTTTATCTATCACAAACAATCTTAAAAATTCATATATTTAGTAGTTTTATTAATTCTTATAATGTTGAAATTTATTTACCATAAAATAATGTTCAAACAAAATGTCCAATTATAAAACAGTTTTTTTCACATTAGGTGTTTTGCAGATAATACTTGGAATATTTATGTTGATTCCAATATCTTCTCAGTTTGTATACGGTGAATTTGACTCTTCTTTTGTCCTAGCTCTAATAATTACAATAATATTTGGTGCTCTTTTTATAATAACAAATTTAGATTATGATAAAAAACTTAACCTACAACAAGCCTTTTTACTAACCTCACTTTCATGGATAACAGTTGCTATTTTTGGATCTCTACCAATCTTCTTTTCTAGTTTAAATTTATCTTTTACTGACTCATTCTTTGAAAGTATGTCAGGTATAACGACAACAGGATCAACAATAATCGCAAATCTTGAGAACGCCCCTAAAAGTATTTTATTGTGGAGGGCATTACTGCAATGGCTTGGTGGAATTGGTATTATTGTGATGGCAATAACGCTTATGCCATTGATGAATGTTGGTGGAATGTTGCTATTTAAAGTTTTAAGCACAGACTCCTCTAATGAAGTTCTGCCATCATCAAAAGAAATTTCTATTAAATTAATTTTGATTTATTTAGGACTTACTTTTGCGTGTTGTTTTTCATACAAATTTTTTGGAATGAATATTTTTGATAGTATTACTCATTCAATGACAACTATAGCAACTGGTGGTTTTTCTAATTATAATCAATCAATTGGATATTTTAATAGTGCTAAAATCGAATTTGTATCTATTATTTTTATACTATTGGGCAGTTTACCATTTATAGCTTACGTAAAGTTTATTAATGGAAATCGAAAAATATTTTTTAATGATGCACAAATTAAAACTTTTATAAAGCTAATTTTAATATCTATTTTAATTTTATTTTTATATTTATTCTTAAAAAACGGTAAACTTATATTTTTAGATTTTAGAACAATTATATTTAATATTGTATCAATATTGACAGGTACAGGATATATTTCAGGTGAATATGATAAGTGGGGAAGTTTTCCACTTTTTTATTTTTTAATTTTAATGTTTATTGGTGGATGTGCAGGATCTACTACCTGTGGTATTAAAATTTTTAGAGTACAAATACTTTATAAATTTGTAATCAACCAACTAAAAAGATTTATTTATCCAAGAGGAATATTTGTAATTAAATATGAAAATAATACAGTAAATGATAAATTTTTAGCTTCAATTATTTCTTTTATTTTTTTGTATATAATAATTTTTTTTATTTTAACTGCACTATTATCTATAACTGGTCTAGATTTTATTACCTCAATTTCTGGAGCAGCAACATCAATATCAAATGTGGGTCCAGGCTTAGGTTCTGAAATTGGTTCAAACGGAAATTTTTCAAAAATTCCAGATATTTCAAAATGGATATTAAGCATAGGAATGATTTTAGGTAGGCTAGAGTTATTTACAATTTTAATTCTATTCCTTCCTTCTTTTTGGAGAAAATGATTACTATTAAAAAAAATAAAAAATTTTCTGATCTTTTTAAATATTATTTTGAAAAAAGAATGATCAAAATCTTACTGCTAGGAGCAATAAGTGGATTTCCATGGGTAATTATTGGAAGTAGTCTTAGTTTATGGCTTAAAGAGGACGGCTTGTCTAGAACCACAATTGGATGGGCTGGTTTAATTTTTGCAGTTTATGCTTTTAATTATTTATGGGCGCCATTAATTGATCGTATATATATACCTTTTTTAACAAAAAAAATTGGACATAGGAAATCATGGATATTTTTAATGCAAACTTTAATCTTAATTTGTTTATTTTCATGGAGTTTAATTAGTCCAACAAATAACTTGGCTTTAGTAATAGGTATAGGCTTAATAATTGCTATAGCTTCGTCAACACAAGACATAACTGTTGATGCTTTAAGAATAGAACAAATTTCAAAAAACGAAAAAGAACTAATGGCTGCAGGAGCTGCTGTTGCAGTTGTTGGATGGTGGTCTGGATTTAAGCTTGGTGGGGTTGTGGCATTAAATCTTGCAGAATATTTTGAAAAGTTAGGTATTGAAAACTACTGGCAAGTAGCCTTCTTGGGTTTAGGTTGTATAATCGTATTATTTAATATTGGTATTCTTTTTATTAAAGAGAAAGACTTTAAAAATAAAAAAAACAATCAAAGTAAATTAGATAAAAAAATAATCAAAAAATTAAAAATAGATAATTTTTTAATTAAAATCACAGCTTGGCTATCATCAACTATTTCTGGGCCTTTAATAAATTTTTTTAAAAAAAATGGTTTTAAAATTGCAATTGGAATCATAAGTTTTATCTTTTTATTTAAAATTGGAGAGGCTTTCTTAGGCAGAATGTCTGTAATTTTTTATAAGGAAATAGGTTTTTCAAAATCAGACATTGCCTTGTATTCTAAAACTTTCGGATGGTTTACTACTGTAATTTTCACTCTCTTAGGTGGTTTATTTGCAATTAGATCTGGAATAATAAAATCAATGTTTTTAGCTGGAATATTAATGGCATCAACTAATTTGCTTTTTACAATTCTTGCTTGGAGTGATAAATCTTATTTTCTTTTTGCAATTGCTGTAATTCTTGATGATATAGCTGCTGCATTTGCTACTGTCGCCTTTGTTGCATTTATATCTCTTCTTGTTGATCGGAACTATACAGCTACACAATATGCTCTTTTGGCCTCAATAGGCACTGCTGGAAGAACTAGCCTTGCATCCTCCTCGGGTGCTTTAGTAGACTGGCTGAACGGGGACTGGGGTATTTTTTTCATTATAACTGCTTTGATGGTAATACCATCATTAATATTATTATATAGAATTAAAAATAAAATAAATTTAAATGACTAAATTTTATTCAACGGCTTTATTTAAAAACATTTATAAAAAGCCTTCAACTAAGTCTGAAATTACCTCACAAATTTTATTTGGAGAAAAATTTAAAATAATACTTAAAAAAAAAAACTGGATAAAGATAAAATCAATTTCAGATAATTATAAGGGGTTTATAAAAAATAATAAATTATTAGAAAAATTAAATCCTACTCACAAATGTTTTAGCCTGAAAACTAGAATTTATAAGTATAAGAAAACAAAAAGATTTGTTGGTACAAAATTATTTTTGCCTTTTAATAGTAGAATAAGTTTGAATAATACTAAAAACAATTTTGTTGAATTTCAGAAGAACAAATGGGTTAAAAAAAAAGATTTAAAACCTATTAATCATAAAGAAACAAACTTCATTAAAATATTTAAAAAATTTAATAAAATTAAGTATGTTTGGGGTGGCAGAACATATAAAGGAATAGATTGTTCTGCTTTAATTCAATTATATTATTTATATAATAATAAATATTTTCCAAGGGATACAATAGATCAAATAAGAATTGAGAAAGGTAAAAAGATTTCAAAAAATTTTAAAAAAGGTAATATTATTTATTGGAAAGGCCATGTAGCAGTATGTATAAACTCAAAAAAATTAATTCATGCTTATGGGCCAATGAAGAAAGTGATAATAATGAATACTGTAAAAACAATTGAAAGAATATACAAAACTGCAAAACTTGAAGTAAAAAAAGTTACAAATATTTAAATGGACATAAACGAAAAATTTCAAATTTTATTGAGAAAATTTAACCTTGGAAAATTTGATGAGGTTATATTTGAATCTACCTTAATGGCAAAGAAATATCCAAATCAAGAGGTATTTATAAACTTATTATCACTATCTTATCAAGCTAAGGGTCAATTTAAAAATTCAATATTAATCTTAGAGGAAGCTTTAAAGAAAGGTAATAAAAATTTTAATTTTTGGAATAATTTAGGTTTAGGTTATCTTAAAATTAAAAATTTCGATAAAGCTGAAGAATGTCTTTCCAAGGCTAATAAATTAAATCCAAAATTTATAAACACACTAAATAATTTGGGGAATTTATATGTAGAACTCAACAAATTTGATGAAGCTCAGTCTTTTTTTCGAAAGGCATTAGAAATAGATGATAATATTATTGAGACAAATTACAATCTAGCAACGCTACTTCAGTCAATTGGAAAAATAAAAGAGGCAAAAGAATTTTATTATAAAACACTTCAAATTAATGAGAACTTTACAAGAGCAGACTTTGGTTTATCCATGCTTGAAAAATACGACTCCTCTAACAGTCATATTAAAAAGATGGAAAATAAAATTAATAAAGAATTAAATAAAACAGGTTATAAAGATTTATATTTTGCTCTAGGCAAGGTTTATGAAGATATCAATGATTGCGATAAAGCATTTAATTTTCTAAAAAAAGGAAATGAACTAAAAAAAGAAATTACAAATTATTCAGTTGAAAATGACAAAAATTTATTTGAAAAAATAATTTCGTTCCATGATAAAAACCAATCAATAAAAGATCTATCAGGTAAAGACTCAAAAAAAATTATATTTATTTTAGGTATGCCAAGAACTGGTACATCTATGGCAGAGCAGATAATTTCAAATCATACCAAAGTTGAAGGTGGGGGAGAAATAAGTATCCTTGGATTTTATCTTGAAAAGTTTTTTAATGTTAATAATAAAGACAAAGATATATTTAAGGAATTAAGTTTTATAAAAAATGAATATTTGAATTACCTTAATAAAATATCAGCGTCTGAAGTTATCACTGATAAAGCTCCTTTAAATTTTAGATGGATTGGTATAATTAATCTCCTGTTTCCAGAATGTAAAATTATACATTGTTCACGGGACCCATTGGAAAATAGTTGGTCAATTTTTAAGAATGAATTCGAACGGGGTATGTTTTTCTCTAATACTTTTGAAGATATAGCTGAGTTTTATAAATTATATAAAAATTTAATGATTTATTGGAAAAAAAAATATGAAAAAAACATATTTGATTTAAATTACGAGGACCTTATCAACAATCCAGAAGATAAAATTAAAGAAACTATAAATTTCTGTGATTTAGATTGGCAAGAGAGTTGCTTGGAATTTTATAAAAATAAAAAATCAATTAAAACTGTTAGTTTTATCCAAGCGAGACAACCTATTTATAAAGACTCGTTAAAAGGGTCTATGAAGTTCAAAAAATACCTCTCCGAACTTGAAACTTTATTGAAAAGTTAATTTCTTCCAAAATCAGGTTTGTTGATATCTTGTTTTATTTTAATAATTTTTTTACGTACTTTTTTTGCATCCTTTAATTTTCTTAAAACAACTTTATTATTATTTTTAAGAATATCTTTTTTAAAAGATTTAAGATTTGAAATAAATAAATCAATAACTCTAGAAAGATTATTATTATTACTAAAAAAAATATCCCTCCACATTATCTCATTAGAAGCTGCTATTCTTGAAAAGTCTCTAAGACCTCCTGCGCTAAAATTAATTAAGTTGTATTTTCTTCTTTTTTCAAAATCTGTGGCTGTTTTTATTAAATTATATGCGATTAAATGAGGTAAATGACTAGTTAAAGAAAATATTAAATCATGTTTTTTCGCATCCATGATAACAATTTTTGAACCAAGCCTTTTCCAGAATTTGGATAACATTTTTAAATTTTTAATATTAGTTTTTTTTTCTTTTATTAAAATACACCACTTATTATTAAAAAGATTTTCACTACCGTGCTCTGGTCCACTCACTTCTGATCCTGATATTGGATGACTTGAAATCCATGAAATTCCTTTTTTTAATTTCTTATTAGAAATTTTTATAATTTTCTCTTTAGATGAGGCAACATCAGTAAGAATAGTTTTCGCATTTAAATATTTACTTATAGATGAAATAATTTTTTCATATTCTGACATATGAGTACAAATTATAACTAAGTCCATTTTTGGAATGATTTGCTCTAAATCATTCACAATTGTAAATTTGTTTTTTAATCGTTTTAATTTCTTAATATTTAATTTTGATTTTTCTTTAACAAAAATATTTTTTACAACTTTTTTTTTTGAGCAGGCTCTAAGTATTGATGAGCCAATTAATCCACATCCAATTATTAAAAGGTTATTTATCATTATAATATATGATCAAGATTTTTGATAAATTTATTATTCTCTTTACTTGATCCAATTGTAACTCTTAGTTTATTTTTCATTTTATAGCTTTCCATACTTCTTAGAATAATACCTTTTTTTTCAAGTTTTTTTAAAACATAATTAGCAGATAGTTTGCAAAAATCAAAATTAAGTAGAAAAAAATTAGCACTTGTTTCATTTGAAATTATATTCTTTTTATCAAAAAAATTTTTAAATTTCCTTGACCAATATTGATTATGTTTTACTGATCTGTTTACAAAATTTTTATCTTTTAATGACTCTGTTGCATAAACTTGTGCTAACTTATTGACATTAAACGGTGGTTTTATTTTATAAAGTTCGTTTATAATATTTTTTGGACCATAACCCCATCCAACTCTAAGTGATGCAAGTCCATAGATTTTTGAAAATGTTCTTAATATAAATACATTTTTTGCATTTTTAAATATGTCCAACCCACTTTGGTAATCTTTTTTTTTCATATATTCAAAATAAGCATCATCGATTACTAATAAAATATTTTTATTTAATTTTTTTCTTAAAGTCTTAACTTCTTTTGTGCTTAAATATGTTCCTGTTGGATTGTTTGGATTTGCAATAAATACCATTTTAGTTTTATTTGTTATTTTAGAAATAATATTTTTTACTGAAATTTTAAAATTTTCTTCCTTAGCAAATACTACCTTTGCTCCAACAATTTTCGAATATATCCTATACATTAAAAAACTATACTCAGGAAGAACTACCTCATCATTTTTAGTAAGGAATAGCTGACACAGCATTTGTATAATTTCATCAGAACCAGCTCCACAAATTATCTTATCTAAATTGCATTTATAAGTTTTTGAAATTTGTTTTCTCAAAATTTTACACTTACTATCTGGATATTTGTCTATTTTAATTTTATTATTTTTTATATTTTTTACTTTAGAACTAAATCCTAACGCAGACTCATTTGCAGAAAGTTTAATTAAATTTTTAATATTACCTAACTTTGATTTTCCAGGTTTGTAGGTATCTATATTTATTTTTCTGAATTTTAGTTGATTCATAATTTTAACCTCAATCTTATAAATAAATTAATAAAATTTAATAGCAAAATTAGCTGTATTTTTTTTAAAATTGACATAATAAAAATCATTTAGTACATAAAAAGAGCGCTGATTTAACTGAATTGCGAGCGCGATAAAAAAACCGCTAAATAAGTTTTTTTTGATCTCTCAATTCTCAGCTTAAAAAAAAATGAATAAAATTGATAAGATAAAAAAAATAGTTATTGAAAAACCACTAAAGCTTGACTGTGGAAAGACAATACAAAATTTTCCATTAGCATATGAGACATATGGTAAATTGAATGAAAAAAAAGATAATGCAATTTTAGTTTTTCATGCATTAACTGGTGATCAATTTGCATCTGGAAAAAATCCAATTACTAATAAAGAGGGGTGGTGGAGCTATGCACTTGGACCTGATAAAGCAATAGACACAAACAAGTTTTTTGTTATTTGTGCAAATGTAATCGGTGGATGTATGGGTTCATATGGACCTAGTCATTTAGATAATTCAACAGGAAAACCATTTGGAACTAATTTTCCGGTAATAACAATAAATGATATGGTAAATGCTCAATATAATCTTTTAGAATATTTTAATATTAAAAAATTGTTTTCTGTAATTGGTGGTTCAATGGGTGGAATGCAAGTTCTACAATTTATATCAAACTTTCCTGATAAATCTCATACGGTAATACCAATAGCTTGTACTGCAAGTCATTCAGCTCAAAATATTGCCTTAAATGAATTGGGTAGGCAATCGATTATGGCAGATCATAATTGGATGGAAGGTTTCTATGCAGAAAACAAAAAAAACCCTGATAAAGGACTGGCTGTAGCACGAATGGCAGCACATATAACCTATTTATCAAAAAAAGGATTACAAGAAAAGTTTGGACGAAAACTTCAAGAAAGAGATGATTTAAAATTTGGTTTTGATGCAGATTTTCAAATTGAAAGTTACTTAAGATATCAAGGTTCTGTTTTTGTTGATAGATTTGATGCTAATAGTTATTTATATATTACTAGAGCAATGGATTATTTTGATTTAACAAAACAGTTCAATGGCAACTTATCTAAGGCATTTGAAAAAACAAGTTCTAAATTTTTTATAATTTCTTTTACCTCAGATTGGCTTTACCCAACTCCAGAAAATAGAGAGATTGTAATTGCTTTGAATGCAATTGGAAAAAATGTAGGATTTGTGGAGATTAATTCAGATAAGGGGCATGACTCCTTTTTATTAGATATCCCAGATTTTCTTAATGCAGTAAAAAATTATTTAGAAACCTCATATAAAAAAATAAAATGAAAAAAGAATTTTTTACAATTGCAAAGCTATTAAAAGAAAATTCAAGAGTCTTAGATGTTGGTTGTGGTGATGGAGAATTGATGAAATACATAACTGAAAATATAACTGAAAATGTAAGAGGCCTTGAGATTTCTAAAGCTAATATTCAAAAGTGTATTGCAAAAGGTCTTACAGTTATTGAAGGAGATGCAGAAAAGGATCTTAAACAATTTCCAAGTTCATCTTATGATTTTGTTATATTAAGCCAAACTCTTCAAGCATTCTTAGATCCTGAAAAAGTAATGAATGAATTATTAAGAGTTGGCAAAAAAGCTATTGTATCTATACCAAACTTTGGTCATTGGAAAGTTAGATTAAATCTTTTGTTCAAAGGCACAATGCCAATTACGAAAAATCTACCTAATGAATGGTATAATACCCCTAATTTACATATGTGTACGATCAAGGATTTTGTAAATTATTGTGATAAAAAAAAAATAAAGATAAATTGCCCAAACTTAAATTATGTAAATTTTTTTTCAGAACTGGGTATTTTTATTATAGAAAAATAAATGAATATTGAAATTATTAAATGTTTAACAGATAATTATTCTTATTTAGTTATAGACTCAAATAAAAATGCTTTGGTTGTCGATCCAAGTGAAGCAAAACCAATCATAGAGATTATTGAAAGTAAAAAGCTTAATTTAAAATTTATATTAAATACTCACCATCATTTTGATCATGTAGGTGGTAATAATGATTTAAAAAATAAATATTCAGCAAAAATTTTAGGCTATAAAAATGATAAAGATAGAATTCCAGGTATAGATATTTTCTTGACAGATAATGAAATATGGGAATCTGGAGAATTCAAAGCAAAAATTATATTTATTCCAGGACACACATCTGGCCATATTGCTTTTCATTTTTATGAAAACAAATTTTTATTTTCTGGAGATACGCTTTTCTCTCTAGGTTGTGGAAGGATATTTGAAGGAACATATGAGGAAATGTATGAATCTTTAAAAAAATTAAAAAACCTTCCTGAAAACACCAAAGTCTATTGTGGTCACGAGTACACCCTTAATAATTCTCTATTTTGTATTGAATATGACAGTAAGAATATTAATTTAAAAAATAAAATATTTGAAATAGAAAAAAAGCTAAAAAAAAAAGAACCAACCGTCCCAACTACAATTAAAGATGAGTTAGCTTGTAATATTTTCTTGAGAGCTAAATCTATTGAAGAATTTTCAAAACTTAGAGATTTAAAGGATAATTTCTAGTTTATTGATCTTGACTAAAATAGGTCTGGAACTATATTGCTGAATATAAAAATTAGGTAATAAAAATGTCTTTTGCAGTAATACAAACAGGTGGAAAACAGTATAAAGTTAAAACTGGAGAAATTCTTAAAATTGAAAAGTTAGAAAAAGTAGACGCTAATTCGAAAATAGAGTTTAAAGAAATCCTGGCTTATGGTGATGATAAAATTGCCGAAGTAGGGTCCCCAAAAATTGATGGAGCAAAAGTTGAGGCTAACTTAGTAAAAAATGGAAAAAATAGAACTATTTTAATTTTTAAAAAAAGAAGAAGAAAAAATTCAAGAAGAAAAAATGGTCATAGACAAGAATTTTCGTTAATAAAGATAAATAAAATTTTTTCTAAAGATGGAAAGATATTTTCTGAAGCTGAAGAAAAAATTAAAGAAATTAAAAAGAAAGAAGTAACTAAAGAACCAAAAACAAAATAACCAGGTAATTTATGGCAACAAAAAAAGCAGGTGGATCATCGAGAAATGGTAGAGATAGTGCTGGTAGAAGATTGGGTGTTAAAAAATACGGTGGCCAACAAGTAATTCCTGGGAATATAATTGTTAGACAAAGAGGAACAAAAATTTTTCCAGGCGAGCATGTTGGGATGGGCAAAGATCATTCAATATTTTCAAAAATAAAAGGAACTGTTAAGTTTAAAAAGAGCAAATCTGATAGAACTTTTGTTTCTGTAAAACCCAATTAATCAATACAACATTTAACTTAAAAGACGTTGTATCATGAAATTTTTAGATCAAGTTAAGATATATATAAAAGCTGGAGATGGAGGATCCGGATCTCCAAGTTTTAGAAGAGAAAAATTTATTGAATTTGGTGGGCCTGATGGTGGAGATGGTGGAAAAGGTGGATCTATAATTTTAAAATCTGAGAGAAATTTAAATACGTTAATTGATTATCGTTATCAGCAACATTTTAAAGCAAAAAGAGGTGGTGATGGAAAAGGTAAAAAACAAACTGGTAAAGGTGGTGAAAATTTATTTTTAAAAGTTCCCCTAGGAACTCAAGTCTTTGAGGAAGATAATAAAACATTGATTTATGATTTTAAAAAACAGAATGAAGAATTTGTTGTAGCTAATGGAGGAAGAGGAGGATTTGGAAACACAAGGTTTAAATCATCTACTAATAGAGCGCCTAGAAAATTTACAAAAGGTACTAAGGGAGAAGATTTTTGGATATGGCTTCAGCTTAAAACAATTGCTGACATTGGGATAATTGGAATGCCCAATGCTGGAAAATCTAGTTTACTTGCTTCAATAACAAGTGCAACTCCAAAAATAGCAAATTATAAATTTACAACATTAAATCCAAATTTAGGTGTTGCATTATACGATGATAAAGAAATTACCCTTGCAGATATTCCTGGATTAATAGAGGGAGCGCATATTGGTGTCGGTCTTGGAATGAAATTTCTTAAACATATAGAAAGATGTAAAACTCTCCTTCATTTAATTGATGTGAGTGAAGATAACTTAGTTAAAAATTATAGACAAATTAGAAACGAATTAAAAAAATATAGTAACGAACTAGTAAAAAAAGATGAACTAATAGTTTTTAATAAAGTTGATTTAATTGATAATGATAGTTTAAATAAAAAAGTAAAAGAATTTGAAAAGAAAGTAAAAAGAAAAGTTTTATCTATATCAACATTAGACAAAAAGCTTATTTCTGTAATAAAATCAAAATTATTAAAATATGTATCTTAAAAAATCTCAAATAATAGTAATAAAAATTGGTTCCTCATTGTTAATTGATGAAAAAATGATCATTAGAAAAAAATGGTTAGCTGAGTTCTCGAAGGACATAAGAGATCTCTTAAAACAAAATAAAAAAGTTATTCTAGTCAGCTCAGGTGCTATTGCATTAGGATGTAAAAAACTTGGATTAAATATGAAAAAACTAAAATTAGATAAAAGCCAAGCGATTGCATCTATTGGACAAATTGAGCTCATGAATTTATTCAAAAAAGTTTCCAGTAGTACAAAAATTAATTTTTCACAAATTTTACTTACACTTGAAGATACAGAGCAGCGTAGAAGAGCAATTAATGCAAAACGTACAATAAATAACTTATTTCAAATGAACTTTGTGCCAATAGTTAATGAAAATGATAGTATCGCAACTTCAGAAATTAAATATGGAGATAATGACAGATTGGCTTCAAGAGTTGCACAAATATCAAGTGCAGATTCTTTGGTTCTTTTATCTGATGTAGATGGACTCCACGACAAAAACCCAAAGGTATTTAAAAATGCAAAACTAATAAAAGAAATTAAAAATATTGATAGTAAGATAGAAAAATTTGCAACACGAACTGTAAGCAACTATGGTAAAGGAGGCATGAAAACTAAAATAGACGCAGCTAAATTATGTCAACTATCTGGATGCTCTATGGCTATTGCTAATGGACTACATATGAGACCAATAAAAAAAATAATGCAAAAGAATAATTGTACTTGGTTTTTACCCAAAGTTTCAAAACTTGATGCTAGAAAAAAATGGATAATAAGTTCAATATCCCCAAAAGGACAATTGATAATAGATGAAGGAGCGATCACAGCTTTAAAAAAAGGTAAAAGTTTATTGGCTGCTGGTATAATTGATGTCAAAGGAGAATTTAATAAAGGGGATCATGTAAAGATTTTAAATAAAAACTTAAGAGAATATGCTAGAGGCTTAAGCTCATTCACATCCTCAGAAATACTTAAAATAAAAGGGAAACATTCAGATAAAATAGAAAGTTTATTAGGATATATAACAAAATCTGAAGTCGTACATAAAGATGATATGGTAGAAGTTTAATGAAAAAATATTTAGACCACATTGGAAAAAAATCAAAAAAAGCAGTTCTTAAATCAGTAAATACTAAGAAAAAAAACAAAGTCCTCCTTGATTTTGCAATTCTAATAAAAAAAAATGAAAAAAATATTATTAAACAAAATAAAAAAGATATTAGTTTTGCAATAAAAAAAGGTCTTAAAAAGAATATGATTGAAAGATTAATTTTAGACAAAATAAAAATTAAACAAATTGAAAACTCAATAAAAAAAATAGTCAATCTAAAAGACCCTGTGGATAAAATTATTGAGAAATGGAAAAGGCCTAATGGACTTAGATTTAAAAAAGTAACTATACCTATTGGTGTAATAGGTATTATTTATGAAAGTAGGCCTAATGTTACTTCGGATGTTTCTTGCCTTTGTTTTAAGTCTGGAAATGCTGTTATTCTAAAAGGTGGTTCTGAGGCTTTTAACAGTAATAAAACTTTAGTTAATTTATTTAGAAAAGCTTTAATAAAAAATAACATTGATCCTAATTATGTTCAATTAATTGAAAAAAGAAACAGGCAAGTAGTAAATTATATGCTTACAAAGATGAAGGAATACATTGATGTAATTATCCCAAGAGGTGGCAAAGGTTTGGTTAAAGAAGTCCAAAAAAAATCAGCAGTTCCGTTTATTGGACATCTCGAGGGAATTTGCCATACTTACGTCGATAAATCTGCAAATATGAACATGGCAAAAAAAATTATTTTAAACGCTAAATTAAGAAATACAGCAATATGCGGAGCAACAGAAACAGTTTTATTTCATGAAAAAATAGTTAAAAAATTTACTAATCCAATTTTAAATCATTTAAATAATGAGGGATGTGAAATTTATGCTGATAATAAAATTAAAAAAATTTACGATGGAAAAGTTAAATTAGCTTCTAAGAAAGATTGGTCAAAAGAATACTTGTCACCAAAACTATCTGTTAAAGTTGTAAAAAATATAAACGAAGCTATTGAGCATATAAATTATTATGGGACAATGCATACAGACGCCATAGTTACTTCAAATAGATCCGATGCGAATTATTTTCTAAAAAATGTTAAAAGTGCAATTGCAATTCATAATTCATCAACTCAGTTTGCAGATGGAGGAGAGTTTGGATTTGGAGGAGAAGTTGGTATTTCAACAAACAAAACACCTCCGAGAGGTCCTGTAGGTTTAAATCAGTTAGTTTCCTATAAGTATGAAGTTTATGGATCTGGACAGATAAGAAAATAAAATTGAAAAATAAAATTGAAAAAATTGGAATTTTAGGTGGAACTTTTGATCCAGCTCATAGAGGGCATGTTGCAATATCAAAAGAAGCAAAGAATAGATTTGGCCTGAAAAAAATTTATTGGGCAGTTACTAAAAAAAACCCGTTTAAGATTAAAACTTCTAAAAATCTAATTGAGAGAATAAAATATGCAAAAAAAATAAATATTAAAAATAAGTTTATCTCAGTTTCATGTTATGAAGACAAAACAAAATCAAACAGAACAGTTGATTTAATAAAATTTTTTAGAAAAATACACAAAAAAAAGGAAATTTTTTTTATAATGGGTGCTGATAATCTTATTAATTTTCACAAGTGGGAAAAATGGGAGCAAATAACAAAAATATGTAAAATACTAGTTTTTGATAGAAATAAATATAAGTCAAAATCTTTAAAATCTAAATCCTACAAAAAATTAGGTGGTAAAGGACTTAAATTTATTAATTTTAAAAAGGTAAATATTTCATCTTCTAAATTAAGAGAAATTTGATAGTCTATTTTTAATTAATGGATAAAATTTCAGATTTAAAAACAATAATCCTAGATACACTAGATAATAATAAAGCACTTGATATTGTAAGTATTGATTTAGCCAACAAAAGTTCAATTGCTGACCATATGATTATTGCCAGTGGAACATCTTCAAGGCATATACAGGCGCTCTCGGAGCAAGTTTTACAAAAACTTAAATTGAATGGACTTAAAAATTGTAAAATAGAAGGAAGTGAAAGTAATGATTGGAAATTAATCGATGGTATTGATGTAGTGATACATATTTTCAATCCAGAAAAAAGAAAATTTTATGAGCTTGAAAAAATGTGGTCTGAATTGATACCTAAAGAAAAGATCCTTATATGATTAAACTTAAATTAATAATTTTATTTTTAGTTATTTCAATATTTTGTATTAAAAATTCGTATTCTGCGTCTGAAGAAAATATATATGAAAAGATAGACTTATTTAGCGAAGTATTAAACAAAATTAATAAAGAATATGTAGATGAAGTTGACCAGTCTGAAGCTATGGATGCTGCTATAAATGGAGTTTTACAATCTTTAGATCCTTATTCTGCTTATATGTCTCCAGAGTCTTTTCAAAATATGCAAACAGAAACAAGTGGCGAATTTGGAGGACTTGGTATTGAAGTTAGTATGGAGTCTGGAGTGGTAAAAGTTATCTCGCCTTTAGATGATTCTCCGGCTTATGAAGCTGGCGTAAAAGCAGGAGACTATATTGTTAAAATTAATGACATACAAGTACAGGGAAAAACATTATCTGAAGCGGTGGAAATAATGAGAGGCCCCGTCGGTTCGGATATTGAGATTACTGTTAGACGTAGAGGGGTAAAAAAAGCTCTTGTTTTTAGTATAACAAGGAAAATTATAAAAATACGATCAGTTAAATCAAAAATATTAGAAAATAATATTGGTTATATAAGGCTTACAGCATTTAATGAAAACAGTGGAAAACAGATCAAACGAAAACTTAATGAATTTAATGATAATGAAAAAATTAAAGGTTTTATACTAGATTTAAGAAATAATCCTGGTGGATTATTATCACAAGCAATAAAAATCTCTGATTTTTTTCTTTCAAGCGGTGAAATAGTTTCTACAAAATCTAGACAAGAAAGTGAAAATAGAAAATGGTTTGCAAAAGATGGAGATATTTTAAATGGAAAAACTTTGTTAGTTTTAATAAATAATGGCTCTGCTTCAGCATCAGAAATAGTAGCTGGTGCATTAAAAGATCATAAAAGAGCAATTTTAGTTGGTGAAAATAGTTATGGAAAAGGGTCTGTGCAATCAATTATACCACTTAAAAATAAGGGGGCTATTAGGCTTACAATTTCTAAATATTATTTACCCTCAGGTAAGTCAATTTCTGAGGTTGGCGTAACGCCTGATATAGTTGTTAGTGAAGAAACTGATGACTTCAGGATAGATACTGAAACAGATAATCAGCTTAGTTATGCTATTAAATTATTAAATGGTTAAATCAAAAAAAGATTTTAAAAATCTTCCATTACGTAATGGTGTAGGTATTGTTTTGCTAAATCAAAATAACAAAATTTTTGTTGCAAAGAGAATTGATAATCCCAATAATTATTGGCAAATGCCTCAGGGTGGTATAGATCCAGGGGAAAACGATCACCAAGCAGCAATCAGAGAATTATACGAGGAGACAAGCGTTAAAAGTGTATCATTAATCAAGGAAATAGATGGTTATACAATTTATTATTTGCCTGAGCGTTTATTAGGAATAATTTGGAAGGGAAAGTTTAAAGGGCAGAAACAAAAATGGTTTATTATGAGATTTTTAGGTGAAGAGTCTGAAATTGATATTAATACAAAAAAACCAGAGTTTTTAGAATGGAAATGGATTGATGCTAATTCTTTAACAAAAAATGTCGTAGATTTTAAAATAGATGTTTATAAAAAAGTTGAATTAGAAGTTCAAAAATTTTTAACTAGTTAACTATTACAGACTTTAAAGTATCAATTTTTTGAGATATTAAAAATCTTTGTTGATCATTAATATCATCTTTAGATAGATTCTCTTCCGCTTCTTGAATTGATTTTTGAATATAATCTCTATCTAATTGATCGTATTTAATTACTGAACTTGTTAATATTGATAGAGAATTATCTTTAAACTCTAATATACCATCCTCTATATAAAATTTTTCCTCACTATTACTTGTAAAAACTTTCATTATTCCAGGTTTTAAAAAAGATATTATTGAAATATGATCTTTTAATATTCCCATCTCACCTTCATAAGCAGGTACAACAACCTCCTTAACATCATCTTTTGTAAAAAAGGATTTTTCTGGATTTATTATTTCTAAATTAAATAACTCACTCATTACGCAGCATCTTTTGACATTTTTTCTGCTTTTTCAATGGCCTCTTCTATTGTTCCAACCATGTAAAATGCAGCTTCGGGTAAATGATCATATTCACCTTTGCAAATAGCATCAAAGCCCTTAATAGTAGCTTGAAGATCAACAAGTTTACCTGGTGATCCTGTAAAAACTTCTGCAACAAAGAAAGGTTGAGATAAAAATCTTTGGATTTTTCTAGCTCTTGCAACGGTAAGTTTATCTTCCTCCGAAAGCTCATCCATTCCCAAAATTGCAATAATATCTTGAAGTGATTTATAAGTTTGTAGAACTTTTTGAACTTCTCTAGCAACTCTGTAATGTTCATCGCCAACAATCCTTGGATCTAGAATTCTTGAAGTAGAATCTAATGGGTCTACAGCTGGATAAATTCCAATTTCAGCAATCTGTCTTGATAGTACGGTAGTTGCATCTAAGTGAGCAAATGAAGTTGCTGGCGCAGGATCTGTTAAATCGTCAGCAGGTACATAAATTGCTTGCACAGATGTGATTGAACCCTTATTTGTTGTTGTAATTCTTTCCTGAAGATTACCCATATCCGTTGCTAGTGTAGGTTGGTATCCCACAGCTGATGGAATTCTTCCTAATAATGCTGATACCTCAGAGCCAGCTTGGGTAAATCTAAAGATATTATCTACAAAAAAAAGTACATCTTGGCCTTCTTGATCTCTAAAATACTCAGCAATTGTTAAACCTGTTAGAGCAACTCTAGCTCTAGCTCCTGGAGGTTCATTCATTTGTCCATATACAAGTGCTGCTTTTGATCCAGGTCCTTCTGGTTTTATAACTCCTGAATCTATCATTTCATGATATAAATCATTTCCCTCTCTAGTTCTTTCTCCTACTCCAGCAAAAACTGAAAATCCACCATGAGCTTTTGCTACGTTATTAATTAATTCCATAATAAGTACTGTCTTACCAACACCTGCTCCACCAAATAATCCAATTTTTCCTCCTTTGGCATATGGTGCTAGTAAATCTACTACTTTAATTCCAGTTACAAGAATTTCTGTTTCTGTTGACTGATCACTAAATTCAGGTGCAGATCTGTGAATCGGCCACTTTTCTTTTGTTTTAACTTCTCCCTTTTCATCAATAGGTTCGCCTATTACATTTACAATTCTTCCTAAAGACTCTGGTCCAACTGGAACTTGAATAGGGGCACCTGTAGCAATTACTTCATCACCTCTTTTTAATCCTTCAGTAGCGTCCATTGCAATTGT
This sequence comes from Candidatus Pelagibacter sp., assembly GCA_045566195.1. GTDB lineage: Bacteria > Pseudomonadota > Alphaproteobacteria > Pelagibacterales > Pelagibacteraceae > Pelagibacter. Next base: position 29,433 of record JBJLDV010000016.1, on the reverse strand, counting down.
TCTAACACTTGTTTCTCCAAGGTGTTGTGCAACTTCTAAAACTAATCTACTTTCACCATTTTTACATTCTAACGCTGATAAAATTTCTGGAAGTTCTCCATCAAATTTTACATCTACTACTGCTCCGATAATCTGTGTTATTTTTCCTTTTTTCATAATTATAAACTTTCTGCTCCTGATATGATTTCAATTAATTCTTTTGTAATTGCAGCTTGACGACTTCTATTATACTCAATAGTTAACTTGTCAACCATTTCACCTGCGTTTCGGGTCGCATTATCCATTGCGCTCATTCTTGAACCCTGTTCACTAGCTGAATTCTCTAACATTGCTTTAAAAATCTGTGTGGATATATTTTTAGGTAATAAATTGCTTAAAATTTCATCTTCATCTGGTTCAAATTCATAGTTATCATCTGGCAGATCATTCTTTGCTTCAGAACTTTTTAAAGGAATTATTTGTTGTTCTTGAGGTATTTGAGTTATTACATTTTTAAATTTATTATAAAAAATTGTACATACATCAAATTCTTTTTTTTCAAAATTTTCGATTATCATTTTTCCAACCTTTTCAGCATCTAGATAATTAATATTTTTTGAATCTTTGAATGATATTTTCTCTACAATATTTTCTTTATAAGTTCTTTTTAATTGGTCGTAACCTTTTGATCCAACAGTAATAATCTTTAAAGTTTTCCCATCATCATTTATTTTTTGAAAATATAATTTAGCTTTTTTAATTATGTTTGTATTAAAACCACCACAAAGACCTCTATCAGATGTTAAGACCACACATAAATGTACTTTTTCCTCACCAGTTCCAGAAAGTAATTTTGGGGCATTTTCTTTATCCGAAATACCATTAGATAAATTTAAAATTATATTATTCATTTTCTCTGAATAGGGTCTGCCTTTTTCAGCATTTTCTTGTGCTCTTCTAAGTTTAGCAGCTGCTACCATTTTCATAGCTTTGGTAATCTTTTGTGTAGATTTAACACTTGCTATTCTTTTTTTTAAGTCGTCTAACGTTGCCATATTTTATGATTTAAAGTTTTTCTTTAGCTCTGTTATTACATCAACTAATAGTTTTTCAGTATTTTCCTCTAATTTACCAGAACTTAAAATCGATTCTATGATCTCTGGTTTTTCAGATTTACTTTTTTCAATAATTTTAGCTTCAAACTCAGCAATATCCTTGAGTTCTACATCATCTAAATATCCTTTGACTCCACAAAATACCGAAATTACTTGCTCTGCAACAGTCATCGGAGAATATTGTTTTTGTTTTAAAAGTTCAGTTAATTTTGATCCACGATTAAGTAACTTTTGAGTAGAGGCATCCAGGTCTGAACCAAACTGAGCAAAAGCTGCCATTTCTCTATATTGAGCAAGTTCTAGTTTCATAGAACCAGAAACTTTTTTCATTGCTTTTGTTTGAGCTGATGATCCTACTCTAGAAACTGATAGCCCTACGTTAATTGCTGGTCTAATTCCCTGGTTAAATAATTCTGTTTCAAGAAATATTTGTCCGTCTGTAATTGATATCACATTCGTTGGTATAAAAGCTGATACGTCACCACCCTGTGTCTCAATAATAGGAAGAGCAGTTAATGAACCACCTCCATGTTCATCACTAAGTTTTGCAGCTCTTTCAAGTAGTCTACTATGTAAGTAAAATACATCCCCAGGATAAGCTTCTCTTCCAGGTGGTCTCCTTAACAAAAGTGACATTTGTCTGTATGCTACAGCCTGTTTAGATAAATCATCATAGATAATCAATGCGTGCATACCATTGTCTCTAAAATACTCACCCATTGCACATCCAGTATATGGAGCAAGAAATTGAAGTGGTGCAGCATCTGAAGCTGTTGCAGCTACAATTGTTGTGTATTCCATTGCCCCTGCCTCTTCTAGAGTTTTTTGAATTTGTCTAACTGTAGATCTTTTTTGACCTATGGCTACATACACACAATAAAGTTTTTGCTTCTCATCACCAGTTTCATTTATTTTTTTTTGGTTAATAATTGCATCAATAGCAACTGCAGTTTTACCAGTTTGTCTATCACCTATAATTAATTCACGTTGCCCTCTTCCAACTGGCACCAAACTATCAATTGATTTTAATCCTGTTTGCATTGGCTCACTAACAGACTGTCTTGGAATAATTCCTGGAGCTTTTACTTCAACTCTAGTTTTTTTTACTCCTTTATCTAAAACACCTTTACCATCAATTGGATTACCCAATCCATCAACAACTCTTCCTAACAATTCTTTTCCAACAGGTGTATCAACGATACTTCCCGTTCTTTTTACTACATCACCTTCCTTAATATTTCTATCATCTCCAAAGATTACAACCCCTACATTCTCACTCTCTAGGTTAAGAGCCATTCCTTTTGACCCATCGGAAAATTCAACCATCTCACCTGCCTGAACATTATCTAATCCATAAACTCTAGCTATACCATCGCCTATTGATAATACCTGACCAACTTCAGTTATTTCAGCTTTATCTCCAAATTTTTTAATCTGCTCTTTTAATATTTTTGTTACTTCTGAAGGATTTATTTCCATTTAAGCCTCTATCATATTGTTTTCTATTTTTTGTAATTTATTTTTTATGGAGGTATCTATCATCGTACTACTAACCTGAACAATTAAACCACCAATTAAACTTGGATCTTTTTTGAAATTTAATTTTATTTTTGAATCAAATGAACTCGATAAGTCATTCTCTATTTTTATAATTTCTTCCTTATTCAAATCATTAGCTGCTAGTAATTCTGCTTTTATTTCACCTCTTTTTTTTGAACAGGTTTCTATAAAGTCTAGAAGGATTTTTTCCACATAAAAAAAACGTCTTTTAGAAATCAAATAGCACAAAAATTTAGTTAATAATTTATTAAGATTAAATTTGTCAGAAATCTGTTGAATGATTTTTTCTTGATCTTCTTTTTTAATGGTAGGGTTCTTTATAAAAAAATCTAGATCTTTACTATTATTAATTAAATTAACTAAAGATATAACTTGCTTTTCAATTTCACTTATTACTTTTGCCTCATCTGATAACTCATACAACGCTAATGAATACCTACCAACTGAAGTTTCTGAGAAATTTTTGTTACCAGTCAATTTATAACCTTTGTAAGTGAGGATTATTTAAAAATTCAGATTAATTAACATATGATAAAAATGTCTTCAAGTAACACATTGTCAAAATAGTCAGTATTTTGTTGATTAATTGAAGTTTATTGGGTCAACATCAACTGTCAGTTTTATTCCATGAGGAAATTTATATTTTGATATAATTTTTGATAAGGAGCTCTGTAGATTTAGTGATTTTCTGCCTCTAACTAAAAGTCTTAATCTATACTTTCTTTTTATCCTAAAAATAGGAGCATTTACAGGACCAAGAATTTTGTCTTTTATTTGCTTTTCTATAAATTCTTTAAATTTTATAGATTCTAACTCAGCTTTTTTTTCATCACTTCCAGTAATTATTAAAGATATAAATCTTTGAAAGGGAGGAAGATTATTTTTTTTTCTTAATTCTAATTCTTTTCCCAGAAAAATGTCTGGATCGCTATTTGTCAAATTTTTTATAGAATTTAAATCAGTATTATATGTTTGGAAATAAACTGTTGCTGGCTTTCCAGATCTACCTGCTCTACCTGAAAGCTGATGATAGAGCTGTAAATTTTTTTCTGTTCCTCTCAAATCATGTCCGCTGGATGATAGATCTATATCAACTACAATAATACAATTTAAATTTGGAAAATGAAAACCTTTTGAAATTAATTGTGTTCCAACTAGTATTTGTATTTCGTTATTAGATATTTTTTTTAATATTTCTGATGAATTTTTTTTATTCATTGTATCACTTGAAAAAATCGAAATATTTTTATCTGGAAATTTTTTTTTTACCTCCTCAGTAATTCTTTCAACGCCTGGTCCACAAAAAACAGGCTCACAAATATTATTTTTGCCACAATTTCTTTCAAGTTTATCTTTAAACCCACAATAATGACATAATAGTACTTTTTTATTTTTATGGAAAACCAGATTAATCGAACAATTTGGACAAGAATAACTATTAAGACATTTTTTACATAATACGTGTGGAGAAAAACCTCTCCGATTTAAAAAAAATAAAACTTGATCATTTTTTTTTAAATGATCATTTGCTTTTTCAATTACATCCTTGGACAACCATGAATACTTATCTAATTTTGTTTTATTTAAATTTATAATTTCATGATTTGGCTGGGAGGCTTTTTTATATCTCTCATTTAGTCTTGAGATTAGATATTTACCTTTTTTAATATTATCGAATGTCTCTATTGATGGGACAGCAGTTACAAGATTGATGGGTATATTTTCAAAATTTGCTCGTGCTATTGCCATGTCTCGAGCGTTATAAATTATTCCCTCATCTTGTTTATAAGATTGGTCATGCTCCTCGTCGACTATAATTAAACCTAAGTTTTTAAAGGGTAAAAAAAGTGATGATCTTGCTCCTATAACAACTTTTATTTTGTTATTTACTATGCCGCTCCATACGATTTTTTTATTTTTTTTTGTTATATTTGAATGCCATAAAGCTGCTTCAAAACCAAAAAATTCTGTAAATTTTTTTTCAAATTGACTTGTCAGACCAATCTCAGGAAGCAATATTAATACTTGATTTCCATTTTTGATAATTTTTTTTACTGCCTCGAAATATACAATAGTTTTTCCTGATCCCGTTACACCTTGTAAAACGTGGACTCTGAAATTTTTAATATCTTTACTTATTTCCTCTAGGTTTTTTTTTTGATTGTCAGAGAGATTAAAATTTGATTTCTTTTTAATGCAAGTATAAGTTAAATAATCTTTATCAGGTAGCTTTTCAACTACTTGGCTACTTAATAACATTAATTTAAGTGCCATTCCCTTTGGTATTAAATTATATTGTGAAAACCAATCTAAGAATTTTACTGTTTCTTTTTTAAGACCAGGTATATCAAATTTTTTGATTACATTTTTAAGCTTATAATTTTTATTATTTGTTTCTTCAAATGTATCCCAAACAACCCCAACTATTTTTGTTTTGCCAAATGGAACTTCAACAAATTCTCCAACTTTTAAGTTTACACTTGAATTATAAGTAAAAGGATAATTAAAAATATTAGGTAGTAGAATCGGTACTTTCATAACCGTATAATATGAGAATATTTTAAGAGTGTATTGCTCTTTTATCCACAGATAATGCTGCTTCTTTAATTGCCTCTGAAAAGGTTGGATGTGCATGGCAAGTTCTTGCAATATCTTCTGCACTGGCACCAAATTCCATTGCCACAGCCATTTCAGCAATTAATTCACCTGCGTGGGGTCCTATTAGATGAACACCAAGGACTTTATCACTCATTTCATCTGCAAGAATTTTAACAAAACCTTCTGCTTCATTTATAGCTTTAGCCCGAGAATTCGCCATAAAAGAAAACTTTCCAACTTTATATTTAACATTTTTTTCTTTAAGTATTTCTTCAGTTTGACCAACTGCAGCAACCTCGGGGGTAGTATAAATAACTCCAGGTATAACATTATAGTTTACATGACCAGACTGACCTGCAATTAGCTCAGCAACTGCAATTCCTTCTTCTTCAGCTTTATGAGCAAGCATAGGTCCTTCAATTACATCTCCAATTGCATAAATATTTTGGATATTTGTCTCAAAATTTTTATTAACTTTGACTCTTTTTTTGTTATCTAGTTTTACTCCAATATTTTCTAAATTTAAGTTTTTTGTATTTGGTTTTCTGCCAACAGAAATAAGAACAACATCAGTTTCAATTTGACTTTGCTTCCCATCTTTATTGGATATAGTTACTGTTGCAGAGTTAGTATTTTTTTTTATATTTTCAACTTTAGTCTCCATGTGAAATTTTATTCCTTGCTTTTTTAAAATTTTCATAAATTCTTTAGAAATCTCTTTATCCATACCAGGAGTGATGTGGTCTAGAAACTCAACAACATGAACTTCAGATCCTAGTCTAGACCAAACCGATCCCATTTCTAGTCCAATATACCCGCCACCAACAATTAGCATTTTCTTTGGTACTGAATTTAAAGATAAGGCTCCAGTTGAAGATAAAATTATTTTTTCATCAAATTTAGTCCCTGGTAGTTCCTGAGCCTCCGAGCCTGTAGAAATTATAATTTTATCAGAATTAATTAATATTTCTTTTTTATTTGAATCTGTAATTTTAATTTGATTGTTAGAGTTTAAAGAACCAGTTCCTTTGAAGTAAGTAACTTTATTTTTTTTAAATAAAAACTCTACTCCTTTAGTTAAAACATCTACTGCCTTTTCTTTATTTTTCATCATTTTTTCTAAGTTTAACTTTATTTGTCCAACCTCTATACCTAGTTGGTCAAATGATTTTGCTTTATGGTAATTTTCGGAAAGATTTAAAAGACTTTTAGAAGGTATACATCCAACGTTCAAACATGTACCACCCAAAGCTCCTCTAGATTCAATGCATGCAGTTTTAAATCCTAGCTGAGCTAATCTTATCGCACAAACATATCCTCCAGGGCCTCCACCAATAATAGTTGCTTGAAATTTGTCAGACATCTAAATCTCTAAAAATAACCTTCTAGGATCCTCTAAATTCTCTTTTATTGTTTTTAAAAAAGAAACTGAGTCTTTTCCATCAATAATTCTATGATCATAAGATAATGCTAAATACATAACTGGCCTTATTTTAATTTCACCTTCGACGGCCACGGGTCTATCACTAATATTATGCATGCCTAAAACTGCAGATTGCGGTAAATTTAAAATTGGAGTTGATAACATTGATCCATAAACTCCACCATTACTTATTGTGAATGTCCCTCCTTGTAAATCCTCTATATTAAGCTTTCCCTCTCTAGCTTTATCGGAAATTGATTTAATATTTTTTTCAATATCAGCGAAAGACAATTCATCTGCATTTTTTAATACTGGAACAACTAATCCTTTATCGGTACCCACTGCAAAACTAATGTTATAATAATTTTTATATATAATTTCGTCACCAGAAATTTCTGCATTTACAATTGGAAATGCTTTAAGGGCTAAAACGCATGATTTAACAAAAAATGACATAAAGCCCAATTTTACTCCATATCTTTTTTGAAAATCTTCTTGATTTTCTTTCCTCATCTCAATAATTCCTGACATATCAATTTCATTAAAAGTGGTTAGTAGTGCTGCATTTTCTTGGGCTTGTTTCAGTCTTTTCGCAATAGTTTGTCTCAACCTTGTCATTTTAATTTTTTCTTCTTCACCAAATTTAATTTTTCTTTCGGAAGGAGCAGGTTTTACTGACATTAGATTTATTAAATCACCTTTAGATATCCTTCCATCTTTTCCAGTTCCCGTAACAGAGCTAATATCTATTTTTTTTTCAGCGATTATTTTTCTAACAGATGGTGAAAGGTTATTATTAATTTTAGTTTCAGTTGTATTGATTTCTTTTGTTATTTCATTAGTTAAAATTAATGGCTGCTCTCCCTTTACATCACTATCAATATTTTCATTATCTTCAATCTCTATAGGGTCTTCCTTCTCAAAAATTTTTGGCTGTATTTTTTCAGGTTCAAGTTTACTAATATTATTTTTTTCCTCACTTTTTACTGTCTCTTTTATTTCAACTTCTTCTTTTTTTAAATTATGACCATTAGTTTGGACAGATCCTAAAACAGCTCCTACCTCGACAGTATCACCATCCTTAAATTTAATATCTCCGACTGTTCCACTTATTGGAGAGGGAACCTCTAAATTTACTTTATCAGTTTCAAGTTCAACAATAGGTTCGTCAGCTTCGACTGTATCACCAACACTTTTAAGCCATTTAGCAACAGTTGCCTCTGTTATACTTTCGCCTAATGCTGGTACTATAATCTGCTCACTCATATTTATTTTAATACTTCCTCAATAATTTCTCTCTGTTGGTCCAAGTGCCTTTTTGCGTATCCAGTTGCAGGAGATGCTGCAACCCCTCTTCCAATGTAAGAAATTTTGTTATTATTAGCCTTTATATAATCTAAAGTCCATTGTATATAATCTCTCACTGAGAACCAAGCTCCCATATTTTTTGGCTCTTCTTGACACCATATAAAATTAGCATTTTTTGCATAAGGCTTTAGTGCTTTAGCTAAAGATTTTGCAGGAAACGGGTATAACTGCTCAATTCTTAAGAAGACAACGTTATTTTTTTTTGCTTTCTCTCTTGCTTCTAGTAAATCGAAGTATATTTTTCCTGAGCATATTACAACTTTTTCAATCTTTTTATCTTTTTTGAGTTTAATAAAACCACTTTCCTCATCAAAAGCATGATCTTGGAGAATTCTGTGAAAAGAATTTTTATTACTAAAATCCTCCAAATTTGAAACGCAGATTTTATGTCTTAATAGAGATTTAGGGGTCATTATTACCAATGGTTTTCTAAAATCTCTATGAATTTGTCTTCTCAGGGCATGAAAATAATTAGCTGGTGTTGTACAATTTAGAACCTGTAAATTTTCCTGTCCACAAAGTTGCAAAAATCTTTCAAGTCTTGCAGATGAATGTTCAGGACCTTGGCCTTCATATCCATGTGGTAATAAAAGGACTAAACCTGAAGCTCTAAACCATTTTCTCTCACCAGAGGATATAAATTGATCAATTACAACTTGCGCTCCGTTTGCAAAATCTCCAAACTGAGCTTCCCAAATTGTCAATGTTTCAGGTTCAACTAAACTATAACCATACTCGAAACCAAGGACAGCCAGTTCAGATAAAAAACTGTCAACAATTTCAAAGTTTTTTTGTTTGTCTGAAATATTATTTAATGGGATATATCTTGAATTGTCTTCTTGATTTCTTAAAACAGAATGTCTTTGACTAAAAGTTCCTCTCCCTGAATCTTGGCCAACAAGCCTTACTGGAAAGCCTTCTTTCAAAAGACTACCAAAAGCAAGTGCCTCTGCATTAGACCAATCAATATTCTTTTTCTCTAAAATACTTTTATGTCTATTTGAGAATATTTTTTTAATAGTTTTATGAATATTTTGATCATCTTTAACATCATTAATTTTTTCAGAAATTTTGATCAGTGTATTAATATCAACACCTGTCTGACCTCTTCTATCTTTTCCTTTTTTTGGCTGATATCTTGACCAAGTACCTTCAAACCAATTTAATTTAGGTTTGTAATCTTTTGCTGTTTTAAATTGCTCATCAAGCAAGTTTTTAAAATCATTTATGTTATTATCAAAATCATTTTTGGATATAATTTTTTCTTTTATTAATTTATCTCCATATATTGATAAAGTTGTTGGATGACTTCTTATTTTTTTATACATCAATGGTTGTGTAAATGATGGTTCATCTCCCTCATTATGTCCAAATCTTCTATAGCAAATAATATCTATGACGACATCTCTTTTAAATCTTTGTCTAAACTCTATTGCAATTTTAGCACAGTGAACAACTGACTCTGGATCATCACCATTACAATGCAATATTGGTGCTTCAACAACTTTTCCAAGGTCTGATGGATACGGACTAGATCTTGCAAACCTAGGACTAGTTGTAAAACCAATTTGATTATTCAAAATTATATGAATAGTTCCTCCCGTATTATGTCCTTTTAGACCAGACATTGCAAAACATTCAGCTACTACTCCTTGACCAGCAAAAGCGGCATCTCCATGAATTAAAATTGGAATTACTTTTTCTCTTTTAGTGTCTTTATGAAAGAATTGTTTTGCTCTAGTTTGACCAAGGACAACTGGATTAACAGCTTCAAGGTGTGATGGGTTATCTGTTAAACTTACATGTACCACGTTTCCGTCAAATTCTCTATCAGAGGAAGCACCTAAGTGGTATTTTACATCACCTGTTGAATCCTCTAATTTATTGTAACTTGCTTCACCGGCAAATTCATTAAAAATCCTTTTATAAGATTTTTGTAAAACATTAGCCAAGACATTTAACCTTCCTCTGTGTGGCATGCCTATTTTAACTTCCTTAACTCCTAATTGACCACCTCTTTTAATTATCTGTTCTAAAGCCGGTATTAAAGATTCACCCCCATCTAAACCAAATCTTTTTGTTCCTACATATTTTTTTGCAAGAAATTTCTCAAATCCCTCGGCCTGAACGACTTTGTTTAATATTGCTTTTTTACCATTTTCAGTAAAACTTAATTGATTTTGTTCCTTCTCCATTCTATCTCTGAACCAAACTTTTTCCTCAGGATCAGAAATATGCATATACTCAGCGCCTATTGTAGAGCAGTAAACTTTTCTAAGTTTATTTAAAATTTCATTAATTGATGCATAGCCAGTATCTAAATAAGACCCTAAATATATTTTTTTATCATAATCCTCCTTTTTAAATCCATGGTCCTCTGGGTGTAGTTCATGTAAATATTTTCTATCCATCATTTTTAATGGATCAAGATTTGCTATCAAGTGTCCCCTAATCCTATATGCTCGTATTAGTGCTATAGCTTTTATAGATTCAACTTTTGATAGCTCTATATTTTCAATATTTATATTTTGGCTTTGATTTTTTTCTTTATTTAAATTAATTTTTTTTTTTTGAGGTTGCCAAGTAGGTCCTTCAAGTTCTTTAACCACAGAATTGATATCTTCATTCAAAGTATCAAAATAATCTATCCAACTTACAGGTAAGTTTGGATCTTTTTCGATATATCTTATGTACATATTTTCAATAAAAGCACTATTTGACTTTGTTAAAAAAGATGTGTTTTTTTGATCTAAATTTTTTGATGAACTCATTAATTTTATAATTAGATTATAATTTTTTTTATATATTATTTAAAGTGACAATTTTTCTAAAAGCGTTTTTCCTATTTCACCTGGTGATTTTGCAATAGTAATACCTGCTTTCTCCATTGTTCTTATTTTATCATTTGCTCCACCTTTGCCACCTGAAATAATTGCTCCTGCATGGCCCATTCGTCTACCTGGGGGCGCTGTAACACCAGCAATAAAACCAACTATTGGTTTTTTTATCTTGTGATTTTTAATAAAATCTGAGGCTTCTTCTTCTGCTGTTCCACCAATTTCGCCAATCATTAAAATAGACTCAGTTTCTGGATCATTTAAAAATAAATCTAAACAATCAATAAAATTCGTTCCATTTATTGGATCGCCACCTATTCCAATACATGTAGATTGACCTAGTCCATTTGAAGTTGTTTGAGCAACAGCTTCGTAAGTCAATGTACCTGATCTTGAAACAATTCCAACTGATCCTCTTTTATGTATATTGCCTGGCATTATCCCGATTTTGCATTCATCTGGAGTAATTATTCCAGGACAATTTGGGCCAATCAATCTTGATTTAGATTTATTAAGATATTTTTTAACTTTAAGCATATCCAAAACTGGAACACCTTCTGTGATACAAACAATTAGTTCAATATTTGCATTAATTGCCTCTATGATTGCATCCGCACAAAATTTTGCAGGAACATAAATCATACTCGCATTAGCATTTGTAGAATCCTTTGCCTCGATAACACTATTGAATACTGGCCTATCTAAATGTACTTGGCCACCTTTTTTAGGTGTCACGCCTCCAACAAGATTTGTCCCATACTTTATCGCTTGTTCAGAGTGAAAAGTTCCATGGGAACCGGTGAAACCTTGGCAAATTAATTTTGTATTTTTATTAATTAAAACTGACATATTATTTTATTTCGTTAACAATTTTTTCTGCTGCACTTGTTAAATCTGATGCAGAAATTATTTTTAAACCTGAGTTATCAAGTATCTGCTTTCCTTTTTCAAAATTAGTCCCCGCTAATCTAACAACTAATGGAACATTAATATTAATTTGCTTAGCTGCATCAACAACTCCTTGAGCAAGCACATCACATTTCATTATGCCTCCAAAAATATTAATTAATATCCCTTTTACATTCTTATCTAATAAAATTATTTTCAATGCCTCAGAAACTTTTTCCTTAGAGGCTCCTCCGCCAACATCTAAAAAATTAGCAGGTTCCTCTCCATAAAGTTTTATAATATCCATGGTTGCCATCGCTAAACCTGCTCCATTAACCATACATCCAATACTCCCATCTAATTTTATATAAGATAAGTCAAATTTACTTGCTTCAATCTCAGTAGGGTCTTCTTCATTTAAATCTCTAAGTTTAGATATTTCTGGATGTTTAAATAACGCGTTATCGTCAAAATTTATTTTTGCATCTAAGCAAATGATCTGACTTTCTTTTGTTAATATTAATGGATTAATCTCAACCATGCTTGAATCTAAATCTATAAAAAGTTTATAAATTGACTTAACTACTTTTGTGGCGAGTAATTTTTGATCTGTTTTGAGATTAAATATTTGAATTATTTTTTCACAATCTTCATCTGAAATATCTTCTCTAAAATCTATTTTAGTAGTTACTATCTTATCAGGGTTATTTTTTGCGACATCTTCAATATCCATACCGCCCTGGTCACTTGAAATAAAAGCTATTTTTGAGCTTGCTCTATCAACAAGGCAAGATAAGTAAAATTCTTTATCAATGTTTGAAGGTTCTTCAACATAAAGTCTTTTAACCTCTTTTCCCAAAGGACCAGTTTGATGAGTTATCAATTTTTTTCCTAGTAAGCTGTTTGCCTCTTTCTCTAATTCATGAATACTATCTACTATTTTAATTCCTCCAGCCTTTCCTCTTCCGCCAGCGTGGATTTGAGCTTTTAAAACAAACTTTTTGCTGTCTAATAGTTTTACTTTTTCTAAAAGATCTTTAACTGTAAATGCAAAAACACCATTTGGGACAATTGCTCCATATTTTTTTAACAATTGTTTGGCTTGATGTTCGTGTATATTCATTATTTATTTAAATCAGGATCGATTTTAGAAGCTGCTTCCCAGAGTTTTTTTACAGATTCCACAGAATGTATAAACTCTGATTTTTCCTTTTCATCCAAATCAACTACCTCAATTTTTTCAACACCATTTTTTCCTATAATAATAGGTACCCCCGCATAAATATTCTTTAAACCATATTCACCATTAAGATAAGCTGCACAAGGAAGCATTTTTTTTTCATTTTTTAAAAAAGCTTTAGCCATTTCTACTCCTGAGGCCGCAGGTGCATAAAAGGCAGATCCTTTCTCTAAAAACTTAACAATTTCAGCTCCACCATCTCTAGTTCTTTGATTTATTGCTTCAAGTCTTTCCTTAGAAATTTTACCATTTTTAACTAGATCTAACAAAGGCTTACCTGAAACTTTTGTAAATCTTGGTAATGGAACCATTGTATCACCATGACCTCCCATTACCATTGCTTCTATTTCCTTTACGGGAACATTAAATTCAAGAGATAAAAATAATTTAAATCTTGAAGTGTCAAGTATACCTGCCATACCAACTACCTTATTAGTAGGTAAACCTGAAAATTTTTGAAAAGCCATAACCATAACGTCTAAAGGATTAGTGATACAAATTACAAAAGCATCTGGAGCATTTTCTTTTACTCCTTTTGCAACTTGTTTCATTATTTTTAAATTAATTCCCAGTAAATCATCTCTGCTCATTCCAGGTTTTCTTGGGACACCAGCAGTTATAATTACTACATCAGATCCTTTTATTTCCTCATAATTATCAGTTCCTGTTAATTTTACATTAAAACCATCTACTGATGATGACTGTGCAATATCCAATGCTTTTCCTTTTGCAAAACCACTTGCAACATCAAATAAGACTACTTCATCTACAAGTTCCTTTGTTCCAATTAAATGTGCTAAAGTTCCTCCTATTTGACCAGCGCCGATTAAAGATATTTTGCTCATAAATATTATTTCATTGTTGGCATCACAAACTCTGGGTTTGATCGAATTCCTGATGGCCATCTTGATGTTATTGTTTTTAATTTAGTATAAAATTTTATACCTTCCATTCCATGCATTGCACTATCTCCAAATAATGATCTTTTCCATCCTCCAAAACTATGAAATGCCATTGGTACAGGTATTGGTACATTTATTCCAACCATACCAACTTGAATTTTACTAGCAAACGTTCTACCTGCATCTCCATCACGTGTATAGATACTTACTCCGTTTCCATATTCGTGATCATTAATTAATTTTGCTGCCTCTTCGAAAGTTTTAACTCTCACAACAGATAAAACCGGTCCAAAAATTTCTTCTTTATATACTCTCATTTCTTTTTTTACATGATCAAACAAACATCCACCAATATAAAAACCTTTTTCATATCCTTGTAATTTTAAATTTCTTCCATCTACAACCAGTTTAGCTCCCTCTGATACTCCTATATCAACATACCCTTTAACTTTATCTAAGTGCTCTTTTGTGACTAACGGGCCCATTTCTGAACCTTTATCCATACCTGGTCCTACTTTTAAAGCTTCTACTTTTTTTGACAGCATTGATACTAAATCATCAGCTATATTTCCTACAGCTACAGCAACCGATTGAGCCATACATCTTTCACCTGCAGAACCATAAGCTGCTCCCATCAAACCATTTACTGCTCCTTCTAAGTCACAATCAGGCATAACTACTAAATGATTTTTAGCTCCACCTAATGCTTGAACTCTTTTTTCATTTTTAGCAGAATTCTCATAAATATATTTCGCTATTGGTGTTGATCCAACAAAACTTACTGCTTTTATATCTTTATTAGTTAAAATTGCATCGACAGCTTCTTTATCACCGTTAACAACATTAAAAACTCCATCAGGTAAACCTGCTTCTTTTAAAAGTTCTGCTAATTTAATTGAACACGATGGATCTTTTTCAGATGGTTTTAATACAAAAGTATTGCCACAAGCAATTGCTATAGGGAACATCCACATAGGAACCATTGCAGGAAAATTAAATGGTGTAATTCCAGCCACAACTCCCAAAGGTTGTCGCATTGACCAGCTATCAACATTAGTTCCTACATTTTCTGAGAACTCACCTTTTAATAAATGAGGTATGCCACAAGCAAATTCTACAACTTCTAGACCTCTAGTAAGAGAACCTTTAGCGTCTTCGTAAACTTTGCCGTGTTCAGAAACTATTAGTTTTGTGAGTTCATCAGAATTTTTTTCTATTAGTTCTTTAAACTTAAACATTACTCTTGCTCTTTGTAATGATGGTTTTATTGACCATTCTTCAAATGCTTTCTTTGCTATATCAACAGCATTATCTAAATCAGATTTTGAGGCTAGGCTAACTTCAGATTGTTGCTCTCCAGTAGCAGGATTAAAAACTTTACTTTTTCTAGTTGATGAACCAGGGATTATTTTTCCACCTACAAAATGTTCAATTAATCTCATGAATATGATCTTTTAGATTAAAAATTATTAATAGTCTATTGTTTTAAATATTAGATGCAGCTAGCATCTTTTTTATTTCAGCAATTGCTTTTGCTGGATTTAATCCTTTAGGGCATGCATTAGTACAATTCATAATAGTATGACATCTATATAATTTTAGCTCGTCAGCTACTTTTCTTAACCTCTCCTTTCTATCTTCATCTCTGCTATCAATTATCCATCTATATGCTTGCAACAAAACAGCAGGACCTAGATACTTATCTCCGTTCCACCAATAACTTGGGCATGCAGTTGAACAACATGCACACATTATACACTCATATAAACCATCTAATTTAGATCTATCTTCTTTTGATTGTATATTTTCTTTATCTGTTTTTTTAGAAGTCTTTAACCAAGGTTGAACCGACTCATATTGCTTATAGAGTGTACTTAAATCTCCAATTAAATCTTTAAGAACTTTTAGATGTGGAAGTGGATAAATGTTTATATCACCTTTTATTTCTGCATGTGCCTTTGTGCACGCTAAACCATTTTTACCATCCATATTCATAGCACACGACCCACATACTCCATGAGCACAAGATCTTCTGTAAGCTATACTTGGATCAATTTCGTTTTTAATTTTATTTAAAACATCTAAAACTTTTGATGGACAATTATCCATATCAACTTCATAAGTATCTATTCTAGGCTTTTCACTTGATGAAGGGTCCCATCTATAAACATTTACTTTACGAATATTTTTAGATCCTGTTTTATCTTTATAATACTTACCTTTTTGAACTTTAGAGTTTTCTGGTAAGTTAATTTGAACCATTAATAAACTCTTTCCTGAGGTGGAAAATATTGAACATCGGTAGTTAGTGTAGACTTGTGAACTGGTCTATAATCAATTTTAGTTTCTTTTCCATTACACCAAGATAAAGTATGTTGCATAAATTTATTATCATCTCTTTTGGGATAATCTTCTCTTGCATGAGCACCTCTACTTTCTTTTCTATAATAAGCAGAATCCATAGTAGTAATTGCTTGTCTAATTAAATTATCAAACTCTAAGGTTTCGACTAAATCTGTGTTAAATATCAATGATTTATCTTTAACTGCAATAGAGTCCATACCATCGAAAGGTTTTCTAATTTCCTCTACACCCTCATTTAAAGTTTTTTCAGTTCTAAAAACTGCACATTTAGATTGCATAGTTTTCTGCATTGCTAATCTTAGTTCTGCGGTATTATTATCACCGTTACCATTTCTTAGTTTGTCAAATCTTTCTAAGCATTTTTCAGTTTCAGATACTGGTATATCTTCATGCGGCGTTCCTGGCTTAATTAGCTCTGCAGCTCTCTTTGCAGCAGCTCTTCCAAAAACTACCAAGTCTATTAGTGAGTTAGATCCTAATCTGTTAGCTCCATGTACAGATACACATGCAGCTTCTCCTATCGCCATTAGTCCTGGAACTGTTTTTTCAGATCCATTTACTGTTAAAACTTCAGCTTTGTAATTAGTTGGAATACCACCCATATTATAATGAACTGTTGGAACAACTGGGATTGGTTCCTTTGTTACATCTACGTTTGCAAATAATCTTGATGACTCAGATATTCCGGGTAGTCTCTCTTCAATTACTTTTGGATCTAAATGATTTAAATGTAAATGAACATGATCTTTTTCTTTTCCAACTCCTCTTCCTTCATTTATTTCTACTGCAATAGATCTGCTAACGACATCTCTTGATGCAAGGTCCTTAGCTTTAGGAGCGTATCTCTCCATAAACCTTTCACCTTTGGAATTCAACAGATAACCACCTTCTCCTCTTACACCTTCAGAAATTAAAGTTCCATGACCATATATGCCTGTTGGATGAAATTGTACAAACTCCATATCTTGTAATGGTAGTCCTGCTCTTAACACCATAGCATTACCATCACCTGTACAAGTATGAGCTGATGTTGCAGAATAATAAACCTTACCATAACCACCCGTTGCAATAATTGTAGTATGAGATCTAAATCTATGAATTGTGCCATCATTTAAGTTCCATGCTATTAACCCTTTGCAAGCACCATCCTTCATAAGCAAATCTAAAGCAAAATACTCAATAAAAAATTCGGTGTTATGTTTTAGTGCTTGTCCATATAAAGTATGAAGTATTGCATGGCCCGTTCTGTCTGCTGCTGCACATGTTCTTTGGACTGTTTCATTCCCATAATTTTTAGTCATACCACCAAAGGGTCTTTGATAAATTTTTCCATCTTCAGTTCTACTAAAGGGGACACCGTACTTTTCTAATTCTAAAACTGCTCTTGGGGCCTCTTTGCATAAATATTCAATAGAGTCTTGATCTCCAAGCCAATCTGATCCCTTTACAGTATCATACATATGCCAACGCCAATCATCCTCACCCATATTACCTAGTGCTGCTGAGATACCACCTTGAGCAGCTGAGGTATGGCTTCTTGTAGGAAAAACTTTTGAAATACATGCTGTTTTCAATCCAGCTTCGCTTAAACCAACTGCAGCTCTTAAACCTGATCCGCCCGCTCCTAAGACTACAACATCGTATTCGTGATCTATAATTTTATATGAACTCATAAGTTAAATTTTAGTAAAACAGTTATAGTTATTAAAGGAATAATTATAGC
This sequence comes from Candidatus Pelagibacter sp., assembly GCA_045566195.1. GTDB lineage: Bacteria > Pseudomonadota > Alphaproteobacteria > Pelagibacterales > Pelagibacteraceae > Pelagibacter. The sequence continues at coordinate 11,436 of JBJLDV010000016.1, read as the reverse complement.
AAGAAAATATAATAATTTGTTTGCGACAATTTTTATTTTTTCTACATGTATATAATCCTCGAAAATCTCACTAATTGTAAGAGCTGAGTGAAAAAAGGCCGTAATTAGGAATAAAGAAAGTAAAAATTTAGCTGGTTGATTATTAAAAAAAGCTAAAACTTCTGTATGACTTTGGTCATAAATAGACACAAAATTTATAATAAACCACATCATAAGAGGTATTAAAATAATTGAGCTTATTTTTAAAAATATCCATTTTTTTGTAGCGTTGATCATTAAATTATTTGCCTTCCAACTAAAAAAATAAAAATTGTTAAAATAAATGATCCAAAGATCACAACTAAGCCTGAGATATTTGAAATTTTTAGATCAAAACCATAACCAAAGTCCCAAAATAAATGTCTTATCTCGCTTAAAATCTGAAAAGAAAACGACCAGATAATACTAATTAAAAAAAATTTTCCAAAGATCGTATTATAAAAAGTATAAAATATTTCATATGACTGGCCTAGTAAAATTGAAAGTAATATCCACCCACTTAAAAATATAAAAAAAAGAAAATTAATTACCCCGGATATTCTATGAGAAATAGAAACTAGTGAAGAAATGTGCCAATTATAAATTTGTATATGTGGTGATATAGGATTATTATTTTTCATTAATTTTTATTATAATAAGTTTCAGCTATTTCAACAGCATTTAATGCAGCACCCCTTAACAAATTATCTGACACAATCCAAAGATTTATAGAATTTTTATTTGATTTATCTTCTCGGATACGAGAAATAAAAGTTTCATTTTTTCCTTCAGCCTCTATTGGTGTTGCATAACCTCCATCAATAGTCTCATCTATTACCTTGCATCCCTCCGCACCTTCTAATACTTTTTTAACTTCTGATGGTGTTACTTTTTTATTAAATTCTATATTTAAAGATTCTGCATGCGATACTTGTACAGGGACCCTAACGCATGTCGCGGTAACCTTTATTTTGTCATCTAAAATTTTTTTAGTTTCGTTAATCATTTTAATTTCTTCTTTAGTGTAGCCATCATCAGAAAATTCATCAATGTGTGGTATTGCATTAAATGCAATTTGTTTTGTAAAATTTTTTAATGAAACTTCTTTTCTTTCTAAAACAGCCTTAGTTTGTTCAATAAGTTCGTCCACTTGTGCTTTGCCTGCTCCAGATACAGATTGATAAGTAGACACAACAACCCTTTTGATTTCAAATAAATCATGTAATGGTTTTAAAACTATCACCATTTGTGCTGTGGAACAGTTAGGGTTTGCTATAATATTCTTTTGTAATTTAAATAAATTCTGTTTATTTACTTGTGGAACAATTAGTGGCACCTCTGGATCCATTCTAAAAAAACTTGAATTATCTATTACAACCGAGTGCTTAGCAGCTAAAGGGGCATAATTTTTTGAAATATTTTTACCAGCAGAAAAAAAAGTAATTTCAGCTTTTGAAAAATCAAAATCCTCTAAATTTTCAACTTTAATTTTTTTTTTATTAAACATTAATTCTGTGCCTGAACTTTTTTTAGATGCAAGTAAATATAAATTTTTAACTGGAAATTGTTTTTGTTCCAGAACTTCAATTATTTTACGACCTACGTTTCCTGTTGCTCCTACAATTGCTATATTCATGACTGTGTATTATTTTTATACTAAATGAAGGGTAAATCGCAAATTGTTCCTACAAATATTTTTTCATCAATTTCTATTTTAAATTGATCTTTGCTATCCCAATAAGGTTTATTAATCATTGCAATTCCAATAACCTTTTTAAAAGTAGGAGAATAAGCTGCCGATCTAACGAAACCCACAACTTCGTTTTTATCGTCAAATAATGTCTTTTCACAATACATATCGATGCTATCATGATCTATTTTAACACCCATTAGCTTTTTTTTAATTCCATCTTCCCTTATTTTTTTTAATTTCTCTTTCCCTAAAAAATTAACTTCAGTATCTAAATGTATAAACTTATCAAAATTTGCCTCGAAAGGATTATCTCTGTTATCAAAATCATTCCCATATGATAACAATGCTGACTCAATTCTTTCAATTAAATTTGGACACCCAGGTCTAACATTAAATTCTTCTCCTGCCTCAAAGAGATAATCATAAAGATCCTGTCCAGCCTTATCATCATCAACATAAACCTCAAAACCTCCTTGTTTTGACCAGCCTGATCTAGCAATAAAATATTTATACCCTTTAAAATCAAAATAATTAAAATTGAAAAATTTTAACTCTTTTATTTTTTCACCAAATAATTTTATCATTAAATTATCTGCCAATGGTCCTTGAACTGCTAAAATATTTACATTAGGCTCATTTATTTCAACATCAAGTTTTTTTCCAGCTGCTATACCTTTCGCAAAAAAAATTACATCTGAGTCAGCGATTGAGAGCCACCATTTATCCTCAGCTAACTTATTTATAATTGGATCGTTAACTAAAAGACCTTGATGATCAACTAGTGGTGCATAATAACATTTTCCAACTTTAGATTTTGATAAATCCCTACATGTCATTAACTGAACTAGCTCTGCAGAGTCTTTTCCTGTAATCTCAACTTGTCTTTCGGCCGCTACATCCCATACCTGAACAAACTCTTTTAAATGATGATAATCAAATTCTATAGACTTAAATGATGATGGTAATAGCATATGGTTATAAACAGTATAACTACTCACACCTTGAGACTCTATTCTATCCGTGTAAGGTGTACTTCTTAATCTTCTAGATTTTACAATTGGAAAGTTTTTCATTTTTTTATTTTCAATATAAATTCTTTTACAATATTTCTCATCTCAAAAGCTTTCTCAAAAATTATCATATGGCCGCAGTTATTAATAACTTTGGTCTCTGAATTCTTTATTAATTCAGACATTTTATTTCCTACTTTAAGAGGAACCATTTTATCTAAGTCTCCAAATATACATAAAGTCGGACAATTAATTTTTTCTAAAGCTTCTTTTCCAGTCTTGTAGTTATTACAAGCGTTTAAGTCTACAGATAAAATTTCTATTATCTCTCTTGAAGAATTAATTATCTTTTTAACGGGATTGCCACCTATAAAGGCTTTTGATCCTTCGTAGCCCCATTTCATCATTAGTAGGATTGCTTTATCATCTCCGGCCTCGGCTAAATCGATCAATTCTTGGTTTACTGGCATTTTATAGGATCCGGAGACCAAAACTAATCCATCTATTAAATCTGGATATCTTGAAGCAAAATCGATACCTACTAGACAGCCCTGTGAATGGCCTAAAATAATTATTTTTTTTATATCTAGAGCTCCCATCAAGTTTTTTACCCAAGTTGAGATATCCTCAATTGATTTTAGTGATGGACCCTCAGAATTTCCATGCCCAGGTAAATCTACTGATAATACATTATAACCTTGTGATGCATAAAATTGTTCATGCAATGACCAAACAATATGGGTTAGACCACTACCATGCATTAAAATTATAGATGGTTTGGCTTTGTCGAAGTCAAAACCTCCTGTTGAGACGAATACGTCTTTCCCGCTTACGTCTAAATTCAGTTTAGCCCCTCAGCTTTTTTCCTTAATTCAAATTTTTGAATTTTTCCAGTTGATGTCTTTGGCAATTCACAAAATTCAATTTTCTTAGGAACTTTAAAACCAGCTAAGGTCTCTTTACAAAATTTAATTAACTCTTCTTCACTAGCATCTTTATCTTTTACTTTTTCAATAAATGCACATGGTACTTCACCCCATTTTTCATCAGGTTTTGCAACAACAGCTACTATTGAAACACTTGGATGTTTTGCTAAAGTATTTTCAATCTCAATTGAAGAAATATTTTCTCCACCCGATATTATTATATCTTTAGATCGGTCTTTAATTTTTATATACCCATCAGGATGCGTAACAGCTAAATCACCAGAGTGAAACCATCCATGAGACATTGCTTTTTCTGTTGCCTCTTTATCTTTAAAATACCCCTTCATTACAATATTACCTCTTATCATAATTTCTCCAATTGTTTCTCCATCGCTAGGAACAGGTTTCATCGTTTCTGGATCCATAACCTTAGTATCCTCGGTATTTGGATATCTTACCCCTTGTCTTGCTTTAATTTCATTTTTTTTATCATCTTCATAAGAATTCCATTCTTCATTCCAAGCACACTGCAAAATATGACCATAAGTTTCTGTCAATCCATACACATGCATTACCTCAAAACCTAAAGCTTCCATTTTTTTAAAAATTATACTTGGAGGGGGTGCGCCTGCTGTCAGAACATAAACTTTATGCTTTAATTTTTTTCTATCTGACTCAGCAGCACCAGTTATCATATTTAATACTATTGGTGCTCCACCAAAGTGAGTAACCTCATACTTTTCTATTAACTCAAATATCTTTTTTATATCTATAGCTCTCATACATATTGTTCTTCCATTGAGCATTGGAACTGTCCATGGATAACACCATCCATTGCAATGAAACATTGGAACAATTGTTAAAAAATTTAATCTATTTGGCATATTCCAGGCAACAGCACTTCCAGTAGACATTAGATATGCTCCTCTATGATGATACACAACACCTTTAGGATTTCCTGTAGTTCCTGATGTATAGCTTAGAGAAATTGCCTGCCATTCATCCTTTGGTTTTTTCCAAATATAATTTTCTTCTCCAGTTTTTAAAAATTCTTCATACTCTTTATCTCCAATTTTTTTTAACAAAGACTGGTCTGCATGATCATCTTGAATATCTATAATAATTGGTTTTGTTTTAGTTTGTGTTAACGCTTTTTCAATAACTGAATGAAGTTGTCTATCAACAATAAGTACTTTGGCTTCACTATGGTCAATTATATAAGCCACAGTTTTAGCATCTAACCTTGAATTAATTGTATTTAAGATTGCTCCTGTCATTGGCACTGAATAATGTGCCTCAAATATCTCGGGAGTATTAAAAGCCATTACTGAAACTGTATCTCCCTCAGCAATACCAATCTTTTCCAAAGCACTGGCAAACCTAGTGCATCTCTTATAAATCTCTAACCAAGTATATTTTCTATCCTCATAAATAAGTGCTTCATAATTAGGATAAATATCTTTCGCTCTTTCCAAAAAACTCAAAGGAGTTAGGGGCACAAAGTTAGCGTTGTTTTTATCTAAATTTTGCTCGTATTTATTCATTAATTAAACTTGTGTTTCATAATATAGTCACTACCGCTTACTGCTGTTATATAATGACTCTCAATCCTTGGCAGAACTCTCTCAAAGTAAAATTTTGCAGTATTAATTTTATCCTCATAAAATTCTTTGTTTGTGTCATAATTTTCGAAACTTACCTCTAAAACTTTGATCCAGGAGTGAGCAACAGCAACATATCCAAGAACTTTTAAATAATCGTTACATGCAGCACTTACATCATCTTTTGATTTTTGCATTTTATTTTTTATCCAATCAGTAAATTTTATAAGAATTTTAATTCCATTATCTAATTTTTCATTAAAACTTTTTAACTGTGGGTTAGAGCTAGACAGATCTTTTTTAAGACTATCAATATATCTATTAATAATATCACTTTCTTTGTTTACTAATTTTCTAAAAACTAAATCTATGGCTTGCACAGAGTTTGTACCCTCATAAATTGGAGTTATTCTGTTGTCTCTGTATAATTGTTCGATACCTTGGTCTTTTGTGTATCCATAACCCCCATGAATTTGCATGGCTTCACTGGTTATTTCCATACCCAAATCAGTGAACATAGACTTAACTACAGGTGTCATTAACGAAACAAGTTCCGAAGCTTCCTTTTTAACTTTCTCATCTGAATGATAAAGGCTAACCTCAGTCTGTTGTGAAAGCCAAAAACATAAAGCTCTTTCTCCCTCAATAATAGATTTCATATTTAAAAGTGACTTTCTGATATCTGCATGTTCAATGATCAAGTCAGCTCCACCATTTTGACTTTTTCCATTGTGTGCCTTGCCCTGTTTACGCTCCTTTGCATAATTAACAGAGTTTTGATAAGCGATCTCAGAAATACCTAGTCCTTGGATTCCAACAACAATTCTTTCAAGGTTCATCATGGTAAACATAGAATTTAATCCTTTATTTTTTGGTCCAATCATATAGCCAACTGCATCGTCAAAATTCAATACACAAGTTGCCGATCCTTTAATTCCCATCTTACTTTCAATAGATCCCGTCGAAACTCCATTTCTTGGACCGACGCTACCATCATCTTTAACTATAAATTTTGGCACCAAGAAAAGGCTTATACCTTTTGTTCCACTTGGGGAGTCTGCTGCTCTAGCAATAACTAAATGAATTATATTCTCTGTAAGATCGTGATCACCTGATGTGATAAATATTTTTTGTCCACTTAATTTAAAAGTTCCGTCATCTTGTTCAGTAGCCTTCGTTTTAAGTAAGCCCAAATCAGTACCGCATACTGGCTCTGTCAAACACATGGTACCACTCCATTTACCTTCAACCATTTTTGGTAAATATTTATTTTTTATTTCTTCTGTAGCGTGATGATTAATACAATTGTATGCACCAATACTTAACTCAGAGTAAAGTTTAAATGACAAAGATGCTGCTGATAACATCTCATCAAAAAATGCACTGACTGTTTTTGGCATTCCTTGACCACCATACTTTGGGTCACACGATAATGAGGTCCATCCGTCTTCTATATACTTTTTGTAAGCCTCTTTATACCCAGGAGGAGTTCTAACTATTCCATTTTCAAGAACAGTTGGATTTTCATCTCCAGATTTTGCAAGTGGTAAAATTATATTCTCATTAATTTTTGCTGCTTCTTCTAAAATATTTTTAACTAAATCTGGGGTTACATCTTTATATTTATCTATTTCATTGTAACTTTTATCGTTCCTTAATTTCTCATAAAGGAACATCATATCATCAACAGGAGCTGTATAAGTTGTCATAAGTTTTAATAAATTAATTGAAATTATCTATTTTTGCAAACAAGCAATAACCGCATCTCCAATGTCTTTTGTGGATACTTCTTTGTTACCTTTTGAATAAATATCCTTAGTTCTGAGGCCATCATCAAGGATTTTTTGGACAGCTGAGTCTAATTCCTTAGATTCTTTGTCTAAATTTAGAGAATATTTTAGTGCCATCGAAAAACTCAGTATTGTTGCAATTGGATTCGCTACTCCTTTTCCAGCAATATCGGGAGCTGAACCATGTACAGGTTCGTACATCGATCTCATATTGCCATCTTTATCTTTTGCACCCAAAGAAGCTGAAGGCAACAAACCAAGAGAACCAGTTAACATTGCTGCTTCGTCTGATAAAATATCACCAAATAAATTATCTGTTACAATTACATCAAATTGTTTTGGATTTCTTAAAAGTTGCATTGCACAATTATCAGCTAGCATGTGTTCTAGCTCTACTTCTTTAAATTCTTTATCATGAATAGCTTGAACTTCCTCTTTCCATAATTGTCCGGCTTCCATTACATTTGATTTTTCACATGAAGTAACTTTGTTGTTTCTTTTTTTTGCTAAATCAAAAGCTACTCTAGAAACTCTTTCAATTTCACTCGTTGTATAAGTATGTGTGTTAATACCTTTTCTTTCACCATTATCTATTGGCTTAATTCCTCTTGGTTCACCAAAATAAATTCCACCAGTAAGTTCTCTAACTATCATTATATCTAATCCGGATACTATTTCTGGTTTTAAACTTGAAGCATCAACCAATTGTTTAAAACATATAGCTGGTCTTAAGTTTGCAAAAAGTTTTAACTCTTTTCTTAATTTTAGCAAAGCCCTTTCAGGTTTTTTTGAAAAATCTAAATTATCCCACTTTGGGCCACCAACTGCACCCAAAATCACAGCTTCACTCTCTAAAGCTTTATAAAAAACTTCGTCTGTAATTGGTGTTCCATGTTTATCATAAGCAGCACCGCCTACTAAATCTTCATCAATTTCAAAATCTAAAGATCGATATTTATTTAACCAATTAATTATTTTTTTAACTTCAGCAATTACCTCTGGTCCAATACCATCACCTGGTAATAATAATATTTTTCTCTTTTTTACCTTAATCATTGAATATCCAAGGTTTCGAAGATTTAATTTTTTTTTCAAACTCATTAATATGAGATGATTTTTCTAGTGATAATGCAATATCATCAAGTCCTTCGATTAAACATTTCTTTTTAAATGGATCTATTTCAAAACTTAATTCATTATTTCCATAAATAATCTTTTGATCTTTTAAATTTACCTCGATTTCTTCTTCTCTATTTGAATATTCAGATAGATCTTTTATTTTTTCCTCATCTAGAACAATTGGTAATATTCCATTTTTAAAACAATTATTATAAAATATATCTGCATAACTTGAACTAATAACACAAGTTATTCCAAAATCTAAAAGAGCCCATGGGGCATGTTCTCTAGACGATCCACAACCAAAATTATTTCCAGCTATTAGAATTTTTGAATTGTTAAATGGTTTTTTATTTAAAACAAAATCTTTTATATCTTTTCCATTATCAAGATATCTCATTTCGTGAAAAAGATTTTTTCCTAACCCTGTACGTTTAATTGTTTTTAAAAACTGCTTGGGTATAATCATATCAGTATCAATATTTACAATTGGTAGATATGCGGGAATACTTTTAAGTGAAGTAAATTTTTTCATTAATTTTGGTACTTTCTAACGTCATCTAGATTGCCTGCTATGGCTGCGGCTGCTGCCATTCCTGGGCTAACTAAGTGAGTTCTTCCACCTCTTCCTTGTCTTCCCTCAAAATTTCTATTTGATGTGGAGGCACATCTCTCTTGTGGTTTTAATTTATCTGCGTTCATTGCTAAACACATTGAGCAACCTGGCTCCCTCCACTCAAATCCAGAATCTTTAAAAATTTTATCTAACCCTTCTTGTTCTGCTTGTTCTTTAACTAATCCTGAGCCAGGAACAACCATACCATGAACATGGGTTGCCTTTTTCTTATTCTTAAGAATTTGAGCCGCTTCACGTAAATCTTCTATTCTTCCATTTGTACAACTTCCAATAAAAACTTTATCAATTTTAATATCTTTAATTTTTACATCAGGCTTAAGTCCCATGTATTTTAAAGATCTATTAATTGAATTTTTTTTATCTTCATTTTGCTCATTATCAGGATTTGGTACTTTTCCATTAATTGAGACAACATCCTCTGGGGAAGTTCCCCATGTAACCATCGGAGCTATGTCTTCACCATTTAAATTAATTTCCTTATCAAATTCAGCCTCATTATCAGTCTTAAGTGAATGCCAATATTCTAATGCTTTTTCCCAGTTTTCTTTTTTTGGTGACATGGGTCTCCCTTTTAAATAGTTGAATATTTTTTCATCTGGTTGAATTAATCCTGCTCGAGCTCCACCCTCAATTGACATATTGCAAATTGTCATTCTTTGTTCCACTGATAAATTTGAAATTACTGAACCAGCATATTCTAATACACATCCCGTTCCACCGGCAGTTCCTATTTTTCCAATAATTTGTAGAATAACATCTTTTGATGTAACTCCTAATGAAAGCTTTCCATTCACATTTATTCTAAAATTTTTTGCTTTTTTTTGAACAAGAGTTTGGGTTGCTAAAACATGTTCTACTTCTGATGTCCCTATTCCAAAAGCTAAAGCACCAAATGCTCCATGTGTAGCTGTATGACTGTCTCCACAAACAATTACCGTTCCAGGCTGAGTAAAACCTTGCTCTGGACCTACAATATGAACTATCCCTTGTCTTTTGTCTTCCATTCCAAATAGCCTTACACCAAAATCTTTACAATTTTTTTCTAATGTTTCTACTTGAATTTTTGAATCTATGTCATCTATTCCTTTTGACCTATCAGTTGTAGGAATATTATGATCCACGACAGCAAGTGTTAAGTTTGGCTGTCTAACTTTTCTACTTGAATTCCTTAGACCCTCAAAAGCTTGTGGACTCGTAACTTCATGAATCAAATGTCTATCAACAAATAGTAATGATGTACCATCATCTTGTTGATGAACTAAATGATCACTCCAGATTTTGTCGTATAAAGTCTTAGGCATTTAGAAAAAGATTATTTTTTTTCTTCTAGAGTCTCTTTTTCACTTTTTTTTTCAGAGGTATCTTTTTTTTCAACAGACTCTTTCTTGATTTCCTCATTCGCATTAACATCGACCGCTTTAATAATATTTTCTTCTGTTGGTTCTTCTGGTTTAGAATCTACATCAATACCAATTTTTTTCTTAATTTTTTCTGCAATTCTCGCTGATTTTCCAGTTCTATCTCTTAGATAATAAAGTTTTGCCCTTCTAACTTTTCCAGATCTTATAACCTTTATAGAGTCAACAATAGGGCTATACAAAGCAAAAGTTCTTTCTACACCTTCTCCAAAAGAAATTTTTCTAACGGTAAAAGATGAATTCAAATCTCTATTTTTTTTTGCAATACATACACCTTCAAAATACTGAATACGATCTCTTTTTCCTTCTGTAATTTTTACACCAACCTTAACAATATCACCTGGGAAAAAACTAGGTAATTTCTTTTCAGCAGATATTTTTTTTACATTTGCCTGGTTTATTTCTTCAATTGTCTTCATTTGTAAATTTATCAAGTTAATTTTTTTTGTTATTATATTTTTGCCATAAATCTGGTCTTCGGACGCGAGTTATAGCCTCAGATTGAGATAAACGCCAGTCTTTAATTTTCGCATGATCTCCTGATAATAGCACGTTTGGTACACTTTTTTCCTCCCAAATTTGTGGCTTTGTGTACTGTGGGTATTCTAATAAACCATTTTCGAAGCTTTCCTCATTTTTAGAATTTTCATTTCCGATTACTCCAGGAATTAATCTAAGTATTGCATCAAGAAAAACGTATGATGCAGTTTCCCCTCCAGATAAAACAAAATCGCCAATACTTATCTCTTCTATATTTCTATGGTCTAAAACCCTTTGATCTATACCTTCAAAATGTCCACAAATAATATTTATTTTTTTTTCTTTTGATAAATTTTTTGCAATACTTTGATTAAAAATTTTTCCTCTGGGTGATAGATAAAAAATTTTTTCATTTTTAGTGGTATTTATATCTAAAGATTTAGCAATTACATCTGGTTTTAAAAGCATTCCTGATCCACCTCCATAAGGTGTGTCATCAACTGTTTTATGTTTATCATTTGCGTATTCTCTAATGTCAATTATTTTTAAATCCCATATTTTTTTTTCCAATGCTTTTCCAAAAATTCCATCTTTAAAAGGACCTGGAAATAATTCTGGATAAAGCGTAAAAATTTGGAATGTAAACATATTTATTTTTTCTCTTCTGCTTTAGGAGCTTCCTTTGGTGCATCTGCTTTTTTCTCTTCTGCTTTAGGAGCTTCCTTTGGTGCATCTGCTTTTTTC
>JBJLDV010000015.1:0-29206 GCA_045566195.1 Candidatus Pelagibacter sp. | reverse complement strand
AAATTTATTAGAAATAAAATTAAAGTCGCTAAAAAAAGTAAAATTGATTGATCAAATTATAGTTAGCACAGACTCAAAAGAGGCGATAAGAATAGCCAAAAAACATGATATTTCATACCACGTAAGAGAAAAATATTTTGCTAGCTCCAAGTGCAACAATAGTGAGTTTTATGATAATCTTGCTAGATCTATTAGTGGGGATTTATTAATGTATACTCCCTGCACAGCACCATTAATAAAAAGCAACACTATCCAAAATTTAATAAAAAAATTTTTAGCTGTTTACCCAAAATATGATAGCATGAACACTGTTAATTTTGTTAAAGAGCATTTATGGTTAAAAAATAAACCTATCAACTTTAATCAAAAAAGAATTCCAAACACCCAAGATCTTCCTGACATAATGAAAACAACATATGGAGCAAATATTATTTCAAGAGAAAAAATGATTGAAATAAAAAGCGTTATAGGCAATAGACCATATTTTTTTAAGGTAAATGATATTGAAGGATTAGATGTAGATAACCCAGTCGATTTTGAGATAGCGGAGTATTTATTTAAAAAAATTAATAAAATAAAGTAATAAATTGATTGTTCTTGGCTTAAATTGTTATCACGCAAATTCTGCAGCAGCTTTAATAGTTGATGGAGTCCTTACTTTTGCTGTCGAAGAAGAGAGGTTAAATAGAGTTAAAAATTCAGGAGGTTTCCCTTTTTTATCAATTGTTGAATGTCTTAAATATAATAATTTAAAGCTCAGTGATGTAGATATTGTAGCAATAAACTCAGATCCTAAAAAGCAAATTTTCAGGAAATGCGCTTTTGCTCTCAAAAATTTAATTTCATTAGGTGATATAAAAAAAAAAATGAATTCATTTTCAAGGAAAATAAGTTTAGAGGATGAATTTACGAAAATAAAAAATTATGGAAATTTTAAAGGCAAAATAGTATTTGTGGAACATCATCTCACTCACATTGCATCATCATACTATTTATCAAATTTTGAGGAAGCATGCGGTGTTTCAATAGATGGCTCAGGTGATTTTACTACTACTTCAAATGCACTTTGTAAAAAAAACTCAATTAATATTCAAAATAGAATTTTTTACCCTCATTCACTAGGAATCTTTTATACTGCAATAAGTAATTTCTTGGGATTTGATTATTATGGTGAAGAATACAAAGTTATGGCAATGGGAGCATATGGTAAGAATACTTTAAATTCAAAATTAGAGAAGCTTCTAAACCTAGATAATGCTGGAACTTTTAAGTTAAATCTTAAATATTTTATGCATCACAAAAACATCAATACTTTTACAGTCAGTGAAAATAAAATAGTTATAAGTAAGCTTTTAGAAGAAAAAAAAGTAGAAGATTTATTAGGTATAAAAAAAAAAGCAAGAGAAGAGGATTTTAAGCCCGAGCATTTTAATTTAGCTAGATCTTTACAATATCTTTTTGAAAAAGCATACCTAAATTATATAAATTTTTCATATGATAAGTACGGTATAGATAATCTTTGTCTAGCTGGAGGGTGCGCAATGAACTCTTTGGCAAATGGAAAAATTCTAGAAAATACAAAATTTAAAAAATTATATATACAACCAGCTGCATATGATGCGGGAGGTGCTATTGGTGCAGCACTTCAATATATTGCAAATAATGATAACGATATAAAAAAAAAAAATAGAGTAACTAAACTATATCTTGGTCCACTTTTTGAAAATTCAGATATAAAAAAAATCATAGACAATAATAAGTATGATATATCAAATAAAAATATCACAGTTAGGAGTTATTTAGAATCATCACGAGAATTAGTCCTGAAGATAACAGATCTTCTTGAAAAAAAAAAAATTGTTGGGATATTTAGAGGTAGACTTGAGTGGGGCGCAAGATCCCTGGGAAATAGGTCTATACTTGCTGATCCAAGAGGAAAAGAAATAAAAAATATTATTAATAAAAAAATTAAAAGACGAGAATCTTTTAGACCTTTTGCACCAATCATTTTGTATGACGATTTAAAAGAATGGTTTTTTATAGAAAGAGAAATTCCCAGTATGATGGAAGTATATAAAATAAAGGAAAATAAAAAGGATATTATACCAGCTGTTGTTCATAAAGATGGCACATGTAGGCTACAAACTCTAAGGAAAGACAATAATCACTTTATATATAATTTATTGTATGAATTTAAAAAAAAAACAAATGTACCTATTATATTAAATACATCTTTTAATGAGAATGAGCCTATTGTTTGCAAACCTGAAGAAGCCTTAAATACTTTTTACAGAACAGATATGGATGCATTAGTTTTGGAAGATTACTTGCTACTTAAAAAATAGTTTTAATTTTTAGGTAATATAAGAATATAACCTCCTTGTTTTTTTGCAAATATTTGATTTTTCACCTCCCTGTAGTGTGTACAAGGAGCTTGGGAATACATGCAAAGTCTATAAATAGGATTATAAATTTTTAAATTTTGGCCAATACTTATTTCAATATTTTTTTGTATTAAATTTTCTTTTTCATAGGAATAAATTTTAGGCCATGGATAATCTACATATTTAATATCAAAATTTTTATATATTCTTTGAAAATTTTTCAAACTAACAAATATCAAAAAAATGAATAACGTATATCTTAAATAATTTATAATCTTTTTTTTTTTAGTCTCTTGATACCTTAGATAAATAAAATAACTTGGTAGTAATATTAAAATACTTACAAAAAAAGAATAACCGTATCTGTAAAGAGGATACTTTAAAAACCAATAGATTGTTCCAATTGAGCATATTAACATGCTAAAGCATAATGCGCTTCTTAGTGATTTATTTTTTATAATTTTGTCCCTTGGTTTTTCATAAATTTCTACCATAAGGATTAAAATAAAAATAATTACAAAAAGAGGTACTAATTTAGTAATTAAATATATTAAATGTTTATCTGCCCAAGTTGATAACCAATTAAAATCACTTTTAAATTCTTTATAATTTGTATTTGCTTTATCTTTTAGATCAGACCAACCTTTCACAGCTGCCTCTCCTTCAATTGATTTATAAGATGGATTTGAATGAATTTTTTTATCAACTGAGCTCCAAGATAGATTCTTAAAACAGGATATTTCTAATGGATAAGCCACACAAGAACTAATCATTACATTTTTAAGTAACAATGAAAAAATAAAAAATATCAGCAATAAGTTTTTAAGATTAAAAATAAACTCTACTTTTTTAAAATGTATTAAATAAAATATTGGAAACAAAAACGAAAAAATTAAAAATAATTTATTACTAAAAGCAAATATTACAAATAAATTCAGATAGAAGAAGTCTTTAAAATTATATTTTTTTCTTGAAATAAGTTCAATGAAAAAAAATATAGTTATAAAAAAAAATAAATGCCCGACAACATCATTTCCAATGTCATTATATCTACTCATTTTTAAAACAATAAATGAAGTGATTAAAAAATTTGAAAATAAAACAAAATAATTGTCTTTATTTTTAAAAAATTTCAAAAAAAAGAATAAAAATGAAGCTGATAAGATTGTTGAAATTGGTATTGTTATTCCTTTATCTAAAAAAATAAAATTATTAAATATAGCTGAAGTGTATTGGACAATAGAAACATGGGCAAATCTAAAATGTAAATTTGATAAGCCTAATATAATTTTATTTTCATTAATGACTGAAATAAATGGTAAATGATATAGACCTGCATCTGGTCTATTTGAATGATCTAAAACCATTATCAAAAATGAAATTGACCCAATTATCAAAGTCAATTTGCATAAAATTTTTAACTGCTTTTTATCTTTAAAAATAAATATTAAAAAAATTATAGAAAGAAAAAAAATAATATTATTGATATTTAAGCTTAATGCGAAAAAAAAGTTAATGATTAAGGATATAAAGCTGAGGTAGATAAAACCGCATATAATATCAAAAACTTTTATTTCATTTTTTTTTGTTTCACTAAATATAAGTGAATTTATAAACTTTCCGTATGATAAAAAAATTAACACAGATATTAAATTTGATATATAAAGAAACAACATGACGAAACTATCTATTATTATACCCTGTTATAATGAAAAAAGAACAATCAATCTTATATTAGATAAAATAAATGAACTAAAATTAAAAAAACAGACAATTTTAGTTGACGATTGCTCAAATGATGGAACAAAAGATATCATTCAAAATAATTCTAACAAAGTGGATAAAGTTATTTTCCATGAAAAAAACTTGGGAAAAGGAGGTGCTATTATATCAGCAAAAAAATTTGTTGATGGAGATTACGTTGTGATTCAGGACGCTGATTTAGAATATAATCCAAATGATTTGGAAGTCATGTTCAGTATGATGATAGAGCGTAATTATGAAGTTTTATATGGCTCGAGAGTTCTGAATAAGCAAAGATATAAGAATGATAATTTCACATCTGTATTTAGGATTTTTGCCAACCATTTGTTAACAATATTTTCAAATTTATTTAATAACCAAAATTTAACAGACTCACACACGTGTTATAAAATGTTCAAAAAAAATGTATTTGATAAAATTGAATTAAAAGAATATGACTTTGCTTTTTGCCCAGAAATAACTACAAAAATTTCAAATTTAAAAATTAAAATTCACGAAACATCAATTTCGTATCAAGGAAGATCTTACTTAGAGGGAAAAAAGATCTCTTTTAAAGATGGCTTTAAAGCACTATATACTGTAATTAAATACTCTATTTTTAAATAAAATGAAAAAAAAAACTGCTCTTATTTTTGGTGTAACTGGCCAGGATGGAGCATATCTATCTAAATTTTTATTAAAAAAAAATTATATTGTGCATGGCGTAAAGAGACGACATTCATCTATTAATACATATAGGATAGATGATATTTACAAAGATAATTTTGTTAAAAAAAAAAATTTTCACCTTCATTATGGTGATGTGACTGACTCAATTTCAGTAATTAATATTATGCAAAAAGTAAAACCAGATGAGGTATATAATTTTGCTGCTCAATCTCATGTTGCGGTTTCATTTGAGTTACCTGAATATACATCAAATGCAGATGCCCTAGGTACATTAAGAATTCTTGAAGCAATACTTAAAGTAAATAACAAAATAAAATTCTACCAGGCTGGAACTTCTGAAATGTTTGGCAAAATTGTTGAAAATCCTCAAACTGAAAATACACCTTTTCATCCAAGAAGCCCTTATGGCGTCGCGAAATTATATTCGCATTGGATAACAGTTAATTATAGAGAGTCTTATAAAATATTTGCAAGTAATGGAATTTTATTTAATCACGAAAGCCCTTTAAGAGGAGAAACTTTTGTAACGAAGAAAATAATTCAAGGAATGTGTAAAATCAAGTATGGACTTCAAGAAAAAATTTATTTAGGTAATCTTTACGCAAAAAGGGACTGGGGACACGCAAAGGACTATGTAAAGGCTATTTGGAAAATTATGCAATATAAAAAAGCTGAGGATTTTGTTATATGCACCGGTAAGCAATATTCAATTAAAGAATTTATTAACATGGTTTCAAAAGAGCTTAAAATGAAAATTCATTGGAAGGGTAAAGGTTTAAATGAAAAAGCTTATCATGATAACGGAAAATGCATTATTGAGTGTAGCTCAAAATATTTTAGAAAATCTGAGGTTGACTCGTTGAGAGGAGACTACTCAAAAGCTAAAAGATTACTTGGATGGAAACCTCAATATAATATTAAATCACTAATACAAGATATGGTAAATTACGAACTTCAAACCATAAGAAATGATAAATAAAAATTCGCGAATATTTGTAGCAGGTCATAATGGTATGGTTGGATCTGCTGTAGTAAGAAAATTAAAAAAACTTAATTATAAAAAAATTTTTACAAAAGAAAGAAAATCACTAGATTTAATAAACCAAAAAAAAGTATATACTTATTTAAAAAAAATTAAACCCGATGCTGTTATTATAGCAGCTGCTAAAGTTGGTGGTATAAAGGCTAATAATATTCATAAGGCTAATTTTATATTTGAAAACTTAACAATACAAAACAATTTAATTGATGGTAGTTTTAAAGCAGGTGTAAAAAACTTAATTTTTTTAGGCTCAAGTTGTGTTTACCCAAAAAATTGTAAGCAGCCTATAAAAGAGGAATATTTATTATCTAATTATTTGGAAAAAACAAATGAACCATATGCAGTAGCTAAAATTGCAGGCATAAACATGTGTCAAAGTTATAACTATCAGTATAATTTAAATTATAAGTGTTTAATGCCATGCAACGCTTATGGGATTAATGATAATTATGATTTGCAATCTTCCCATTTTTTTCCAGCTCTAATAAGAAAAATAATAGAAGCAATGAAAAATGATCAAAATAATATTAAGATTTGGGGATCTGGGAAGCCATTAAGGGAAGTTATTTTTTGTGATGATATTGCAGATGCATGTATCTATTTTTTAAAAAAAAAAACTAATCATACTTTAATTAATATTGGATCAGGCATTGAAAAATCAATTACAGAATATGCAAAATTTATAATGAACCATTTAGGTGTAGATTTAAAAATTAAATATGACTCAATAAAGCTTGATGGAACTTATAGAAAATTATTAAGCACAAAAGTTGCAAAAAAATATGGATGGTTGAGTAAAACTTCACTTGATGAGGGTTTGTCATTAACAATAAATGATTTCATTGAAAAAAAAATATTATAGCCCTTATTTAATGGCAAATATTTAATAATTGACAATTAAAAAAATGTATTTATACAAATAGTTGCCTGGTGATTATTGCGAAGGGGTAATACCCGATCCCATTCCGAACTCGGAAGTCAAGCCCTTCTGCGCCGATGGTACTTTGTCTTAAGACATGGAAGAGTAGGACATTGCCAGGCTATAGAAAAATATTTATTATCTTTGTAATTACATAATCTAAGTTAAAAATTATTTTCTTTTTTAAATAATAATCATATTTCATTTGCATGTTTCTTCTTAGCCAAAATGAACTTGAAAATAAATTTGAATACCTTTTGTCCAAGTTTCTATTATGTACTCTTTTTAATGTTACACCTTCAAAGTCATTAATAACGTTAAACTTATGAGAAGCAAACATAATTAGCTTTACATCAACTGCTAAAAACTTATAATTGAATGGCTTTCCTTTTTTGAAAAACGTATTTAAAATTTCTCTAGTACAAGAAATAGTACTTGTACCAAAAACTTGCGGCCAACTCACAAAAAACTTTTGAAAAAAAATATTTTTTTTATAATTCTTAATCACACTCTTTTTTTTAGAATCTTTCGAAAACAAGATTGGAATATCTTGAATAATTTGTATTTTTGATTTTTTAAATTTTTTAAATATTGTAATAAGTTTTGAACTTGAAAATCTATCATCTCCATCCAAAAGACAAATATATTTACCTTTAGACTTTTTAAATCCATATCTTATCTGGTGCATTTGATTTAAAACTGGAAACTTTCTTGAATTTTCTTTTAAATGAAAATATTTAATTTTTTTGTTTTTTATATGTTTATTTTTTGAAGGTTTTTTAGAAGTATCTACAATTATTATTTCATAATTTAAGTAATTTTGATTTATACATGATTTGATACATTCACCTAAAAACTTTGACTGATCGTGTGTATTTATAATTATACTAAAGTCCATTTATTAAATTATTCAGTATTTTAAATACTGATGCAACAATTCTTTTATTGACCAAGTAAATTTAAATAAGTAAAAGGTCTTGAAATATGAAAATAAAAAGCTCATTAAAATCACTAAAATCACGAGATCTTAATTCTAAGTTGGTAAGACGAAGAGGACGAGTTTATATTATTAATAAAAAAAATCCAAAATTTAAAGCAAGACAAAAGTAGTAATGGATAATCAGAACCATAAAAAAACTTGGAATAATTTTACCAAATTTGTTCTTTGGGGATCAGTTTCAGTTATTGTAGTTTTGATATTGATGGCACTGTTTCTACTATAAAATATCAAAATGATTATTGGTTCAATTTCAGAAAACAAGAATTTAGAAAAAAGAGTTGCTTTAGTACCAGATATAATAAAAAAATATATTAATCTTGGATTTGAGGTACAGATATTAAAAGGGTATGGAGATCATCTAGGTTTTAGTGACGAGTCTTTTCGTCATGTTGGTGCTAAAATTATTTCAACAAAAGATGAAGTTTTAAAAAATTCGAATGTATTGATCCAATTAGATCTAATTGAAGAAAATGATTTTACTTTATTAAGCAATGAAACTACTTTAATTGGTTCATTTAATTCTTCACAAAATATGCAAAAAATTGAAAAGTTAAAATCAATGGGTATAAATATTTTTTCTTTAGAGTTGCTTCCAAGAATAACCAGAGCACAGTCGATGGATATTTTGTCTTCTCAAGCAAATCTTGCAGGTTATAAAGCTGTAATTGAGGCCTTCGCTTATTTCCAAAAAGCAATTCCAATGATGATGACTGCAGCAGGCACAGTCCCAGCTGCTAAAGTGCTAGTAGTTGGTGCAGGTGTAGCTGGTTTGCAGGCAGTAGCAACTGCAAAAAGAATGGGGGCAGTTGTTTTTGCAACTGATGTGAGAATAGCATCTAAAGAGCAAGTCGAAAGTTTAGGTGGTAAATTTTTAACTGTTGAGGGAGCGGAGAATCTTGAAACAGAGGGTGGTTATGCGAAAGAGACAACTGATGACTTTAAAAAGAAACAAGAGGAACTATTATCAGAAACTTTAAAAAAAATTGATATAGTGATTTGTACAGCTTTAATACCAGGAAAAAAAGCACCAATAATTATTAAAGACAACATGATTAAAAATATGCAACCAGGATCAGTTATTTATGATTTGGCAGCTATCCAAGGTGGAAATACTGCCAATACTCAAGTAGATCAAATAATTGATGTTAATGGGGTTAAAATAATGGGTGAAAAAAATATATTAAATAAACTTCCAGTATCATCATCAAATCTTTATGCAAAAAATTTATTTAATTTTGTTTTAAATCTTTATGATAAAGATAACAAAAAAATAAATATTAATTTAGAAGATGAGATTATAAATAAGACTTTAGTAAAATAAAATATGGAGATAGACCCTTTTATATTCAGACTAAGTATTTTTATCCTATCTATATTTATAGGATATTATGTCGTTTGGAGTGTTACTCCCTCTCTTCACACTCCTCTAATGTCAGTTACGAATGCAATTTCATCAGTGATTATAGTTGGTGCAATAATTGCTTCTTTAGCAGGTAATTCACAACAGGTATTTGATACTGCAAATATTTTTGGGTATTTAGCTATTATTCTAGCTGCAGTAAATATTTTTGGTGGTTTTTTGGTTACTCAAAGAATGCTTGCAATGTACAAAAAGAAAAAAAAAGATAAATAATTATGTCTGCAAATCTATTAGCAATATTCTATTTAATTTCTGGTGTTTTATTTATTTTAGCCTTAAGGGGATTATCTTCTCCTGAAACATCAAGACAAGGAAATCTTTTTGGTATTATTGGAATGGCAATTGCAATAAGTGTAACAATTATTTCTGTTGGAAACTTTTCAACTGGTTTTATATATTTAATTGTTTTTTTAATCATTGGTGGTTCTATTGGTGCTTATATTGCTTTTAAAATTCCTATGACAGCAATGCCAGAGTTAGTCGCAGGATTTCATAGTCTAGTTGGGCTTGCTGCTGTTTTTGTAGCGATTTCTGCTTTTTTAAATCCTGAAATATTTAATCTTGGTTATCCAGGAGATATTAAGATTGCCAGTTTAATTGAAATGTCTTTAGGAGCTTCAATTGGAGCTATAACTTTTACAGGTTCGATTATAGCATTTCTAAAGCTAAGAGGTATTATGTCAGGATCTCCTATCACTTTTACAGGACAACATTATTTAAATCTTCTTCTTGGAATTTCTCTTATAGCTCTAATATTTTATCTTTGTAAAACTCAAACAGATACACTTTTTTGGACAATCGTACTTGTTTCATTCTTGGTTGGGGTACTTTTAATAATTCCGATAGGTGGTGCAGATATGCCTGTTGTTATATCAATGTTAAATTCCTATTCTGGTTGGGCTGCTGCCGGAATTGGCTTCACTCTGGAGAATACTGCATTAATAATCACGGGAGCCCTAGTTGGATCTTCTGGAGCAATATTATCCTACATAATGTGTAAAGGTATGAATAGATCATTTTTTAATGTCATATTAGGAGGGTGGGGAGCTACAGACCAAACATCAGACTCAAAATCTAAAGAACAAAAACCAGTCAAAAATGGTAACGCAGATGATGCAGCATTTTTAATGAAAAATGCATCATCAGTAATAATCGTACCAGGATATGGTATGGCTGTAGCACAAGCTCAACATGCTTTAAGAGAAATGGTTGATAGTTTAAAAAAAAATGGAGTTAAAGTTTCTTATGCAATACACCCTGTGGCGGGTAGAATGCCTGGCCATATGAATGTATTACTTGCTGAGGCAAACGTACCTTACGATGAAGTTTTTGAATTGGAAGATATTAATAATGACTTTGCAAATTGTGATGTAGCTTATGTAATTGGTGCTAATGATGTTACAAATCCAGTCGCTAAAACAGATCCTCAGAGTCCAATTTATGGGATGCCAATTTTAGATGTTGAAAAATCAAAATCAGTTTTATTTGTTAAAAGAAGTTTATCTCCTGGTTATGCTGGTATAGATAATGATTTATTTTATAGAGAAAATACTTTAATGTTATTTGCTGATGCAAAAAAAATGACTGAAGAAATAACAAAAAATTTGTAGGAAAAAATTGAATACAAAAATATTTTGCGATATTGCAGAAATCAATCTCATAAAAAAATTCAATAAAAAAAAAATTGTTAATGGATTTACTACAAATCCGAGCCTAATGAGAAAAGCTGGAGCTAAAAATTACCTAGCTTATTGTAAGAAAATTTTAAAAATTTGTAAAAATAAACCTGTCTCTTTTGAGGTTTTTGCAGATGATTTTAATAATATGAAATATCAAGCATATAAAATAAATTCATTAGGAAAGAATGTGTATGTAAAAATACCTGTATGTAATTCAAAGGGTAAATTTTCTGGAAAAATAATTAGGTTATTAAATAGAGAGAAAATCAAACTTAATATAACAGCAGTTTATAACGCAAAACAAACTAGAAGAATTTTAGATTGCTTAGATAAAAAAACAAACGTGATTATTTCTATTTTCGTTGGAAGAGCTGGAGATGTTGGAAAAGATCCAGTTCCAGAAATTAAAAAGAGTGTAGCGATGTCAAAAAAATTTAAAAATGTCAAAATTTTATGGGCAAGTGTAAGAGAGCCATATAATTATACTCATGCTAAAGAGCTAGAATGTGATATTATTACCGTTCCACCTGCTATAATTGAAAAAATAGAAAATTTTGGAAAGACGTTTCAGAAACTTACTATTGAAACCGTTGAAAATTTTTTGTTCGACAGTAAGAAGTCTAATTTTAAAATTTAGTAAAAAAAATAATGGATAAAAGTA
Source organism: Candidatus Pelagibacter sp. (assembly GCA_045566195.1). Taxonomy (GTDB): domain Bacteria; phylum Pseudomonadota; class Alphaproteobacteria; order Pelagibacterales; family Pelagibacteraceae; genus Pelagibacter. The sequence continues at coordinate 17,668 of JBJLDV010000015.1, read as the reverse complement.
TTAATTATAAATATCTTATCGCTTTATTTTTTTTTTTTTACTCAACTTTAATTGTTGGTTTTTATTTTGATGAAAATTTAAATTTTGGAGCTATTGGAGATTGGATAAATGGAGATCTACCAGTTATTGAGTCATCTTCTAAAGATATACTTTATACAATTTTAAATTATGAAATGTTTGGCCATCGGCATTCACCATTATATTTATTTTTTTTAGGTTTTTTAAAAAAAATTGGTTTTTCTATTGAGTTAATAAGATTTTTTCATCTTAATCTAAGTTTATTATTAATTTATTTTTTTTATAGATGTCTTAAGCTTAAATTCGATAATATTGAAAAGGGTTTACTTATATTAATTTCTTTTTCATTATTTCTCTCCCCAACATTTCGTTCTTTATCAATTTGGCCAAGCACACGAATAATTGGTTTAATATTTTTTCTATTATGTATTTTTGAGTTTTTGAAATATCAAAAAACAAATAAAGAAATTCATATTTGGAAAAATTTAACCTTCTTAATCATATCCTCTTATATAAGTCCTAATTTTTCCGTTTTTATAATTTATTTCATTTACCATTTTCTAAAAAAATTAAAATTTGATAAAGTGCTTAATCTAATTATATTTTGCTTTATTTTATCTTTACCAGCTTTTTATTATTTATTTATTTTGGATGTTAATTTCTTAACAGCTGAAACTCCAGGTTTGAAAAAAGGAGATACAATTAGTTTAAATTTTAATTTTTCGAATAAAATATTAATTATAAGTTCAATAACTTTTTTTCATTTACTACCTTTTTTGATAAATAAAAAATTTTTAAATAATTTTAAAAATTTAATAAATAAAAAATTATTAATATTTATAACTATTTTTTTTGTAATTAATGTTTATTTTTTTAATTATGTTTTAAATTTTACAGGTGGTGGAATTTTTTATCAGATATCAAATTATTTTTTAAATAATAATTTATTTTTTTATTTAATAAGTTTAATCTCTTTAATAACTTTAGGTTTTTTATCACAAAATAATTTAAACAACCTTTTAATATTTGTTGTCCTTATATTGTCAAATATACAAAATACAATTTATCATAAATATTATGATCCATTAGTTTTAATATTATTTTTTACTTTGATGAGTACTTTTTTAACAAAAGAATTTTTTACAAAGAAAAAAATATTTTATTATTTGTACTCTTTCTATTTATTTTTTACCTGCGCTAGACTTTATAAAAATTATATGTATTTAGATTTTTAATTGGTTGCGGGGGACGGATTTGAACCGCCGACCTTCAGGTTATGAGCCTGACGAGCTACCAGACTGCTCCACCCCGCGGTTTTAAATTCTATTTTTTAACTTATTAAGCTTTTTAACTCTCTTAATATTTTCTTGAAGTATTCTTTTTTTCTTTTCAGAAGGTTTCTCATAGGTATCCTTTAGCCTAATGATTTTAAAAAAACCATCTCTCTGTAGTTTTCTTTTTAAAACTCTAAGTGCCTGCTCAATATTATTATCTTTGACTTCTATTTTAATAACTACCTCCAAAAAAAATGGTTAATAACATTATAATTTTTTATTGTCTATAAAATTTAAACTTGTTTTGTTTTTTCTTTCTCTCTTTTTTCCCTTTTAATACGTCTCTCAGCTTTTTCTAAAGCTAAAACTAAATCTTTTTGTGTAAATAAATTAATAGATACTGGATCTTTTGCATTTAAATTGTTGAAATTCCAATAGCTTTTATTTCTGATCGACGTAACTGAATTTTTTGTTATTCCAACCAATTTTGCAACTTGAGAATCTTTTAACTGAGAATGATGTTTTAATAGCCATAGCGCAGAATCTGGCTTGTCTTGCCTTTTTGATAATGGAATATATTTTTTAACTTTATCAGCTTTATCAGAAATTTTTATTTCATTAACCTTAATTTGCAAAAGTCTATTTTCATCTTTAGAAGATAATTCAATTTCTTCCCTCGTTAGCTGACCGGACATAATTGGATTATAGGGTTTAATTCCTTTTGCTACCTCTCCATCCGCTATCCCCTGAACTTCAACTTCATGCAAATTACAAAAACTAGCAATTTGTTTAAACGTTAAAGTCGTATTTTCCACAAGCCAAACTGCCGTAGCAACAGGCATTAAAAGTCCATTTGTCATTATTTTTTTTCTGATCTAAAATTTTGAAATTTTTTATTGAATTTACTAACTCTACCTTTGTCTAAAATTCTTTGTTTTCCACCTGTCCATGCAGAATGAGATTTTGGATCAATTTCTAATTTAAGTATTTCACCTTCTTTACCCCAGGTCGACTTTGTCTCAAATTGAGTACCATCAGTCATTTCAACTTTTATCTTATGATATTTTGGATGAATGTCTTTTTTCATAACGAGACTTATAACAAAAGAATTTTATAACACAATTAAAACTTATCTAAAATATTAAGCATTTTTTCATTAATATTAGAGCTAGAGGTTATAACTTCAATATTGTTAATCTTTCCAATATCAGCTTTATTTATTATTCCTCCTGCTTCACTAATGATTATTACTCCAGAGGCAACATCCCATAAATTTAAATTTTCTTGAAAAAAACCGTCATAACGTCCTGATGCTACATAAGCCATATCTAAAGCAGCACTACCAGACTTTCTATTTGTCAACTTTACATCTTTATATTTTTTTCCATTAGTCCCAAACAAACAATCTTTTAGATCCTTTTTTTTTGATACTCTTATTCTTTTATTATTTAAAAAAGATCCTAAATTTTTTTCCGCATAAAACATTTCATCTTTAATTGGATCAAATATTAATCCAGATATTATTTCATCATATGATTTCAACGCAATACATATTGAAAAATGAGGTATGCCATGTAAAAAATTTGTAGTACCATCAATCGGATCAATTATCCACATATTCTTTTCATCTTTATTTTTTATGAAACCAGCTTCTTCACTTAAAATAGAAAAGTTTTTTTTTGCTTTAAGTAGTTCTTCTATTAAAATTTTTTCAACTTTTTTATCAGCATTTGTAACGAAGTCAGATGGACCTTTCATTGAAACTTGTAAGTTTTCTACCTCTCCAAAGTCACGGATTAAAGCTTTTGAAGCTTTTTCACAAGCTTTGATCATTATATTTAAATTTGCTGAAATTGTATTCATGAATAAATAATTAAATTTTTTTTACATACTCAATCGTTCTGGTGTCAATTATAACCTCATCTCCATTTTCAATAAACGGAGGAACTTGTATCTTTATTCCATTATCTAATGTTGCAGGTTTATATGATGATGAAACTGTCTGACCTTTTAGAGCAATATCTGTTTTATTTATTTTGCATGAAATTTGATTTGGTAACTGTATTGAAATTGGAGACTCATTATGAAAACTTACAGAGACTTCCAAATTCTCTGATAACATTTTCCCCTTTTCACCAATAAAATTTTTTTTAATATCAATTTGCTCAAACGATTTGGGATCTATAAAATAATAGTTACCCTCATCCTCATAAGAATAATTAAATTTTTTTTCCTCAACTGACGCTTTCTCAATTGTTTCACTTGATCTAAATCTTTCATTTAGTTTAGTATTTTTATTTAAGCTTTTCATTTCTATTTGAGCAAATGCTCCACCTTTTCCAGGTTTAACATGTTGAGTTTTTAAAACTTCCCATAAATCATTTTTATATTCTAAAAGCATTCCAACTCTTATTTCATTAGCCGATATCTTCATTTTAATTCTTGTATTGCCTCTATTGGTTTATATTTTTTACTTTTCCAAACGTAGCCTGAAATAGCTAAAAAGTTTGCTTTATTCAACAAAAGTTTCTTATAATTATTTAATTTTATACCACCTATAACTATAATTGGTATTTTTGTAATTTTTTTTGCATATTTTAATAATTTAATATCAGCTTTAAATTTTACCTTTTTTGTCTTAGAGGAAAAAAAGGCACCAATAGCAATGTAATCAGCTTTATCATTTATAGCTTTTTTAATTAATTTTTTTGAATTATGACAGGTTATTCCAACAATCTTATTATCTAAAATCTTTCTTACTTTGTGAATACACATATCTTTTTGTCCGATGTGACATCCATCAGAATTAATTTGTTTTGCTAAATGGGGGTCATCATTAATTATAAATTTCACATCATATTTTTTACATAATCCAACTACTTTTTTTCCAATATATAAGATTTTTTTCTTAGGAGTTTTTTTTAATCTTAATTGGAAAAAACTTATCTTTTTTGTCTTGAACACATCCTCAAGCTGATAAAAAAAATTTTTAATATCGATTTTAGGCGGGGAAATTAAATAAATAAATTTTTTAGAGACTCTAATTTTTTTCAATTTGTTCTGACCATTTACCTATTGAGGCCAATGAGCACATTTTTGCTCTATGATTAAAAATTTCTTGTGTGCCTTCAATATTGTTAATATCTTTTGACCAAAACTTTAAAGCACTTTGTTGCAATGCTCTACCATATGAAAATGTTATAGTAAAACTAGTATCATTTATTAAATTAATACTATTAAGATTTTTTGCTGCCTCAAATTCAGATTGTCCACCAGACAAAAAAGCAACACCTGGTACTTCTGTTGGTACAGATATTTTTAAACATTTTAAAGTGAGTTCTGCAATTTTTTTGGTATCAATATTTTTTCCAGAATTTGAGCCTGGTAAAATCATATTTGGTTTTAATATTGTTCCACTCAGATCAATTTTATTTTTGTTTAATTCATCAAAACATTTTTTAATTACTTCAGATGTTTTATTGAAACATTCTTCAACACCATGATTTCCATACATCAAAACTTCAGGTTCAACAATTGGGACCATTCCAGATTCTTGAACTAAAGCTGCATATCTTGCAAGTGCATGTGCATTAGAGTGTATTGAAAGTTTGCTCGGATAACTCTCGGTAATTTTATAAACGGCCCTCCATTTTGTAAATCTAGCACCCAACTTATAATACTCTTTTAATCTTTCTCTTAGACCATCTAATCCTTCGGTAATTTTCTCCTCTGTGGAATTTGCAAGAATTTTTGCCCCAGTATCTACTTTTATTCCAGGAACAGCTCCAGTACCTGATATTAATTCGGGAATTTTATTTTTTGATAAACTTTTTTGTTTTATTGTTTCGTCATATAAAATCACCCCTCCAATATAACTTTTCATAGCATCGGATGAAAAAAGTGTATTTCTAAACAAGAGTCTATTTTCTGGTGTTGAGCTTACTCCAACTGACTCAAGACGTTTTGTCATTGTGCCAGTGCTTTCATCTGCAGCTAAAATTCCTTTTCCTTTTTGAATTATTTTTTTTGCAATATTATTTAATTCTGACATTAGTTTAATGCCTTTATACCAGGAAGTTCTTTTCCTTCAAGAAATTCCAAAAATGCTCCACCGGCGGTTGAAACAAAATCAAAATCATTTGTTAAACCAAAAGAATTTAATACTGCTACAGTATCACCACCTCCAGAAACACAATAAATTTTGTTTTGTTTTTTTCTCTCAATAATTTTTTTTGCAATTTCTTCGCTCCCTTTAGAAAATTCAGGGTTTTCAAAATAACCTGCAGGTCCATTCCAAAGGATTGTATTTGAGTTATTAATAATATCTTTTATTAAACTAACTGTTTTTGGGCCTATATCTAAAATCATATCATCAACAGATATTTCACTTATACTTTTTATAGTAGATTTATCTTTGGTATTTTTTCCAACTCTTACATCTGATGGAAAAAAAATTTTACAATTATTTTTTTTACATAAATCAAAAATTTCAGAAATAATATTTTTACAATTTTCTTCGTAAATTGATTTTCCAATTTCATAATTCTTAAATTTAAGTATATTATTTGCCATTCCTCCTACAAAAATAATATTATCAAACTTACTGATCATATTTTTTATTACACTTATTTTTGTAGAAATTTTTGACCCTCCAATTACACAAGATATTGGTCTTTCAATACTTTCTGTTATTTTTTTTAATGAATTTACCTCCAATTCAAGTTGGATACCAGAGTAGGAAGGTATAAAATTTGTGATCGAATGTACTGATGCATGTTTTCTGTGTGAACATGAAAATGCCTCATTAACATAAATATCAGCAAGTTTTGCAAGGCTTTTGGCAAACTCACTATCATCATTTTCTTCCTCTTTATAAAATCTTAAATTTTCAAGCATGATAATATTATTTTCCTCATTAAAAACTTCATCAATTTTAATTTTATCTATATTTTCATTAATTAAATTAATTTTTTTTTTTAATTTTTTTACCAAAAAATCACAAACAGGTTTTAAAGATAGATCATTTATAATTTTTCCTTTTGGCCTTCCTATGTGCGAAAGTATAATTATCTTTGCATTACTTTTAATTAGAAAATTCAAAGTTGGGATAATCTTATCTATACGGTTGGTGTCAATTATTTTTTTTCCACTAATAGGAACATTCAAGTCAAGTCTAATTAAAACTTTTTTTTTATTTAAATCTAAGTCCTTACTTTGAATACTTTTCATCAAGTTTTTTTTGACAAGTATTCAACTAAATCACACATTCTACATGAAAAACCCCATTCATTATCATACCATGAGGATATTTTTCCCATTTTTTTCCCAATTACATTCGTAAGACTAGCATCTACAATTGAAGAAAATGGGCTATGGTTGAAATCAACAGAAACTAATTTTTCATCAGTAATTTCTAAAATTCCTTTTAAATTCCTCTTAGACTCGAGTCTAAAAATGTTATTTATTTTGTTTATTGTTAAATCTTTGTTTGTACAAAAGATGAGCTCGATTAAAGACACATTTGGTGTTGGAACTCTCATAGCAACACCCTCGATCTTTCCTTTTAATGAGGGAATAATTTCACCAATTGCCTTTGAAGCACCTGTAGATGTTGGTACTATAGATTGACTTGCTGATCTTGCTCTTCTTGGATCTTTGTGAGAATTATCTAAAATTCTTTGGTCACTTGTAAATGCATGTATAGTTGTCATAAAACCTCTCTCAATCTCAAATTTGTCATTCAACGTTTTAACCACAGGTGCCAAACAATTTGTAGTGCATGAAGCTGCAGAGATTATTCTATCTTTTTTTGTTATCGTATTTTCGTTAACACCGTATACAATTGTTTTGTCAGAATTTTTACATGGTGCAGAAACTATAACTTTTTTAGCTCCATTTCTTAGGTGAGGTAAAAGTTTATCTTTAGAATTAAATTTACCTGTGCATTCCAGCACAACATCTATATTACTTTTTTTCCAATTAATTTTTTGAATATCTGTTTCTTGGGTAAAAGTAATTTTTTTACCATTTAATATTATACTATTTTTATCAAAGTTTACTTTTGATTTAAATTGGCCATGAACTGAGTCGTATTTTAACAATGACGCACTGACTTCCGAGCTGGATCTATTATTTATGTGTTTAATTTCAATATTTTTATACTTATTTTCAATAATAGCTCTAACAACCATTCTTCCAATTCGACCAAGTCCATTAATTCCAATTTTTACAGTCATAAAGTTAATTTTTATTAATCATTTTTTTTGTTGAATTAACTATATCCTCTAAAGTTAATTTAAAATCTTTAAAAATATCTTTATAGGGTGCACTTTTACCAAAATTATTAACACCAAAAGCAATTCCATTTCTTCCAATATATTTTGTCCAGCAGTCCGTAGTACCAGCTTCAATAGATATTTTATTTTCCGTTTCCTCTAAAATCTTTTTTTTATATTTATTATTCTGTTTATCAAATAATTCCTGACAAGGAACAGAGATCACTTTTGAGTAAATCTTTTCTGTGGCAAGTTTATGACAAACCTTAATTGCTAATGAAACTTCGGACCCAGAGGCAAATATTGTACAATCTATATCTTTAGCACTTCTCACCACTTCATATGCCCCAAATGAACACTTATTATCTGATGAATGCTTTTTTCTTATTGGATCAACCTTTTGACGAGTTAATGTTAAAATACTTGGAGTAGTTTTATTTTCCAAAGCAATTTGCCAACATTCTATTGTTTCTATAGTATCTGCTGGTCTTAAAATATTTAGATTTGGAATAGATCTTAAACCGGATAATTGCTCAACAGGTTGATGTGTCGGTCCGTCCTCACCTAGTCCAATTGAATCATGTGTCATTACATAAATCACTCTTAAGCCCATCAAAGCTGATAGACGAATAGAAGGTTTACAATAATCACTAAAAATTAAAAAAGTTCCTCCATAAGGTATTATATTACTATGTAATGCGAGACCATTCATTATACCTGCCATGGCATGTTCTCTTACACCGTAATGAATATAGTTTCCTTTAAAATCATTTTTTTTTATAGGTCTATGGTTTTTTGTTTTTGTATTATTCGATCCAGCTAGATCTGCTGATCCACCAATAATTAATTTATTTTCTTTGACTATTTCATTTAATATTTTTTCAGATGATTTTCTTGTGGCAATTGACTCTAAATTTTGAATTGATTTATTTTTTTCTCTTTTAAAAATTTTTTTTAATTCTGAATTAAATACTTTATCGATCTTTGATTTAATTTTTTTATATTTTTTATTCCATTTCTCCTCATTTTTTTTTCCTTTATAGCCTATTTTTTTCCAGTCTTTTAAAACTTCATCAGGTATCTCAAAAGGTTTGTGATTCCATTTTAATTTTTTTCTAACAAGATTTATTTCATCTAATCCCAAAGGACTTCCATGAGCAGATGATTTTCCTGATTTATTTGGGGAACCAAAACCAATTGTTGTTATACAAGATATGACTGTAGGTTTTTTTGCATTTTGAACTTTTTTTAATGCATTAAATATTTGCTTTTCGTTATGTCCATCTATCTTAATATAATCCCATCCATAAGAATTAAATCTTTTTTTATAATCGTCAGAAACTGCTAAATTAGTAGGACCATCAATAGAAATTGAATTGTTATCGAACAGCATTACTAAATTTTTTAATTTAAGATGTCCAGCTAGACTCAATGCTTCGTGACTTACTCCTTCCATTAAACAACCGTCACCAGCTAAAACGTAAGTTTTATGATTAAAAATTTCTTTACCGAATTTATTTTTCAAAAATTCTTCTGCGATTGCAAAACCTACTGCATTTGATATTCCTTGCCCCAAAGGGCCAGTGGTTGTTTCTATACCTGTATTTGGATGGTATTCTGGATGTCCTGCGCAAATAGAGTTTAGTTGTCTAAAATTTTTAATATCTTTAAGAGATACACTTTTGTAACCAGTTAAATATAATAAAGAATATAAAAGCATCGATCCATGTCCTGCAGATAAAACAAACCTGTCTCTATTTAACCAACTTGGGTTGTAAGGATTAAACCTTAGGAAATCTTTAAACAAAACTGTTGCTACATCTGCCATTCCCATCGGCATACCAGGATGGCCAGAGTTTGCCTTCTCAACTGCATCAATTGAGAGAAATCTAACTGCATTCGACAAGTTTTTATGTAGCTTACTCAATAATTATCCTATCTAGACTAAGAAGACTCAATTTAATAATATAAATATATATATATGAAAACTTTCAATGAAAAAGAAGAAAAACTTAATTCTGCACTAAAGAAATTAAAAAATTTAAAATTTGAAAACCCTGAATTAAAAGAACATACAAAAAATTTATCAAATCAAAAAAATCAATTAGAAATTGAAAAAAAGGAAATTGAGGATAAGTACAGAGCTCTACTCGAAGATCATGAAAACCTTAAAAAGCGAATAAAGGATGAAAAACAGTCTCAAAGATATAAAGAGCTTAAATTTAATGAAAAAATTGATGAATTAAATCAAGAAACAGATATTTTATTAGATGAAGTAAACAAATGGCAAACGTAAATATTAAATTTAATGGTAAAGAATTTTTACTATCCTGTGACGATGGTCAAGAGGAGCATTTAGAAGAACTCTCAAATGTACTCAATAATAAATTTAATGAATTAAAAACAAATTTAGGAAATATTGGTGAAAATAAATTATTACTAATTACCTCAATTAAAGTTATAGATGAGTATTTTGAAACAAAAAAAATTATAGATAGTAAAAAAAAAGAACTTGAAATACTTAAAAGTAAATTTTTAGACCTTAAAAATTTAATTTATGAATATAAAGATAATAAAGAAAAAGAAATTCAAACTTTGATGGATCTGCATGATAATCTTAAAAAGGAGGTTGAGGAAGTCAACGAGAGCTATTCAAAAATAATAGATGATACAACAAAAGAAATAGACGATTTTGTTGATAAAATAAATGCAGATAGCTCAGTACAATAACTGTGTTAAAAAATCAAATTAGAAAGAAAATTTTAAAAAATAGAGAAATCAAATATTCAGCTTCTAATGAAATTAATATTAATAAAATTCTAAAAATCATAAAAAAATTAAATATTAGAAAAACTATTGTTGGTTGTTATTACCCAGTTAATTTCGAAATAAATACTAAGAGAATTATGAGTCTTTTAGAAAAAAAAAAATTAACCCTTTGTTTACCTATAATTAAGGATAATTTTGAAATGGAGTTTCATGAGTATAAAACTACAGACCCACTATATGTTAATAAATATGGGATACCTGAGCCTCAAATAAAAAAAAAAATAATACCAAATGTTTTACTAATTCCATTAGTCGCTTTTGACAAAAAACTTAATAGGTTGGGTTATGGTGGTGGTTTTTATGACCGTTTTATAGAAAGAACGTCAAAAATCAGTTTAATTAAAATAGGTTTGGCCTTTTCACATCAAAGAGTAGAAAATGTTCCAACAGAAAAATTTGATAAAAAGTTAGATTTTATAATAACAGAGAAAGAGATCTTTAGAGCATGAGAATTTTATTTTTAGGTGATGTGGTAGGACCATCAGGATGTCAGGAAATTAAAAAAAATTTAAAGGCACAAATAAAGTTGAGGAAAATTGATTTTGTAATTGTAAATGGAGAAAATGCAGCAGAGGAAGGTGTTGGGATTACAGAAAACATTTCTAATGATTTTTTTGAGTGTGGAGTAGATGTTATCACTACAGGTAACCATGTTTGGGATCAAAAGGAGACAGCAGAATATATTAATAAAGAAAAAAGACTATTAAGACCTTATAATTTAATAAGTCCATCACCTGGAAAAGGATTTGAAGTTTTTGAAACTAAAAACCGATCTAAAATTGGAGTCCTAAATTTAATGGGAAATGTATTTATGAAAAAATGCGATAACGTTTTCGAGGCTGCAAAGAAATTTGTTACTCAAAACGAGTTAAAAAAAAATTATGATTACTTGATAATTGATTTTCATGGAGAGATTACCAGTGAAAAAATGGCAATGGGTCATTTTATGGATGGCAAGGCATCCCTTGTAGTTGGTACTCATACACATGTTCCAACAAACGATACTAGAATTTTAAAAAAAGGTACTGGATATCAAACAGATGCTGGAATGTGTGGTGACTACGACTCAGTCATTGGGATGAACAAAGAAAATTCAATAAATAAATTTTTAAGGCTTGATGCAAAAAAACATTATCCATCAGAAGGAAAAGCTTGTTTATCAGGAGTTATAGTTGATTGTAATACTAAAACTGGTTTAGCAGAAAATATAAATAGTTTTATTTTTGGTGGAGACTTAAAAAATACTAATTAATTATGGCAGGTCATTCTCATTGGGCAGGTATTAAACATAAGAAAGGAAGAGCTGACAAACAAAGATCTAAAATTTTCTCAAAATTATCTAAAGAAATTACTGTTGCAGCAAAACTTGGAGATAAAGATCCTAGCATGAATCCTAGACTTAGATCTGCAATACAAGCAGCAAGATCAGCAAACATGCCAAAAGACAATATTGAGAGAGCAATAGATAAATCTTCAAGTAATAATTTAGCAAATTTTGAAAATATTAGGTATGAGGGTTTTGGCCCAGAAAAGATTGCTGTTATAGTTGAGGCTTTAACTGATAACAAAAATAGAACTGCTTCAAAAATAAGAACAATTTTCCAAAAAAATGGAGGCAATTTTGGTACACTAGGTTCTGCATCACATAACTTTAAACAAGTAGGTGTGATAAAAATAGACCTGGATGAAATTTCTGAGGAAAAAATAATAGATATGGCTTTAGAGGCAGGCGCAGATGACTGTCTTTCCAATGATGAATTACATGAGATACATTGTGAAAAAAGTAAAATATATGATGTAAAAAAAAAACTTGAAATAAATATTAAAAATTTTGTTTCAACTGAGATAGAATGGATACCTGTTAATAGTATTAATATTTCGAAAGACAAATTTAATGAAATAAAGGAATTTTTGGAGATACTTGATAATGATGAGGATGTTCAAAATATTTTTACAAATTTTAAAATTGTGAGTAATTAATGTTTATTATTGGAATTGACCCTGGCATTTCTGGAGCAATTTGCTTTATGAAAGATGGAAAAATTATTGATGTAATTGAGATGCCTAGTATGGCTGAAGGAAAAAAAAATAAAAAACAAGTTAATAGTTCACAAATTTTTAATGAAATTTCTTTAAGAATTAAAAGTTTAAATAAAAATGACATCAAAGTTGTTATTGAACATGTTTCGGCAATGCCTGGCCAGGGTGTAACTAGTATGTTTAATTTTGGACAATCCTTTGGAGTACTTAAAGGTATTTGCTCAGCTATGAATTTGTCGATGTATTTTGTAAGACCAGCTAAGTGGAAAAAATATTTTAACCTCATTAATACAGAAAAAGATGCTAGTAGGACAAAGGCAATTGAGATATTTCCTTATTTTTCAATCAATTTATCAAAAAAAAAAGATGCAAATAAAGCAGACGCAATGCTTATTGCGAGCTTTTTTTATGAAAATTTAAGATCAGATTAGGCATAAACATTAGTTCAGACAAATTGATGACACAATTAAGTGTGAAATAATTTAAATGGAAGCAGATATAACATCACAAGCAGTTGGTTTAGCAAGCAATACAGATTTTTCTTTAATACAACTATTCGTAAGAGCAGACTTTGTAGTTAAGTCTGTCATAATTATTCTTATAGCTTGTTCAATATATTCTTGGGCGATAATCATAGAAAAAATTAAATTATTTAAAAAAATCAATGAGTCATCTGAGATATTTGAAGATAAGTTTTGGAAATCTAAGTCAGCAGAGGCTTTCTATAATACTATACCAAAAAATATTGAAGATCCTATGGCTTTAGTTTTTAGATCTTCAATGGAAGCAGCATTAAAAACTAGGTCAAAATCTCATCTTAATGAAAGATTATCCAGTATGTTAGAAATTAATATAGAAAAGCAAATGAATAAAATTGAAAAGAGCTATACATTTTTGGCAACAGTTGGATCTACAGCTCCTTTCATAGGTCTATTCGGAACAGTTTGGGGAATTATGAATTCATTTCAATCAATTGCAATATCAAGAAATACAAGCTTGGCAATTGTTGCTCCGGGAATAGCCGAAGCTCTTTTTGCAACTGCTCTTGGTTTGTTAGCAGCTATACCAGCAGTTGTTGCTTATAATAAATTTAACAGTGACTCCAAAAAATACTCACAAAAATTGGAGAATTTTTCAAAAAGATTTTTAACAATAATTTGAAATGGCTTTTAATTTAAAAAAGTCTGCCAAAGATCCAATTAGCGAAATTAATGTAACACCATTTGTTGATGTAATGTTGGTTCTTCTTATAATATTTATGGTTACAGCACCTTTGCTAACCGTTGGTGTACAAGTTGATTTACCAGAGAGCTCAGCTGATTCATTGCCAGAAGAACAGGAACCTTTAACCCTCACAATTAATTCAAAAGGTGAAATTTTTATTCAAGAATCAAAGGTAGAGTATGAAAAAATAATTGCAAAAATTCTAGCAGTTTCAAAAAATAGAACGGATACAAGAATTTATGTCAGAGGAGATAAAACAATTAATTATGGAAGGGTCTTAGAAGTAATGGGAATGCTTTCTGGCTCCGGTTTTACAAAAGTAGCTTTGATATCAGAACCGTATAAGGAAAGGTAAAAAATTGGGTAGAAATATTATTATTTCATCTGGTTTTCATTTAGTTGTAATATTTATTACTGCATTCAGTTTACCTTTTTTAACTAAAAAACCAATTGATCTACCACCTATAGTATCTGTCGAATTAATTCAGATTACTGATAAGACTAATATTCCTTTTGCTCCTAAAGCAAAAAAAATAATTGATAAAATTAAAAAAAAAGAGGAAGAGAAATTGACATCGGAACAAGCTCCACCAAAAAAAGTAAAAAAAGAAAAACCGGACTCCGTTCCACTTCCTGATGAAAACATTGAGAAAGTTAAAAAAATAGAAGAAAAAAAACAAAATCCTGAAAAACTTGATGAAGAAGTAAAACAAGTCTCTGAGTTTGAGAAAAAAGAGCTATTTGATCCAAATAACATAGCTGCATTAATAGATAAATCAAAAGAAGAATTTTCAGAAACTGATAAAAAAACTGACAAAATAACACAATCTCAAAACAAAGACCTCAGTAATGTAGGTCTTACACTGAATGAAGAAGATGCTTTGAAAGCCCAAATTTTTGGTTGCTGGAGTATCCCTTTAGGATTACCATACAACGACAATTTATTAGTAAGAATTAAGTTACAATTAAAACAAGATGGAACAGTTGTTAAAACTGAAATATTGGATCACGCAAGAATGAACAAACCTGGACAAGGTTTTTACAAAGTGCTTGCAGAAAGTGCTTTAAGGGCAATAAAAATGTGCCAACCCTTGAGAGTCCCAACCGAGGGCTATGAAAGATGGAAAGAATTACAATTAAACTTTGATGCAAAAGAAATGTTAGAGGGATGATGAGATATTTAAAATATATATTAATTATTTTTTTATTAAATCAAAGCAATGTTAATGCTTTAATTGAAGTTGATATCACAAGAGGAAATCTGAATCCTTTACCTATCGCTGTTTCATCATTATCAATTGAAAAAGCCTCAAATGAAGAGCTACAAAAAATTTTAAAAAAAAAAAATATTGGGGCAGAAATATCAAAAGTTGTAGAAAATAATTTATTAACTTCTGGTTTATTTAATCCACTCAACAAAGATGCTTTTTTACAAAAACCGGATATAGCACACCTTAAACCAAGATTTGAGGATTGGTCTTTAATTAAAGCTCAAGCACTAATAACAGGTAAAGTCATCTACGAAAATGAAAAACTAAGAGTAGAATTTAGACTCTGGGATGTTTTAGCAGGAAAAGAGATGATGGCATTAGCTTTTACAACTGTGCCAACAAACTGG
This sequence comes from Candidatus Pelagibacter sp., assembly GCA_045566195.1. Taxonomy (GTDB): domain Bacteria; phylum Pseudomonadota; class Alphaproteobacteria; order Pelagibacterales; family Pelagibacteraceae; genus Pelagibacter. The sequence goes on along the minus strand of JBJLDV010000015.1, from coordinate 2,390 downwards.
AGGCGAGTAGGACATATAATTACTGATAAAGTTTATGAAAGATTAACTGGTGAGAAAGGATATTTTGATACAAGAATAATTTATGTATCAGAAAAGGGACCAAAAACAAAAAGAATAAAAAAACTAGCAATTATGGATCAAGATGGTTTTAACATAAAATATTTAACCCTTGGAAATGAATTGGTTTTAACCCCTAGATTTAATCCTACCAATCAGATGGTAACTTATTTATCTTATTTTAGAAATCTACCACGCGTCTATCTTTTAGATATAGAGACAGGCATTCAAGAAGTAGTGGGAGACTTTCCTGGAATGACTTTTGCTCCAAGATTTTCACCTAATGGAAAAAAAATTATAATGAGTTTCGCCATGGACGGAAATTCAGATATCTACACTATGGATTTAGAAAATAGAGTAGTAGAAAGAATTACAAATCATCCATCAATTGACACCTCTCCATCATACTCCCCAGATGGAAAATATATTTGTTTTAATTCTGATAGAAGTGGTTATCAACAAATATACGTTATGAAAAGCGATGGGACCAAAGTTAAAAGAATTTCATTTGGCAAAGGTCTTTATGGTACCCCCGTTTGGTCACCAAGAGGAGATTTAATTGCATTCACTAAACTTCATAAAGGAAAATTTTATATAGGTGTTATGAGAACTGATGGATCGGGGGAAAGGCTTTTAACAGAAAATTTTTATCAAGAAGCACCTTCATGGTCACCTAACGGGAGAGTACTAATTTTTTATAGAGAAACGAAGTCAGATTCGGAGGGAAAGGGTTTTTCAGCAAAATTATGGTCTATTGATTTGACTGGGTATAATGAAAGATTAGTAGATACAGAAACTGATGCTTCAGACCCATCTTGGTCGTCTTTATTAAGTAATTAGTATTAAATAGTTGATTTTTATGCTTGAAAGATTTAATTAGGTGTGAAAAACTTAAAATATTCAAATAAGGAGTAGTTAATGATTTTAACGAAAATTTTCAAAAATGCATTTTTGATAATGCTAGCAAGTTTAATACTTTCTGCTTGTGCAACTAAAAAAGTTACGAACCAAATGCAAGGGGATGTTTATACTGGAAAAGATACAGTTGAATACTTAGCTTCAGGTGTTGCCGACAGAGTTTTCTTTGCTACTAATGAATCAGTTTTAACTACTGCTTCAAGAGAAACATTGAGAAAACAAGCAGCTTGGTTAAGAAAAAATTCAAAATTAAATGTTGTACTTGAGGGTCATGCAGACGAAAGAGGAACTAGAGAGTATAACTTAGCTTTAGGCGAAAGAAGAGCTAATTCAGTAAAAGACTATTTGATGACATATGGAATTTCTGGAAACAGAATTTCAGTTATTAGTTATGGTAAAGAGAGACCGGTTGACTCTGGCTCAAATCCTTTAGCATGGTCAAAAAATAGAAGATCAGTAACTGTAAAAGCAAACTAATTAAAAACTAATTTTAAAGACCCTGACTTAAAAAATCAGGGTCTTTTTTTTGCCATCATTATAATTACAAATAAATTTAATGATTAAATTTAAAGTATTAATACTTTTAACAACATTATTTTTTTATGCATTTTTTCAGAAAGCCTCATATTCTGAAAGTCATAATCTTGATGAAATAATAAAAATATTGCAACAAGATTTAAAAACATTGGAAAAAGCAGTTTACTCAAGTTCTGAAAATGAAAACTTGAATGAAAATGTTACTCAAATGGATCAAAGTTCTGAAGAGGTTCTAACTAGGCATTTACTAAAACTTTCTGAAATTGAAAAACAATTTCAAGAATTAACAAATAAGTTTGAGGAAATAAATTTTAAATTAGATAAATTATCCAGCAGACTTTCAAAAGTACAAGCAGACAATCAAATGAGATTTCAAGAGTTGGAGACATTGCCTTCTGGAACTCAAAGCAAAAATAAAATTAGCTCAATTAGTAATGACAATGAAACTTTACCAGGCTCATCAGAACCACAAGATTTAGGAGCAATATCTTATAAAGATAATGAGTCGAAATATGAAGAGCAGCAAATTCAATCAGTTGATACTACTGGATCGGTTGTAACTGAAACATTTGTTTCTGAAGAAAAAATACTCCCAGAAACTAATCCAAGTAAGCAATACGAATTTGCAACGAGTTTTTTAAAAAATGGAGATTACAATATGGCTGAGAGAGCGTTTAGAGAATTTGTAACTTCAAACCCAGAACATAAGTTGGCTGGTAACGCACAGTATTGGTATGCAGAAACATTTAGGATTAGACAACTTTTTACAGATGCAGCCTCTGCCTATCTAGAAGGTTATCAAAAATATCCTAAAAGTGATAAGGCTCCTATAAATTTATTAAAACTTGGTGTATCATTAGTACAGATAGGAGAAAAAG
>JBJLDV010000014.1:0-29753 GCA_045566195.1 Candidatus Pelagibacter sp. | reverse complement strand
AAATATTTTAAATATTAAAAAACCAAAAGCATTTGTTTTAGAAAATGTGCAGAATTTAAAAACTTATCAAAATGGCAAAATATTAAAATATATGTTAAAAAAATTACATAAGTACTATTATGTTCCAGAACCTCAAGTGTTGGATGCTCAAGATTTTGGATTAGCTCAAAGAAGAAGAAGAATTTTTATAGTTGGATTTTTAAAGTTTAATGGTCAATTCAGCTTTCCAAAACCAACTTATAAAAAAACTGTAGTTAAAGATTTTTTAGACAGTTACCCTCCAAAAAAATATATCATTTCAGATTTACTTTGGGATAGTCATAAAAAAAGAAAAATTAGAAACAAAAAAGCAGGAAAAGGTTTTGGTTTTAGATTAACTCGTCCTAGAGACAAAGCCACAATTACAATATCGGCAAGATATTATAAAGATGGTAGTGAGTGTTTGATTCATAGAGGAGAAGATAAAAATCCAAGAAAATTAACACCTAGAGAGGTATTTAGACTTCAAGGTTTTCCAGAAAACTTTAAATTTTCTGTATCAGATCTACAAGCTTATAGACAAGCAGGAAATGCCGTACCTATTAATGTTGTTGAAAAAGTATGTTTAAATGTAGTGAATTATTTAAATCAATCTAAAAAATATCAAAAGAAAGTGGCTTAACTATTTAAGCAAACTCTCAAAGTATCCCATTAGATTTTTTCTTTATCACCAACAATTGTTGTTCTATCAAGTAATTGATTGGCTTCCTCACATGAAGTTTCTGGGAGAAAAGAACATGCATGGCATGATGAGGAATTTGTCCCATTTAAGCCTTGTCTTTTATTATCTAAACAAACTGGATCATATGAACAAACTTGAGCTTTTATTAAAGATTGTTCAATAATTTTTTCTAAGTTTTCAGGTTCACCTTCTCTCACTAGTCCTCCTAAACTACCCTCAGAATCCCCTGATGCTGTATATATTAGCATACCATTCATTGGTTTATCAGGATAATCTAAATCACAATATATTCTTTCTCTCAATGAAGCACTTCCATAACCACATGAATAGCTTAATTGATTTATGATTAAATGTGCAAAAGTATGAATTAAAAAAAACTTTGTATTTAATTTTCTTTCTGGAAGATTTCTTTCTTTTCGAGTTTTATTATATCTATCGTTAATTTCTAGAAGGTGATTTTGTGAAAAATTATTACTCCATTCTTGAATTTTTTTTTCATCAAATTCAAAGAATATCCCCTCTCCTTTAACTGTAATACCTGGGTACCATTCTAATTTTTCAAGAGAGTTAGATTGAATATTGCTCTCTTTTGAAGGGTCATAAGGTAACATTCTTGTAAACCCTGTTTGAACTCTTGTTTCAATCAAACTATCAATTAAAAAAATATTGCTAAAATAATCTTTTAATTTTCCATATTTAATCATATCAATTTTACGTATTTTTAATTCCAAATCATTGTTGTCAGATGGGTCTTTATTTTTTATAAAATTATATTCTTGAAATCGGTATTCTTCCTCATCATCAACTGCCTCATTTTTTTGACTCTCAATACCTTTTAATTTTATATCAATTGCTTCTAAAACTTTGTCTTCATTTAAATTAAACTGTTTTATTCTTGATTTTAATACTAATTTAAGCTCATGGGTATTTTTGGAAAATTCTTTTACTAAAGACCAAATATCTTTTTTATTTAAAAACTCAAGTATCTTTCTATCTATTCTGCCTGTTTTCACTGGAATAAATATTGAGCTTTTAACTACTGGATAATAAACATTTGAAGCTTGTCTTAAAACAACTTTTGGTGACTCTTTACAACCTTTTTCATGTTGATTTAATCCTAACCATGGTCTATTTCCAGTGCAATTATATTTGATTTTTTTTTGTAATGGGGTTTTTTCTTTTCCATCTTCATCGCTTGTATTTAAGCTATTGATTGCTTCTGCTAATGAATAACCTTCATTGCATCTTACACAGTCTACCCTTACATTCATAAGTGAATTATTTCCACCTCTACCATCGACAAAACGTAGTTCACATTTTTCAGGATCATACTTATTTTTTCTATGAACCCATTCTATAAAAGGGAAATCATCTATATGACCTTTCTCGCATATGACCATAAATCTTATTGGTAATAAAAATTTTTTTTTCCACGTTTCATTGTTATTTGAGCAGATTTTAAAGTGTTTTTCATTTATCAGTTTTCCATTTTGATCTTTTTTAGGGTTACATCTTGGAGCATCAGATGAAAATAGAGGTGCTTTATGCATTAAGTTACATTGATGACAATAATGCCATTGAGGAAAACGCACATATGGTAAAAATTTACTCTTTAAACTTTCGTCAGAGGAATATTGTCTAAAATCTGGGGGTTCTAAAAAATATTCCTTTTTAAGCCTAGCTTGAAGTCTAGGTTCAAATATTTTCCAACCATCGGGTGGTGTCTGGTTATCAAACATGTTTTCCCAAGCTTCTAGACCAGCTAACATCAGTGAGTCTTGATCACCAGATTTACTCCATTGATTTTTAAATAAATAAAGTGAGCCAACACCAAAGATTGATATTATTTGAGATTTTCTAATCGTCCTTTTTGAAAAAAGATTTCGACGCCCAGTATTTCTCATATTTTTCCTTTGTATGACTGAATAATTATAGCATTACACTCTTTGTCCACATTTCTCATAGACGTAAGTGTTTCAAAAGGATCACCTTCGGGCGGTGTCTCAGATCCTGCAGGTATCATTAGTAAAGAGCTTGTGCTTTGATTTGCTATCGAAACCATTTTTCCATACTCTTGGGGATTTGTATTTTCCCATTTATCAAAAATAAAATCTAATTCTTTCTCGGTATTTAATTCTTCTTCAGCATGTTCCGGATCTGCCTTTCTTACATAAGATAAGATATATCTTTTTATTTTTAATTTTAACTCCTCATTGGGAGGAGATGGATTTAATCTATGGGTAGTTCCCCATAGTCTAGCGAGACCAATCACAATTGCATGTAAACATCTCGATCTAACTGGATCCGAATGTGACGTAATACTAGTTGGTTCAACAAATTTATAGAGATTTTCATGATAGCTTTGAAATTTTTCATAGTGTGATCTATCTCTAGGCCTAAAAGGACTCAATATGGTCAATACTAATCCAGGCTTACTTTTTTCTCTTCCAACTCGGCTTGATGCCTGAATATATTCCGAAGTAGTTTTTGGTTGACCAACTATTGTCATCAAAGCTAGTCTTGGAATATCTATTCCAACCTGAATCATATTGGTTGTTAAACATATATCTATTGCCTTATTGTTATCTTGAGAATGTTGAGTAAAAAGCCTATCTAAAATTTCTGGCACTGCACTACTTTGGACTCTAGAAGTTAACTCCTCTGGTTTGTAGAGGCCTCTACGCATATCTTTGGTATATTTTTCACCCATAACTTCTTTTCTTAGACCTTTTCTATAATATTCACCTCTTAAATTTCCTTTTGCATCTGCTTGTATTAATGCTGCTCCACCCATTAATTCTCGTATACTGTTAAAATAAAAAAGATTAGTCCAATATGGATCATAACATTTAGCATCATTATTTGAGTTTATTCTTGCTTCATTTGCAGCCATACACATAGAAGACATAATTTTAGCTTGAGTAATTTGAGGAGAAGATGCGCTAGGGCAAAAAACACCCACATATTTTCTACCTTCTTCATTCTTAGCTTCAACTGAAAAAAAAGAGTCCTCTAGTTGATTTGATTGTGGAGGAAAAATATTACATTCACTCCCGTAAAGATTTTTTACTTGTTGTTCAGCTCGGCTAATTGTTGCAGTAGATCCAATTATTTTGGCATTAATGATTTTATCGCCATTTTTTTTTTCTGTTAAAGCACTAAGAAATATTTCATACATTCCAGCAATGGAACCTAATGGTCCTGAAATCAAATGAAGTTCATCCTGAATTATTAGATCAGGTTTGGTAAATTTTTCATTATCGAACATTGATATTGCTTCATGAAGCCATGTAACTGAAGCAAATTTATCTATTGTACCAATTAATAAAGTAGGTGGCTCATTATAAATTCTTTCATCGATTACTGTAATTGGTAGATTTTCTTTATCACTTGAAAAGGAACAGTCTTTATTTGGACAAACATAGTGAAAATGTTTTTTTTTACCTAAAATTTTGTATCCTCTTGGTCTTTCTTGATCTTTTACAAACTGCTCATTACACCAAGGACAATTAAGTAAAATAAATTTATTTTTTGAAGTATCTTTTGGATCAAAAAAAAGATCTGTTAAAGACTGTGAGGCCTCATTCTCTTTGTTAGGAGTAGACTCTTTACCAATCCAAAGACCTAGAGAAATCTTCTCCTCTCCAAGTAAATTTGAATTTTTACGTCTTATTAGTTCACACGCACATATTAAAGATGCAGCTCTTTGAAATTGCTGAGTAGTTAAAAGCCTTAGAGTATATCTCATTAATACAGCGCAACCCTTTTCATCTTTTGAATTCAATTTTCTCAAAAATATAGTGAAGCTGGTAAGACCCAAATAAGCTTCTGTTTTACCACCACCTGTGGGAAACCAAATTAAATCCATTATTTTTCTTTCATCACTATCAGGTTCTAAAAAACTTTTTATGTTCAAAAGAATAAAGGCTAATTGGAAAGGTCGCCAATTACCTTTTTTAAGATCTTCTAATTTTTTTTCATAATCAATATCAATTTTAAAATCTTTAATTTGATAGTGAACTTGTTGTAAATACATACTATGGTTCATAAAAATAAAAGCTTTTTGAGCAATTTTATTTTTTTCAAGAATAGAAATTCCTTGATTAATTCTTTTAAGAATATTTTTACATTTTTCTGTATTTATTTTTGATGTTTCTTTAAAAACTTGATTAGAAAATTTTTCTCCCTTTAAAATTTCTTGATCAATCCAAGTAGAATATTTTTCTGATAATTTTTTTGATTGTAAAATTGCAAAATCTATATCCTCAGAAAATTTTTTCATATTTAATTCAAGATCTTTAAATTCTTGGGCTTGAATTGGCTTAGTTTCGAAAACTGGTATTATTTCAGACTTAATAATAAATTGACCATCTTGATTTTTTTTCCAAGAAGGGGCACAACCATGACCTATTGCATAAGATTTTCTATTATTATGTAATAAATTTAACGATTTTTCTTCCTGACTTAATTTATCAATATTTATTTGATCAAAAGAATGGAAAATTTTATCAGAATTATTTTTTGCATGAATAAAAAAATTACTTTGAAAAAAGCATTTATTTATAAGAATTTTTTCTTTACTCGCTAAATTTATATTTACAAGAGAAACTGTTAAATATTTTTATTTTGATCTTTATGAGGCCTTATCATTACAGATATACATAATCCAATATCTTCGTTCTTTTCATTCTTTAAATTTTTGATTATTCTTTTATTAGAACTATTCAATTCACTTGTTTGAATCTCGATTTTTGAATTAATAGACTCTCTTTGATATCCACTTTGTATTTCCTCAATTTCTTTTTTATTTTCTTTAATCGAATTGATGTCATTCTCTATTAACATCTCCAGTTTTTCTCTTTTAACTTTTTCAAGTTCTTTAATGGTTCTAGATATATGTGTAGGTACTTTTTCTTTATCAAAACCTACTCTTTTGTTAGTTTCAAAATGTGGATCAAAATAATCTCTAAAATTAACTTTTATATTTGATACAGAATAGATATTTTCTAAAAATTTATGACACTCATCCTGAGTATTTTTTGATAATTTAAATTTTTCAAATAACCATTGATAAGAATTTTCATACTTAGATAGGTAACAACAAGCCATCAAAAGTTGTTTTGAAGGTTCTTTGCCTAGTTTGTTATATCTTCCTATATCATTAACTCCGATAATAATTGGTTTATCATTAGATATTAAAATAGTCATACCCATTGCTGAAGCTCTTAATTCGTTTGTTAGGTCTAAATCAAAATTATTATCCGAAACCTCTTCTTCAATATCATCTTGGGATGCTTTTGGTGATTTGTCCTTAGTTTCTGTTATATTATTCTCATCTAAAATATTCTCTTTTTTATAATCATCTTCATCAAAATGATAACTATTAACTTCTCCCTGAGGGAATAATATACCAGCTGTGTACACACTCCTTGGGCTTTTATCTAAAATCTCATTGGAATGATTGTATTTGTCCTTTGAATAATATTCATAACTCGACATTCCAGGACCAACTAACTGTTTTTTTAATTCTTGAATTAAGTATTCTCTTGTTTCAGAAGCTGATTTAATTATTTTTTTCATTTCTAAACTTTTAGTCCTCCAATGACTTTTAGCTGTCTATCATAATATTCTTTCAATCTTATGTTCCAAATTAAGTACAAAATTGTTGTAGCTCTACCCATAGCATTGAATGCAATTAATTCAGGCTTTAAACTATTTAAACTAGAGTATGACTTAGGTGGTATTTCCAATGGATCAACGTAAATAACTATTTTGCTTTCCAGACCTTGAAAGGCTGCAGCTGTTGAAAAATAAATACACTCATTTTTTTTTATTTCATCAATATTACTACTTAAATTTCTTATGTTATTATCTGTAAGATCTACCACATGATCATATGTCCCTGATAAATTGAGTTCTGAGATAAAGTTATTTTTATTATCTAATCTAAAATTAGATAGAATTACAATATCATGTCCTTTAACACCTTCTTTTTTTAATTTTCTGATAATAAAACCCAAGCGTTCAATTTTTTCTGATCTATCTTTACAAAATGAATTTATAACCTCACCATGTTCTGATTTAGATATTTGATAAGGTAAATTTTTAAATAAACCTGATAATATTGGTGCATTTCTAGATATTGATTTTGAATTTCTAACATTTCTTGTTAAAGGAACTTGTTCATAATCAATTAAATAATTTTTAGGATGCTTATTCTGATCAATCAATGATTGATCAGAAACTAAATTTTGATATTTAAAATCACCTAAAAAACAATATTTACCATCACTTAATCCACCTTTTAGAATTAATTCTATAAAATCATAAAATTTTTCATAGAAAAAACAATTTTGCATTTCATCAAATACAATAAAATCATAATTAAATTTTTTGAGTAAGTTTATGTCTGCCTTCAAAATTTCAATTGATTTATCTATTAATATATTATTTTTTTTTACAAATTCTTGTTTAATAACTGATTTTAAAAATTGTCTATCAACAGAATTAATTATTTCTAACAAAAATTTATTAAACGTAAAACAGTTTATAGAATTTTCGGTTTCAAAATTTTTTAATTTATCTTTCATCTCCTCACTAGCAAGTCTATTTGAATTTAAAAATAAAATTTTTGACTTATGTTTATTATATTCTCTTTTTAGAATATCTTCAGCAATAGACGTTTTGCCTGTTCCTTGACTACCAGTAACCAAAATTCTTTTACCCTCATCTAAATGATTTAAGATATCAATTTGTTCATCTGTATATTCTTTAATTTCTATTTCACTGTCATTAAGAATAGTTGGTGTTTTTACAAATATCTCAAAGTTGGGCCTCATTATTTTTTTTTGTAATATATTCAAATCTTTTTCATTAATTTGAAAAATACCCCCTCCAGTTTTCAGTATTTTGGAAAGACCTACTAATCTATTTATAAAATTTGAATTAAAACTGTCTGTATCAATAATATTATCGTTAGAATATTCAATATCATCAATCACATCAAAAGCACATTGAGTAAAAACAACCATCCAATTTTGGGGAAATTTTTTATTTAATTTTAATTCTATATATTTTCTAATATTAAACATAGAGTCACTTGCCTGTTTTAATGGACTTTTTTTATTTGGTTCTTTGGTACCATTGGGTTTTGTTATTTCCCAAACTCCTTTTTTACATGAAAAACCAGTCCAGCCTTTAACCTCTATATTAATAATTCCCTTGCCTGGTATTAAAATTACGAAATCGGCCTCACCAAAATATTTAAAAGATTTCTTTTCAGATTTTTTGATACTAACTGGGTAATTTAACGAATGATAAACAATCCAATTTTTTGTTTCCTCGTTAGTAGTATTCTTAAGTTTAGAAAAAACTTTTTTTTCAGCAAAGTTACTATTATCAATTGTTGGGGGTATCATTATCATAAAAATAATAATCTATTAGTTTTTGACTGCTTAACTTCCTTTAAAATTCTCGGTTCTTCTAGGTTATTTACCTGAACAACATATCCCTCTGGTTTACCAGTGGTTTCTGCACCAAATATTACTTCTCTATTAATGTAATCTACTCTAAGCGGGTTTCCATCAAATTCTAAATCTTTTACCTTTTTGAGAGAGTCTTTAAGTTTTTTAGAAATACTGAAACCTGCACTTAAACGTATCGACTTATATTTTTTAGCATTGTTAAATATTTCATTAATTTCTTTTTCATTATATTTATAAACATAAGTTTCATATTCATTACAAATAATTTCGCATGCTTTAAATATTTTTTTTAAATCAACAAGACTATTAGGACAAATTATTCCACCATTAAGGTCAGATAATGATATGACATTATTTACTCCTTTTGTATAATTTGCTTTTTTTAAGTAGATACTCAAAATTGATTTTGTCAAACGAGGCAATCCTTTTTCTATCATTTTGCCAGTATTCTTAAGGGCATTATCTATGCATTGATTTATAATTTTTGGTATTTTTTCTGTCTCCTTTTTTATAGAAAAAAACTTTTCACTATCATTTTTTAATAAAGAAATTGACTCCATATCCAAAACATCACTATCAGTTTTGTGTCGGATTAAAATAATATCTCCAATTTTTATATTTTTATAATCTTTTTTTGGAATTTTAGATTTTTTATCATATGCAGATGGATCAAATATTGAGTTATAAACTTCAATAGAAAAATTTTCTGTAATAAATGCGCAACAATCACCATTAAAAATTAAACGAAAAGCAGGTACTTTTATTATCTCGTTATCATCTTTATCATTATCATTGACAAGATTATCATATTTTGAAAAATTATTTTTTATAAAAAATGATTCATAGTCTTTTTCATTAATATTTTTTGATCTTATTACCTCTTGAGGAAGAAAATAATTGATAAATTTTTTATCAATATCAATTAGTTCACATTTTCTGTCATTACTTATATTTATATTAACCCATCTATTAAAAAGATTATTTTTAACAGAATTCATCTCCTCTTTTAAACTCTTGCTTCCGATAAAATAAATATTTTCAAAATTATCATTGAGTAAAAGTTTTATAATTTTAGATTGAGCTAACTCAGAGGGCACGATTAAAGATTTAAATGTTTTAACAGTATCGATGGAATATATGACATTGGCATCAATGCCCCATTTTTTTTTTATATTTTCTTTGTAGTAATTTTTTCTAGGTAAATTATATGCTAAGACTGCATAATTTCCTTTACTATCTGTCTCTCTTAATTTTAGATTTTCATATAATTCGTTTAATCTTTTGCTGAAGATTTCTGTGCCTTCAAAGTTTATATTCTTGAAAATTCTACCAATTTCAATCAGATCATCGAATAAATCATTATCTAAATAAGTTTCCATAGAGTTTAATCTTGTGAAAAAACTATTAATCTCAATGGTTGTTTGCTCTTTTAATTCTTTGGTAAAACCAAAAATATGGTCTCTTAATTCATACATTTTCATGAATAAACCAGAAATTAATTCTTTAATATTTTCTCTTCTTGTCTCATCAATATTATATAACTTGGAAAGAAGTTTTTTAAATTTTGAATCTAATTCATTAAAAACTGTATCATCTGTATCTAAATAAATGTCTTTTTAGAAATATGATTTTTACTTTTTAAATATGCTCTTCCTGGAAATGATTTATTTAAATCAAAGTCATCATGCTCGATTTGACTTATAAAAGTTTCAATTTCGTTATTAGAAAATTTCCAAACTTCAGAATTGTTGTTTTCTTTAAAAGATTTCACATAATCATATTCATGCTCTTCGGCAAAAACCAAAAATTTAAAATTCTTATTATTATTTTTGATTTGTTCAATTATTGGAAAATTCTCACAGAGTTTTTTTATGTCATCACAAATGATTAATTTTTCATTATCAGTTTTTGAAGAGAATTCATATATTGAACCTAAATCTCTAGTGTAAACCATCAATGGTTCTATCGAATGATTTTTTATATTACCACCTTCATCAATTTGGCCCGATTTAATAATTTCTGCTAATGTATTGTCATTATTTGTTTGATTTATATTACTCAACAATATTTCGGTATTTAAAAATTTATCAAATGCCGAAAAGAAATTGGTTAAAACTATTATTTTATTTTTATATAGCATTGGATTATCATAACTTTGAATATTTAAAATTTCGTCAATTTTTGATTTAGTTGGATTAGGAATAAATCCTTTAGTTCCAATTTTTTGCTTACTTAAATTATTGATTGAGGTAGGTGACAACTGTAATAATGTTTCAATTTTATGATCTATCTTGATTGATTTATCTATTAAACTTCCAAGTGAAACAAAATTATCATTTTTCTTTCCTAAATATTTATAAATTTTACCTGTTTCTTTCCCACTAGAACAGAGCATTACATTGATATCGGGCTTAAGCCAATTTTCGAAATCTTCCAGCCTTTTCTGAAAATCTTTTTTATAAAAAGTTAAAGCTGCAAATAAACTTGAAAGATAAGCTATTTCTTTTTTTGCTGGAAGAACTAAGATCAAATTATTATTATTATTTTGTATTATTTTATTTATAATTGGATAAATGCCTAACAAGCTAATTTTTCCATAAGCTTGTTTATCTAATTTATGAAAGTGTACATCAATGAGATCTTTTAATAGAGGATCGTTACTTTTAAGAATATTTATGATTTCATTAAAATTACTCATTTAATCAACTTTTGAAACATATCTAGCTAAAATTGGCTTGATATTACTTTCTCCCATAATATCTATCTTGACACTTTCATAATAAAAATACACTCTAAAAAAGTGTTTACTTTCCTCATGATCATGGACCTATTCAATCCTTATTTCTGAAATATTAGTGTTTCTTCTTTTATTCTGAAGTATTTATTCATTATTAAGGAAATTTTTTATTTTTTTTTGATAAAATTATATTTAATGATAAGTCCAAAGTTAGCTAAAATATGAAATTTTTAAAAATATTAATAAAAGCTTTTCTAAAATTTTTTAATGTTGGAATACATCCTATTGATAATTCAACTGCATATATTTTAGGTTCTTATAAAAAGGTTAAATCTTATTCTACGTTTTTTAAAAGACTTTTAGTTCGTAATTATACTCCAACAAATGATGAGGCTATTAAAGAATTATTAAAAAAAGAAAATCCAACAATATTTGATGTTGGGGCAAATGTTGGAGATTCAATAAATAGATTTCAAGAACTTTTTAAAAATCCACTAATATATTCATTTGAACCATTAAAAAAAGAATTCGAGTTAATTAAAAATAAAGAAACAAAAAATATCAAATGTTTTAATTTTGCTCTTGGTGAGCAGGAAACCCAAAAATCGTTTAATGTTTTATCAGACTCTCATTTGTCATCATTCAATGAATACAACAAAGAATATTTAAGAGATAGATCAAAAGACCAAAAGAATACTGTTCAAATAAGAACTTTAGATAATTTTTTAAAAGAAAGAAATGAAATAGATAGAATTGATTTGTTAAAAATTGATACGCAAGGTTATGAGGAAAAAGTTTTGGAGGGTGCAAAGTCATCTTTAAAAGAAAATAAATTTAAGATTATTGAAGTTGAATTACAAATTGGTAAATTATACGAGGGATCAAATAGAAATTTTATTGATTTGGAAAAATATCTTATCGATAATAATTATAGACTATTTTCAATAGACAGATTTGGAAATCTTTTGCAAACACCAACTTTAGAATTCAACCTAATATATATTTGTAAAAAGGATTTTAACTTATAATTCAAAATGTCAGATAAAAAATTGTTAATTCTCTATTTCTATATTCATATTTGATAAGAGCTGACAATTCACTGAGAAAATTATTGAAAATTTAGATAACAAAACTTTTCAAATAACTTTTTATACTTGAATAATAGTTATCTAAATAAGTGCCCAGTAGACCAATAATCCAGAAAATATTGTTGCAATTACGTTTTTTGAATAAAAACCAATTATAATAGCTGCCACTGTACCAAAAATTTTCGGATCATTTATTTCAACTAAATTTCCAAAATCATTATAAAAAACAGCTGGAAATATTATTGCTGGAAATACTGTTGAGGGAACATAGCTAAGAACTAATCTAACTTTTTTACTCATCATTTTGCTATTAACAAAAGTAATCATTGAAAATCTTGTGAAATAAGTAATTAGACCAGCTATAATTACACTTAGCCAGCTCATAAACTTTCCTTTAATTTTATAATTATCAAAGCTGAAATTAGACCAATTAAAGGGGTTATTATTATGTATGCTTTAAACGGTATATCAAAAAATATTAATGAGCTAATTCCAGAAATGATCATTACGAAAACATGATCTAGTTTTCGAAAGTCATTTACTATAATAGCTAAAAACGTTAATGGTATAGCAAATTTTAACCCCCACTCATCAGGCACAATTGATCCCAAAAAAATTCCAATAATTGTTGTTACTTGCCAGGTTGTCCACAAAATAACACCTGCTCCTATTAAGTGGTAATGGATATGTTTGTTAATTTTATGGTTTTTAAAATATCTGCTTGATACGGCAAAGGTTTGGTCTGTAATTAAATAAGATATTATTAATTTTTTAGTTAGCGATAATTTTTCTAAATATTCTGTAAGCACTGCGCCGTAAAGAAAGTGTCTAGAATTTATCACTCCAACAGATGTGATAGCTACTAATGATGAAGCGCCACCCGATAAAAGTTGAATAAATACTATCTGAGATGCTCCTCCAAAAATGATTAATGATGTTGCGTAGGTAATTAGCGGTGAAAAACCAAGCTCGATACAAATTGCACCAAAGATAATTCCAAATGGTATGACGGGTATTAAAAGAGGCAAGATATCTATTATTCCTTTTTTAAAAATTGAATACTTTGTACACATTTTTAAAAATTTAATAATGCCTGCGACAAATATTTTGCATTTAATTTGCAATCTATATAGCCTCGTTTGACTACATTTAAATATCTCTCCGTAGGGTATCTAAATTTGGTTTTTTTAACCATTATATATGTCATTACATTTGATCTATAATATTTAAAATAAATTTTTTTGTATAAAACTGGAAAATCCTCATATACGTCAAGTTTTTTTTCATCACTTTTTGATATTTCAAAAAGGCCCCCTGGTACAATAGAATTTTTTTTCACCTCAATATCTGCTGCTCTATATTTACTTCTAAATGTAAGTCTATAATCTTTAAGCTCATACTTCTTTATAAAAAAAGAGTCTTTACATCTTCTTTTCATTTGAAAATGGTTAAGATTGCTCCCATAAGCGAAATATAACATTTTATAACTATTGTTTTTTTAAAAAATTTTTTAAATTTCTTAAAATTTTAAACTTTCTAAGATAATCTTTGAAATTATAGGTATTTTTAACCTCATCGATATTTAATCTATTTTTCCAATTTGTCGTATTTTTATCCTTATAAACTTTCTCTGTATCTGGCCTTCCAACGGAATAATAGTATAGAGCAATTGAATTTCTTGAAATATTTTCTGGACAATTTAAGGGGTTGGGATGTCCATGAAAACTTCTATGATCTGTTGAAAAAATACATACATTATTTAATTCAGGAAACATTTTTTTTTCACATTTTTTCATATCTTTATCCCATAACTCTAATGCACCACCATATTCTTCTCTCCAATCCTCGTTAAGATATATGAGAATATTTAATCTTCTATCAAGTTTCATTTTAGGATGTAAATAAAAATCAGAGTGTACTTTTAAAAAACCCCCTTTAAAAATTTGATGTAGTCCACCTCCGTAAAAATAAGGGTCAGGAATTAGAGTTTCCTCTATTCCTGTAATTGAATTCAAATAAGATAAAAATGTTTGAGAATTTAAAAAATATATTAAATTTCTTATTTTTTCAGGGAATTTATAAACATCGCTAAGTCCAAATTTTTTTTCATTTATATTTTTTTTTTCATACGAATGGGTCTTTTTTAAATCTGGAAAGTCTTTTGCTATATCTTTAATAAATTCATTTTAAAAAACGATGGAAGAAAAATATGTGGAAAAGGATATTGATTTTTATATTCTGATGAAACTTTTTTATAATCAATTTCTAAGTATTTTTTATTTATAATTTTGCTAATTTGCATTTTTTAAATATAGCAATTTTATTCAAGAATTTGAATTTTTTTATCTTTAATAAATTTGGTAATTTCTAAATAGCAGCTATCAATTTTTTCTTGTTGTGAAGATCGTAATACTAAAGAGACACCCAATTTACCAGCTTTAAAAAAAGGATAGCTTCCAATTTCAACATCATCGTTTTTATTTTGAACATTAGATAATGACTCTGCAATTTCACTTTCAACAGTTCTTAAATTTATAGTAAGGCTTAATATTGGATCACCTCCAGCTATTTTATTTTGAATACCGCCTAACATTGCTTTGAGAATTGATGGAACTCCTGGTAAACAAAAAACATTTTCTACATAAAAACCTGGTGCACCACTTGTTGGGTTTAGTATCAAACTTGCTTCGATAGGCATTCGTGCCATTTTTTGTCTTCCTTCATTGAATTCTCCGGGTTTATAATATTTTTCTAATATTTTAAAAGCTTCTTTATGTGCGCCATATTTCATTTTGAATGCTTTTGAAATTGATGATGAAGTTATATCATCATGCGTTGGTCCAATGCCGCCAGATGTAAATACATAACTAAATTTTTTTCTAAAAATATTAACTGTATCTATGATAGTTTGTTCAATATCAGGAATCACTCTTACTTCATCAACTTTGATTCCTAGTGAATTCAACCACACAGCTAAAGTACTAGTGTTAGTATCCTTTGTTCTTCCTGATAATATCTCATTACCAATGATTATAATTCCAGCATTAATGTCTTTTTTATTTGTCATTTCTTAATATAAATAAATTTAAATGAAATTTACCAATACTTTAATTAAAGGCAAATTAATCAAGCGATATAAAAGATTTTTTGCTGATATAAAAGTAAATAATTCAATAGTAACAGCGCACTGTCCAAATACAGGTTCTATGTTTGGATTGCTTGAAAAGGACAATGAAGCTTGGATTAGTAAGGCTGATGATCCAAAGAGAAAACTTAAATTTACCTTGGAGATGCTAAAAGTAAATAAAACACTTATTGGTGTTAATACCCATCGTGCAAATAGAATTGTTGAGCATGCTTTAAATAATAAATTAATTAGTGAGTTTAAATCAATTAAAAATATTAAATCTGAATTTAAATTTTCAAAAGATACTAGATTTGATTTTTTATGTGATAAAAAACTTTTAGAAGTAAAAAATGTAACTTTAACAAGGAAATATGATTTTGCTGAATTCCCAGATTCTGTAACTACAAGAGGTTCTAAGCATTTAAATAAATTAATAGATTCTATTGATAAAAATTATGAACCTTACGTCTTATTTTTAACGCAAATCCAAGGTATAAATAATTTTAGAATAGCAAAAGATATTGATAACGATTATTATCAGAATTATTTAAAAGCTAAAAAAGCTGGTGTAAAGTTTTTAGCTTATAGATGTCATTTAAGTTCTAAAGAAATTAAAATTGAAAAAAAAATAAAAATAATTGATGAATAATTATTCAGATAAATTTAAAAAAATGAGAGTTGCTGGAAAATTAGCTGCTCAATGTTTAGATATGATTACTGATCATATTAAACCAGGTATAACCACAGATAAAATTGATAAACTGTGTTATGAGTATATCAAAGACAATGGAGGATATTCAGCTCCATTAAATTATAGAGGTTTTGAAAAATCTTTATGCACATCTTTAAATCATGTTATTTGTCATGGTATTCCGTCTGAAAGAGAACTAGAAGAAAATGATATTTTAAATATTGATGTTACAGCAATTGTTGATGGTTATTATGGTGACACAAGTAGAATGTTTTCTGTTGGGGAAATCTCTGTAAAAGCTAAAAATTTAATTGATGCAACTTACGAATCTTTAATGAATGCAATTCAAATTCTTAAGCCAGGAATAAAGTTAGGTGATATTGGATACGAAATCCAATCTTTAGTTGAGCCTAGAGGTTTCAGTGTTGTAAGAGATTTTTGTGGTCACGGCATTAGTAACACTTTCCATGAACCACCTAATGTTCTTCACTACGGAAAAAAAAATACTGGTCCAGAATTACAACCTGGAATGACATTTACAATTGAACCAATGATTAATTCTGGAAAATATGATGCAAAAGTTCTTAACGATGGATGGACAGCTGTTACAAAAGATAAATCTTTATCTGCACAATTTGAACATACTGTAGGAATAACTGAAAATGGTTATGAAATATTCACAGAATCTGTTAAAGGTTATAGAAAGCCCCCGTATAATAAATGATATCAAGATACTCAAGAAAAGAGCTAGTAAGTATTTGGTCTGAAGAGAACAAATATAAAATTTGGTTAGATGTTGAGATTGCGGCTGCACAAGCAATGGAAAAACTTGGTCAAATTCCAAAAGGTGTTTCATCTGTTGTGAGAAAAAAAGCTAGAATTAATGTAAAAAGAATTCATCAAATAGAAACACAAGTAAAACATGACGTTATTGCATTTCTAACATCCGTTACTGAAAAAGCTGGAATAAAAGCTAGATACTTACACCAAGGAATGACTTCATCAGACGTACTAGATACAAGTTTTAATATTCAATTAGTTCAATCAGGTAAAATAATTTTAAAAGATGTAGATAACATTCTTAAGGTTCTCAAAAGACAATCCAGAAAATATAAATTTACTCCTTGCATGGGAAGAAGTCATGGTATTCATGCTGAGCCTATTACTTTTGGTTTAAAATTGGCATCCTTCTATGAGGAATTCAAAAGAAATAGGAAAAGATTATTACAAGCAATTGAGGAAGTATCCACTTGTGCTATATCTGGTGCAGTTGGAACATTTGCAAATATTAGCCCTAATGTTGAAAGGCATGTTGCAAAAAAACTTGGTTTAAAAGTTGAGCCTATTTCAACACAGATAATTCCAAGAGACCGTCATGCTTTTTATTTTTCAGTTTTGGGAATTATTGCTGGTTCAATTGAAAGAGTTGCAATTGAAATAAGACATTTGCAAAGGACTGAGGTATATGAGTTACAAGAATTTTTTTCCAAAAATCAAAAAGGCTCATCAGCAATGCCACATAAAAAAAATCCAATTTTAAGTGAAAATTTAACTGGTCTTGCAAGAATGGTTAGAAGTGCGGTCGTCCCTGCCCTTGAAAATATAGCATTGTGGCATGAAAGAGATATCTCTCATTCAAGTGTTGAAAGAAATATAGGACCTGATGCTAACATAACATTAGATTTTGCATTGGTGAGACTTACAAATATTTTAGATAATATGATTGTTTACCCAAAAAAAATGCTGGATAATTTAAACTTAACTAAAGGCTTGATTTTTTCCCAAGAACTGATGCTTGAATTAACCAAAACTGGTCTAAGTCGAGAAAAATCATATAAGATGGTTCAGGGTTATGCAAAAAAATGTTTTGCTGAAAATTTGGATTTATTAAATGTTATTCAGTCAGATAAATATATAATGAATAATATTTCACAAAGAAAATTAAGATCTATTTTCAGTTATTCAAAACATTTCAAAAATATAAATTTAATTTTTAGAAGAGTCTTTAAGTAATGAAAAAAGGAAAAAAACTTTATGAAGGAAAAGCAAAAATTATTTATGCTTGTTCGGAAAAAAGTTATGTAATTCAACATTTTAAAGATGATGCAACGGCATTTAACAATCAAAAAAAATCTATAATTGAGGGTAAAGGAATTTTAAACAACAGAATTTCTGAACATATTTTAACTTATCTAAGTCAAGTTGGTATTAAAAATCACTTAGTTAAGCGTATTAATATGCGGGAACAATTAATTCAGCATGTAAATATAATACCTATTGAGTTTGTTGTAAGAAATGTTGCAACGGGCTCATTAACAAAAAGACTTGGTATAGAAGATGGAACAGTTTTAGATGAACCCTTAATAGAATATTGTCTTAAAGATGATGATCTAGGAGACCCGCTAATTTCAAAAGAACATATATTTGCTTTTAAATGGGCAACTAAAAAAGAAATTGAAAAAATTGATAAACAACTACATAGAATAAATGATTTCTTAGTTGGTTTGTTTAGAGGTGTTGGGATTAAGCTGGTGGACTTTAAAGTGGAATTTGGAAGATTAAAAAATAATAACAAGAATGAAATTATTTTAGCTGATGAAATAAGTCCTGATACTTGTAGACTTTGGGACATGGACACTGAAAAGAAATTAGACAAAGACAGATTTAGAAAAAATTTAGGTAATTTAATTGAGGCTTATCAAGATGTGGCAAGAAGGCTTGGTATTCTTCATGAGCAATCAAATATAAGACCTTTGAAGTTTCCTAAACCAAAAGCTGTAAAATTTAAAAAAAATAAATGAAAATTAAAGTTGTAGTAACTCTTAAAAATGGAGTTTTAGATCCTCAAGGAAAAGCTATACAGCAAACACTAAATGGTATGGGATTTCCTGAAATTGAAACTGTTAGGCAAGGAAAATATTTCGACTTAGAAATTAACGAGAAAGACGAAACTAAAGCTAAGTCTAAAGCTGAAGAAATGTGTAAAAAATTATTAGCAAATCTTGTAATTGAGGATTTTAAAATTTTATAAATCAGAATGAAATCATCTGTAATAATATTTCCTGGTTCTAATTGTGATCGGGATATGGATGTTGCTCTAAAGAAATTTGGTTTTCAAAACAAAATGGTTTGGCATAATGATGATAATCTCCCACAGAGTGATTTAATTGTTCTTCCAGGAGGATTTTCTTACGGTGATTATTTAAGATGTGGAAGTATTGCGGGTAAAAGTAAAATTATAAGTTCTGTAATTGACTTTGCAAAATCAGGTGGATTAGTTTTAGGTATTTGTAATGGATTTCAAATTTTAACTGAAACAGGTCTTTTGCCAGGTGTCCTTCAACAAAATAAAAATATCGAGTTCATTTGTAAAAATGTATTTATTAAAATCAATGATAAGGAAAATAAATACTTTAAAAATATTGATAAAGAAGTACTGGAATTACATATTGCCCATAATGAAGGAAACTATTTTTGTTCCAGTGACGAATTAAAAAAATTAGAGGATAATAATCAAATAGCTGTATCCTATTGTAATAAGGATGGTAACTGTGATGATTATTCAAATCCTAATGGAGCAATTAAGAATATTGCTGGGATTTTTAATAATAAAAAAAATATTTTAGGAATGATGCCTCATCCTGAAAGAATGATAGATAAGTATCTATCTGGTGAAGATGGGTCACTTTTTTTCAAAAACTTATTCAATAATTTAAAAAAATGACAGTGAACGAAAAAGTTGCAATTGATCATGGGCTAAAAAAAGAAGAGTATAAAAAAATATGTGATCTTTTAAAAAGAGTTCCAAATTTAACTGAATTAGGGATATTTTCAGCAATGTGGAATGAGCACTGTTCTTACAAATCTTCAAGAAAACATCTTAAAAATTTACATACAAAAGGAAAAAAAGTAATTCAAGGTCCTGGAGAAAATGCGGGAGTTATAGATATAGGAGATGATGATGCTATTGTATTTAAAATTGAAAGCCATAATCATCCATCATTTATAGAACCGTACCAAGGAGCAGCAACTGGAGTTGGAGGTATTATGAGAGATGTTTTTACAATGGGCGCAAGACCAATTGCAAATCTTAACTCAATACATTTTGGATCACCTCAGCACAAAAAAACTAAAAACTTATTAAGAGGAGTTGTTAAAGGAATTGGTGGATATGGAAACTGTATTGGTGTGCCAACTATTGCGGGCCAAACAACATTTGATGAATCTTATAATGGAAATATATTAGTAAATGCAATGACACTTGGGCTGGTTAATAAAAATAAAATATTTTATTCAAAAGCAGCGGGTATTAATAAGCCAGTTATCTATGTTGGTTCGAAAACAGGAAGAGATGGAATACATGGTGCAAGTATGGCGTCAGCTGTATTTGATGACAAAATTGAGGAAAAAAAACCAACTGTACAAGTTGGTGATCCATTTACAGAAAAACTTTTATTAGAGGCTTGTCTTGAGTTAATGGCAGATGACTCTATCATTGCAATTCAAGATATGGGTGCTGCTGGATTAACCTCATCAAGTGTTGAGATGGCATCAAAAGGAAAATTAGGTATTGAGCTTAATCTAAATAAAGTTCCTTGTAGGGAAGAAAAAATGACACCTTACGAGATTATGTTATCAGAAAGTCAGGAAAGAATGCTTATAGTTCTAGAAAATGGTAAAGAGGAAAAAGCAAAAAAAATTTTTGATAAATGGGATCTTGATTTTGCAGTTATTGGAAAAACTACAAACTCAAAAAATATTGAATTGTACTTTGATGAAAAAAAAGTTGCCAGTATACCAATAGATTTCTTAGCTGAGAATGCTCCTGTATACGATAGAAAATGGAAAAAAATTAAACTCCCTCAAAGTATAAAATTTAAAAAACAAGATTTCAAAACTTTAAAAATTGAAGATTGTTTAAAAAAATTATTATCTAACGCAAATATCTGTGACAAACAGTGGATTTGGGATCAATACGATCACACTGTTATGGGTGACACAATTCAAAAACCAGGTGGTGACTCAGGTGTAGTAAGAATTCATGGAACATCTAAAGCAGTTGCTGCATCTGTCGACTCTTCCGCTTTATATTGTTTTGCTCATCCTTTATCTGGAGGAAAACAAATAGTTTGTGAAAGTTGGAGAAATTTAATTTCTGTCGGAGCAGATCCTATAGCTATTACTAACTGTTTAAATTTTGGAAATCCAGAAAAAGAGAAAAACATGGGTGAGTTTGTTGAGTGTGTTCATGGTATCACTGAAGCAAGTAAATATTTAGACTTTCCAGTTGTTTCGGGAAATGTCTCTTTTTATAATGAAACCAAAGACAAAGGTATCAAACCAACACCGACTATTGGTGGAGTTGGATTGATTAAAAATTATCAAAACATGATATCTATGGATCTTAAAAATACTGGAAATATTATATTAGTAATTGGTAAAACAATTGGACACTTAGAGCAAAGTATTTTTGCACGAAATATCCTATCTGAAAAAAAAGGACCACCGCCTGAAGTAAACCTGTTTAATGAAAAAAATAATGGTTTTACTACTTTAAAATTAATAAACGAAAAATTGGTAGAGTCTTGTCATGACGTGTCATTAGGTGGAATAATAGTTGCTATCTCCAAAATGTGTTTAAAGGGAAAAAGGGGCATTAAAATTAATCAATTAAAAGGTTTAGTTAATAAATTTGAGTATTTTTTTGGAGAAGATCAAGCTAGATATTTAGTAGAAATTCAAAAAGAAAACTTAACCAAAGTAGATAAGATTTTAAAGGAAAACTCTGTACATTATGATAAGCTTGGAACTGTTATTGATGAAAATATTGAATTTTCAGATGAGATCAAATTGTCAATTGACGATCTAGAAAAGACCTATAAAAATTGGTTAAGAAAGTATATGATTAACTAATGGCAATGCAGTTAAAAGAAATTGAAAGTTTAATAAAAGAAACTTTTCCAGATGCAATAGTAGAAATACAAGATTTAGCTGGCGACGGTAATCATTACTCAGCAACAGTTATATCTTCTAAATTCGCAGGTAAAACTAAAATTCAGCAGCATAAAATGGTTTATGACTCCCTTAAAGGTAAGATGGGAAATGAACTTCATGCTCTAGCACTAAAAACAAAGGAGAAAGATGGATCAACAAATTAAAGATAAAATAGAAAATGAAATAGCAAATAATGAAGTCTGTTTATTTATGAAAGGTACCCCGGAAATGCCTGAATGTGGATTTTCAATGGCCGTTATAAATATTTTGAAATTACTAGATGTAAAATTTAAAGGGGTTAATGTTTTGGCTGATGAATCAATACGACAGGGTATCAAAAAATATAGTGAGTGGCCTACAATCCCGCAATTATACGTGAAAAATGAATTTATTGGAGGATGTGATATTATAAAAGAAATGTTTGAAAATGGTGAACTTAAAAATCTACTTAAAGAAAAAAATTTAATTGAATGAGGCATTATATTTATAAAGTGATGGTTGCAGTCATTGCTCTAATTATAGTTTTTGAATTCACAATAGGAAAAACTATAAATAAATTTGATGAAAAAGCTGAATTATTATTTTCTAAAGAAGGTAGAAAAAATATGGTTATTTCTGTTAAAAGCGAAATGCAAAAAGCTATAGAAAAAGAAAATTATTTAAGTAATGATGAGAGAATATTGATTAATAAGTTTATTTTTAAAATTAAAAATGAACTTAAGTCAGTAGAATGATAAATATACTTAAAGAAGTATACAAAAAACTACATATTATACAAAATATCTATATTAAAAATAAATTTTTTCTAAAAAAAAATAGTTACTCTATGGAGAGTGAAGATTTAGAAATTATAAATATTTTAAAAAATATTAACGATGGATTTTATGTTGATGTAGGTGGATATCATCCTTTAGACAGAAATAATACATATCTACTTTATAAAAAAAATTGGCGTGGAATAAATATTGATTTAAGTGAATTTTCTATTGATTTATTTAACTTTGCCAGACCTGATGATATAAATTTAAACGTTGCCATAACCAATGCAGATGGATATGTAACATATTTCTATCAAAAAAAGTTGAGTCAGCTCAGCACTATTAAAAAAAATATAGCTCGTCAGAGAATGCAGGGTAACATATCTGAAAAAGAAGTTAAATCTAACAAACTAACTACTATTATCAATAACAGTAAATTTAAAAATAGAAAAATTGACTTTTTAAATATTGATATTGAAGGTGCCGATTATGAAGCATTAAAATCATTAGATTTTAAAATATATAGACCAAAATTAATTTGTGTCGAAATATATGGTGAAGATATTGAACAATCAGAAATTTATCTATTTTTAAAAAAACTAAATTATACAAAAAAATGGTCAGCTACATTTAGCCATTTATTTACAGATGATTTATACGAATTTTAATAAAATTTATAAAAATTATTCTAATATAGACTTAAGTTGAGTAAAGTCATATAAAATCAAATGACTTACACCGGTTGGGAACTACATAATTTTGATGCCGCCAATCTCTATAGAGCGTATCAATTTTCACTAATTAAAAACGATATTAAGGAAAGTATTTTAGAGGTTGGACCTGGAAATTGCATCTATATAGAAAATTATTCCAAAATAGCAAAAAAAATAACGTTGGTAGAGCCAACAAAAAAATATTTCAATATTTTATCCAAGAAACATAGTGATAATAAAAAAATTTTTATTAAAAAAAACTTAAGTAGGTTCAAAAAAAATTCATTTGATACCATTCTTTACTTAGATGTCATTGAACATATTAAAAAGGATAAAGAAGAAATTAAAAAAGCCTACAGACTATTAAAACCAAATGGTACATTGATAATATGTGTTCCCGCATTTCAATTTTTATACTCACTTTATGATAAAAAAATCGGTCATTTTAGAAGGTACAGTAAGACTGACTTTAAGATCTTGCTTAAAAAATGTAAAATTAGAAAATACAAGATGAGGTATTTTGATTTTATAGGATTTTGTTTAATTTTGTTATCAAATTTTTTTACAAAAGATAATTTAAATAATTTTTCGTTTAAAATAAAATTTTGGAATTATTTAATACCAATCTCAATCTTGATAGATACGTTGTTAATGAAATACTTTTTTGGTAAGTCGCTGTTAGTTAAAATTAAAAAAAATTAAAAACATTTGAGAATTTTACCTGTAATAAATTTTTTACTATGAAATAAAAGTTTAAAACCTTCATCATAAATTGATTTACAATTATAAGGCATTCCTTTTTTTATATTTCTAACATGTTGGACTGCTATAAAAGGCCTCTTATAATCAGTATCTATAAGTTGCCATCTATCAAAACAATTAAATTTTTCTTTATTCAGAAATGGTTCTACAGAATAAATTGGACTAGTTAAAATACATAAATTTTTACTATTCATCTCAGAAATTTTTTCAGCAATATTCTTGCCGCTTATACCTTGGTACTCTAATTCAAATTTATTTGATAAATCAAGAAATCTTGAAGGTAGATTGAACCATACATATTGATATGGATGTATCCTAATGTTTTCTACTATAAAAATAGATAAAGTTATTACTCCTAAAACATAAAAAATTTTTTTTGAAAATGTATATAATGAAACAATCCCTAATATAAAAAAAAATGGCATTAAAAACATGATGTGTCTAACCTCATCATATAGATGAACTTTTCTAAAAATTAAAATAAAAGGTATAAAGACAGAAGTGATTAATATAGTTCCAAAAACTAAATTTTTTTTATTATTTGAAAATATTTTTTTTTCAGTAAGGGGAATAAGAAAAATTCCTAATATAATTATTAATGGTAATTTAACTGACAGCCAAATAGGTATATAAGTTGGTGGTAAATTCTTTGCATTCATACATGTCCCGAGAGTATTGGTACATACATCATGATAATAATGACCCATCCATTTGATTGCATTCATTATTGTTAAGGGATTACTCCAATAGAGGGGATAAAAAATATAAATAAAGAAAATTGTTAAAAAAATAAAAATAAATAGTTTAGAAATAAATTTTTTTAGAAAATTAATAAAAGATATCTTATCTAAATTTATAAAAATAATAAAAGTTATTAAGTACTGTAATAATATAAGGACTCCTGTAACCCTTATAGACAATAAAAATGCCGTAGAGAGAGCAAATAATATTATTTTTGTATATCTTAAGTCTTTATTTTTTAGAAGTTTTTCAAATATATTAAAACTTATTAAAGTACAAATAATCCAAGCCGACATAAAAGGTATATCTTTCGGACTAAATAATGATTGCCCAAACAAATATGGGTAAAGAAAATATATTAATAAAGCGAAGTAACAAAAATTTCTTTCTTTAACTATTTTTTTTAATATCGAGTAAAAACATAGACCAGAAATAAAGAAAAATAAAAATACAACAAAATGTTTAGAAACAAGTTTTGCACCAAACTCATTTATATTTTGATATTTTAATAATATGTTTTTTATTACATGCTGAATTGGTTGAGATATAATTTGAAAACCAATTCCGTAATATTTATCTTTATATTCATCTGAGCTAAAATCATCTTCCTTATCAAACAGTAGCTCATTTATTAAATTTTGTGATAAACTAATATTGTACTTCCAGTTTTCTTCTTCATGCCATTCATCATGAGATATGCCCGCATCAAGAGATGCTAGACTTCCAATTATAAAAAAAGAAAAAATAAATAAATAAAATATTTTTTTTTTTAATTTCTGCATTTATATTTATAATTAAAAATTATAAATTTATATTTATCTTGAATAGTACTCGATAACTAAATTTGGCTCCATGACCACTGGGTAAGGAACTTCTTCAAATTTTGGAACTCTTACAAACTTTAATTTTTTATTTTTTTCATCAACTTGAAGATATTCAGGAACGTCACGTTCTTTATTAGCTAATGCTATATCAATAAATGCTAATTGTTTTGATTTATCTCTTATCTCAATATCATCTTCTTCTTTAACTTGATAGCTAGCGATATTTACTTTTTTACCGTTTACTTTGATGTGACCATGACTAATTAATTGACGCGCTGAAAAAATAGTAGTTGATAACTTTGCTCTATAAACAATTGCATCTAATCTTCTTTCCAAAAGACCAATTAAATTTTCTGCTGTATCGCCTTTTTTCTTAATCGCCTTTTTATAAACATTTCTAAATTGTCTCTCGTTCATATTACCATAATAAGATTTTAATTTTTGTTTTGCTTGAAGTTGTACTCCGTAATCAGACGGTTTAGAAGATTTGGCTTGGCCATGTTGGCCTGGTGGATATCCTCTAGTATTAAAAGGACTTTTTGGTCTTCCCCATAAATTTACCTTAAGTCTTCTATCTACTTTATGTTTTGAGTTTAATCTTTTTGTCATTTAATAGATGGGTTTATAAACTTACTCTTCATTTTGTCAATCGACCTTTTTTAGCTAAAGTTGCAAATACACTAGATAAAATACGAGTTTCCTTTTGAGAAAGTTCAACTCTATAAAATAAACTTAATAAATTCTGCATCATTTTAGGTTTTTTTTCTTTAGGTTTAAAAAAATTAATTTCTTCTAAGTGGCTGAGGCAAAGGTCTACCATTGACTTAACATCTTTTTTTGATGCAGGTTTAATTTTATCAGATTTTTTGTATCTATTTTTATTTTGATTTAATAGTTCAAAAACATGTTGAGCAACAATAATTAAGCTATGAGAAAGGTTTAATGATTTGTATTTTGGGTTACATGGAATTTTCAGTACATAATTGGAATAACTTAAATCATTATTAGTTAATCCAGATGCTTCTGAACCAAATAAAAATGCAACTCTTTTACTAAAATCTAAATTTTTGATCTCTTTTAATTCTATATGTTTTATGTTTTTATTTCTGAATCTAGATGTTGTTGAAATCAAATAATCAACATTTTTTAATGCTAGCTTTAAGCTGTCATAAGTTTTGGCTTTTTTTATTATTTCTTTTGCTCCTACAGATGTTGCAATTATTTTGTCATTAGGAAAGGATGGTTTGGGATTTACTAGGACCAATTTTGAAAAATTAAAATTTTTCATTGCTCTAGCGCATGCGCCAATATTTTCTGATAATTGAGGCCTATTTAGTATAAAAGTTAAATTATTAAACATTAAAGACTTGCAGGTGCTTTATCTTTAAAAAGCTTATAATCCAAACTATCTATCAATGCTTTAAAAGATGCATCAATTATGTTTGCGGAGACACCAATTGTAAACCAGTTTTTTCCTTTTGAATCAGTGCTTTCGATTGATACTCTAGTAACTGCTTCAGTGCCTGTATTTAAAATTCGAACTTTGTAGTCTACCAATTTTAAATCTTTTAAGTATTGTGAATACTTTGCTAATTTATCTACATTGTTTCTTATAGCATTATCTAAAGCGTTTACAGGACCATTTCCTTCACCTTCGCACAGAATAATTTTTTTATCTACTTCCAGGTGAGCTTTTGCTGAAGAAATAATTTTTTGATTTTTATCTTTTTTAACTGTCACATCGTACTCCTTGATTGATATATATCTTGGGATTTCACCCATTGCTCTTCTTGCCAATAGTTCAAAAGATGCATCAGCTCCGTCATAACTATATCCAATAAATTCTCTATCTTTAACTTCTTCTAAAAGTTTTTTTATTTTTGGATCCTTATCTTCAACTTTAATTCCAATACTGTTTAATCTTGACATTATATTAGATCTGCCTGATTGATCTGAAACAACTATATTTCTATTATTTCCTACATCGGTAGGATTTATATGTTCATAGGTTTTAGGATCTTTTTGAACAGCAGATACATGTAATCCACCTTTATGAGAAAATGCAGCAGCTCCTACATATGGTAAATGTTTATTAGGCTTTCTATTTAGTATTTCGTCAAGCAATCTTGAACATTGAGTAATATTTTTAATATTATTCTCATTAATTTTTATTTCAAACTTATCACTAAATTCTTTTTTTAAATAAAATGTGGGTATAAGTGACATTAAATTTGCATTTCCACATCTTTCTCCTAGTCCATTTATAGTTCCTTGAACTTGTCTCGCTCCTGATAAGACCGCAGCAATTGAATTTGCAACAGCATTGCCTGTATCATTATGAGCGTGTATGCCTAAATTTTTCCCAGGTATATGATCTGTAACTTTCTTTACAATTTTAGTTACTTCATGTGGTAATGTTCCACCATTTGTATCACATAGTACAATCCATTTGGCTCCATTATCAAATGCTGCTTTAATGCATTCCAAAGCATATTTTGGATTTGCTTTATAACCATCAAAAAAATGTTCTGCATCAAACATAAATTCTTTGTTATTTTTTACAAAAAGTTTTGTGGTTTCGCTTATGTTTTCTAGGTTTTCTTCATTTGTAATTCCCAAAGCTACATCAACATGAAAGTCCCAACTTTTTCCTACAACACATACGGAAGTCGTGTTTGAATTAAGTATAGCTGCTAATCCAGGATCGTTATCTGCGCTCCTTCCACTTTTTTTTGTCATACCAAATGCTGTGAATTTTGAATTTTTTAACTTTGGATTTTTTTGAAAAAATTCTGTATCCGTGGGATTCGCCCCAGGCCATCCCCCTTCTATATAATCAACACCAAGATTGTCTAGGGCATTTGCAATTTTTAGTTTTTCATCTAAAGAAAAATGTACACCTTGAGTTTGTGCGCCATCTCTAAGAGTTGTATCAAATATATATAATCTTTCTTTACTCATTTAATTTTCCAAGTTGTTTTACCATCTTTATCTTCAATTAAAATACCTTTATCCAATAATTCATCTCTGATTTTATCAGCTAATTTATAATTTTTATCTTCTCTCGCTTTGTTCCTATCGTTTATTTTTTCAGAAATTTCTTTTTCTGATAAAGAAAGTTTTTCTTTTTTAAATTTGTCCCATTGATCTTTGGGCTGCCTTAAAAGTCCAATAAAGTTACATGCTATAGTAAATAACTCTTTATCTTTTAAACTGCCATCTTTTGCTTTTATATAGAGTTTATGTAGGTTTGCTAAATATCCTGGAGTATTCAGATCATCATATAATGGCTGAAGATCTTCATCTTTAATTAAAATTTTTTTATTAGTTGGAGAATAACAATCATACCACTTATTAATTGTTTTATAACACTCATTCATTAATTTATTGTTCCAATCTAATGGTTGGGTATAGTGTGCGCTCATTAAAGCTAATCTCAAAACTTGTCCATTATAATTACTTTTAAAATCACTAATTTTTAGAACATTGCCTTGTGACTTTGCCATCTTTTCTTTTGACATTGTTATAAAACCATTATGAACCCAATAGTTTGCTAAATTCTTAGTTTTGTTAGCACAAATAGATTGAGCCATTTCATTTTCGTGATGTGGGAATATTAGATCTCTGCCCCCTCCATGTATATCAAAAGTATCTCCAAGATATTTTTTTGACATAACTGAACATTCTAAATGCCAACCTGGTCTTCCATTCCCCCAAGGAGACTCCCAAAAGGGCTCATCATCTTTTGAGGGTTTCCATAAAACAAAATCTTCTGGATTTTTTTTGTTTTCAGA
Organism: Candidatus Pelagibacter sp.; assembly: GCA_045566195.1. Lineage (GTDB taxonomy): Bacteria > Pseudomonadota > Alphaproteobacteria > Pelagibacterales > Pelagibacteraceae > Pelagibacter. The sequence continues at coordinate 319 of JBJLDV010000014.1, read as the reverse complement.
AACTTCTACCCTTGAACCCGCTATTAAGTCTTCAAGATTTTTATTAGAGAGTTTTCCATAATCTTTGAAATTTTTAACTTTGAAATAAATATGTTTTTCACTCTCATAAGCAAAATTACTTTTAATCAAGTCACTAATCATTTCAATCATTAGCTTGATATTTTCTGTTGCTCTAGGTTCATATGAAGGTGACTCACAAATTAGATAATCACAATCGGTGTGAAATTTTTTTGTTATACTCTTTGTTAAATCAGAGATTGGAATTTTCTTTTCTTTAGATGATTTAATTATTTTGTCATCTATGTCTGTAATATTACGT
>JBJLDV010000013.1:0-31342 GCA_045566195.1 Candidatus Pelagibacter sp. | reverse complement strand
TCCAATGTTTATCTTGCCAAGTCAGCCTATCTACCCACTCGTGTCTTTTTCCAATCTGTTTAAAAAAATTTATTTAAATCAAATTTATTTTTGACTTCTTCTTCAAGAAAAAAATTGCCTGAGGGTCGTGATTTTATTTTTAAATCTTTAGTAGAATTTATTTCAAGATAGTATCTATCTATTTTCTCAATCATGACACCATCTTCCCAACTTTTTCACCACCAAATAAATGAAAATGTAAATGTGGAACTTCCTGACCACCATCACTACCAATATTTGTTAATGCTCTATAACCTTTTCCTCTTTCACTTGAAATGCCAAGTTTTTTTGAAACTACTTCAATACCTTTAAATAAACCGACTATTTCATTTGATTTTGCATTTTTGCAAAAATCATCTAAGTCAACATATTTTCCTTTTGGAATTACCAGCACGTGAATTTTTTTTTGAGGATTAATATCATGAAATGATAAAACATAATCGTCCTCGTATACTTTTTTACAAGGTATTTCGCCTCTTAAAATCTTAGCGAAAATATTATTATTATCATAACTCATTATAAAACTTTAAGCTCCTCTAAAACTCTTAAGATTTTTCCTTCTTTTACAATAGCTTTAATTTTTGCACATTCATAGTATGCGTTTGAAGACTCCTCTGCAATCTGCTTCATCTCAAAACATTTTGATCTACTTTTAACTAACAAATGCTCAACTAATTGTAGATCTTCTTCATCACCTAAATACATCATTAATCCAATGACCTCATCCTCTCTTTCAAAGCCCATTTTTTCTATTTCTGCGACTTGTTTATTTACTCCTATCTCAAAGTTTTTTACTGCAATAAAAACTTTATAAATGATGAAACCTAAAATTAAAAAGCAATTACCTTTATTTTGCTCATCTTACTTTTTCTCTAATACGGCCTTTACAGTTTCGCCCATCACAGATGGATTTTTTGATATTTTTACTCCACACTCTTTTAAAAGCTCAACCTTTTCGACGGCACTCTCTCCGTATGCTGAAACTATTGCTCCTGCATGTCCCATAACACGCCCTTTAGGAGCTGTAAGACCGGCTATATAAGCAATTACAGGTTTTTTCATATTGTCTTTTGCGAAATTCCCAGCTGCAACTTCCTGTGGTCCACCAATTTCACCAATCATTAAAACTACGTCCGTTTCTTTGTCCTCCTCAAATTTTTCTAAAATGTCTTTAAAAGAACTTCCATTTATTGGATCTCCTCCTATTCCAACACTTGTTGAAATACCAATTCCCAAATTCTTCATTTGCTGTGCAGCCTCATAACCCAGTGTTCCTGATCTTCCGATAATTCCAACATTGCCCTCTTTATAAATATGGCCTGGCATTATGCCAAGCATAGCTTTCCCTGGACTAATAACACCTGCACAATTAGGTCCAATCATAGTCATTTTTTGAACCCTAGAATATCTTCTCATATATCTTTTGATTTTTATCATATCGTGTGAAGGTATGCCGTCTACAATAGCTACACACGTTTTAATTCCGGCATCCGCAGCCTCCATAGCGGAGTCTGCAGCAAAGGCTGGGGGGACAAACAATATTGAAGCTGATGCACCAGTGCTATCAACAGCCTCTTTTACAGTATTAAAAACTGGTAAATTCAAATGTTTTGATCCACCTTTGCCTGGTGTAACACCACCAACAACATTAGAACCATATTTAATCATTTCCTCTGCATGAAAAGAGCCCATCTTCCCAGTAAAACCTTGAATTATGATTTTTGTATTTTTATCTATTAATACTGACATTTATTTCCCTAAAGCTTTAACAGCTTTATTTGCTGCATCTTCTAAAGTATTTGCCTCAATATAATTTATTTTACTTTCTTTTAAAATTTTATTACCTTTTTCAACATTGGTACCTGCTAATCGTATTACTAAAGGAACTTTAATATCAATTTTTTCTAAAGCTTGAACTATTCCTTCTGCAACCCAATCACATCTGTTTATTCCTGCAAATATATTAACTAATATAACTTTTACCTTTTTATCCATTGAAATTAATTTAAATGCTTTGACAATTTTTTCAGGAGTCGCTCCACCGCCAACATCTAAGAAATTAGCTGGCTCTCCACCTGCTAATTTTATCATGTCCATTGAAGCCATAGCTAAACCAGCTCCATTAATTATATTTCCAATATTGCCATCTAAACTTACGTAATTAAGGCCTCTATCAGATGCATAAACCTCGCTTGCATTTTCCTGCGTTTTATCCCTAAGTTCTGATATTTGGTTCCTTCTAAATAATGCGTTATTATCAAAACTCATTTTACAATCTAAAGCTAAAATTTGATCTTGGTTTGAAATTACTAACGGATTTACCTCAACCATAGTTGCATCAAGCTCACTAAATGCTCTGTAACATCCTGTTATTGCTTCTGCAGTTCTTGAAATTAATTTTGGTTCAATACCTAGGCCAAATGCAATTTCTCTTGCTTGAAATTGTTGCATTCCGACAGCTACTTCAATTTTGGATCTAATAATAGTTTCTGGTTTCTGTTTAGAAATTTCCTCAACACTCATCCCTCCCTCAGTGGATGCAACTACCATTATTGACTCAGAACTTCGATCAAAAACAAGTCCAAGATAAAGTTCTTTTTTAATATCAGTTGCTTCTTCAATATAAACTCTATTTACAACTTTCCCTTCAGGGCCAGTTTGATTTGTCACAAGCTTTTTACCTAAAAGTTTATCAGTTGCTTGAGCAACCTCTAATTCAGTATTACAAACGATTATTCCACCTGCTTTTCCTCTTGCCCCTGAATGAATTTGGGCCTTTACAACCCACTTAGATCCTCCAAGTTCTCTAGCTTTGTTCTCTGCATTTTCAGGACTATAAACTATTCCACCTCTAGGTATTGAGACTCCAAATCCTGCAAGTATTTTTTTTGCTTGGTACTCGTGAATATCCATTTTATTTATCCTCTATTTTTTTATTAATATTTACAATATTTTCTGCCATTCTTGCGGATGCAGCATCGATCATTCTTCCATCTAGTTGTGCAGCTCCTTTTCCTTCTTTAGCTGCTTTTTCTAATTCTTCTAAAATTCTTTTTGCTTTGTTTACCTCTGCTTCTGGTGGAGAAAAAACTTTATTTGCTAACTCTATTTGGGATGGATGTATTGCCCATTTGCCTTCAATACCAATAATAGCAGCTCTTTTCGCTGAAGCAATATATGCATCTGGATCATTAAAATCTCCAAATGGTCCGTCTATCGCTCTAAGACCATATGCTCTGCATGTCAGAACTAATTCTGATAAACCATGATGCCATTGATCCCCTGGATAATCTGGATTTAAACCACCTATCACAACAGTTCTTGCTCTTAGACTTGCAGCATAATCAGCAACTCCAAAATGTAATGCCTCTAATCTTTCACTAGATTTTGCAATTTCTTTAATATTAGACATCCCTAAAGCAGTTTCAATTAAACATTCAATTCCAATTTTATTTTTAATTTTTTTGTTTGTTTCTATTTGAGTTAGCATACAATCTACCATGTAAACATCACTTCCAGTTCCAACTTTGGGTACAAGTATAGTATCAATATTTTGTCCCGCTTGCTCTACAAGTTCAACTAGATCACTATACATGTAATGAGTATCTAAACTGTTAATTCTAACAGAGATAGTTTTTCCTTTATCTCTCCAATTAATTTCATTTAAAGCTTTAATAACATTTGCTCTTGCAGCTATCTTGTCATTTGGAGAGACAGCATCTTCTAAATCCAAGAAAACATAATCTGCGTCTGAATTTAAAGCCTTTTCAAACATTTTTGGTGATGAACCAGGGACTGCTAATTCACTTCTCTGAAGTCTTGATCTTGCTGGTTTATAGAATTTGTGGCTCATAAATGAATTTAATTTTTAGAAAGCTAACACTAATTTGGTCTTTTTAAGACTCTTTTTTTTTCTTCCTTTTTTCTAATTCATCCATGATATCCTCAATACGGACGCCGTTTCCTTCTAGATAAACTAACAAATGGTAAAAAACATCAGCTGCCTCGTGAATTTTATTCGAATTATTTTCTACAGCTTCTATAAGCTCAGCAATCTCCTCTTTAACCTTTTCTACTGATAAAGATCTATTTTTAAGTAATTTTGATGTGTAAGAGCTATCATCTGATGATGATTTTCTATCTCGAATTATATTAATTAAATCCTCTAAAGTTTTTAGCATACTAAATTCTAACTGGAATTCCTTTTAAATCCAAATATTCCTTTGCCTGCTTTACTGAATATTTTCCATAATGAAAAATGGAAGCTGCTAAAACCGCACTCGCATTACCTAATTTAATACCATCTACTAAATGATCTAAGGTACCAACTCCACCAGAGGCAATAACAGGAATATTTACAGCAGATGAAATCTTAGACATCAAATCAATATCATATCCAGCCTGTGTACCATCTCTATCCATTGATGTTACAAGTAATTCACCCGCTCCACTTTTCTCCATTTCTTTTGCAAATTTTAATGCATCAATGCCTGTTTTATTTCTTCCGCCATGAGTATAGATCTCCCATATATTTCCATTTTTTTTTGCATCTATTGCAACAACAATACATTGGGAACCAAATTTTTTAGAACTATCAACAACAACTTGCTTGTCACTTACAGCAGCTGTATTTATTGAAACTTTATCAGCACCACAGTTAAGTAATTTACTTATATCTTCAACACTTCTAACTCCTCCACCAACTGTTAAAGGCACAAAACATTTCTTGGAGGTTTTTTCTACAACGTCATAAATGGTTTCTCTGTTTTCGTTTGAGGCTGTAATATCTAAAAAACATATTTCATCAGCTCCACCTTCGCTGTAAATTTTTGCTTGCTCAACAGGGTCTCCTGCATCTTTAAGATCAATGAAGTTAATGCCCTTAACAACACGACCGTTATTTACATCTAAACAGGGAATTATTCTATTTTTAAGCATCTTCTTTCACAAGGTCTTCTAATTTAATATCGCCATCATAAATAGCTTTTCCAACTATTATACCTTCAATATTTTTTAAACCTTTTGCTTTTTTAACATCATCTATTGATGAAACCCCTCCAGATATGATTACAGGACAATTTGATTTAGCTGCAATTTTTGATGTATCTTCAAAATTTGGGCTTTTCTTCATACCATCTTTATTTATATCAGTATAAATAAGTCTACTAACTCCATAATCATTTACTTCACTCAAATAATCTAAAGTTAATTGATTAGAATTTTCTTTCCATCCAGATACAGATAAATATCCATCTTTAGCATCTAAACCTAACGCTATTTTATCCGGAAATTTTTGACACGCCTCTTTTAAAAATATTTTATCTTTAATAGCAGCACTTCCTAAAATCACTTTTTCAACACCAGCATCAACATATTTTTTAATACTATCAAGCTTTCTGATACCACCACCAATCTCAACCTTTAAATCAAATTTACCAACTATATCTTGGATAATACTTAGATTAACAGTTTCGCCAGTTAAAGCTCCATCAAGATCGACTATATGTAAATTTTTGAAACCATGATTCCTATATTTGCTAGCTTGTTCAACTGGAGACATTTTGTACTCAGTTTTCTTGTCAAAATCTCCTTTAACTAGTCTTACGCACTTTTTATCCTTAATATCTATGGCTGGAAATATTTTCACTATTTTAAATTTTTTTTATTAACTTATAAATTTATAAGTTATTTTCCTCCAACAATCATCCCTTCAACTAACATTGTAGGTGAATTAGTTGAATAGTTGAATTCTAAATCATTGGCTAATGATATATTTTTATAAATATTATTTAAATTTCCAGCTATTGTTATTTCGCTTACAGGATACGAAAACTCACCATTTTCAACCATTAATCCAGATGCACCAACTGAATAATCTCCAGTAATTATGTTTGACCCCCTACCGATTGTTTCTGTAATATAAAGCAGCTTTTTATTTGAGTTGAGTAATTCCTCAAAACTTAAATCACCATTTAGGAAATATAAATTTGATGAACCACTAGCTCTACCATTTGACTTTTTTTTTATTTTTTTTCCGTTGTAAGTATCAATTAAAAGATCGTTTAAAGCTCCATCTTTTACAAGATCTAAAGGACTCGTCTTAACCCCTTCAACATCAAAATATCTCGAGCCATTTGCTTTTTTAATGTCAGCTTTATCTTGAATATTAATTTTATCTCCAAATATTTTTTTATTAAGTTTATCTTTTAAAAAAGTTGTTCCTTTTGCAAATGAACTAGAGGATATAGCACTTGAAAATGAGGATAAAAAACCTTTAGCAATTCTTTTATCAAAAATAATATTTAATTTCTCACTTTTTATTTTTTTTGGATTCAATTTTTTTAAAGCTAATTCAGCAGCTTTTGACCCTAATTGTTTTGGTTTTAGAATATCGTTAAAAAAACGTTTGCTACTGTACTCGTAATCTCTCTCCATGCTTCCATTATTTTTTGATACTACCTCACAATAGGCTGTAAACTGAGATGTTTTATAACCATCAGAAAATCCACTTGAATTTGCTAAAATAAAATTTGATTTATTTTGGCTAAAGCCCGATCCATTGGTATTAACAATATCTTTTCTGGAAAAAGCCTCTTCCTCAGCTTCGTTTATGTATTCTATTTTCTTTTTATTTTCTAAAACTGTTTCATCATACAATTCTAGGTCTTTATCGCCTTTAAAATAAAGTTCTTTATCTGCCAGAGAGTTTAGATCATCTTCAGGCGTTATTTTAGTACTCTCAATGCATCTATTAATCAGACCATCTAAATTTTTTGTGTTCAGATCTGAAGATGAAATTGTAGACTTTTTTTTACCAATGTAAGTTGTTAATCTAATACCTAAATTTTCAGACCTTGTTGAGCCATCTAATTTTCTATTTCTTACACTTACATCCTCGGATACTGAATGCATTACCATTACACTTACATCTGTTGAACCAAGTTTATTAGATTTAGATATACATTGCTCAGCAATATTACCTAGATAATCTTTTTCTTTTAACATTTTTATAGTTGAGTGCCGCCAACTGTCATATTATCAATTAAGAGAGATGGTTGACCAACTCCAACTGGAACCCCTTGTCCAGACTTACCACAAGTTCCAATACCAGGGTCTAGCATCATATCATTGCCAACCATTAAAACTTCTTTAAGAGATGATGGGCCATCGCCAATTAAAGTTGCTCCTTTTAAAGGTGCACCAATTTTACCATCTACTATTTCATAAGCTTCTGTACAATTAAAAACAAACTTTCCTGAAGTAATATCAACTTGTCCACCTCCAAAACTAACAGCAAAAATCCCCCTATTTACAGAATTAATCATCTCTTCCTGTGTATGAGTACCGTTTAGCATTATCGTATTACGCATTCTGGGTAATACGATATGTTTGTAATTTTCTCTTCTTCCATTGCCTGTAGACTTAGTATTCATCAATCGTGCATTTAATCTATCTTGCATAAAGTTTTTTAAAATTCCTTTTTCAATTAAAACTGTCTTTTCTGTAGGAGTTCCTTCATCATCAATGTTAAGACTTCCTCTTCTATTATCTATAGTTCCATCATCAATTATAGTGACACCTTCACTAGCAACCCTTCGGCCAACTAAATTATGGAAAACAGAGGTTTTTTTTCGATTAAAATCGCCTTCAAGACCATGCCCTATTGCTTCATGTATTAATATAGCTGGCCAACCAGGTCCAAGAACAACTTTCATTTCACCTGCAGGAGATGGTTTGCTTTTTAAATTAGTTGTGGCAATTCGAAATGCTTCATCACACAACTTCTTCCAACTTCCATCTTTAAGATATTCATCATAAGACTGTCTTCCACCGACTCCATATACAGCGGTTTCTTTTCTACCATTTTTTTCTACCATCATTGATATATTTATTCTAACCAGAGGTCTACTGTCTTTGAGTAATTCGCCCCCTAGTCTTAAAATTTCAATATTTTTTTTCTCTCCTAGAAAACTAGCTGAGACCTGTTTCACAGATTGATCTTTTGATCTTGAATATTCATTCATTAAATTTAACAATTCTATCTTTGCATTTAAGGACTTTGTTTCGATAGGATCTATATCATTATAAAATTTTTGATTTGTTTTTGTAATTGCAGAATTGTAAGTACCTTTTTTACCCTTAAGCGTTGACTTTAAATTTTCACTTGATTTTTTAAGAGACTCCTCTGAAATTTCGTTTGAATGTGAGTAAGCAATCACATCATCAGTAATTGCTCTAAAACCATAACCTGAGTCTATACTATATTCTGAGCTTTTAATTTTATTATCATCTAAAGTTACAGTTTCAAATTTTGTATCTTCTATATACAACTCTCCATCATCACAATCGTGCAATGTATCTGAAACGATTTTATCTGCAGTATCTAGAGATAAATTTGAATTTTTAAGTAAATCTGACATTTTTTTAATTTCTTATAATGCAATAAAATTTTCTATTATTCTAAGCCCTATTTTGTCACTCTTTTCAGGGTGAAATTGGGTTCCAAAGATATTCTCTTTTTCTGCAGCACATACTACTTTCGATGAATAATCCGTTGTTGCAGCAATTATGGATTTGTCCTCAGGTATAAATTCATAACTGTGCACAAAATACATGTGGGATTTATCTTCTATATTATTAAAAATCTTACTATCTTTAACAATATTAATTTCATTCCACCCGATATGTGGAAGCTTAAATTTACCGTTTTGGTTATTAATTTTAGACACTTTACCTGGAATCCATCCTAGACCTTTTGTTTCAGTTTCTTCATAACCAACGTCTGCAAACATTTGCAACCCAACACAAATACCAAGAAGAGGTTTTTTATCATTTATTGCAAATTCATTAAGTGTATCTGTAAGGCCATTAATTTTTTTTAAAGCATCTACACAACTTTTAAATGATCCTTGTCCTGGCAAAACAATTTTATCAGAAGATTTAATTTTATTTAAATCTGAAGTTACTTCTATAGTTGCTTTGTTTTGTGCAACTTCCTTAAAAGAGTTTATTACAGAGCTTATATTGCCTGAGCTATAATCAACAATTGTGACTTTCATTAATTCTTTTTTTTATAAAGAACCTTTTGTAGAGGGCACTGTATTTTTATTTTTGGGATCTAATTCAAGCGCTGCTCTGAGTGATCTGGCTAGTCCTTTATAACAAGATTCAATAATATGGTGACTATTATCACCATAAATATTTTCTACGTGAAGCGTAATTCCTGCAGATTGTGCAAAGGCTTGGAACCATTCTTTAAATAATTCTGTATCCATTTCACCTAATTTCTCAACTTTTAATTTAACATTCCAAATTAGATATGGCCTGTTAGACACATCTAGCGCTACTCTAGTCAGTGTTTCATCCATAGGCAAAAGTGCATGCGCGTATCTTTTTATTCCAACAAAATTTTTTGATGCTTTTTTTAAGCATTCACCAATGGCAATACCTGTATCCTCCGTTGTATGATGTAAATCAATATGAGTATCTCCTTTTGCTTTAACTTTAAGATCAATTGATGAATGTTTTGATAGTTGTTCTAGCATGTGATCCAAGAAACCAATTCCTGTGTCAATTTTGTATTGGCCCTTACCATCAATATTAAGTTCTACCTTTATTGATGTTTCTTTTGTTTTTCTAGTAATATCAGCTTTTCTTTTCATTATTTTAATACGTATATATTCATTATTTGCTTAGATCAATAAAAGTAATCAAGGCCTTGAACTCTTCAAATTAATATCCATTTAATAACTATGACAACGATTGTATTAGTAAGAAAAGATAATAATGTTGTAGTTGCTAGTGATGGACAAGTTAGTATGGGAAATACTGTCATTAAAAGAACTGCAAACAAAGTCAGAAAAATTGAGAAAAGAAATGTGATAGCAGGTTTTGCTGGATCAACAGCAGATGCACTAACGCTATTTGAGAGATTGGAATCAAAATTAGAAAAACATGCCGGAAATTTAACTAGAGCTGCTGTAGAACTTGCAAAAGATTGGAGAACAGACAAATATTTAAGAAGACTTGAGGCATTAATGGCAATAGGAGATAAAGAAAAAAGTTTTATAATTTCTGGAACTGGTGATGTTCTGGAACCAGAAGGTGATGTAATAGGAATTGGCTCAGGTGGAAATTATGCTTTAGCTTCAGCAAAAGTATTAATGGATACGGATTTATCTGCAGAAGAAATTGCAAAAAAAGCGATAAAAGTTGCTTCCGAAATTTGTGTATTTACAAATGACAATATAAATATGGAAAAAATATAATGGAAAAATCTAATGTAACACCACTAGTTCCTAAAGGAGAAAAAAAAGGGAATGAAACCTATATAAGCTCTCTTTCTCCAAGAGAGATAGTTTCAGAATTAGATAGATTTGTTATTGGACAAAATAAAGCAAAAAGAGCTGTGGCTATTGCTTTAAGAAATAGATGGAGAAGACAAGCATTAAAAGACGAAATGAAAGATGAGGTTCTTCCAAAGAATATACTTATGATTGGACCAACAGGAGTTGGAAAAACAGAAATTTCGAGAAGACTATCAAAACTTGCAGAAGCACCATTTGTGAAAGTTGAGGCAACTAGGTTCACTGAGGTTGGTTATGTGGGTAGAGATGTCGAACAAATAGTTAGAGATCTTTTAGAAATAGCTATTGCGATGGAAAAAGTTAAAAAAAGAAAAGAAGTGCATGCACAAGCACAAAAGCAAGCAGAAGAGAAAGTTTTAGATGCGATTGTAGGAAACAAAGCAAGTGTAGCAACAAGAGAAAGTTTTAGAAAGAGATTAAGAAATGGTGATTTGGACGAGAATGAAATTGAGATTGCTGTAAATGAGAGTAACTCTTCTATGCCATCATTCGAGATACCAGGTATGCCTGGGGCAAATGTTGGTATGATTAATATCGGTGAAATGCTTGGTAAGGGAATGGGAAAACAGCAAAAGAAGAAAAAAATGACCGTTAAAGAATCCCATGAAATTTTAATAAATGAAGAGTCTGATAAATTGATAGAGCAGGATAAAATTATTAAATCTGCAAAAAATTCAACAGAAAATAACGGTATAGTTTTCTTAGATGAAATAGACAAGATTTCAGCACGAACCGATCGTGTAGGCGGTGATGTTTCAAGAGAAGGTGTTCAAAGAGATTTATTACCTTTAATTGAAGGTACAACTGTTAGTACTAAGTATGGTCCAATTAAAACTGATCATATCTTATTTATTGCATCAGGTGCTTTTCAACTTGCAAAACCATCTGATTTACTCCCAGAGTTGCAAGGTAGACTGCCAATTAGAGTTGAGCTTGAAGCTTTAACAAGCGAAGACTTTAAAAAGATTTTAAGGGAGCCAGATAATAGTTTAATAAAGCAATACAAAGCTTTACTAAAAACTGAAAATGTTGATCTGGAATTTTCAGAGGATGGGATTGATGCAATCGCAAATATAGCAACTGAAGTGAATTCAACTGTGGAAAATATTGGCGCAAGAAGACTTCATACTATTATTGAGAGAGTTCTAGATGAAATTAGTTTCACAGCAACTGATAGATCTGGTGAGAAAATAATTGTCGATTCTAAATATATTAAAGACAATATAGGTGAATTGGTAAAAGATACTGATCTTTCAAAATTTATTTTATAATTAATTTTTTTTAAGTAATATACTAAAGCTTCCACTAGTAGGTTCGTTTACTGCTTGATAATCAATTTTAATAATTTTGTTCATCAAATCTAAATTGTTTGTAATAAAATCTGGTATTGCATATTTTAAAATAGACAAATTTTTTGATTGATATGGATCTTGCTGATTGCTCGATCTGTTTCCTTTGCCAGTTATTATATTAATATTTCTTATACCTTTTTCGTAACTACTTAATATTAATTCACTAACCTTTTTATTTGCTTGATCTAAAGTATAACCATGAAGATCTATAGAAATATAAGATTGTGTATTTTCTTTGCTAACTGAATCTTTGTCCTTGTTCTCAACTCTTTGACTACTGTTAATAAAATTATTCCAGTCTTTTTTATCTTTATCGCTTATTTTGCTCAATCAACTCTCTGTTCCAATTAATAGCCAGTTTGGATTATTAGATGATGTTTCTTTTGAAAATACCCATGTATCATAAACTTTTTTAATTTTCTTCGGGTCCCCTGAAAGAACTTTATTATCTTTGTCTTTAATGCATGAAATTATTTCACTTGCAAAATCAACTGTAACTTCTAAGAACCCTTTGTTGTTTTCGTGATTTTTAATTTCTGCTGAATTAATTCCTATAAAAGTAGTTTCTGAAATTTGTCCACTAGATTTCTTTTCATTAATAGCTTTCTCAAATTGATCATAAACCTTTTTGCTTAAAATTTGTTTCACTCCGCTTAAATTTCCAGATGAAAAGCTTACGACAATATTTTCATAAGCAATTTTAGCTCCTTTTATAAAATCGCTTTGAGCTTTGTCGTCAAAAACCATCTCTTTTGTATTTTTTTTAATTGGTCCTTTTGCAAAATCTCGCGTAAAGCCAGATGCCATTTCTTCCTCATAGCCTGATTTTTTTCCTAAAATTCCTCTCAATCTCAGGAATATGAAACCAGCTATCATTGCTAAAAGTATAATATCAATATATTCAAAACTATAATTCATAACTAAATAATATTTACTATGTTGATTAATTTCAACTAGCAAATTAGACTAAAGACAAATGAACGCTATATTATTGTCAATAATCTTAATACCAATTATTGAGATTTACTTATTTATAGAAATTGGAGGTAAAATTGGAGCGTTCAATACTATATCTCTTATTTTTATAACTGCATTTCTGGGAGTTTTTTATGCAAGATATGAAGGATTTAATACTTTAAGAGCTGGAATGTCACAAATTATAAAAAACGAATTGCCCATGTACGAAATATTTTCAGGTGCAGCTTTAGCATTTGCAGCATTATTACTAATTATACCAGGTTTTGCTACGGATGCGATGGGGCTTTTGATAATTTTTCCACCAACACGAAAAATTTTATTTAAAAAATTTAAAAACAAACAGCCTCCAAAAAAATATGTTAAAGATGATTTAATTGAAGGTGATGCTGAAGATATTGATGAGAAAAAATGACAGAAAAATATAAAATATTATCAAACTACGTAAAAGACATGTCTAGTGAAACACCTGATGTTGAGAGTTTTTTATTCACTAAAGATAACATTAATAAATATGAACTTGATATAGACATAAGTTCAAAACCATTAAAAAATAAATTAATAGAGGTTAATACAAATTTAAAATTCCAAAACAAATCTAAACCTGATAAGAAATCTTATTTCGAAGTAGTTTATGCTTCAATTGTAACAATTGAAGAAACTGTTAAAGAAAAAAAAGAATTACAAAAAATAATTCTGTGTGATATTCAAAATGAAATTTATCCGAAGTTAGAAAAAATATTATTAAATTTGTTAATTGATTCTGGTTATCCAGGAGTAAAATTTGATAAAAAAGTTGATTTCAATAAACTTTTTAATGAAAAGTTTAACTAAAAATAATTTTTTTTTAAATTATTTTTAATAAAAATTTTATGAGATTTTATTTCTTCTTCACTAGGTCTGATAATTTTTTTACAATATAAAACATTTTTTTCTTTTTTTAGTTTTATAGATTGATCTATTTTATTAAAATCAAGCAAAGGTTCTTTTTGATCAAGAAGATTTACATAAACCTTTGAAAGTAATTCACAGTCAATTATTGCCGTATGTTTTACTCTTCTAGAATTATCAATTTTATATCTCCTACATAAAGCATCTAAACTTACTTGGGAACCGGGAAATTTGTTTTTTGCTATTTCAAGAGTATCTGTAACTGTTTTTATATTTATCCTGGGTTTATTTATAAGTGATAATTCATTATTTAAATGAGAAATATCAAATTTTGCATTATGAATTATTAATTTTTTTTCACTAATAAAGTCTAAAAATTCGTCTGCTATTTCTGAAAATTTTTTTTGTTGAGATAAAAATTCGTCAGAATAACCATGAACCTTAAATGCTTGCTCAGAAACCTTTCTTTCTGGGTTTAAATAGCAATGAAAAATTTTTTTAGTAGGTAAAAAATTTTCAATTTCCACGCATCCTATTTCTACTATTCTGTGACCTTCTCTAACATCTAACCCTGTTGTTTCAGTGTCAAGTACAATTTCTTTACTGTTCATTTTATATTATTTTTAAAAATATTTTTTTTTAAAAGTTTAATTTTTTTTTTTATTAAATTAGATTTAAAATTATTTACTATTATATAATTAGATTTTTTTTTTTTTAAATTACTTTTCAGTTGTATTTTTCTAAATTCGCTCAATAATTTCTTGTTATAGTTCGGTCTTTTTTTTAAATTCGTATTGATTTTCTTTTCTGATGCATCCACATAAATTATTATATCTTCTTTACTATTTATTTTATTTTTCAAAATACAAAGGTATATCTAAAACTATTGCTTTTTTATTTTTATGTGTTTTTAAAAAAGAAATCATTTTTTTTCTTACAATTGGATGGATTATTTTTGTAATCTTTTTTAAGTTTTGTTTATTGCTTAATATTGATTTTAAAATTTCTTTTTTTTTAATTGGGTAAGATTTTATATATTTTGGAATTTGTTTCTTCAGTTTTTTAAAAAAGTTAATATTTTTTTCATAAATTTTTGAAACCTCTTTATCTGCATTAAAAACTGGAATTCCAAAAGATTGTGCAACATAACTCTTCCCCGCACCAATTTTTCCAACAACTGCTATTTTTATCATTTTTCAACTATTTTAATTACTTCGTTATCTATCTCTGGGAGAATTTTATGCCAAACTGAAAATGCTTGATGAGCTTGGTAAATAAACATCATTTTTCCGTTTTCGACTATATTTCCAAAACTCTTTGCATCCTTTAAAAATTCTGTTTCCTTGGGATTGTATATTACGTCATAAAAAAATTTATTTTCTCCAAATTTTTTAATATCTATATTTAATTTTTCTCCCTTATTAAGACCTACGCTGGTGGCATTTATAATCATATCAACATTAATAATATCTTCCCAATTAATTATATTAATCTCTGGATATAAAACTTTTAAATTCTTTGTATTTTCTGCTGTCCTGTTTTTTAAGAAAATTTTTTCAACACCTATTCTTTTTAAAGCGACAATAATCGATGGCACAACTCCTCCAGCCCCTATAATTAGAGCTTTTTTATTATTTGCATTAAACTTACAGTGCCTAATTGCTAACTCGAAACCTGCTATGTCAGTGTTGTGTCCTATTAGCTTATTTTCAATTTTATATATGGTATTGACCGAGTTTGTCTGTCTGGCCTCATCGCTTAGTTCATCAACGTATGAAATAAAATCATTTTTAAAAGGTACAGTTACATTAATTCCATTCAATTTATTATTTTTTAACTGAGATATAATTTTGGGTATATCCTCTTTATTCAAAAGTTTTTTTTCATAATTTGCATTAATACTATTTTTCTTAAACCAATAATTATGAATTTCGGGAGATAAAGAATGATCTATCGGATTTCCTACAACAATATATTTTTTCACTTTATACCTTTTAAGTATTCTTTTATTTTATTGATTGGAAGCCCCATGATAGTATCAACGTCTCCCTTTATGCTTACAAATAAATTTTTTCCTTCACCTTCTATTTGATAAACATTATAAGCATATAATTTTTCATCGTCTATTTTAGATAAATAGATTTTCAGCTGATTTTCTGTCATTTGCTTCATGATTAGTTCTGCTTTGTCTGTGCATTTCCATATCATAGATCCATTTTTTGAAATACACACAGAGCTAATTAAAAAATGATTTTTTCCATTAAGTTTTTTAAGTATATCTAAAGCTTCATCCCTGTTTTTAGGTTTGGAAATAATCTCGTTTTCAAAATCAATTACACTATCAGCACCTATAACCACCTTTTCCGGGTTTTTTTGGCTAACTTTATTAGCTTTTAACTCAGCTAAGCTTTTTGATATATCTTCTGGTGAAGCTCCTTGTTTTATCATCGAATGTTTAATTTCATCTTCATCAATATTTGATGGTTGTGACTCACAATTAATTCTATTTTTTTTTAATATCTCTAACCTTATTTTACTTTTCGATGCTAATATGATTTCAGACATTTTTTTTGCTTATTTCAAAAATTTTTATAACTGATGCAGCGGTTTCCTCAACTGATTTTCTACTGACGTCAATTACTGGCCATTTGTACTTTTGAAAAGTTTTTTTTGCTTCCTCTACTTCTTGCGAAATTTTTTCAAAATTTACATAATTTGTACTTGTGTTATCTTTAAGAGAACTCATCCTATTCTTTCTTACTTCAACTAATCTGTTTGGTTCTGCGGTTAATCCTATAATACACATTTTATTTTTATTATTTTTTAGACTATTTGGTATCGAATTTTCATTTACAAGAGGAATATTCGAAACTTTAAATCCTTTGTTTGCAAGATAAATTGATGTAGGCGTTTTGCTTGTTCTACTAACTCCTAATAAAATTATATCAGATTTATTTATATCATTTGATAAATTCCCATCGTCATGATTCATGGTGAATTGAATAGCTTCTATTCTTTCATAATATTCTTCATTCAAAGCATGTTGTCCGCTGGGTTTAAATGAAGCTTCTTGATCTAACTGTTTTGAAAAACTTAGTATTAAATCACCTAATGCATTAAAGCATGCAACTTTTAATTTCTTTGCTTCTTGATCTAAAAATTTTGAAAGATTATTATCAACTATTGTGTAAAGTATAATTACTTTTTTTTTATTTTTTATATTTGTTAGTATTTTTAAAACTTGATTTTCTGTTCTTGTAAAAGAAAAATGATTAGTTTCATAAGAAAAATTTTTAAATTGGGCTTTAAGGGCTATAAAAACTCTATCTAATGTCTCTCCAGTTGAGTCTGATATTAAATATATTTGATATGAATTATTCATGTATAAGTATGTTTATAAGCATTTAATAATAATCTGATTTAAGTTAAATTTGAATATTATTGTTTTACAAGTGTATAAAATCATTTTAATTAACATATTTAAACATGTTTATAAGTATTCCTTATTTTTTCGGTATAAGTGTTAAAGTTACTTTTTTTAATATATTTAAGAGTTTTTTAACCATAAAAATGTGGATAGTTATTGTAAAAAAGGTTGATAAAATTAAATTAGCGTTATTAACAAGACAATAAACTAATACTAAACATATATACTTTTATTTAATGAGTCCCTTACAAAAATGCATTCTTAATAAAGATAAGTCAATCAAACCAATTTGGCTGATGAGACAAGCTGGTAGATACTTACCAGAATTTAGAAAAATAAGACAAAAGAATAAAAATTTTGTTAGTTTATGTTTAAATAAAAAACTTGTACCAAAAATAACACTACAACCTATTAAAAGATTTAATCTTGATGCAGCAATAATTTTTTCAGATATTTTAATGGTTCCGTATGGCCTGGGTCAAAAATTAAAATTTACAACAGGTTATGGCCCTGAATTGGGAGATTTTAATAAAGATCTAATATTTAAAAATAATAAAAATGATTTTAAAAATAAATTAAATCCAATTTATGAATCTATTAAAACAACTTCAAATAATAGTCTTCTAAAAAATAAAGATCTTATTGGATTTATAGGAGCTCCATGGACCTTATTAGTCTATATGATTAATAAAAAATCACCAAAAAAAAATATTAAAAAAAACTTTTTCTCAAAAGCAAACAATCTTGATGAAATGTTAGATTTACTTAAAGAATTTTTAAAAATTCATATAATAAATCAAGTTAAAAATGGGGCTACTGTAATTCAAATTTTTGATAGCTGGGCAGGATTATTAGAAGAAAAAGATTTGGAAAAATATGTATATCAACCAACTAAAGAAATAGTAGAATTTACAAAAAAACTTAATATTCCCACAATTTGTTTTCCTAGAAATATTAAAAATTATAAAAAATATGTGAACAGAGTAAATCCTGATGTAATAAATATAGATTTTAATGTAGATCCATTGCAAATTATAAAAGATATAACTATACCTGTACAAGGAGGCTTAGACCCAAAACTACTTCTTGCGAATAAAGATGATTTGAAAAAAAATGTTAAAAAATATATGAATATTTTCAAAAATCATCCTTATATTTTTAATTTAGGCCATGGTGTACTACCCGAAACAAATCCTGATATGGTAAAATATTTAATAGAATTTATAAAAGATAATTAATAATATATTTTTAAACATGAACTCAAATCACCCCACTGTAAAATTTGGAAAAACAGGAATATTGTTAGTTAATCTTGGGACACCAGATTCAACAAGTTGGTTTGATATAAGAAAATATTTAAAAGAATTTTTATCAGACAAAAGAGTTATAGAGGTTAACCCAATAATTTGGCAGGTAATATTAAATTTATTCATTTTAACTTTTAGACCCTCTAAAACAGCAAAAGCATATAAAGAAATTTGGATGAAAGACATCGATATGTCTCCACTTAAATATTATACTGAAATGCAGACAAAAAAGTTAAAGACAAAATTAGAGAGCGAAAAAATCGTTGTTGATTATGCAATGAGGTATGGGAATCCTGGTATAAAAAAAAGAATAATAAAGCTTAAAAATGATGGTTGTGAAAACTTAATTATACTTCCTTTGTATCCACAATATGCAGCAGCAACAACTGCTACAGTTTGTGATGAAGTTTACAGATCTCTAATGGATATGAGGTGGCAACCCAGTCTACAAATAATACCTCATTATGAATCAGAGCCGATGTATATAGATGCTCTAATTAATAGTATTAACAAAAAAATTTCAGAAATTAATTGGAAGCCAGATTTAATAATAGCTTCGTATCATGGAATACCAAAAAAATATTTTGATAAAGGAGATCCATATCAATGTTATTGTCAAAAAACATCCCGTTTGATAACTGATAAATTTAAAAAAATCCCAATTAAAACAACTTTTCAATCACGTTTTGGACCTCAAGAGTGGCTCCAGCCTTATACAGATAAAACTTTTGAAGCACTTCCTAAAGAGGGTAAAAAAAGCATACTTGTAATTTGCCCAGGATTTTCATCTGATTGTGTAGAAACTTTAGAAGAGATACTTATTCAAGGAAAGGAGAGTTTTTTAAAATCAGGGGGAGAAAATTTTGATTTAATTCCATGTTTAAATGATAATGACGATCATATAAATTTAATTAATAATTTAGTTTCTAATTATCTTAAAAATTAATGAATATTTATTTAACCTATAAAGCCCTCCATCTTATTGCTGTAATTTCATGGATGGCAGGCCTTCTTTATTTGCCAAGGATTTTTGTTTATCATACGGAAAATCAATCAGATAAGAATATTTCAAATGTATTTAAAACAATGGAAAGAAAACTTTATTTTTACATTATGACGCCCGCAATGTTAATTTCTTGGATTTTTGGAATCTTATTGATAGGCAGTATCGGATTTGATCAATTATCTACATATTGGCTAAAAACAAAGTTAATACTTGTTGTTTTACTAACTTTGTATCATTTTTATCTAGGTAATTTTTTATATAAATTTAAAATGGATTTAAATACCAAATCCTCTAAATTTTTTAGGTTTTTTAATGAGGTTCCCACTATTCTGCTTATTTTGATTATATTCATTGTAGTATTTAAGCCTATCTAGACTTGAAAAAGATAAAAAAGTATATATATTAAAGCCATCTCAAAACTAAATCCCACATTATGAATATCCAAGAACTTAAAAAAAAAACATCTGAACACCTAATTACACAAGCAGAGGAATTAGGGATAGAGAACGCTAGCACCCTTAGAAAACAAGAAATTCTTTTTGCTATTCTAAAAAAACTTGCTGAAAAGGGAGAGGAAATTACAGGAGGTGGTGTGTTACAGCTTCTGCAAGATGGATTTGGATTTCTTAGAGCGATGGAGTCGAATTACCTACCTGGGCCAGATGATATATATATAAGCCCAAGTCAAATTAGAAGATTTGGTTTAAGAACAGGAGATACAGTTGAAGGACCGGTTAGAGCTCCAAAAGATGGTGAACGATATTTTGCACTTTTACAAGTTAGTAAAATAAATTTTGAAGACCCAGAGAAGGCAAGACACAAAATTGCATTTGATAACTTAACGCCATTGTATCCTAATAAGCAATTAGTGATGGAAGTCGAAAGCACCAAGACAGAGAAAAAACCCGATCTTACCCCAAGACTAATTGACTTAGTAAGCCCAATCGGAAAAGGACAAAGATCGCTTATTATTTCACCGCCAAAAGCTGGTAAAACTATGATATTGCAAAGTATAGCTAATTCAATTACAGCAAATCATCCTGAATGTTACTTAATGGTATTGCTAATTGACGAAAGACCCGAGGAAGTAACTGATATGCAAAGAACAGTTAAAGGTGAGGTTATAAGCTCAACATTTGACGAACCAGCCCAAAGACATGTTGCAGTAGCTGAAATGGTAATAGAAAAAGCAAAAAGATTAACAGAACACAAAAAAGACGTTGTTATATTACTAGACTCTATAACTAGACTAGGAAGAGCATATAATGCTGTTGTACCAAGTTCAGGTAAAGTCTTAACAGGTGGAGTTGATGCTAACGCCTTACAGAGACCCAAAAGATTTTTTGGTGCTGCAAGAAATATTGAAGAAGGCGGATCTTTAACAATTATTGCTACTGCATTAATTGATACTGGAAGCAGAATGGATGAGGTAATTTTTGAGGAATTTAAAGGAACTGGTAATAGCGAGACTATACTAGATAGAAAGATATCAGAAAAAAGAATTTACCCTGCGATTGATATTACAAAATCTGGAACAAGACGTGAAGAGTTAATATTTGATAAAATGGATCTTCAGAAAATGAACGTGCTTAGAAGAATAATTGCCCCTATGGGGTCGATGGATGCCATTGAATTCATAAACTCAAAATTAAAAAATACTAAAAATAATTCAGAATTTTTTAACTCAATGAATAAACCATCTTAAAGATATTCTTATTTAAAATTTGGACTCTAATTTTATAAATAAAATTGAAAATTTGTTTAAAGATAAACAGTTTGAAAGAATTAAATTTGAGATTGATTTATTGGATGATACTCAAAAAAGAAATCCTTTTTTTTATAATATTTTGGGCATTATTGAGGCTACAAAAAAAAATTATGTTGAAGCAAAAAAATATTTCAATTTCGCTATAGATCTAGATAAATTTTATTTTCAAAGCTTAATTAACTTATCAAAGCTATCTTATATAGATAAAGATTTTCAGCAAATTATTGTTTTACTAAAAAATTACTATGAAAAAAATCAGGATAATGCCAAAGCTATTTTACATTTAGCTGATTTAACTTTTAGTGCTGGTTTTATTGAGGATACAATTTTTTTTCACAAAAAATTAATAGAGAGTGGTAAATTTGAAGCAAAAGATTTAGCTGCATTAATTTCTCTTCTAAATTATTCAAGTAAATACTCTGATGAAGAATATAAAAAATATTGTAAACGTTATGACGAAATTTTAAATAAAAATAAAATTAGTTATAATAAATCAAATAGTGATTACGATGCAGCGAAAATCGGTTTTTTATCTTACGATTTAAGGGATCATTCTGTAGGTTATTTTCTAAAAGACTTTATAAAAAATCTAAAGCAAAAAAAGTTTAAACCAATAGCATTTAATTTATTTAAAAGTGAGGAAAACAGCCCATTTATTTCTGATCTTAAAAACTCATTTAGCGAATGGTATGATGTATCAAATATAAATGATAAAGATTTAAGTGATCTAATTTCATCAAAAAAGATATATTTTCTTGTTGATCTAGCTGGTTATACTTCTGGTAACAGGCTTCAAGTTTTTAAAAATAAACCTTCGCCCGTTCAATTATCTTGGCTAGGATATTGCAATGATACCCATCTAGAAGAAATAGATTATATGGTTGTTGATGAAAATGTAGCTACAGAAAAGCAAAGATCAGTTAATAAAAGAATTAAAAAAATACCTACAATATGGAATTCCTTATCAAAACTTGATGAAGTAAAAATTAATGAATTACCTTTTTTTAAGAATAGGAAATTTAACTTTGGATGTTTTAATAATTTTCTGAAAATATCTGAAGAAACAATAGAGCTGTGGGGTGAAATCTTAAATAAATTTGAGAATTCCAACTTAATTTTAAAAAATTCAGTTTCTGCTGATAAATATTTTAAAAATTATTTAGTTAACAAATTTAATAAAAAAATTGATGAAAATAGAATTATCATTTTAAATTACGAAGAAAGTAAAGAAAAACACTTACAACAGTATTATAATATTGATTTATGCTTAGATACATACCCTTACAATGGAGTTACAACTACTTTTGAATCCTTGTGGATGGGTGTGCCAGTAATTACACTTAAGGGGGATAGGTTTATTTCTCGATGTGGATTTAGTATAAATAAAAACGCAAAACTCATTGATTTCGTTGCTAATGATAAGGATGAGTATGTTTCGATAGCTTTGCAGTTTAAATCAGAAAATGGTATCCAAAAATTAAATGATATAAGAAAAAATTTAAGGCCTAAAATACTTAATTCTTCCCTTTTTAACACAAATGATTTCAGTGATAATTTTATAGATATGTTAAAGAATTAATATAAATTGATTAGTTCAGCTATTTTTTTTAAAAACATTCTTAATAATGTATTTTCACATTAAAGATTAGAAGTAATCCTAATTATGAAGACATAATTATCGATATCTATTCAATATTTTCAAGTTATAATATTTATATGACAATTTATGCTTTATCCTCTGGAATTGGAGTGTCCGGGATTGCAGTTGTAAGAATATCTGGAGCTGAAACCAAAAAAATTATTTCAAGGTTAACAGATAAGCCTTTTCCTACTCCAAGGTTTGCTACCCTTAAAAAAGTGAACAATAGCAACAAAACTGGATTAATAGATGAAGGCATTATAATATGGTATCCAGGCCCAAACAGCTACACAGGCGAGGATATGGCTGAAATACAAGTCCATGGTAGCAGAGCAGTTGTAAAAGCATTATTGGACGCAATTTCAAATTTCAAAAATTGTAGAATGGCTGAGCCTGGAGAGTTTACGAAGCTTGCTTTAAAAAATGGAAAAATAAATTTACTTAAAGCTGAAAGTATTGGTGATTTGATATCCTCAGAGACAGATTTACAAATGAAACAAGCATTAAAAGTAATCGCAGGAAAAAATTTGAAAAAGTTTGAAACCTGGAGAGAAGATGTTTTAAAAGTATTATCAAACATAGAAGCTAAAATAGATTTTCCTGATGAAGACTTACCAAAAGAAATCCTTAATGATATCAAAAAAAAAACAGACAAGATTATTCATGAAATGGAAACTAGTTTACAGGATAATAAAGTCGGTCAAATAGTAAGAGATGGTTTTAAAATCGCAATTATCGGTCCACCCAATGTTGGTAAATCTTCTTTGCTTAATTATCTTTCAAATAGAGATGTAGCAATTGTTTCTGAAATAGCAGGAACCACCAGAGACGTTATTGAGACTCATCTCAATATAAATGGGTATCCAGTTATCATTTCTGATACTGCTGGAATTAGAGAGGCAAAGGATGAAATAGAAAAAAAGGGTATTAAACTTTCACTTAAAAAAGCAGATGAAGCAGATTTAAATATCATAATAATTGAAGCTAAAAGTAAGGAAAATAGGGGCTTTTTAGACAAATATATCAATGAAAAGACATTATTAGTTGTAAATAAAATTGATAAAGAATCTGATATCATATCTTCAGATTTAAAAAAATTAAATCCTATTTTAGTGTCTATAAAAAATCAAAAAAATATAGATGTCCTAATAAATCTAATCAAAGATAAAATTAAGAGTCGATTTCTAGGTAACGAGAATGTTTTAATTACGAGAGCAAGGCATAGAGAAAATTTGGAAGATTGCTTAAAAAATCTGAAAAAATTCAAAAATAAAAATGACATTAACGATTTTGATAAGGCAGCTGAGGATTTAAGATTAGCAACTAGAAGTTTAGGCAAAATCACTGGAAAAGTCGACGTAGAGGAGATATTAGATAGTATTTTCAACGATTTTTGCATTGGAAAATAATAAGCTTTTTTATGCATTTTTAGAGTTTTTTGAGGATTTAAACTGGTTATTCAAGATTTTTAAGCCTGTCCTTGTAAATTTTTAATTCAGATATAGATTTAGTTCATGGAAAAAAATTTGTCATTTGATGTTGTAGTTATAGGTGGAGGGCATGCAGGATGTGAGGCAGCTGCAGCCTCAGCTAGACTAGGTGTTAACACTGCGTTGTTCACTCATAATATAGATACAATAGGTGAAATGTCTTGTAATCCAGCAATAGGAGGACTTGGAAAAGGTCATTTAGTAAGAGAAATAGATGCTCTAGATGGTGTTATGGGAGAGGTAGCTGATAAATCAGGCATACAATTTAGACTACTTAACAGAAGTAGAGGACCTGCTGTCCGTGGACCTAGAACACAATCAGATAGATCCTTATATAAAAAATACATGAATGAAAAACTTCTAAACTATTGTAATTTAAGCATTTTTTCAGACTCTGTAATTGGATTTATATTTTATAAAAATAGTATAAATGGTTTTTATACACAGTCAGGAAAGAAAGTTACATCAAGCAAGATAATACTTACAACTGGCACTTTTTTAAATGGTCTAATACATATAGGTGAACAAAAAATTCCCGCGGGTCGTATTAATGAAAAACCATCGATAGGTTTAAGCGACCAGCTAAAAAAATATAATTTTTCCTTAGGTAGATTGAAAACTGGAACACCACCAAGATTAGATAGAACTACCATTGATTTTAAAAATTTAGAAGTACAACACGCTGATAGCGATCCTTATTTTTTTTCGTTTCTAACAAAAGAAAATTTTAATCAACAGGTTTCATGTAGCATGACTTATACTAATAAAAAAGTTCACAAAATAATTTCAATGAATATAAAAAAAAGTGCAATGTATTCAGGAAGTATTCAAGGAGTAGGACCGAGGTATTGTCCATCTATTGAAGACAAAGTGATAAAGTTTAATGATAAGGAAAGGCACCAAATATTTTTAGAACCTGAGGGCTTAAATGACAATACTATCTATCCAAATGGTATTTCAACTTCCCTCCCTGAGAATATACAGCATGAAATACTCAATAATATCAATGGTTTAGAGAATGTTAAAATATTACAGCCTGGATACGCAATTGAGTATGATTTTGTAGATCCAAGGGAACTTTTTTTAACTTTAGAGACAAAGAAAATACAAAATCTTTATTTTGCAGGTCAAATTAATGGAACAACAGGTTATGAAGAAGCAGCGGCTCAAGGATTGATTGCTGGAATAAATGCTGCTTTATCATTTAAAAAATTGGAACCTTTTATACTAGATAGGTCAGATGCTTATATTGGGGTTATGATAGATGATCTAGTTACTAAAGGGATTGCTGAGCCTTACAGAATGTTCACATCTCGGGCTGAATACAGACTATCTCTTAGAGCCGATAATGCTGATGTCAGATTAACTCCAAAAGGAATTAAAATAGGATTGGTTGGACTAAGTAGACAAGCATATTTTGAGGACAAATCCAAAAACTTTGATAAAATAAGTTCCAAAATGAGGAAATTATCCATATCACCATCAAAAATTGACAAATTTAATGTAAAAATTGCAAAAGATGGCATATACCGTTCAGCTATTGAGGTTTTGAGCCAAAAAGGTGTAGATATGATGAAAATTAGAGAAATATGGCCTGAAATCCCATACATATCAAAGGAATTGGATGAAAATCTAGAGATACAGGCACATTATAAAGGTTATTTAACTAAGCAAAATGCCGATATATTGGCTTTTAAAAAAGACGAAAATCTAAAAATACCAAATAATATTGATTATGAGGCATTATCAGGTCTATCCACTGAGGTAAAGTCTAAATTTAAGAAAATTAAACCCGAAACTATGGGTCAAGCACTCAGAATAGACGGAATAACCCCTGCTGCAGTATATATTTTGTTGTCTCATGTTAAAAGAAAGTCTATTAAGAAGATAGCTTGATCGATTCGAATATTTTAGAATATAAAAATCTTGAGCCTCTAAATGTTTCACGTGAAACATTTCCACAGTTTGAGGCTTTTTGCGACCTATTGAAAAGAGAAAATAATAATATTAACCTGATTAGTAAATCAACTGAAAAAGAAATTAGGAAAAGGCACATTGTAGACTGCGCTCAAACCATTGAATTTATTGATGAAAATTATAATATATGCACAGATGTAGGATCAGGTTCCGGACTCCCAGGTATTGTGCTTGCAATAATAATGAAGGTTAAAAAACCAGACATGAAATTTCATTTATATGAGAAGAGCTTTAGAAAATGTGAATTCTTATCTTTAGTGAAAGAAAAATTAGGACTGAACGCAGAAGTTTTTCAAAAAGATATATTTAAGGAAAAAAATATAGAAACAGATTTAATAATTGCTAGGGCATTTAAACCTTTACCGGTCATTTTAGATCTAGCAGAAAAAAATTTTAAAAAATTTAAGAGCGTTATAATTTTTTTAGGTAAAAATAAAAAAAATATTTTAAAGGAAACTTTAATTAACTGGAGTTTCGATTACAAAGAAAAAAAAAGTATCACAAGTTCAGATTCAAAAATAATAAATATTAGTAATTTGAAAAAAAAATGAAAAGTAAAATAATTTCAGTGATAAATCAAAAAGGAGGGGTAGGAAAGACAACTACAGTTATTAATCTTGCTGCAGGGTTAGCGACCCATGAAAAAAAAATATTAGTCATAGACCTCGATCCCCAGGGAAACGCGACAACTGGATTAGGTCATTCAAATATTGATGGATCTGATAAGAATATTTATAATGCTTTAAATGGATCTAAAAATATATCGGAAATTGTACAAACCACTCAAGTTGATAACTTAGATGTTATAACTTCTAACGTTGACTTGTCAGGTCTCGAAGTAGAAACTGCAAGTGACAACGGGAGGGCATTTATTTTAAGAGATAAATTATCCTTGTTTTTAAAAGAAAATAGCTCAATTTACAGCTACATATTTATAGATTGTCCACCATCATTGAGCTTACTTACCGTGATGGCTCTCGTGGCATCAAATTCTTTGATTGTACCCCTTCAAACAGAGTTTTTTGCTTTAGAGGGATTAACTCAATTGGTTAAAACTATCGATAGAGTAAAAGTAGACCTGAATCCGGAACTATCAATAAGAGGTATTATTTTAACAATGTACGACAAGAGAAATAAACTCTCCAGCCAAGTTGAAAAAGAGGCAAGAGACTATTTTAAAGACAAAGTTTATGAGTCAGTTATACCCAGAAACGTAAGACTGTCCGAGGCACCGTCTCATGGGATACCTGTTTTAATATACGACAAGAGCTCTGCCGGTAGTAAATCATATTTAAATTTAACTGATGAATTTTTAAATCAGGAGAAAATTATGGAGAGTGCAGCCTGAGCATTTTTAAACAAAAAAAAGGCTTGGGAAGAGGACTGTCCTCACTAATAGGTGATACAAAAAATACTTTAGTTAAGAATAAAATCTCTATAAGTGAGATCGTAAGAAGCAAATTTCAACCTAGAAAAATTTTTAATAAAGAAAGTTTAGAAGAGCTTACTAATTCTATTAAAGAAAGAGGTGTTGTACAGCCAATAATAGTAAGAAAATCAATGGAATTTAATAATAAATATGAAATTGTTGCTGGAGAAAGAAGATGGCTCGCTTCTCAAAATGCTGGATTAAACCAAATCCCTGCTGTTGTTATTGAGGCTGACGACATAAAAGCTCTTGAATTTGCAATAGTCGAAAACGTGCAGAGAAGCGATCTTAATCCAATAGAAGAAGCTGCCGGATACAAAAGATTGATGGATGAGTTTGCATATGATCAAGAAAAAGTAGGAAAGTTTATTGGTAAAAGTAGAGCACATATATCAAACTGTTTAAGATTACTATCCTTACCAAAAGATGTAATTAATTTAATTGAGATGGGTAAAATAACACAAGGTCATGCAAAAGTGCTCGTTGGTATGGAAAATGCAAATCTACTGGCAAAAAAAATTGTTGAAAAAAAACTATCTGTAAGGCAAGCAGAAAATTTAGTAAATTTATTTAAAAAACCAAAAAAAATAAACTTAATATCAAAAGACACAAATATAAAAGATCTCGAAAATATATTAATTAATCAATTGGGTATAAGAGTTTCTATAAAAAATAAAAATAACAATTCAGGATTTATATCATTCAATTATAAAGACTTGGATCAGTTAAATAAAATAATTTATATAATTAAAGCTAATTACTAGATTGGACTTGCGTCAAGATAAAGTCATTCAATAAATTTACTGAATTTAAATTATTTTTTTTAATTAATAGCTCTAAATCATTAATAAAAAAAATAAGTTCATGTATTTTATCTAAGCTCCAATTATTTATCTGTTGTCTTACAACTTCTTTATCTTTCCAAAAGATTGGAGGTTTATAACTTGATAAACATTCATCAATGTTCTTGTTTTTATTTTCCATTTTTTTTAACGCAAAAATTCTTTTAGCTTTAGCCAAAAATATTCTTATTATTGTTACACAATCTTCAGAAGAAAACTTGTTTTCATTAATAATTAATAAGGTTTTTTTTTTTATTTTTACCCAAACAAGCATCTGCCAATTCAGAAAAACTATAATTTTCTGCAAGATTTGTTAATCTTAAAATTTCATCAACAGATATTTTTTTTTTATCTTTTAAAAAAGACTCAATTTTAGACATTTCATTTTTTAAATTAATTCTGTCTCCCCTGCATCTTTCGACTAAAAGGTTAAGTATTTCCCTCGAAATTGGAATTTTATTTTCTAGAAAAAACTTGTTTGCTAAATTAGCGAGAGTAGTATTGTCATCATTATAAAAAGCAATACAAATTAAATTTTTTTTCTTTTCAAAATTTGACCTCAGTTTTGATTTTTTATCAAGTGGTTTTGAATTTATTATAATTTTTATATCTTCAATATTTTTATCTATAATATCATCAATCAGTGTATATATTTTTTCACTGGTTCTTGAAATAATTATTATTTTTTTATCTCCAAAAAAAGATTTATTTAACAATTCAGTTATAAAATTACTATAATTATTAAATATTTCATCTTCTTCATATCTAAAAATATTCTTTTCGAAACCTGTTTTTAAAATTTGTTCAATTGCCTCATTTTTATGTCCTTCGTTTTGACCATAAAACAAAAAGAAATTTGAATTTATTTTATTTGTACTTGATAATTGATAAGGTTTTAAAATCACGTTAACTTTTAGTTTGAATATATAAAATCATTTCAGAAAATATTTTCTCAGTCATATTTTCTATTAAATTATCTTCATATTTTTTTAGATCAAATTTGTTATCACTGTTATCGAAAGTACTTTTTTCTGAAAATTTTGTTTCTGTTATATTATTTAAATCATCTATAATTTTCAGAGAGATAGTAAGATCAATCGAAAATTGTGTAGGGTTACCCTTTTTATCCTTTGCAATTGTTGTTTTGGTAATCACTGAGTTCATACTCAAATATAAGGATTTTTCAGCAACAGGATTATCTTTGTACATTTTAAATTTATTAGATAGCAACCTATTTGCCTTTACCTCACCGGAAGTTTCAATTGAACTAATTTTAAAGTTTTGATTTTTTTTAGAATAAATTGGTGTATATCCACAGTTGCTTAAAAATAGATACAAAAAGCCAAGTAGAACAATTTTTTTAATCATTAAGCAAAATATTAATCAATCTATTTTTAACAAAAAAAACCTTATTTATCTTTTTATTTTTTAGGCTTTTATTTATCCTATCTTCTTTTGATATTAGATCCATAACTGTTTCTTCTTCCGTATCTTTTTTAGTTTCAATTACTCCTCTTTTTTTCCCACCAATTTGTACAACTATAAAAACAGTCTCCTCATTTAGAAATCTTTTATCTATTAATGGCCACTTCTGAGAAATATCAAAATTATTAGTTTCAAAACATTCATTAATCAAGTGAGGCACAACTGGGGACATAACTGTTAAAATTTTCTTATAATTTTCCACTAAAACTTTCTTATTAAATTTACAACTTAAAACTTTGTTTAGATAATTATAAGTTTCATGCATATTTGCTATGATCACGTTATAGTTAAATTTTTCAAGGTTATTGTCAATTTTATTAATTAATTGGTTAGTAAATTTTGTCAAATCTAAATCACCTTCTTGGTTTTTTTCACTCTTAGATGTATTTATTTTTTCCTTAATACGATTATTTATTAACCAAAACTTTTGAATAAATTTAAATGATGCAAGCATCCCTTGTTCAGACCATTGAACATCTTTTTCAGGAGGGCTATCAGATAAAATAAATAATCTAACAGCATCTGCGCCATAATTTTTGATCATTTCAGCTGGATCAATAGTATTTTTTTTTGACTTGGACATAGACTCGGCGGGACCAACTGAAATTATATTACTTGGATCATTTTTTTTAAAAAATTTTTTACCATCATTAGTTTCTATTTCATCTGGACTTAACCAGTTATTATTTTTATCTTTATAAGTTTCATGACAAACCATTCCCTGAGTAAATAAACTCTCAAATGGTTCTGACAACGAAAAATTTTTATTTTTATAAGTAATGGCTCTCATAAAAAATCGTGAGTAAAGCAAATGAAGTATTGCATGCTCTACTCCACCAATATATTGATCAACCGGCATCCAATATTTTGCAGCTTCGTAATCAAATCCATATTCTTTATCATTCGGTGAACAAAACCTTAAAAAATACCACGATGAGTCCACAAACGTGTCTAGAGTGTCAGTTTCTTTTAAACATTCCACACCATTAATGCTAATTTTTCTCCATTCATTCTCAAAATTCAGTGGATTACCCTTAGCCTTTAAATTAATTTTTTCAGGCAATTTGATTGGAAGTTTATTTTTTGGAATAGGATGAACATTGCCCTCTTTGTCATATGCCATCGGTATTGGGCAACCCCAGTATCTTTGTCGAGAAACACCCCAGTCTTTTAATCTAAAATTAATTGTCTTTTTTCCAATTTTTCTCTGTTCGATTATATCTATAGTTTTAATAATTGACTCATCTGGAACCTTTAAACCGTTCAAAAATTCTGAATTTATTATTATACCTGTGCCAGTGTAAGCTTCTTTTCCAATTTTAAATTTATCGTTTTCTTCAATTGGTTT
>JBJLDV010000012.1:0-33605 GCA_045566195.1 Candidatus Pelagibacter sp. | reverse complement strand
GCAGATAAAGATACAATTAAAAATTATTTAGATAACTCTTTAATGCTAGTGACTGCATTGGCTCCAAGGATAGGTTATGACAACGCGGCAAAAATAGCTAAAAATGCCCTGAGAAATAAAACAACTTTAAAAACAGAAACTCTTAAAACAGGATTAATTAATGAAAAAGAATACGATAAAATTATTGATCCACAAAAAATGATTTATCCAACTTCATAATAGGTTTCAAAAACTTCTTTTAAATAATTTCTGAAACTAATTGAATTAAAATAATCAAATCTTCTATCTGTGTAGTTTTCAACTAAATCATCGATTTTTTCAGAAAAAACCCTTTTACCATTTAAATCATAAAAGTTTACTTTATTAATTCTGAAATTTTTATCTAAAGTATCAAATTCAAAGACCACTTCAAACTTTTTGAAATCTTTTCTTCTTTTTTTTGAAACTAAGAATTTTTTATAGAATTCATCTTTATTTTTTATATCTAAACTTACTTTTGCTTCTAAAACAAATTTATCCTCAATATTTAAAAAAGAAGAATTTAAAATTTTTAAATTACCAATTTTTTTACTAACCAAAATGGTATCATTAAAATTAAAATTACCTTGATTAATATTAAAAACAAAATTAATACTATCAAAAATTTTATTCTTTAAAATTTTATCTGATCTTATAAAGATTTTACCATTTAAGTTTTCATTTTGAATGAGTTTTGATTTCACAATTTCATTAAACCAAAAACTATTATTGAAAAAATAATTCAAATCAAAAGATTTTGTTTCTAGGTTAGTTTCTACATAAAAAGGTTTTATATCAATATTTCCCTGAAAATTTACAGGTGTATTTTTTATAATTGACTGACTAGATTTAAATTTTATTGAGCCATCTAAAAGTTTAAAATTTGTTCTAAGTTTGCTATTTAATATACTTATTTCGTTTTGATGAATATATTTGTCATTTTCAAAAAGGCTCCTATTAATCATTTCCGCATTTGGCTTTTTAAGATTAATTTTTAAAATTTTATTATTATCAGAAAAATTTTTTTGCCATTTAATTTTATTTGGAATTTTAAAAATTTCCCCTTTAAGATTTATTATATTATTAATATCTTTAGTATTATAATTTATATCCAGTTTATTAATAGAATAAATAAATACTGGATTATTATTTACATCATTAAAAAAAATTTTACTATTCTTAATTTCAATTCTTTTATTAGAAAATTTTTTATTTATATAGCTTGTAATAAAATTTAAATCATTTTTTTTCAAAAAAAAATTTCCATTTTTTACAGAAATCTTTTTTATTTTAATTCGATCTTTGTTAAAAAAATTTGTTTGCTTTATATGAACCTTTAATTGTTTAAACTGACCAATCTCTTTGTTAACATTATTTTTTGAATTAAATAACTTAGAATCATCTATTGAAAAATGAGGAGTGGGCAAGATTCTATAAGTGATTTTTGGGGATAAACTAATATTTAAATCAAATTCAGATAATATTTCTTGGGTAAGGACTTTTTGAACTCTTCCAGATTTATATAAACTTGGTATTGATAGATATAAAAGATAAATAAATATTAAAGTCGAAAATCCAAATATTACAACTTTAGTATTTATATTAAAATTTGGATTTATGTTAAAATTAAATTTTTTCATGAATTTAAATGTCTTATAATGATTATTTAGAAAATGATAAACTTAGATTATTTAAAAAATTTGAATTCTGCTCAAAAAGAAGCTGTTATTAACACAGAGGGTCCAATTTTAGTTGTTGCGGGTGCTGGATCAGGCAAAACTAAAGTTTTAACTTCTAGAATTGCTCATATAATTAAAAATAAGAAAGCTTTTCCAAATCAAATATTATCTGTAACTTTTACAAATAAGGCTGCAAAAGAAATGCAAAACAGGGTGAGTAAAATTTTAAAATCTGAAGCTATAGGTCTTACCTGGCTTGGTACATTTCATTCTATATGTGCAAAACTAGTAAGAAAACATGCTAAAGCGGTTGGATTAAATTCAAATTTTACAATTCTAGATACTGACGACCAAATCAGATTAATTAAAAACATATGTAAATCTGAAAATATTGATGTGAAGAAAATTTCACCAAAAATTATAATTACGATTATAGATAAATGGAAAAATAATGGCTGGTACCCGGAGGATGTAATTATTAATAGAAAAGACATTTATGAAAAAATAATTTTACCTGTTTATAATATTTATCAAAAAAAATTACTTGATTTAAATGCATGTGACTTTGGTGATTTAATTTTACATTGTGTAAAAATTTTTGAAAAAAATATTGATATATCTGATATGTATAGCACAAATTTTAAATATATTTTGGTTGATGAGTATCAAGATACAAATTTCATTCAGAGTAAATGGCTTAATATTTTAGCAAAAAAAAACCAAAATATTTGCTGTGTAGGCGATGACGATCAATCAATATATAGTTGGAGAGGTGCAGAAATAAAAAATTTTTTAGATTTTGATAAAGTTTACAAAAATACTAAAGTTATAAGATTAGAAGAAAATTATAGATCTACTCAAAATATATTATCTGTTGCTTCAGACCTAATTTCAAATAATCAAAATAGAGTTGGAAAAACACTTAAAACAAATTCTGAGGATGGAGAGCTTGTATACCTTAATTGTTTTAGAAATGGAAAAGATGAAGCTATAGGTTTGAGTGATGAAATTGAAAAAAATTTAAAAAAAGAATACTCGCTTAATAATGTAGCTATTTTAGTAAGAGCAATATTTCAAACAAGAGAATTTGAGGAAAGATTTCTTAAGATAGGTCTTCCTTATAGAATTGTTGGAGGTACAAAATTTTATGATAGAGCTGAGATAAAAGATTGTATTGCATATCTAAGAGTAGTTTATCAAGATAGAGATGATTTAGCATTTGAAAGAATAGTCAACAATCCAAAAAGATCTATAGGTGAGAGTACCATGAAACAAATTCACGAATATTCTAAAAATAATTCATTATCATTATTGAACTCATCGAAAAAACTAATTGAGGAAAATAAAATAAAACCAAAAGCAAAAATAGGACTAAGTTTTTTTCTAAATTTTGTTCAAAAATGGAAAGAGGATTTAAATATAAAAAAAATTAATCATGTTAAACTTTTACAAATTATATTGGATGAATCTGGTTATTCTGCACTTCTAAAAAATAAAAAAGACATCGAAAATGAAAATAGATTGGAAAATATAAAAGAACTTTTAAGTGCAATGAAAGAATTTGATAATCTTGAAAGTTTTCTTGAGCACGTTTCTTTAGCAACATCAATTGATCAAGATTGGGATGGTCAAAAAATTAATCTTATGACAATGCATGCGTCCAAGGGTTTAGAATTTGATGTTGTTTTTTTGCCAGGTTGGGAAGAGGGATTATTTCCGCATCAAAGATCAATTGATGAAAAAGGAGAAAAAGGATTAGAGGAAGAGCGTAGACTTGCATATGTTGGAATTACAAGAGCAAAAAAAAGAGCCTTTATATCTTTTTCAATGAAAAGATTTTACCAAGGAGATTTAATTGACAGTATGGCTTCTAGATTTGTTGAAGAACTTCCATCAAAATTAATTGAAAAAAATACATTTTATGATGAACAAGATAACCAAGATAATGACTTCGATTTTAATCAAGATTTTGAAATAGATGAAACAAAACGTAGTCCTGGATGGATACGGTATCAAAAAAGATTAAAGTGATAAAAAAAAAAATTAGTAAAATTGTAAGTTTATTTTCAAAATATAATATTGACGGATATGTAATCCCCAAAAATGACAATTTTTTTTCAGAGTATGTCAATCATGATAGGTTAAATATAATTTCAAAATTTAGTGGATCAGCAGGTTTTGCGGTTATTTTAAGAAATAAAAATTATTTATTTGTAGATGGAAGATATACCTTACAAGCCGAAAAGGAGTCAGGTGAATACTTTAAAATCATAGAATTTCCTAAGCTACTACCTAAGGATCTATTTAAAAATATTAATATGGGCTTTGACCCAAGTTTATTCACAAAACTTCAATTAAATTTCTTTTTTGGAAATAATTTAAATTTAAAACCAGTAAATGAAAACCTAATAGATATTATAAAAAAACCAACAATTAAAAAGAACAAGCCATTTTATTCTTTACCCAACTACGCAACTGGAATGAGTCACTCACGCAAAATTTCCTTAGTATCAAATATTATTAAAAAAAAAAATTCAGATTACTTATTTGTTAGTGCGCCAGAAAATGTTGCTTGGCTTTTGAATATAAGAGGCTCAGATTCACCATTTTCACCAATGCCACATTGCAATTGTCTAGTTAGTAAAAATAAGGAAGTTTTTCTTTTAAGTAATAGAAATAAATTAAAAAAATTATTAAAACAAAAAAAAATATTTAATCACCAAATAGTAGAGCCCCAAAATCTTGAAAATTTAATAACAAAATTGAATGGAAAAAAAATTATTATAGATGCAAAGACTTGTTCAATTAAAAATGAGAAATTGATATTAAAAAATTTTAGTATTAATGGCAGAGAAGATCCCTGCTATATTTTAAAATCCAAAAAAAATTCAGTTGAAATCAAAAATACAATTAAATCTCACATAGAAGATGGGGTTGCTTTAACAAAATTTCTATACTGGATTAAAAATATTAAGAATATTAATTTAACAGAACTAAGTGCTGAAAAAAAATTGGAATATTTTAGAAAGAAAAATAAAAATTATTTGTATCCAAGTTTTAATACTATTGCAGGTTCTGGTCCAAATGGAGCAATTGTTCATTATAGAGCTTCAAAAAATACAAATAGAAAAATAAATAAAAATGATATTTTTTTATGTGATTCTGGTGGTCAGTATAAATATGGAACAACTGATGTGACTAGGACTATATGTTTCTCAAAACCCTCAAATAAAATAAAAAAAATATTTACCCTAGTTCTTAAAGGTCATATCGCAGTAACAATAAGTAACCTAAAAAAAAATAATACGGGTAAACAATTAGATTATAGAGCTAGAAAATTTTTAAAAAAAAATGGTTATAATTTTAAACATGGAACAGGACATGGTGTTGGTTACTTTTTAAACGTACATGAAGGGCCACAATCAATTTCAAAGTATAATAATATAAAATTACAAGAAGGTATGGTTTTGAGTAATGAACCTGGTTTTTATGAAAAAGGTAAATTTGGAATTCGTATTGAGAATTTAATTTTTGTTAAAAAAACAAAAAATAAATTAAATTTTGAAAACCTAACCTTGGCCCCAATTGATAAAGATTTAATAGATTACAAATTATTAAATAAAGAAGAAAAGGATTACATTCTTAAGTATCATTTGATGGTTTATTCTAAATTATCAAATTTTCTAAACACAAAAGAGAAAAGATGGTTTATTAAGAATCTTTAGAGTTTATCATCTTTATTAACTCGCTCTGGGATATAATCTTAATATTCAAATTTTTAGCTTCATTAACTTTTCTTGTTGTTGGTTTTTCACCAATAATCAAATAATTTAATTTTTTTGAAACATTGCTTACTATAGATCCTGAGTTCTCTTCAATTAATGATTTAGCCTCAGCTCTACTAATCCCAGAAAGCTTACCAGTAAACATGAATGTTTTATTATTTAATGAACCATCAGCTTTTATAATTTTTGCATCCTTTACAACAAGAACTTCTTCAAGACCTTTCAAGACTTTTTTATTTGTCTCATTTAAAAAAAAATTTTTAATCGAATTAATTTGTGTTTCACCTATTCCATCAATATTAAGTAAATCGTTAAGATCATCTTTTTTTGATAATGATATAAAATTTTTAAGGGATTTAAGGTTTTTCGATAAAATTTTAGCATTTTCTAAACCAATATGTCTTATGCCTAGAGCGTATATGAATTTTTCAAAAGAAATATTTTTCTTAGAATTTATTGAATACCTAAGATTTGCCACAGATTGTTTTCCCCAACCATCTAAATTTTCAACTTTTTTAAAATCAATTTTAAATATGTCTTGAGGCAATTTTATTAAATTTAAACTCCAAAAATTTTCAACTATCTTTTTTCCTAATCCTTCTATATTTAAAGCCTCTTTTGAAACAAAGTGTTTAAGTCTTTCTTTTGCCATTTTATCACAATCAAATCCTCTATCTGGACATCTTCTTACTGCATCAAATTTTTTCGTAAGTTTATTAAATTCCTTAATAGTATCAAAACCACAAGGACACTTTTTGGGAAATGCAAATTTTTTTGAGTCGATTTTTCTCTTTTCTTTATCAACAGAGACTACATGAGGTATTACATCGCCTGCTCTTTCGACTAAAACAGTATCTCCTATCCTTATGTCTTTACGGATTATTTCCTCTTCATTATGTAAAGTTGCATTGGAGACTACAACACCCCCAATATTTACAGGTTTAATTTTAGCAACAGGTGTGAGGGCACCAGTTCTTCCTACTTGAATTTCAATTTTTAAAATCTCTGAGACTGACTTATTAGCTGAGAATTTGTGAGCTATTGCCCACCTTGGTGCATTAGCAGCAAAACCTAATCTTTTTTGTAAATCAAATTCGTTAACTTTGTATACTATTCCATCTATATCAAAGTTAATCTCTTTACGTTGTTCTTCAATTTTTTTATGATTTTCAAGTAAGTTTTCTATTCCTGATATAGTTTTATTTAATTTATTAGTTTTAAAGCCCCATAACTTTAGTTTTTTTAAAAATTGATCTTGGGTATTTACATTTAATTTTTTTTCGAAACCAAAAGTATAAGCAATAAACCTTAAAGGAATTTTTTTTGTTTGATTTGAATCTTTTTGTCTCAACGACCCTGAGGCTGCATTTCTTGGATTTGCAAACTTATTTTTTAATTTCTCAAAATCTGAATTATTTATAAAAACCTCACCTCTTATATCTATTTCTTCTGGAAAGTCGTTGCCAATTAATTTTTTTGGAATATCTTTTATAGTACTTAAATTATCTGTGATATCCTCTCCTTGTATTCCATCACCTCTAGACAAACCCTGTATAAATTTTCCGTTTTTGTAAAATAATGATGCTGAAATTCCATCTATTTTTGGCTCACAGCTATATAAAATTTTTTGACTTTTCTTTAAGCTTAAAAAGTTAATAATTTTTTTTTCAAAATTAATTAAATCATTTTTATCAAAAGCGTTAGCCAAAGATAACATTGGTATTTTATGCTCAACTTTTTGAAAATTTTTTGAAGGTTTAAATCCTAGGGATAAAGATGGTGAATTTTTATCTTTTAAAAAATCATATTTCTTTTCAAGCTCTAATACTTTTATTTTAAGGTTATCATAAATGCTATCATCGACTAATGGCTTGCTATCAATAAAGTATGCTTTATTATACTTTTGAATTTGTTTAATTTTATTAAGATAATCTCTTTTAATATTTAAATTATCTTTTTTTGTCATTTGAAAATACTTTTAAATCTTTTTAAAATAGATTTCTTATCCTTCTTTGAATCTTGCAATGTTGCATATTTTTTATTGAAAATTTTGTAAGATTGTTCGTACCATTTACTAGATTGATAGTTATAGCCAAGAACATTTGCATATTTTTCGGCCTCATCTACTAAACCTATTTTATAGTATGTCTCTACAAGTCTGTGTAGGGCTTCCTCAACATAAACTGTTGTTTCATAATCTGATAAAACTGTTTTAAATCTGTTTATAGCAGCTATCCATTTTTTTCTTTTTAGATAATACTTACCAATATGCATTTCTTTTGAAGCTAGAACATCTTGAATCAAAGCTAACTTATAAATTGAGTCTTGAGCAAAATCAGTTTCTGGAAAATTTTTAACTATATATTCAAATTTTTCTTTAGATAATAATAATGGTTCTAAATCTTTTTTTTCATCAATAATATTTTCATAGTGATTCATTGCTAATAAAAAATAAGCATAATCTATATTTTTATGTTTAGGGTATTTTGATATAAATCTTTCTAACTCAAAAATAGATCTTTCATAATAATTTTGTGAATAAAAAGCATAAGCTGACATTAAAATAGATTTTGAGGCCCATTCTGATTGGGGATAAAGTAATTCTGCTTCATTGAATCTTCTTGTTGCATAGATTACATCTCCTTTTTCCAATTCTCTTAATCCTTCTTCGTATGCCTCAATCATTTGAGTTTCCATTTCTTTATCACTTAATACAGATATTTTTTCTTCCTCTTTTGATGAACAAGAAACTAAAAAAAATAAAATTATTATAAATTTAAAGATGTGATTCATTTTTTAATTTTTAACAGAAAATATTAAAAACTAGAAATAGTTTTAAGCTATCGATTTAAGCGCAGTTTTGTTGATAAACCAGTGGGGAATATTTTTCTCTTTTAGTTCAAATATAGAAAAATTTTGATTGTTGCTAAAAACTTTTCTTAATATTTCATTTGTAAGTTTGTGGCCCCCTTGGGAACATGTAATTTTTCCTATAATCTTAAAGCCTGATAAGTACAGATCACCCATACAATCTAATATTTTATGGTTAACAAATTCCTTTTCATTTCTTAGACCACCTTCATTTAAAACTTTTTTTCCTTTTACCACAATTGCATTTTCAAGTGATCCACCCTTTGCAAAATTCATTTTTTTTAATTTTTCTACATCTTCAAAAAGGCAAAATGTTCTAGAATTATAAATATCTTCCAAATCAGATTCGTAAACATTTATTTTATTTCTTTGTGTGCTTATTAGTGGATTATTAAATTTAATCTCAAAATCGATTTCCAAGGTAGTTTTGGAAGGTTCTATTGAGATTGTTTTTTTTCCATCTTTAAGCTCAACTTTATTTAAAATTTTTATAATTTTAATTGGTGTATCACTTATATGAAGTCCACTCTTATTAATTTCATCAACAAAATATTTTGAGGATCCATCTTTAATCGGAACTTCGTCTTGATCAATTTCAATTAAAGCATTATCTACGCCTTTTCCATATAAGGCTGCCATTAAATGCTCAATAGTTGACACACTTATTCCAAATTCATTTGTTATAGTGGTGCATAAATTTGCATCAGATACATTTTGAAATGTTGCATTAATTAAGTTCTTATTTTTTAAATCTATTCTTTTAAAGACTATTCCAGAATTTGGGGAAGAAGGAAGAATTCTTACGTTAGCAACTTTACCTTTATGAAGGGTAATACCTTGAAAAACGATAGGTTCTTTTAAAGTTTTTTGATTTAAAATTGACATCAACAACTTATAAATCCACCTAAAGGCATCTAAAATACAAGAAATATTACAATAAAATACCGTTAAGAGAATAAATGGAAAATTCTCTCAAAAAAACCCAACTTGGATGGTTTTTTTGGAAAAACAATCACTTCTTTTGAATTGAAACCGTTCACGACCCTAAGCCCAGCTTCCAATATGTTATATGGGTCTGATTCAACTAATGATTTAGCGTACTTTGTACAAATTATTCTCTTAAAATTAATTTGATATTTTTTGAATATATTTTTAAGAAAATTTATATGATTTTTTTTGCAACAAATAAATCTCACTTCTATTACCAATTCATTACATTTTTTTTCTAAAGGAATGACATCAAAATGTTGTTCATCAACTATGAAATTATCTACAATAATATGTAAAATTTTTAAGTCACTGTTATTTTTTAAAATCTGTTGTTTCAAGTCTTGAATAAGATATTCAATCTGATTTTTTTGGATTGGGTTTTTGTAGTAATCTTTTTTAACTGATGCCTTAATTGATAAGCTATATTTTTCTTCTAACATTAAATTAATACTATTAATTGATGTATTAATTTTTTCTTCTATATAAATTATCTGGTTTTTTAAAACATGATTTATTCCATCCTCTATGCTCATATTATTGGTAGATAAATTGCTTAAATTAAAAATTTTATTACTTATTTCTTTTTTACTGTCTTTATCAAAAATAATTATTGAAATTTGTTCATTTGATAAATTAAAAAATATTTCACTATTCATTTGAAACTATAATTTTGTTTTTAATTCTTAAATCAATTATTTTATTTTTAAAATCCTCTTTATAAAATAAAACTTGTGCATGTTTTAAACTTTCGTTTATATCTTGACTGGGTAGCCTAATTATAGTTTTGTTCTTAAAAAATATATCCCAGCGATTAGAGGGATAGAAGATTATTTTATTTATTAATGAAAGATCAAATTTAGACGATTGAATTTTTTCAAGAAAAGAATTTATTTTTTTTAATTCTAAATTACCTTCAATTATTGGAACATCATAATTTATATTTTTCCCTTTAAATAAATTACCATTTAATCCAATGATAAATATTTCATTTTTTATAATAATTTTCGCAAGTGGCTTTG
Organism: Candidatus Pelagibacter sp.; assembly: GCA_045566195.1. Classification (GTDB taxonomy): domain Bacteria; phylum Pseudomonadota; class Alphaproteobacteria; order Pelagibacterales; family Pelagibacteraceae; genus Pelagibacter. Next base: position 23,243 of record JBJLDV010000012.1, on the reverse strand, counting down.
TCTCCTCAAGAGTAATACTGATTTTATTGGGATAAATTTTATTTATTTTAAATTTTTCTAAAATCGGAAATTGCTTTATCACATTAACAATACTTTCTTTTTTTATATAAAAAATATTTTGATCGATCATTTTTTTAAACTCCTGTCTATAAATATTGTCTTTTATATCTATTTCTTTTACTTTAAAAAAAGTTCCCAGTGAATTTGTTGCTTCTAAGTTAAATATTGTGGATACAGAAAATAATAAAAATAAATATAAAAAAATTGTTTTAATTTTATCTTTTAATTGATGCATCATTTACAATCCATTCTAATAACTTATAAAAAGATATGCCTCTATGAGCTGCTATTTCAGGTACTAAAGAAAGTTTAGTCATGCCAGGCTGAGTATTTAATTCCAACAAGTAAAATTTATTTTTGTAAAACTTAAAATCAGATCTTGTAACCCCTCTACATCCTAATAACTTGTGAGCCTTTAGACTTATATTTAACACTTTATCTAAATTTTTTTTTTCAAGATCAACAGGTATAATATGCTCTGTTTTTGCCTTAGAACTATACTTGGCGGTGTAATCATAAAATTTTCTTTTAGGTTTAAGCTCAATTGCCCCTAATTTTTTTTTACCTAATATAGCAACTTGAATTTCTCTGCCACCAATGTATTTTTCAATAATAATTTCATTATATTTTTTAAGCTTTTTTAATTTACCCAATATATTCTTTTTTGAGCATATAAATACATCTACACTTGACCCCTCGTTAATAGGCTTAATCACAACCGGAAATTTTAATTTTTTGTCAATCTTTGAAATAATTTTTTTAGTTATCGTATGGTTATTTTTAAAATCGTATTTTATAAACTTTGGAGTCAGAATCTTATTTTTAATGAACAATTCTTTAGATAAGATTTTATTCATAGAAATAAATGAAGAAATAATACCAGAATGAGTGTACTTTATTTTAATTTTTTCAAGGATAGATTGAATATAACCATCTTCACCAAATCTACCATGTAATGCATTAAAAATTATAGTTGGCTTAAATTTTTTTATATTTTTGACTAAGTTTTTATCTGGCTCACATATAATTGTTTTAAACTTCTTTTTTAAGCAGATATTAACTTGTTTTGCTGTTTCTAAACTAACATCTCTTTCTTTTGATATACCTCCGCCTAAAATAAGTATTCTTTTCATTTATTCAATTATTTCAATTTCTGTTTCCAGTTTTATTCCACTTTTCTTTTCAACGCCGTCTCTGACGTAATTAATTAATTTTATCATTTCTTCAAATTTTGCATTACCTGAATTTACTAGGAAATTACAATGTTTATTTGATATCTCTGCGTCACCAAAACTTTGAGATATTGATACTGAATTTTTAATTAATTCCCATACTTTAAGTTTGCTGCTTCCGATAGGGTTTTTAAATGTACTTCCCCCAGTTTTGATTTTACTTGGTTGTCTTTTATTTTTTTCTTCTTTTAAGCTATTAATTTTTATTTCTATATCTCTTTTATTTTTTTTAGTACCTTGAAACGAAGCGCTTAGAAAAATTAAGCTTTTATCAAGAGGACTATGTCTATAGCCAAATTTTATTTTAGAACCTGGTATTGTTTGAATTATACCATTTCTATCAATAACTTGAACGGATAATAAAATATCCTTAAATTCTCTACCAAAGCAACCAGAGTTAATTTTTAATCCACCACCCACAGTACCTGGTATACAGGATAAAAATTCAAGACCACCAATGCTATTTTCCATTGCAAAGTCTGCCAGTTTTTTATCTGTAGTAGCGCTTCCAGCAACAATTACATTATTGGGTAATAATGATATATTAGAAAAGTTTTTTCCTAACTTAATTATAATTCCCTCAAATTTTTTATCGTTGAAAAGAATATTTGAACCAGCACCAAGAACAAAAATTTTTTCATTTTTTCCAAAATTTTTAAGAAATAATACCAAATCTTTTAAGTTATCTGGTTTAAAAAATACTTCTGTATTTCCTCCAATATTAAACCAATTTAATTTTTTAATATTATAATTAAATTTAAATTCACTTTTTAGAGTTTTTGAGAAATTTTGTATTTTAATTATATCCATTATATAAGATTTGGTAAGTCTCTAATCCAATTAGAGATTGAGCCAGCACCCATCCCTATTACAATTTTATCACCATAAATATTTTGTTTAATGAATTTTGCTAGATTATTTTTGTCCTTAACAAGAAATAATTCCACATTTGAATTTTTAGCAATTTCCTTAGCAAAGCTATAATAATTAAATCCTAAGCGCATTTTTTCTCCTGCAGAAAAAATTGGACATAAAATTACCTGATCTGCTTTTTTAAAGCATAGAGTAAAATCTTTCTTTAAATCTTTTAAACGTGAAATCCTGTGTGGTTGAAAAATACAAATAATTTTTTCTTTATTGTAAGCAGCCCTAACTCCATTTAATACTTCTTTAATTTCACTCGGGTGGTGTGCGTAATCATCGTAAAATTCTGCACCTTTGTGAGAAAATATTTTATTAAATCTCCTTTGAACACCTTTAAAATTTAATAAACCCAGTTTTGTTATTTTTGGTGATATTCCTATAGTAATAGCAACAGCAATTGCCGCTGTTGCATTCTTAATGTTATGCATACCCAAAATTGGGATTATTATATTTTTTATAAAATATTTTTTTTTACCTGGTAGTCGAATTTTTAAATTAAATTTAGAAAAGTTTTTATTTTGTGTAATATTTATAATTTGAAAATTTGATTTTGCATTTAAACCATAAGTATAAAAATTTTTTATTTTGATTTTTTTTATGATTTCTTTATTAATTTTATCATCGATACAAATAAAAGATTTTCCAAACGATGGAACTTTTTCAAGGAACTTTTGAAATAAATTTTTTAAATTATCCATAGTTTTGTAATAATCCATATGCTCTCTGTCAATATTAGTAATGATTGCGTACGTTGGAAGTACTTCTAAAAAACTTCCGTCTGACTCGTCTAATTCTAATATGCTCCAATTACTATTGCCTAATCTTGCAGAACTATTAAATGAGTTCAAAACACCTCCATTTATAATTGTTGGATCAATTTTTGTTTTCGAAAATATTGATGCTATTAATGATGTTGTAGTGGTTTTTCCATGTGAGCCAACAACAGCAATATTTTTTGTTAAAGATGCTATATGTCCAAGCATCTCGCCTCTTTTGTAAATAGGTAGATTTTTAATTTTACCTGCTAACAACTCTGAATTATTTTTTTTTATCGCTGAAGAAATAACTAAAACAGTTGCATTAATTATATTTTTTTTATTATGACCAACTGAAATTTTAATTTTTTTTTTTTTTAGTCTTTCGATATTCTTATTTGAAGATACATCTGAACCCTGGACTTTAAAACCCATGCCATGCATAATAAGTGCTAGGCCACTCATTCCAATACCACCAATACCAACGAAATGAATTATTTCAGATTTAGCTAAATCAATTTTCATTAATAGTATTTATTAGTTTCTGGTTTATATTATTCCACGAGTTTTCGTAACTTATTTTTTTCATTGCATCTATTTTTTTGTAAATATCATTTTTATTTACAATTATACTTGTGATTAAATTATCAATTTCATTTATAAAATTTGAACTTTGCTCTATCATCCAACAACAATTTAAATTTTTGTAAAATAATGCGTTATAGAATTGATGATTGTCTTTGGCATGTGGAAAAGGTACAGCTATAAAAGGAATATTTGAATGTACAAGTTCTGCTAAACTTGAAGCACCTGCCCTCGTTATACATAAATTTATGTCAGAATTTGATTTATAAAGGTCATCTTTATAGTCAAATAAATTATATTTAATATTATTTTCTTTATAAAAATTTTCTAAATTTTGCTTATTTGTTTTGTTAGCCTGATGCAATATCTCTAGATGAAATTTTTTTGATAATTTTAAAATTGGATCTTTAAGATTAGTCTGAAAAAAATCAGCTCCTTGACTCCCTCCAATTATTAAAATTTTTATTTTATTTTCAAGGTTATAATTCTCATTTTTTTTTTCAAAATAAATTTGTTTTCTGATGATTGGTGGGATTAATTTAATTTTATTTTCATATTTATTAGGAAAGTTTAAAATTTTTTTTGAGTAACAAAGAACTAATGAACATTTATTAAGCAAAAATAAATTGGATCTTCCTATCACCATATTTGGTTCAAATAAAATTATTTTAAGATTAAGTACTTTTGCTGCAAAACACACTGGTAAAGACATATATCCACCTGTAGAAATTATAATATTTATTTTGTTTTTCTTCAAAAATATTAGGGATTTTAATATTGCAAAAATAAATAAAATAATATTTTTTGGTAATAAAATAATATTTTTTGTTAATGGTAACACGTTTATAATTTCAAAATTGTAAATTTTGTTATCTATAAACTTTGACCCCCGATAGTCACTGGATAAAAATATATCAAAATCATCTTTTAAATGCTCATAGAAGGTCAACGCAGGAACAACATGCCCACCTGATCCTCCTGTAGTTATTAAGACTTTTCTTTTCATGAAATATTTTCTTTTTTTGTTAAGTTAAGAATTATACCAGAAAGTATAGATGTTCCAATTATTGAAGACCCGCCATAGCTTAAAAAGGGAAGTGTCATTCCAGTTGTGGGAAACATTCGAATATTCACACCAACGTGAATTAAAAATTGTAAAAAAATTATAAATCCGAGGCCTAATAAAATTAGCTTAATTTTATCATTATTTATTAAGGAAATTTTTTTAAACACTTTAAATATTAAATATAAAAAAATTAATATTAGAATAAAAATCATTAAAACTCCAAATTCCTCTGATATAACTGAAACAATATAATCTGTGTGTGCTTCGGGAACTTTATTTTTTAGAACTCCTTCTCCAATTCCTTTTCCAAAAAATCCTCCATTAATTATAGCTTCAGATGCTCTTTCAGATTGATAGCTATTTCCAGATCCTGGATTAAAAAAAGAAATTATTCGTATTAAGATATATTCAAATTTTGGTATAAAAAAAATAATATAAAATAATATAAAAAAACTTAACGTAAAAAAACTAAAAAAAATTAACAGGTTAATGCCTGAAACAAAAATTAATGCTAACCATGTAGAAAAAATTAAAATTGTTTGACCTATATCTGGTTGTGATATTAATAATATTAATATTGGAAAAATTATTAAAAAACTTAAAAAATATTTAAAATATAAATTGCTTTTTACATCTGAAGATAAAATTGAAGCTATAATAATAATTGTAAAAGGTTTTAAAACCTCAATAGGTTGAAATCGAGGTAAAAATATTAAATCTATCCACCTCTTAGATCCTTTAACTTCAATGCCAATAAATGGGACAAGTAATAAGGATGTAAAACAAACAATAAAAAGAATATTTGAAGCTAAAAATAAATTTTTTGTACTCATGTAAGAGAATAGAAAAACTATAAAAACTCCCATTATTATATAAATCAAATGCTTAAAAAAAAATTGATAACTATTTGTATTAAGTCTATCAGAAGCTACTAAAGAGGTAGAAACTAATGAAAAAAAAAGACCTAATAAAAAAAGGAAGATTACTAAAAAAAAAATAGTTTTATCAAGGCTCCTCCACCAATTAAAATAAATACTTTGATAAATTTTAGACTGTATCATAGTTTATCTTTAAAAGATTTAACCAGAAAATCAAAGTAGGCGCCTCTTTCTTCAAAATTTTTATATTCATCAAAAGATGCAGATGATGGGCTAAATAATATTACTTTTTTGGAATTTATATTTAATTTTTTAATATCTATTAAGATTTTCTGTAGCGCATACTTAATAGAAGGGAAAACTTGAAATTTTATTTTTTTATTTAATTTTTTAATAAAGAACTTTTTATTTTTACCAAAAATATATGCACGAATATAGGTTTTTTTATTTTTTTTGAAATTAAATATATCTTTTTTTTTCGGTAGCCCACCTAAAATCCAAAATACATTATTAAAAGAATTAATTAAATTAATGCTCGAAGAAAAACTTGTAGATTTTGAATCATTCACTATTGAAAGTGTATTCGAGTTATAGATTATTTGTTGTCTATATTTTAATCCTTGAAATTTATTTATAGTTTTAATTATTATATTTTTTTTAATTTTCAACTTTTCACAAATCTTAAAAATAAAGGATAAATTTTCTAAGTTATTTTTATTTAAAATATATTCATTTTTAATTAAATGAATATATTTTTTATTAATACTCTGGTTTACATTTAAAATTTTACATTTAATTTTATTTTTTTGAATACCATTTGTTATAATTTTATTTTTCTTATTATAAAAAGCATAATCTTCTTTTGATTTATTATAAAAAAGTTTCAATTTAGCTTGTAAATAATTTTTAAAATTTCCATGCCTCTCTATATGATCAGGACTTATATTGAGTAGAATTGAATAATTTGATTTAAAAAATTTACTATATTCTATTTGATAAGATGAGGCTTCTATAATGAATAAAGTTTTTTTTTTTATTTTACTTTCTTTTAAAATAGACTTGCCAATGTTTCCAACGGATCTTGCATCCTCACCAGCATTTTTTAAAATTTCTGTTATTAATTTAACTGTAGTAGATTTTCCGTTTGTTCCTGTTACAGTTATTATTCTATTTCCAAAATTATTAGCATAGAAAACATCTAAATCTGTACAAATCTTATTTTTATTTTTACTTAAAAAACTTTTTAAGCCACATTTTTTGTAATTTATACCCGGGCTAATTACAATATAATCAAATGTAGTTTTTAAAATTTGTATTTTATTCACATTATGATTTTTAAACTTTTTTATTTTAGTTTTTTCAAAAACATCATCATAAACACTTACAAAATTTGTTTTTCTCAAATAATCGAATGTTGAAATTCCTGTAAGACTAAGTCCATAAATTAATATTTTTTTTTTAAAAAATATCTTTTTAAGTTCGTGCATTATCTAAATTTAAGTGTTGCAAGACCTATCATTGCTAAAATTATTGCTACAATCCAAAATCTAATAACAACTGTTGACTCGGGCCAACCCTTCTTTTCAAAGTGATGGTGTATTGGCGCCATTCTAAAAATCCGTTTACCAGTAAGTTTAAACGAAACAACTTGGACAATTACAGATATTGCCTCTAAAACAAAAAGACCACCTGTTATAGCTAAAACTATTTCGTGTTTAGTAATAATTCCTACTGCACCTAAAGACCCACCTAATGCCAATGATCCCGTGTCTCCCATAAAAATTTTAGCTGGGGGTGCATTAAACCATAAAAAACCTAAACAAGAGCCAATTACTGCCCCAAGAAAAACAGCAACCTCACCCAACCCACTAATGTAGGGTATTTGCAAATATTCTGAGAAAACTATATTTCCAGTCACATAGCTAATGAAGGCAAAACAAAATGCAACTAGTATAACTGGAACTGTTGCAAGTCCATCCAGCCCATCTGTTAAATTTACTGCATTAGAAGCACCAACAATCACAAAAACTGAGAAAGGTATAAAAAACCAACCTAAATTAATAATCAAATTTTTAAAAAAAGGAAAATAAAGATTTTTTAAATCTGTATTTTCTGAATACATGCTTAAAAAAATTATTCCTACAGTTGCTATTATTATCTGTGAAAAGATTTTAAATTTAAAGGAAATACCAGTAGAATTTTTGTGTTTAATTTTCTTATAATCATCATAAGCACCCAAAACACCATAGCTAGCAAATATATAAATTAAGAACCATACATATAAATTTTTTAAATCGCCCCATAACAAAATACCAAATAATAATCCAATTAGTATTAAAACCCCTCCCATTGTGGGGGTACCAATTTTTTTAATTATATGATCGTCTGGTCCATCATCTCTTATTGGATTCAAAATTTTTTTTGATGAAAAGAAATTAATAAATGGATTTCCAATCAAAAAAACTACTAGCAAAGAGGTAAAGACGGCTAAACCAGTTCTGACAGTTAAATATTTAAATACATTTAAAAAAGAATACGTTTCAATCAAGTTTAATATTAAACTATAAAGCATTTAATTTACTATCCTTTAATTTGTTTACAAATTTATTTAAACCAGTAGAGTTTGATCCCTTAATCATCAAATAGTCATTATTATTTAATTCTTTAATAATCAAATCATTAATTTGATCAGGTTTACTTAAATAATTACCTTTCTTAATACTTTTAACTTTTTTAAAGGTGTCTTTAACGAATCTTCCAACAATGTGAAATCTATCTATAGTCGAAGAGTTAATTTTTTTACTTAAATTTATGTGCAGTTTCTTTGATAACTTTCCCAACTCAAGCATATCACCCATCAAAAAATGTTTTTTATTATTTTTTAACTTAACCAAATTATAGTTTTCGATAGCAGAAAGCATTGACATTGGATTAGAATTATAACTTTCGTCAATTAAATAAAATTTTTTATTATTAAGTGATATTTTTGATATATCCCCTCTTCCTTCCATAGTTTTAAATTTACTAAATGTATTAATTGATAAATTTTTAGTTTTCTTTAATGAATGAATAATACTTATAGATGCTAAAATATTATAAATATTATTTCGATAAAAATTTTTAACTTTAAAAAAAATTTTCTTTTCAAAAATTTTCACACAAATTTTAAGGCTATTTCTTGTTTTTTTAAACGAGTTAATAGATATATCTGCATTTTTTTTAAATCCAAAAGATATAACTTGGAGATTTCTTTCTTTAGCTTTTTTTTGATGGAAATTAAAAAACTTATCATCCTTATTTAGAATTATTGTACCACCATTTTTAATATTTTTTATTAATTCTCCTTTTGCTGCTGCAATACCCCCGATACTTTTAAAATTTTTTGCGTGAGCATATGAAATATTAGTTATAACACCAATATCTGGTTTTAAGATTTTACTTAAAAAATCAATTTCTCCTTTTTTATCCATTCCAATTTCAAAAACACCACTTTCGTGATTAAGATTAAGATTGAATAAACTTAATGGAACTCCATATTTATTATTGTAAGATTTTGGCGAAAAGGTTGTATTGCTAAATGTATTTAAAACTTCTCCTGTCATTTGTTTTAGGGAAGTTTTTCCACAACTCCCAGTTATAGCAATTATTGTTCCTTGAAAATTATCTCTTACTAATTTTGATAGATCAGTTAAACATCCTAAAGTGTTAGATACTTTTATTTGTTTTTTTAGATTAAGATTATTTTGGTATCTATTTACAATAGCTAAAGATGCACCTCTATTAATTGAATTTTTTAAAAAAAAATTACCATCATTTTTTTTTCCTTTAATTGCAAAAAATATATCATTTTTTTTTAATGTTTTAGAATTAATTGATGCCGAATGAACAGTAGAATTTTTAGAGATTTTTTTACCGAAATATTCATTTAAAATATTTACTTTAATATTTTTTGAAAGTTTTTTATTTTTTTTAAATATAGATTTTTTAATAATATCTTTATCGGAAAAAAAATTCTTTTTGTTACCATAATCTTGTATTAATTCATGCCCTTTACCAGCAACAACTAAAATTTCATTAGATTTTAATTTTTCAATAGCTATTAAAATTGCTTTCTTTCTATTTGGAATTTCTAGAACTTTATTAGATGAAATATTTTTTTTTATTTCTTTTCTTATTTTTTGTGGACTTTCATATCTTGGGTTATCGTCCGTCAAATAAATCTTGGAGCAATATAAGTTTGCTATTTTTCCCATTTTTGGTCTTTTATGTTTATCTCTATCTCCCCCACAACCAAACACAATATTTACTTTTTTGTTAGGAAATTGCTCTTTCAAATCAATTAAACATGTTTTTAAAGCATCTGGTGTATGAGCATAATCTAAAATTACTAGAGCATTATTTTTTAATTTCCCTATTTTTTCAAATCTACCATCGATAGATTTTATTTTATGAATTTTTTTTATTATAGTTTCAAAATTTATTTTTGAACTTTCGGCAGCTAAAATTGACATGAGAACATTTTTAAGTTGTGTTTTTCCGATCAGATTTAGTGAAAATTTATAATTTTTATTTTTATATTTTATTTTAATATTTTGTTTTTCACCTTCATAACTATGGTCAATCAATTCAACAGTACTTTTTTTTCCTAATATAGATTTTAAAATGAATTTTTTTCTTTTTGAAATGTTATAAAGATTTTTAAATTCTTTAATAGATTTATCTGTAATTATAATTGATTTTTTTTTGAGCAAAGAATTAAACAAATATAATTTTGAATTCAAATAATTTTTCAAATTTTTATGATAATCTAAATGGTCGTGAGAAAGATTGGTAAAAATTCCACAAGAAATATTTAAACCGTTAAGTCTATTTTGTTTTAAACCATGGCTTGAGGCTTCTAAAATCACATTATTTATTTTCCTTCTTTTTAATAAACTTAAGTATCTTGCAAGATTTAGTGAGTCTAAGGTAGTGTTTCCTGTGGGAATTACTTTATTTTGATACTTTATTCCTAAAGTACCAATAGATGCTACTCCTACTTTGTTTATCTTTAAGATTTGTAAGTAAAAATCTGATACTGATGATTTTCCATTTGTGCCTGTTACAGCAATTATATTATTTGGTTTTTTATTAAAGAATTTATATGAACTTATTGCAAGAATTTTTCTCACATTTTTATAATTTAAAAATAAAATTTTTTTTTTAAAACCTTCAAAAGATTTTTGATGTATTATTGTTTTTGCACCATTTTGGATAGCTTTATCAATATACCTATGTCCATCATATTCCGTTCCTTTTATCGCAAAGAAAATAAAATTTTTCTTACACAATTGACTATCAAAACCTAAACCTGAAAAAAAATGATTTCTAAATTTTCTGTTAGTATTTTTAAATAACTCTCCTATCAGCATAGATTTAGTCAAACTCCATATATTTTGTGGCTAAAATTGGTCCTATTTTTTCTAAAATTTTGCCAGTAATTTCAACCGAAGTCCAACCAGCTGTATTTCTAGGTGTACCTTTTAATTTAAATCCTGTCCCATCTCTATATTCATAAATATAATTTTCATTAATTTTAGGCTCATCAAGCATTACTATTATAACGTATTTTGGATTAGAAATTGGAAATACTCCCACAAATGTATTGATTTTTTGTTTCGAGTAAATACCATTTATAGATTTTTGTGCAGTTCCTGTTTTGCCACCAACTTCGTAACCAGGCACATCTGCTAGATTTGCAGTACCAATTTTTGTAGTTACAATTTTTCTTAAAGCAGAATTTATTTCTTTAGAAATTTTTTTATTTATTAATTTTTTTTTTTTTATATTCAGATTGTTTTTTTTTATGAGTGTTGGATTAATTTCATATCCCCCATTGCTTATTATTGAATAACTTTTTGCTAATTGTAAAATTGTAGTAGTTATACCATGTCCAAAAGAAGCTGTAGCTAGCTTACATTTTCCCCAACGAATTGGAAGTGGTGTTCCTATTTCTTCCAATTCGAATTCAATTCTATCCAAGATACCTATTTTCTTTAAAAATAGTTTAAATTTATCAATTCCAACTTTCTGAGCAATTCTTACAGACCCAATATTGCCAGACCTAATGAGTATTTCCTCTGCATTTAATGTACTTGGAATATTCAAATCATATTCTCTAATGGGTCTTCCTGCGCATGAAATATTTTTGGGTAATTCTTTAAACTCAGTGTCTATTTTTATTTTTTTATAACTTAAACCACTTGCTAAAGTGAATGTTTTAAAAACTGATCCAAATTCGTAAATACCCTTGGTTATCCTATTTATAAATTTTTTATCATTTAGTTTTGATCTTTTATTAAGATCATAATCTGGAGTAGAAACCATTGATATTATCTCTCCATTATTTACATCCATTAAAATTGCTGCACTCCCCTCAGTTTTGAATATTTTATTAGCTTGAATTAATTCTTCTCTGATTAAAAATTGTATATTCGTATCAACTGTTAATGATATTGGATTTTTTTGAGTTATAAGTTTTTCATTTAAAGATTTTTCTAAACCAGATATCCCAATACTATCCTCATCTACTTGACCTACTATATGACTATAAAGATTTGAGTGAGTATAAATTCTGGATATTTTGGACTCATATTCAATAGCTTTTTCACCAAGTAACTTGATTTTATCATAGTTCTCATTAGAAACTTTTTTCTCTAAGTAAAAAAATTTATTTTCATTAAGTTTCTTCTCTATTGAAGTAAAATTTTTTTCTGGAAATACTAGTTTAAGTTTTAATAAAAACTTTTTTTTATCCCTTACCTTATTGGGATTAATTCCAATGTTTATAGTTTGAACACTCTTTGCTATAAAATTACCTTCTCTATCTAATAAATCAGCCCTAAAATCTTTTTTTTTAATGTCTTGCTTTAAATTATTACCATCTAAAATTGAACCATAATAAAAAATCTTTACCGAAAATAATAGTGAAATTAATGTAAAAAAGAAAAAAATAAAAGCTGATCTATTAAATGAAATACTTAAATTTGAAATATTTTTTTTAAAAGTAAATTCACTTTCGTATTCATTTATAATTAACTTTTCTTTTGAATCATTCATTTGTTATAAATTTTTGTAAATTAAGCTCTTCTTCAGAAAAAGAAATTTTATTTAGGCTAGTTATATCTAAAGGACTGTATTCTTTGTTGCTTAAATTATTATAATAATTAGATAAGTTTTTTGGAGAAGTAAGATAATTATTCTCTAAAAGGACTAAATTATACTTATTATCTAATAATACTATGTTTTCTTTTTTGTTGTAGATTTCATTTTCTAAATTTTTTGAAGTATTTTTAACTAATGTAGTTAGAGATATTAAACAAATAATTATAAATATAACTGCATATTTTTTCATAACTTTTCAGACAACTTTTCTATATCAGTTAAAAATTTAAATTTTTCATAGACTGCTGACTCGAAATCTTTAGCTGCATTAATTTTTATAGCATATCTAAGCTTTGCAGACCTTGAAGGTTTGTTTATTTTTATCTCTTTATCAGAAGGTATTGTTGGTTTTTTTTTTTCTACCTTTAAAATATTCGGTTTAGCAATACTGTCGGGCACATATCTAGAAATTTTGTTATTTTCAGATAATAATTTAAAAAAGGTTTTTACAATTTTATCCTCTAAGGAGTGAAATGAAACCAAAACTAAAATTCCATCTTTATCTAAAATTCTTACAGATTTTATTAGTCCTTTTATTAATTCAGATATTTCCTGATTAACAAATATTCTAAGTGCCTGAAAAATCTTTGTAGCGTTATGAGTTCTTTTGTTATTTTTTTTTTTAGATGAATTAATAATTTTGACAAGTTTTTGAGTATCAATTACATGCTTTTTTCTTTCTAAAACAATTTTTCTAGCAATTTTTTTACTATCCTTTTCTTCTCCAAAAACTTTAAATATAAGTTCTAAGTTTTTTTGTTCTAAATTGTTAACAACTTCTAAGGCTGAAAAATCATTTAATCCCATTCTCATATCTAAAGGACCATCGCTTTTAAATGATAAACCTCTTTTTAAGTCTTTTACTTGTAAATAAGAAAAACCTAAGTCAAAAATGATAGCTTTTATTTTTTCATTTTTAAAATCGATTTTGTCCAAATCTCCGAATTTTAAATTGTTAAAAAAAAACCTATTATTATTTTTATCTTTCAATTCTAAAGTATATTTTTTAACGTAAGAGTCTCTATCAAGAGCAAAAATTTTTGTTTTAGGAAATTTTAATATTGCCTTTGAATAACCACCTTGACCAAAGGTACAATCGATAAATGTGCCACCATTTTGAGGGGAAATAATGCTTAGAATTTCATCTAGCAATACCGGATAATGTTTTTCATTATTCGATATAATGGTGGCATTCATCTATTTTTTTGAAGACCATTAATTTTTTTGTCTTCTTAAAAATGCTGGAATTTCATAATCATCTTCTTCTGAATTATCTTCAGGTTGTTCTTGATTTAGTTCTTCCTCACTTGATAAATTATTTGTAGATGTATCAAATAGATTTGGCTCTTCTTCATTTAAACCAAACTCTTCTAACCCGTTTGAGTCATTGTCTTCCTTTTTAACTTCCTCAGTCAGAACTAAACTTTCATCGTTTTGACTCACGGAACTATCATCAACTGTCGTATTAATATTTTGATTTATTAATTGTTCCTCTCCTAAATTTGTTTCACTGGGTTTCAATATTTCTTCTTCAACTTTCAATGCATTTGCACCACTTATTACAGCGCTTGATCCTGAGAAATTAAAAGATTGTGCACTGTTTAAAGATGAAAAATCTGAATATCCTGGATTTCTATTTTGAATTCTATGCACCATATTTATTACAGATTTAGATTCTGGTTGCTGGCCGTCTAAAGCTGTGGCAACTAAAGAAACTCTAACTTTTCCCTCGAGTGATGGATCGGTAATTGAACCAATTATAATTTCAGCAGCGTGGTCAACTTCATTTCTTATTTTATTTACAATTTCATCAACTTCAAAAAGAGTTAAATCTTCGCCTCCAGTAATATTAATTAAAAGACCTCTTGCTCCTTTTAATGAATAGTCATCTATAAGAGGATTATTTAATGCCATGTCAGTTGCCTTAATTGCTCTTCCTTCTCCATCAGCTTCACCAGTACCCATCATAGCCTTACCCATTGAGCTCATAACAGTTTCAACATCAGCAAAATCTAAATTTACTAAACCTTCTTTAACCATCAAATCAGTTATACTTTGTACTCCATGCCTTAAAACATCGTTTGAAAGTTTAAACGATTCTTTAAAAGTTGTTTTTTCATTTGCAATTTTAAATAAGTTTTGATTTGGAATTACAATTATAGTATCAACATGTTTTCTTAATTCTTCTAAACCTTGTTGACCTCTTCTCATTCTAGACGGTGCTTCATATAAAAATGGCAGAGTAACTACACCAACTGTAAGAATATTTAATTCTTTAGCGGCTCTTGCAATTACATGTGCCGCTCCAGTGCCAGTTCCGCCACCCATACCTGCGGTAATAAAGACCATATTTGCACCTTTTAAAAGATCGACTATTTCATTTAAAGACTCGTCTGCAGCTGCTTGTCCTATTTCAATTTTTGCTCCTGCTCCAAGTCCTTTTGTTAAATTTAAACCAATTTGAATTTTTGCCTTTGCTTTACTTGCCTTTAAATCTTGAGCATCAGTATTTATTGCAACAAACTCTACTCCTTCTAAACCTGACTCTATCATTTCATTAATTGCATTACCTCCGGCTCCACCAACTCCAATTACCAAAATTCTTGGTTTTAGCTCTTTTATATCTGGTGCTCTAAAATTTATTGTCATTGTTATCCCCTCTTAGTTGTTTAGTTGTTTTTCCCATTTAAGGCTTGACCTATTAATGTTTGATTTTTTTTTTGCACTTACCTTAAATTTTTCAAATATTGCTGGTTCCCAAATCTGGAAAGTCTTGCCTTGGCCAACAAAGAGCATGCTGTTCTTTATTTTTGCATGCTTTAATAATTTTGTTGTTAATGAAATTCTACCTTCGCTATCGAATTGCAAATTTATACTTTCGGAAAGTATAGATGTAGCAAAAAAATCCTTTTTTTCATCGAAGGGGTTTAGTGCATCAATTGCATTAGAGATTTTTTCTATCCTATCTTGTGGCCAAGCTTCGATACACAGGTTGTTAAATGAAGGATAGCAAATAACTCCATTATAACCCAAATTTGATAGATATGATCTAAAAGATGCTGGCACTGACACCCTTCCTTTTTTGTCTATTCTGTTTTCGTAAGTAGATAAAAACATAACCCATATAATCTTTCTAGTCCCTTAATTGGGAATTTATGGGATAATATGGGTTTTCAACTTATACGTCAATATAATAATTAATGCCTATTTAAAGCATTTAACTGACAATTTTTAAACTAAGCTAGATTGTTCTATAGATATTTTATGCCAGACAAACTGTAAGCCGGGTTCTGTCTTTTAAACTTATCATTTCTCTAGGCTTAAAATCACTTTTAAGCTCAAGCAACCAACCCTGATGACTAGCCAAAGACAGCTTTTAGTAATTAAACAACGTCATCTCTATTTGGTCTTGCTCCCGGTGGGGTTTTCCATGCGCTAATTGTTACCAATTTAGCCGGTGTGCTCTTACCACACCTTTTCACCCTTGCCTCGTTAAGGCGGTTTATTTTCTGTGGCACTATCCCTAGGGTTGCCCCTGCCAGGTGTTATCTGGCACCGTGTCTTTGCAGAGTCCGGACTTTCCTCTTTAACAACATGCTAAAGCGACAAGTCATTTGTCTGGCAGTTACAACTTACTAAAATTTTCGTTTTTTTCAAGTTTAACTATATTTTTTCAATACTTTTGCTTATTTCTAAGCATTCTTTATCAATTTTTCCATTTACTAACTCAGGTCTAAATCTCATTTGAAATGCTTTTATAAGTGGCAACTTTTTGCATTTTGGATACCCAATTTTACTTAAATTGTTAAGGAATTTACCAACATCTTTTTTATTGCATAATATGTTTCTCATTTTTAAAATATTTTTCTTTTCTAGTTTGTGCCAAATTGATAATTTTTTTTTGGAGAGCATTTTCCATGGAAAATACTCTCCTGGATCTTTTTTTCTATCAGGTGCTATATCTGAGTGACTAAGAATATTTTTTGGATTTATTTTATACTTGGTCTTTAATTTTTTTAATAAATTTACTAATGATTTAATTTGTTTAGTTTTAAATTTTGAATAACCAAACATATGACCGGGATTTGAAATTTCTATACCTATTGAAGATTTATTTAATAATTTATTTTTTCCCCACATTGATTTCCCAGCATGCCAAGCAACATACAAATCTGGTACTAGTTTTAATATTTGACCGTTATATTTTATCAAATAATGACTACTAACCTCAGATTGTATTTCAGTTAATCTCTTAATTGCTTCATTTTCACTTTTCATACCCGTGTAGTGAATTATTATAAATTTTATATTATTTTTAGTTCTCTTTAAATTATCAAAGTTTGGGGAGTAATATTTTCTAATATTTTTAAGCATTTTTTGACTGTTTTTAAGTTTGCATTATATATAAAAGCTTTATAAAAAACTAATACAATGAGAAAGTTTGTAATTATAATTTTTCTGAATATCTTTACTGTTACCATTGCTTATGCTGGTGCTGATGTTGATAATAAAATGTCCAAAAAAAATGGCGAAGTAAAAGATTGTTTCGAGAGGGTTAATAGGGCTACATTTGCATTTAACCAAGGACTAGATAATGCGATATTTGAACCGTTAGCAAAAGGATATAGAAAACTGCCCGCTCCTATTAAAAAAGGCACGAGCAATGTGCTTAGCAATCTATCAAACTTAATTACTATACCTAATAATATTCTTCAGGGTGATTTTAAAACTGCAGGTGTTAATACCGCAAGATTAACAGTTAATACAACAGTTGGAATTTTTGGTATCTTTGATGCTGCATCTCAAATGGGTTTTATAAAAGATTATAAAAAAGAAGATTATGGACAAACTTTGGGGTCATGGGGTGTTGGAGAAGGTTGTTACTTAGTATTACCGGTTTTGGGCCCATCAACAACCAGAGATCTTACAGGAACTTTCACAAGTGTTTTAGGTGGAGATCCTTGGTACAATATTACTGTCAAAAATGATACCCAATATTTTTCAGACGTTGATTATTATGTTTCAAAAGGTGGAGACGGTATAGATTTTAGAGCAAAAAACATTAACTCTTTTGAAAACTTAGAAAAAAATTCAATGGATTTTTATGCATCGGTTAGAAGCTTGTACATTCAAGACAGAAGAAAAAAAATACTTAATTCTGACAATATCACTGAGACACAAGACGACAGTGATTGGGATGAGCTAAAGTCTAATTAATCTATTAACCAAATGTTAAAAAAAAAAATTAAGTCTATATTTATTTTAATATGCGCAATATTCATTACCGAAAAATCATTTTCTATTGAGCCCAATATTTTTGTTCAATCAACCGTTAATAGAGCTTCTCAAATATTAAGCGATAATTCTTCAAAAAATGAAAAAATTGAAAAGTTAAAAGTTATTGCAAAAGACACTGTAGATATTCGAGGTATAGGTTTTTACACTTTAGGGAAACATAGAAAAACGCTAAATGATGCACAAAAAGATAAATATAGCGAATTATTTAATAAATATTTTCTAAAAAGTTTTTCTAGTCGATTAGCTGAATATACTAACCCAAAGATAGATGTTCAGTCTCAAGAAAAATTGAATGAAAATTATACAATTGTCTCAAGTATTTTGGTTGCTACAGAAAGTAGACCTGAAGTAAAAATTCAGTGGAGAATTTATACTAAAAATCCTGAGAAACCAATGATCAGAGATTTAATAATTGAAGGTCTAAGTTTGGCGAGAACACAAAAAGAAGAATTTGGTTCGATAATTCAAAGTAGTGATGGTGATATAAATGCCCTATTCAAGAGTTTAGAAGAATTTATTAACAGTTAAAAATCTGTTAAAAATCTAAAACTTGAAAATGAAAAAAAAAGAGAAAATTTACAAAATTTTAATAGTCGGTTCAGGCCTTTCTGCCTTATCCTTTGTTGATGGTTATTTAGAAAAAAACAAATATATAGACATTATCTCGCCAAGTTTTAAAAAAAGAAATAATGAAAAAGTTAGTCATCTAAGAAAGTTATTACCACCTCAGATGATGAAAAGCTTTGGTCAAGTAAATAACTATTTTTATTATAACAAGATTGATGTAAGTAAAAATTGTAACTTCTTTGGATCCTTGGAATTTGGAGGTCTCTCAAACTATTGGGGGATGCAAATTGATAGTGATATTCTAAGTGATATTAAACATTTAGAAAAAAAAACAAAAAATAGCTTGTCAAAATCGTTTATTGAAATTTTTAAAAAATACAAATTAATGGGTAAAGTTAAATTTGAAAAAAAAGTTGTCTCAAATAACTTTAAAAAAAATGAGATTTATGCAAAAAAATTTAATACACCTAATAAAGACTTAGAAATTAGTGAACCAATTTTGGCATTCGAGGGAAGAAATAAAAGATTAAATGATTTAGATAAAATTAATGAAATATCAGCAAAATTAACACCTAAAAATTTATTAAAAAAAATATCAAAAAAAAAGAAAATTAAAATACATAACTTTGTTGTAGATAAAATTAAAAAACATAAAGCAGGATTATTATTAGAGTGCAATGATGGAAACAAAAAGAAAAATTTTGTTACAAAAAAACTTGTTCTAGCGAGTGGAACTGCGGTTACTACTAAATTAATTCTAAATTATTTAAAAATATTTAAAGAAGTAAAGATTAAACACCATCCAAGACTTTTTTGTTTATATTTTTCAAAAAAGAAATGGAAAAATCAAATGAAATTTTTACCCTCTTATTTTCACTTAAAACTAAAAAAAAATAAAAAGTTGTTTACTGTTGATTTTAGACCAGGAAATAAATTAATTATTAGCGCAGTTTTAAAATTAAAAAAATTTTTATATCCTTTTAAATTTATTTTGAATTTATTTAGAAAAAATTTAATATTTTCAAGTGTTCTGTTTGACCCTAAATATAGTAACTTATACTTAAAATTAAGTAAAAAAAGTGATATAGCTAAGATCTACTCAAGAAATCAAAATATTAAATCAGAAATAAGTAGTTCAATTCAAATTATTTATAAGTTTTTAAAAAAAATAAACCTTATATGGCCTTTTAAATATACTTATTTCCCATCATATGGTTCTGATTTTCACTATTTTGGTACTATTCCAATTGATGGTATTGGTAATTTATCTGTAAATGATAAATGTCAATTAAAAAAAAATAAAAATATTTATTTAGTTGACGGGTCAGTTTTTAATTTTACTACAAATAAATATCCGTTGGGCATAATTATGGCAAATGCAAGAAGGATATCAAAAATTTTATCTTAAATGAAAAGTAGATTTTATTTCAATATCCCAATAAGTGAAAATATGAAAAATATATTAAATTTGTTTTTTTTTAAAAAAGATAATTTCGACTCATATTTAAAAGAAAAAATGAAAATCTTATTCAAAGATAGTAATTTTTATTTTTTTGATTATGGAAGAACAGCTTTATATGAAATTTTATCTGAAATAAAAAAAAATACAAAAAAAAAGAAGATATTAGTTAACTCTCTTACATTATTTGAGGTAATAAATGTAATTAAGTACCAAGGCTTCGAGCCAATTTTTATCGATAACCAAAAAAATAGTTTTGATACTAATGTTGATATATATAAAGAAAAAAATATCGAGGATATAGCGGCTTTATTAATAACACACCTCAATGGAATAAATAAAAACATTTTAAAAGTTTCAGAACAGATAAAAAATTACAATTTTAATAATGATAAAGATAAAAAAATTTATTTAATTGAAGATTGTGCTGTTGCTTTAGGATCAAATATTCAAAATCAATACGCTGGTACATTTGGAGATTTTAGCTTTTTAAGTTTTAACGTAATGAAAAATATTACCTGCTATACTGGAGGAACACTTATAGATAATACCAAAACAATTATTCTAGATAAAAGTAAAAATTTTGAATTGACAAAGTGGCATATTTTTAAGAAAGCATTTTTTTTACTTATGTTACAAATACTTAATTTAAAATTTATATTTCCTATTTTTTTTAAATTTGTAAGACTATCACATAAAAAATCATTTAATTTTTTTTTAAAAAAATATAGATCAGATTTTGAGGTTAAAATTGAAAAAAATTTCCCAGAAAAATTTAAATATAATATGCACGATTTCCAAAAAAAAATATTATATAAACAATTTGATGATATATTTAAAAAACAAGATGATAGAATAAATAAAGCTAAAATTTATTATAAAAAACTATTAAATATTAAAGAATTAAGTTTCCCACAAAAAGAATTTGATAAAACTAACAATTTTTTAGACTTTCCTATAATTTGTAAAAGTGCTGAAATTAAAAGAGATTTGTTCAACTATCTTTTAGACAATAATATTGATGTCAAAAATTATTATTATAAAAATTGTTCTGAAGAAAAAATCTATAATATAACCAAAAATTATTGCGTAAACTCGAAAGAAATTTCGGAAAACATTATTATGCTTCCAGTCCATAATAAAATTAAATATTTTAATCAAGAATTAATTATAAAATTTATTCTTTCTTTTTTTAGCTACCAAAAGTAGTGATTATTTACTTTTTAGATATATCAAGAAATTGCAAAGTATTTTTGTAAAACTTGGAACTTTATAAAGTTTTTTAATTTTTTTTAGTACTTTTCCATCTTTATTAATTTTAATTTTATCTATACTTTCAATTAAAAAATTTAAATTTTCTAAATAAAGTGTCATTGTTTGAAACGCATTCATTTTTTTCAATCCACTAATTGTTTTTTTATTTATAATATTTCCTTTATCGAAATCTTTTTGAATTTCATGAAATGTTAAATCAATTTTTTCCCATTTTTCAAAAAATTTATAAAAAAAGATAAATGATCCTCTTTGGTTAAGAAGGCTTCCTAAGTGGAAATTAAAAATTTTATATTTTTGAACTTTTAATTTTTTAGTAAAGTATACGCTTAGCCCGTAATCATATTTTACGTTTTCAAAACTTTCTATAAAATTTACATTCTTAAAACTTTTAAGATTACCTTTCGACTTTGAATTTAAAAATTTTTTGAATAGAAGTGGTATTGATCCAAATAAAATTATTGAAACTAAAACTTTTAATTTTCTTAAAAATTTAGAATTTACAAAAAAAATATCAAATTGATATTTACTGTATTTTTTTTGACTTACGATATGATATACTAAGGGAATGGAGATAATGCTATCATTTGTAGTAAAAATAATAATTTTTTTTTTATATTTTTTCATTAATTTGCTTCAAAACTATCGCATTGAATAAAAGTATGTCTTTTTAAAATCTCATTAATTAATTGAACTTTAATACAATCTTTATTAATTATAGAATCGTATATGTAATCGTCGTATGGTTTAATTGTATAAATCACTTTTATTTTATTTTTTTTAATTTGCTCAATAAAAAAATTCTTATAATAAATAAAAAAATCACTGTCTGTAGTAGGATAGCTAATACCAGGAGTATAGGTTCTGGTTGGTGAATAAATCATATCGTCAGCTAAAGAACCAATGAATTGATATTGAGTTGCAACTATTTTTTTTCTCTGATCATTGTTAATTATTTTTATTGAGTCTTTGATTAGATTAATTTCTTTTTTTGGATCATTGGGATAAAATACAGTTATCCAATCTAACCCTTTAAATTTGCTATTAATTGAGGAAGCATCAACAGAATTTTTTAAATTAATGTTTTCTAATTCCATAAACTTTCTATTGTCAGCATAATTAATTTTATAATAGGTCGTGGATACAAACCCTATAAAAATTAAAAAATATAAAACTAATCTCTTTTCTTTAAAATATTTTACTAAAAAAATATGTGAAAATCCTAGTAGAATTGGTATTAAAAAGAAAATAAAAATTTGGTTTAAAGTTAAGAGCTGATGCAATATAAATGCAAAACTGCTAATTACTAAAGACAATAAAATAACAAATTCACCTTTTCTTATATAAGAAAAATCTTTTACAATATTTTTGATAATAATAATTATCAAGACCAACTGTGAAATATGAATTAATTTGTGACGCAAAAAAATTCTATTAAATTCAAGTGGGAATAAAAAGTTTTTAACTCTTGTGTCCCCTAAACTCATTGGAAAAAGTAAATATTGCTCATAAAAATTTTTAAGTGGGATGTCATTTATATTTAATAGAATAAAAAAAAATATTGATATTATTAATGAGCCCAAAATAAAAAATAAAATTTTTTTTAATTCGAAATTGAATACAAAATAAATTATTGAGCAAAAAAATATTATCATGCCAACATAAGCAGCAGGAGTCTGTTTGCTTAAAAAAGCGAGACCAATAAAAATTGGGGTAAAAAACCAAAGTAAGTTTGACTTTAGATATATTGATAAAATAAAGCAAAAAATACCTAGCAAAGATAAAATACTTGAATGATGATCATTAAAGGGAACACCAGATATTGGGTACGCTACAACCGCAACTAAAAGAGAATAATAAAAACAATAGTGAATATTAAGTTTAAATTTTTCTAAAGTATAAAAAGTTCCCAAAACAATTATAAAATTAAATACAGATGCATGT
>JBJLDV010000011.1:0-35031 GCA_045566195.1 Candidatus Pelagibacter sp. | reverse complement strand
TTTGAGAACTTAATCTTTTATTGAGCTCATCAATAAATTCAACTGGAACCAACTCATCTTTTTTTCCATATGTCATTAACCCAGATGTTGGACACGGAGTTAAAAAAGAAAAATCATAAACATTTGGTTGAGGGGATATTGCAATAAATCTATTAATTTCAGGTCTTCTCATTAGTAACTGCATTGCAATTAAAGATCCAAAAGAAAAACCAGATACCCAACATTGAGAATTATCTAAATTTTCTCTTTCTAACCAATCTAATGCTGCAGCAGCATCTGCAAGTTCACCTTGACCATTATCAAATTCACCATCACTTCTTCCTACACCTCTAAAATTAAATCTACATACTGAAAAATTATTTTCTTTGAATGCATTAAAAGTCTCTACAACAACCTTATTATTCATCGTCCCACCATATTGAGGATGTGGCTGTAATACTATTGCAATCGGCGAAGTATTTTTTTTACTTTTAAAATATTTTGCTTCTAATCTACCCGCAGGTCCCGGTATAAAAATTTCGTCTATTTTATTTTCCATATGTGTTAATGATAATTATTCTCACAAAAAAACTTTATATAACAATCATGGGACGATATGCGAGTCTTTTTAATGTTTATGAAAACTTGACTAATTTAGTCGGGTATATATATAAGTTGCATAAATCAACAATTATGAAGCTAAATACTAAATCAAGATATGCGGTAATGGCACTGGCCGATCTAGCAAAGTTCTCATCTCATAAACCAGTGAGTTTGAGGGATATTTCGTTAAGACAAAATATTTCAATATTTTATTTGGAGCAAATTTTTTTAAAGTTAAAAAAAAATAATATTTTAAAAAGTAAAAGAGGAATTTATGGTGGTTATATTTTAAGCAGAAAACCTGATGAAATTAAAATTGCAGAAATATTTTCAGCCTTAGATGAAAAAGTAAAAACTATGGCATGTAAAAAGGATATTAAAAAAAGCTGTACAGGTAAGCTGATTAAATGCATTACACATAATTTATGGGATGAGCTAGATATTCATATAAATAGTTTTTTTGAGAATAAGAAACTTAGTGATTTACTAAACAAACATCATAATAGCATATAATGAGAGAAAAAGAGATAGAAAAATTGAAAGATTATAAATATGGTTTTACAACTGATATTGAAAACTATAAAGCTCCAAAAGGTTTAAATGAAGAGGTTATTAAATTTATTTCAAATATCAAAAAAGAACCAAAGTGGTTACTTGAATGGAGATTAAAAGCATTTGAAAGATTGAAAGTTTTAAAAGAGCCTGATTGGCAAAAACCAAAATATCCAAAGATTGATTATCAAGATTTATATTATTACTCTGCACCTAAAAGTTTTAATGATAAACCAAAAAATCTTGATGAATTGGATCCAAAATTGCTGGAGACTTACAAAAAGCTGGGGATACCATTGCAAGAACAACAAAGATTAAACGGTATAGCAGTTGATGCAGTGTTTGATTCAGTTTCGGTAGCTACTACATTTAAAGAAACACTTACTGAAAAGGGTATTATATTTTGTTCAATATCTGAAGCTGTACAAAAGTATCCCGAATTAGTAAAAAAATATCTTGGAACAGTCATACCATTATCAGATCACTTCTTTGCAACTTTAAATTCTGCTGTATTCACTGACGGTTCATTTGTTTATATTCCACCAGGAGTGAGATGCCCAATGGAATTATCAACATACTTTAGAATTAATGCATCTGATACAGGACAATTTGAAAGAACTTTAATCATTGCAGATAAGGGAAGCTATGTAAGTTATTTAGAAGGATGTACAGCTCCAATGAGAGATGAAAACCAATTGCATGCAGCGAACGTTGAGTTAATTGCTTTAGATGATGCTGAGATTAAATATTCAACAGTTCAGAATTGGTATCCAGGTGATAAAGATGGAAAGGGTGGTATTTATAATTTTGTAACAAAAAGAGGATTGTGCAAAGGAAAAAATTCAAAAATTTCATGGACCCAGGTTGAAACAGGTTCTGCTATAACATGGAAATATCCAAGTTGTATTTTGCGAGGAGATAATTCAATAGGTGAGTTTTACTCAATAGCTATAACTAACAATCATCAAAAAGCAGACACAGGAACCAAAATGATACACATTGGAAAAAATACAAAAAGTAAAATCATATCGAAGGGCATAAGTGCTGGAAAATCAGATATGACTTACAGAGGATTGGTTGATATATCTCAGAAAGCAAAGAACTCAAGTAATTATACTCAATGCGATTCTTTATTAATGGGAAATAAATGTGGTGCTCATACTATTCCATATATAAAAAATAAAAACTCAGACTCAACAATTGCTCATGAAGCTACAACTTCTAAAATTAGTGAGGATCAGCTTCATTATTGTCAACAAAGAGGATTAAATCCTGAAGAAGCCGTTGGGTTGATTGTAAATGGATTTTGTAAGGAAGTGTTACAACAACTTCCGATGGAGTTTGCTGTAGAAGCACAAAAACTTGTTGGTATTAGTTTAGAAGGAAGCGTTGGATAAATGTTAAAAATTAATAACTTAAAGGCAAATATTGATAAAAAGTCTATTTTAAATGGATTTAATCTTGAAATAAAAGCTGGTGAAGTCCATGCCATTATGGGTCCAAATGGATCAGGTAAAAGTACACTATCGAACATATTATCAGGCAAAAAAGGATATGACGTATCTGGGGAAATTTTATTCGAGAATGGAAATCTATTTGATCTTGAAACAGAGGAAAGAGCTCACAAGGGAATTTTTTTAGCATTTCAATATCCACTTGAAATACCTGGAGTTAATACAAACATTTTTTTAAAAACATCTTTAAATGCGATTAGGAAAGCAAGGGGCGAAAAGGAATTGGATGCAATTGAGTTTTTAAATTTGGTTAAAAAGAAATCAAAAGAACTCAAATTTGATGAGGAGAAATTAAGCAGACAATTAAATGTAGGTTTTTCAGGCGGGGAAAAAAAGAAAAATGAAATATTACAAATGTCTATTTTAAATCCAAAATTATCTATTTTAGACGAAACAGATTCAGGACTTGATATAGATGCGCTGAAAATAGTCGCAGATGGTGTAAATGCTTTAAGGAAGAAAAATAATTCTTTTTTAATAATTACTCACTATCAAAGATTGTTAGATTACATAAAACCAGATTTTGTTCACGTTTTGATGAATGGAAAAATCATAAAATCTGGTGGCTCAGAATTAGCACTAGAGCTTGAAAAAAAAGGTTACGAAAATTTTAATTAAATGGAAAAAAAAGCAAAAATAGACTTTGATAAAACTTTTAAAAATTATTCCTCAAAAGAAGGAATAAGCTTTAGAGAAGAGTACTTAAATAAATTTTTAGAAAAAGGCTTTCCTAATAGACAGATGGAAAACTGGAAATTCTTAGATCTTCAACAAATAATAAATAAGAATATTGGCGAATTAAATTTTTATAATGATTTTAACAAAGAAAATGACTTAAAAAAAATTGAATTTATTAAAGAGTTTGAGCATAATAAGATTATTTTTATTAATGGAAAATTAGAGGAAATAGATTTTAAGTTTGAAGAAAAAGATAAAGTCCAAGTAACTAGAGAGTTAAAAAAAAGTAAAAATAAAATAGATAATGAAGCACTATTAAGTTTAAACAATGCCTTCAATAATATTTTTTATAATATAACTGTTAAAAGCAATTATGAACTTAAAAAGCCATTAATTGTTTATCATAATACTAACGATGAACTTAAATATTCTAATATTAATTTACAATTAAATTTTCTAATAGAAAAAAATAGTTCTTTGAAAATTATAGACCTTTTCAATGACACTTCTGAAAAAAATTTTATAAATATATTCTATAACTTTGATCTTAAACAAGATGCGATTTTGAAAAATTTTAAATTAGATAGCTCTTCTAACAAAAATGTTAAATATTCTTTTAATAATATTGACCAAGAAAGTAACAGTGTTTCAGAGACTTTTATTTTATCATGTGGTTCTGAATTTATTAAAAATGAAATTAATTGTAATTTAAATGGTAATTTTTCTTCAGCATTTGTAAATGGAATATTTTATTTAGAAAAACAAAAACAACATGAAATTAGAACCAAAATTAATCATATGACAGAAAATACTAAAAGCTATCAACTAATAAAGAGTGTTTTAGATGATGAGTCTAAATCTGTTTATCAAGGTAAAATATATGTTGATTCAGATGCTCAAAAAACGGATGGATATCAATTGAGTAAAGCTATTCTTTTAAATGAGAACACAGAATTCAATGCAAAACCAGAATTAGAAATTTATGCAGATGATGTTAAATGTTCACACGGATCAGCCTCAGGAAATTTAGATGAGAATTCAATTTTTTATTTAAGATCAAGAGGGTTAAATTATAAAGAAGCAAGAAGCCTTTTAATTAACGGATTTTTATTAGAGGTAATTGAAAAAATAACTGACACACAAATTAAAAATTTTATTAAAAATATTTTAGGGTTAAAATAATGAATATAGATAATATTAAAAAACAATTCCCAATATTTGATAACAAAGTGCAGAATAATGACTTAGTGTATCTTGATAGCGCTAATTCATCACAAAAACCAAAAGTAGTTGTAGATAGAATTTACGATTTTTATACTAAAGAATTTTCAAATGTTGGAAGAAGTGTTCATTATTTAGCTGTTGCAGCAACAAATCTTTATGAAAATACAAGGGTTATGGTTCAAAAGTATATTAACGCAAGTGATCCAAATGAGATTGTTTTCACAAAAGGCGCAACTGAGGCTATTAATTTAGTTGCAAATACGTTTGGTCAAAAATTTTTGCAAGAAGGTGATGAAATTTTACTTACTGAACTTGAACATCACTCAAATTATGTTCCATGGCATTATCTAAGAAGATCTAAGGGTGTAAAAATAAAATTTGCAGAGTTTAATTCAGACGGGGAAGTTACTCTTGAAAGTATAGAAAAAAATATAACATCTAAGACAAAAATGATCGCAATTACACATCTATCCAATGTTACAGGTGCCATTTTACCAATAAAGGAAATTACTAAGTTAGCACACTCAAAAGATATTCCTGTTCTTGTTGATGGTTGCCAAGGTGCACCGCACTTGAAATTAGATATGCAGGACATAGACTGCGATTTCTACGCTATATCCTGTCATAAAATGTATGGACCGACAGGTTTAGGTGTGCTTTACGCTAAAAAAAAATGGCTAGACGCTTTACCTCCATATCAAGGAGGTGGCGGCATGATCAGAGAAGTTAAAAAAGAAGGAATTACTTTTGGTGACTTGCCAAATAAATATGAAGCTGGCACAATGGCTACAGCACAAGTAATTGCATTTGGAGAGTCTATTAAATTTTTAAATAAAATAGGTATTGAAAATATTGAAGCTCATGAAAGTCAACTCACACAATATGGGGAAGAAGTTTTAAGAAAAAATAATTCAGTTAAATTAATTGGGAGTCCAAAAAATAAGGGTTCAGTTTTATCTTTTACCTTAGATGGAATACATGCGCATGATATTGCAACAATATTGGACGAAGATGGTGTAGCAATTAGAGCAGGTCATCATTGTTGTCAAATCTTACATGATAAATTAGGTTTATCTGCAACAGCGAGGGCATCTCTTGGTGTTTATAATACTAAAGATGATATTGATAAATTAAATGAGTCTTTAAATAAATGTAAAAAAATATTTGATAGATAATGGAACTTAAAGAATTATATCAAGAAATAATTTTAGATCATGGTAAAAATCCTAGAAATCTAAAAAAATCAGATAATTTTAATAAAGATGCTGCAGGACATAATCCATTATGTGGGGATAAGGTGCATGTATTTTTAAAAGTTGATGAGAACAATAAGATATCCGACATAGCATTTGAAGGAAGTGGGTGCGCAATATCAATGGCTTCAGCATCTATAATGACTGATTTGATGAAAGAAAAAAAAGAAGTTGAGGTAAAAGAATTAGTCGATGATTTTTTAGAGATGATTAAAAAAAACCCTGAGCTTAAATCAAAAATCTTAGCAGAGGATGAAAAAACTAAATTAATGTCATTATCAGGTGTAAAAAAATACCCAATGAGAGTTAAATGTGCAACTATGGCTTGGCATACTTTGACTTCTGCTATGAAAAATTCAAACACAGAAAAGTCTGATTAATATGGAGCTAAAAGAAAAAATAATTGCAGAAATTAAAAAAATATACGATCCAGAAATTCCAGTAAATATATATGAGCTTGGGCTAATATATGATGTAAAAATTGAGAACAATAATTCCGTTAAGGTAAAAATGACACTAACAACGCCAAATTGTCCTGTCGCTGAAAGTTTGCCAAAAGAAGTTAAAGATAGTATTATGGAATTGCCCGAGATTAATGACGTTGATTTGCAATTGGTTTGGGATCCACCATGGGATAAATCAATGATGTCTGAGGCAGCTAAATTAGAATTAAATTTATGAAACAAATAATTACATTAAGCGATAAAGCAGCTACTAGAATAAAAGAAGTGCTATCTAATGATAAAAACTCATTAGGTGTTAGAATTGGCGTCAAAAGTGGTGGTTGTGCCGGTATGGAATATGTAATGGAATACGCAAAAGAGCTAAAACCTGCAGATGAGCTGATAGAAGAAAAAGGAGTTAAGGTTTTTGTCGACCCTGGCGCAGTAATGTACTTGTTAGGTACCCAAATGGACTTCAAAGAAGAGGAATTTTCATCAACTTTTGTATTTAAAAATCCCAATGAAACAGAGAGATGTGGGTGCGGGGAATCATTTAAAATATAATCCCATTTTGGACATAGCAGAGTTGCATTAAATGCATAGATGAAGTAACAAGAGCTATGAACGTTTTTGAATTTAGAAATTTGCTTAAATCAGAAGACAGAAAAGAAAAGAGAAAAAGTTTTTTAAGATCTCTGATCAAATCTGTGGAGTCAGGAGCAAACGGAACTCAAGACTACGTTGTTAAAAAAGGTCCTGGCAAAGATAAAATTGCTAAGACTAGACAATAATACTTAACAACTATAGTACATATCGAACTCTATTGGATGCGGAGTGTGTTCAAAATTATGTATCTCCTCAAATTTCAATGCTATGTAAGCATCTATTTGATCATCAGTAAATACATTACCTTGTTTTAAAAAATCTCTATCTTTATCTAAACTTTCCATTGCTTCTCTTAACGAACCACAAACAGTTGGTATCTTCTTAACTTCATCTTCAGACAAAGCGTATAAATCTTTATCAAATGATTTACCTGGATCAATTTTATTTTTAATTCCATCAAGACCAGCCATTAACATTGCTGCAAAAGTAAGATAAGGATTACCTGCAGCATCACCAAATCTTATTTCACATCTAGCTGCTTTTTTACTCAATGTGATAGGTATTCTACAAGAAGCAGATCTGTTTCTTGCTGAGTAAGCCAAAAGAACAGGTGCTTCAAATCCTGGAATTAATCTTTTATAACTATTTGTTGTAGCATTAGAAAAAGCATTAATAGCCTTTGCATGCTTTAAAATTCCACCAATATAATGAAGTGCTGTATCTGAAAGACCTGCATATTTATCACCTGAAAATAGTGCAGTATTACCTTTCCAAATCGATTGGTGAACATGCATACCTGATCCGTTATCACCTTTTACAGGTTTTGGCATAAATGTTGCAGTCTTACCAAAAGAATGAGAAACCATGTGAACAGCATATTTATAAAGTTGTAGGTTATCTGCTTGATCTACTAAAGTTCCAAAATACATTCCAAGCTCATGTTGACTAGGAGCAACTTCATGGTGATGCTTTTCAACTTTAATCCCCATATCTTTCATTGCTTTTAAATATTCACTTCTCATATCTTGAGCACTATCAACTGGAGGCACTGGAAAATATCCACCTTTAATTCCTGGTCTATGACCCATATTGCCGTTTTCATATTTTCTACCACTATTGTAGGGTCCTTCTGTACTATCAATTTTAAAACCTGTTTCATTCATATCGTTTTTAAATCTAACATCATCAAAAACAAAAAATTCAGCCTCAGGTCCAAAATATGCTTTGTCACCAACTCCTGAAGTTTTTAAATATGCTTCTGCTTTTTTTGCTGTTCCTCTTGGATCTCTTTCATATGGATCTTTTTTTATAGCATCTAAAACATCACAAAATATATTTAAGGTATTATGAGATGTAAAAGGATCAACTACAGTTCTTGATAAATCAGGTTTTAATATCATGTCTGATTCATTAATTGCTTTCCATCCTGCAATTGATGAACCGTCAAAAAAAATTCCTTCATTCAACATTTCATCATCAACCATTTTTCCATCCATAGTGACATGTTGAAGTTTACCTCTTGGGTCTGTAAATCTTAAATCTACGTATTCTATTTCTTTATCTTTAATTGTTTTTAATACATCCTTTGCGCTCATATACCTCTCCTGTTTGACGTGGTTGATATCAAAAAATAATGCAATAATATCGCCTTTATAATTAATATCTCCTATGCATTTAGTGCATATATAAAATATTAGTTATATGAATAAAGCAATCAATTTTTAGTTGTATGGATATTCTATTAAATAAGGACAGTGTAAAAAGAGTAAAAGCATCTTTAAATGAATTTGATAAATCAATAAAAATTCAAGTTTTGGATCAAACGGCTAGAACAGCAAATGATGCAGCGAAAGCCTTGTCATGTGAAGTTGGAGCTATCGTTAAAAGTCTTTTGATAAAAACAGATAACACTTTTATACTTTGTTTGGTTTCTGGGGATAAAAGGTGCTCACTAAATAAACTTAAAAAATTAACTGGAAAAAAAGACGTTTGTATGGCTAATGCAGAGTCTGTTAAAGAACATACAGGTTTTACAATTGGTGGTGTCTCGCCAGTTGGGTTAATAAATAGTACAGAAATAATGATTGATAAAGAATTAAGTAGATTTCAAGATATTTATGCTGCAGCAGGGCATCCTAATGCAATATTTAGAATTAATTTAGAAAACTTGATTAAAATAACCAAAGGAACAGTTATGGAAATTTCTGAATGAAGCAAGCAACCTTAACTGACTACATAGTCTTAATAGTATTAGCATTAATTTGGGCTTCAGCTTTTTTTAATATTAAAATTTCAACATATTCATTTGGACCTGTAACAATAGCTTTCTTGAGAGTTTTGCTTGGATCAATACCAGTTCTTTTACTTTGTTTTTACAAAAAAATAAAAATTGAGGCGTTTTCTAAAGACTGGCCATGGTTTGCATCTATAGGTCTTATAAATTTAGTAATTCCATTTTTTTTAATTGCTTATGGAGTAAAATTTGTTCAAAGCAATCTTGCAGCAATTTTAATGTCTACAACTCCACTTAGCGCAACTATATTAGCTCACTTTTATACAAAAAATGAAAAGTTCAACTTAACCAAAACTATTGGTGTACTAATTGGTTTTTTTGGGGTTGTATATTTATTCTCAGACAATATCGTTATTAATGAAAATAATTTTACAGCAGCTTTATTAATTTTGCTTGGATCAACTTGCTACGTAATTGGTGGTATACTCACCTTAAAAATAAGTAAGAAAAAAAATGAAAATGTTACAGGCTCAATTTTAATATGGGCAACAATCATTTTATTACCATTAGTTTGTTTTTTAGAGCAACCATGGAATTATAGCCCAAGATTAGACTCAACAATTTCAATTATATATTTAGGAGTTGTTTCAACAGGAATTGCTTGGCTTTTAAGATTTAGGATTTTAAAAAGAAATGGATTAATATTTCAGGCACAAGTTGCTTATTTAATACCCATATTTGGAGTAATATTAGGCTATATTTTCTTAAATGAATTAGTTACAACAAAAATTTTAATATCTTTAATAGCTATTATTATTGGTATTTATTTTGTTAAAAGAGCAGATCAAAAAAAAACTATTTAAGCTTCGAAATTGCTGATATGTGAGATGTATTAGTTTCACAACAACCACCTAATATAGTTGCACCATTATCCCTTATTCTTTTTCCAAAATCATAAAAAATTTTACTAGTTATTTCTTTTCTCGAACCTAGTGTTACATTTGGATTTACACCAATTTGATCTGGTTGTGCATTTTCAAGCTTATCTACTGGCAAGGGATCTTTCTCCCAAAGATTTGCCTTACAGCCAAAAGGTAAATTAAGGTTTTTCATTTCTTTAATATTATTTTCAATAATTTCTAAAGATACGCAGGACGCAACGATACCAAGCCAATTTTTACTTTTATATTTTTTTACAATTTCACTCACGGTCTCGTTTGAAGGAAGTCTACCATTATCTTTAATATGCAAACCTACTAATACCGGCTTATTCAGTTTTTCAATAATATTTAGGGCTAATTCAATTTCCCAACTACTCGAAAAAACATCTAAATAAAAAAAGTCTACATATGGATTGATTAGTTTTGCTTGGTTTTTAAAACTTTCCTCTATTATTTTTTTGTCTCTATTATCAACAACATACGTCCCGTTTTGAGGTGGTAGGCCACCTGCAATTAGAACATCTTTTTTTGAGGCATCTCTAGCTTTTACAGCCAATTCACCTGCTTTTTTGTTTATATATTCAAATAAATTACCTACATTATTTTGATCAAGACGTACTTTTCTTGCACTAAAATTATTAGTAACAATAACATCTGCTCCAGCTTCAATAAATGAGTTGTGGGTATCAATTACGAGACTATGATTTTCTTCTTTGATTAATGCACTTGCAGACCACAGAGTACCATGATGAATTAAACCTTTAGATAATAATTCTTGACCCATGCCACCATCTAAAATTCTTACTTTATTGAAAAAGTTTAAGTCCATATTTTTTTAATCTAATTATATCTTCAATTTCAGGTAGAAATAAAGTTAAAAAACATACCTTATTTAGTATAATTATTTTTTTTTTTAATATTTTCAATTATAGGTTTTCCTGTGGTTTCACGTGAAATTAATATAGTTTGATCAAAATGGTAAAATTATTTCCTGTAATTTTTGTTTTACTTTGGTCTTCTGCCTTTATAACAACTAAGCCCATTATTGATTACAGCGATCCTTTTGCAGCATTAGCTTTTAGATTTCTTTTTGTTTCGTTAGGTTTTTTTATATTTTCTTATTTTACAAAAAAAAATATTAAATCCTCAAAAGAAAATATATTGCAATCAATTTTTAGTGGCGTTTTATTTCATGGTTTTTATTTAGGAGGAGTTTTTTATTCTATATCGATAGGTATGCCAACTGGCATTACGGCACTAATAGTAACTCTTCAACCAGTTTTAACTAATATTTTGGCTGGTCCATTATTAAAAGAAAAAGTAAATATATCTCAA
The DNA here is from genome assembly GCA_045566195.1 of Candidatus Pelagibacter sp. Taxonomy (GTDB): domain Bacteria; phylum Pseudomonadota; class Alphaproteobacteria; order Pelagibacterales; family Pelagibacteraceae; genus Pelagibacter. Next base: position 23,670 of record JBJLDV010000011.1, on the reverse strand, counting down.
TGGATTGGTATGATTTTAGGGTTTACAGGAGCTGCTTTAGTATTAGGCTTTGATATTGGGGAGTCCTTACCAATATTAGGAGTTATTGCTGCATTTATTAGCTTATTTGCAATAACATTCTCAACTCTTTGGCAAAAAAAAGCAGATAATAATCTACCATTATCATCAAGTAACATGTACCAAGCTATCGGTGGATTTTTATTTCATCTACTAATAATAATTTTATTCACTTCACCAAAAATTATTTTTTCCACAACATTTATTATAGCTATGTCACATCAAATTTTACTTGTTTCCTTTGGTGCTTTTACAATTTTGATGTATTTAATTAAAAATAATTCAGCGAGCAAAACTGTTTCAGTATTTTTCTTAATACCTCCTACATCGGCAATTATAGCTTGGATATTTTTAAATGAGAAATTAAGCTCACTTGATATAGCTGGATTTATTATAGCTACAATTGGTGTTTTTATTGCTACGAGAAAGTTTAATGAAATAAAAAATTAATTTTTATTTTTTAAGCTTAGATGAAAATTTAAGATCATTTTCGCTAAAACTGCCTTTATGTTTATCAATAAATTGATCCATTAATTGAATTTTTTCATTTTCAAATTCTGATACTTTTCTCTCTCCAAGATCAACATACAAGGATAATATCTCTATGGTTGATGCTAAATATTTTTTTTCTTTGTGTATCATTTCTAATTTATATTGAAGTCTTTTTTTGTCATGGTCAAAATAAAGTAAATTTACATCAACTTCATCTCCTTCCTTGACCTCTTGATTGTAAGTAATGTGAGATTCTACAACCATGGTACTTTTTTTAGTATTCTTTGCTGAAGTCTCACCCATGTTAAATAAAGTCATAAGTTTTTCTGCCCCATACAAATCAAATATAAGAACGTAATAAGCTACATTCATGTGATTATTGTAATCTGTCCAATCTTTTAGAATTTTTTGCGATGTGAGATAAATTGACATAAATAAATTTTTTAATATTTTAACATAATTAGGGATTTTAAGTGATCAAAATAAGCTCAACTAAGGATTGTAAAAACTTTATATCATTTACATCATAGCTAAAAAGAGTTCTAATTTACTTTATAAAAATGGAGGAAAAATGAGCGCAGAAGCACTAAAAGTGTCATCAGTTCTAGATACTTCACATTTAAAGGTAAAATTTCCATTCAAAGCAAAATATGGAAACTACATTAATGGTAAATTTGTAGAACCTAAATCTGGCAAATATTTTGATAATGTAAGCCCGATATCTAATGAGAAGATCTGTTCAGTTGCACGATCAAATGAAAAAGACGTAGAAGCTGCATTAGACGCAGCGCACGCAGCATTTGTTGAATGGGGAAAGACAGACATCACAACAAGATCTAATATCTTGTACAAAATTGCGGATGTTTTAGAAAAAAATCTAAACTTATTAGCGGTAGCTGAATGTTTAGATAATGGAAAACCCATCAGAGAATGTATGGCAGCAGATTTGCCTTTAGTTATAGACCACTGGAGATATTTTGCTGGAGTAATTAGAGCAGAAGAAGGATCTATTGCTGAGATAAGTAACAATCAATACTCTTACAACTTTCATGAACCATTAGGAGTAGTTGGTCAGATAGTTCCATGGAACTTCCCATTATTAATGGCTACATGGAAATTAGCACCAGCCCTAGCTGCAGGAAACTGTTCAGTTTTGAAACCAGCAGAACAGACACCAGCATCAATCATGGTAATGATGGAACTTATTGGAGATTTACTACCTCCAGGAGTTATCAATATTGTTAGTGGTTTTGGACTAGAAGCTGGTAAGCCTTTAGCATCATCTAAAAGAATTGCTAAAGTTGCATTTACTGGTGAAACAACAACTGGAAGATTGATTATGCAGTACGCTGCACAGAACATAATTCCAATCACTTTGGAATTAGGTGGAAAATCTCCTAACATTTTCTTTGAGGATGTCATGGATAAAGATGATGACTTCTTTGATAAATGTATCGAAGGTTTTGTAATGTTCAATCTTAACCAAGGTGAAGTTTGTACTTGTCCAAGTAGAGCTTTAATTCAAGAGTCTATCTATGATAAATTCATGGAAAGAGCTATTGCAAGAACTAAAGCTGTTGTTCAAGACAATCCTTTAAAAATGGAAACCATGATTGGAGCTCAAGCGTCAGTAGAGCAAATGGAGAAGATTAAATCTTATCTAGAGCTTGGTAAAAAAGAAGGCGCTAAAGTCCTAACAGGAGGTAGTGTTGGTAAGCTTAATAGTGGATTGGAAAAAGGTAATTACATCCAACCTACTATTTTTGAAGCTAATAACAGCATGCGAATCTCACAAGAAGAGATTTTTGGACCTGTTGTATCTGTGATTAAATTTAAAGATGAAGCAGAAGCACTAAAAATTGCTAATGATACTCTTTATGGTTTAGGAGCAGCGGTATGGACTAGAAATGGTAATACAGCTTATAGAATGGGAAGAGAGATACAAGCAGGAATAGTATGGACTAATTGTTATCATGCTTATCCAGCTCACTCACCATTTGGCGGTTACAAACAATCTGGTGTAGGAAGAGAAACTCACAAAATGATGCTTAATCATTACAGACAGAATAAGAACTTGCATGTCTCTTATGCTGAAAAAAAATTAGGCTTCTTTTAATCAATAATATATACTGGCCCATGATTCTATATCATGGGCCGTACTTTAAAAATGAAAGTATCTGCAACTAACTCAGCACTGAATTTGCTATCTGAACTTCAAAATAAGTACGGTGAAAAGTTAATGTTTCATCAATCAGGTGGTTGTTGTGATGGAAGCGCTCCTATGTGTTTTCAAGAAGGAGAATTTCCTCTTGGAGATAATGATATTAAGTTAGGAGAAATTGGAGGCGTTCCATTTTACATGAATGGAGATCAATATGAAAAATGGAAACATACGGATCTTACAATTGATGCTGTAAAAGGAATTGGTGGCATGTTCTCATTAGATAATGGAACAGGTCGCAGATTTCTGACTAAATCAGAAATCTGCTTAGTCGTTGATAACGACGAAAGAAAATAAATTATCTTTATTGCCCTGGAGCTTTATAGCCAATTTTACTAGCTTTTGTTGTAGCTTTCGTAAAATCAATAGCTTCTAAAATAGATAAGTTTTTTACGGCACCAGAAGCTTCTGTGACAAGTTTAATTGCAGCAAAGTCATCAAAAGATCCAAATTCTGCTACCACTATAAAATCATATGAACCTCTCACAATGTCCATACTGTGTATTGTTCCACCAACAGCTTTAGTTAATTGTTCAACAACAGCTTTTCTATCACTTGCAGGGTCTTTTAGAAATCCCTGAAAAGCTTTTTCGGTATAGCTACCCATTATATATGCTTTCATTTTTCTCTCCTTTTTTTTTAGTATAATATCGATTTAAAACTATTAATAGGTATGATTTATTTGCACACTAGACACAAGAAAAGGTAATGTTAAGCTAAAATATGTACGAAAAATTTGGTCAATTCATTGATGGAAATTGGCAACAATCAAAAGATAAAGGAACTTACGAAGTAATAAATCCTGCTAATGAAGAAATTATAGGCAACGTATCAAAAGCAACTCCAGATGATGTTGATGCTGCGCTGAAGTCAGCTCAAAAAGGTTTACAAGTTTGGAAAAATACTGCTCCTTGGCAAAGATCAAATATATTAAGAAAAATTGCAGATAAGATTAGAGAAAAACAAGATACCTTTGCAAAATGGATGACATTAGAAGTCGGTAAACCACTTGCTGAAGGTAAGGGCGAAGCAGGAGGATCAGCCGATATTTTTGAGTGGAATGCAGAAGAAACAAAAAGAATTTATGGACAAACCGTTGAAAGTAGATTTCCCGATACAAGAGTACACGTTTATTATCAACCAGTTGGTGTTGTTGCAGCACTAACACCATGGAACTTTCCATTAGTTTTATCAGCAAGAAAAATTTCAACTGCGCTTGCTGCAGGATGTTCGGTAATAATAAAACCAGATGTTATTACTCCTGGAACAGTTATGGAGTTGGTAGACGTTTGTAGAGAGTGTGGAGTGCCACCAGGTGTAGTAAATTTACTTTCAGGAGATCCTCCGAGCATTGCATCGCAGCTCATATCTTCAGATATAATTAAAAAAATTTCTATTACTGGATCTTCTAGAGTTGGTAAGCTGATATTAAAACAAGCAGCTGATAAAGTTCAAAGAGTTACAATGGAATTGAGCGGCCATTCGCCATTTATTGTTTTTGATGATGCGGATATTAAAAAGGCAACAGATATGGCTATTGCAGCAAAATTTCGAAATAATGGGCAGGTGTGCATTTCTCCTAATAGATTTTATATTCAAGAAAATAAAAAAGATGAATTTGTAAATCTCTTTATAGAAAAAACAAAAAAATTAAAAATTGGAGATGGAATGGATCCAAGTGTCCAGCTAGGTCCTTTAACAACTAAAAAAAGATTAAATGAAGTCGAGGAATTAGTTGAAACTACAAAAAAAGAAGGAGCCAAAGTTTTATTAGGTGGAAAAAGACCCAAGGGTTTTAACAAAGGTTATTTTTATGAGCCTACAATTTTCGATAATGTAAAAGATGATTTTACAATTATGAAAGTCGAACCATTTGGACCATTAGTTCCTATGCTATCTTTTAAATCATTTGATGAAGTTATTGAAAGAGCAAACAACCATGAACTTGGCTTATCAAGTTATATATGCACAAATTCTATGGAAAAAGCTAATAGAGCATCTGAATTAATGGAGACAGGACTAGTGGCTGTAAACACACCTTTTGTTGCAATAGCAGAAGCACCTTTTGGAGGAATAAAACAATCTGGTTATGGAAGAGAAGGTGGATCAATGGCAATAAAAGATTATCTTAACGTTAAATATACTCATTTAGGAATAAAGGGTTAAAACTAATGCTTAAAAGAGATCTGTATTACGAAAGAATACCCACAAAATCTCTTAGAGACGATGTTAGATATCTTGGAAACATTTTAGGACGAGTCATAAAGAAGCAAGAAGGAGAAAGCTTTTTTAACTTAGTAGAAAAGATCAGATTATTATCTAAAGCAAATATTAAAAATACTAACAATAAAAATAGATTTAAAAAAATTACATCAGAAATACAACGATTGAGCTCCATTAAAATTTTTAAATTAGCAAGGGCATTTACTCATTTTATGAATTTTATAAATTTAACAGAGTCTATAGATGCATCTAGAAATTTAGATGAGTATGAGAATTCAAACCTAAAAGACAAGCATAAAAATATCTTTATTGAAGAAATTTTTGAAAATCTTTTTAAAAATAAAAAAATTAAACCACAAAAAATTTATAATATTGCTAAAAGTCTTCATATTGGAATAGTTCTTACAGCTCACCCTACAGAGGTTAAAAGGAGAACTTTAATACAAAAATATCACAAAATTACAGAAATAATGGATCAAAGAGATCTTTTAAAGCACAAACCATCTAGATTAAAAATTTTAGATAAAAAACTTTATGATGAATTTACAATCATCTGGAATACAGATGATTTAAAAAGATTTAAACCAACTCCTGCTGAGGAGGCAAGATGGGGACTGGCAGTAATAGAAGATAGTTTATGGGAGACAATCCCAAAGGTTTATAGAAGGTTAAATGCAATCTTTGTAAAACACATGGGTAAAAACTTACCAAAAAATTTTAATCCCTTAGAATTTGGTTCTTGGATGGGTGGAGACAGAGACGGAAATCCAAACGTTACAGCACCAATAACCAAAGAAGTAATACTTTTATCCAGATGGGAAGCAGCAAAACTTTATGAAAAAGGATTAACAAAGTTAATAAGAAGTCTTTCTATGGAAAAATGTTCAAAGAAAATACTTAGAAGTACTGGAAAAACTTTTGAGCCTTATAGAGTTTATCTAAGACCATTGAGAGATAAAATGAGATTAACACACAGACATATAGAAAGACATTTGGTTGCAAAAAAGCCATTAAATCAAAAAAAACTTTTATCAACTAGAGAGGAGATCTTAAGACCTTTAAGGGTTGTTCGTGAGTCATTAGAGCAAAACCAAAGTGAAAATATTGCAAGTGGAGACTTATTAGATTTAATGAGACGAGCAAAATGTTTTGGCATTAATTTAGCTAAATTGGATATACGGCAAGAATCTTCAAGACATTCACAGGTATTAGCTGAATATATAAAGAAAAAAAATAATTCTAATTATTTACTTTGGAACGAAGATAAAAAAATAAAATATTTATCTAATGCAATGAAAAAAAATAAAAAAAGTTTAAAAAATTTTAATTTTAAAAATAAAGAAAATAAAGAAGTTTGGTCGACCTTTAAAGTTTTAGCAGAGGAACCACCTGAGTGTTTAGGAGCATATGTAATATCTATGACCTCAGCAGCTTCAGATATACTTTCAGTATACTTAATGCAAAAAGAAGCCAATATTAAAGATAAATTAAGAGTGGTCCCACTTTTTGAAACTTTGCAAGATTTAAAAAATGCAAAGTCTATAATGGAGAAACTTTTTTCTTTGAGCTGGTACAGAAAATTAATTCAAAACAAGCAAGAAATTATGATCGGCTATTCAGATTCTAGTAAAGATGCTGGAAAATTATCTGCAAGTTGGCACCAATATAAACTGCAAGAGGAAGTTTTGAGTATTGCAAAAAAATATAAAATAGATCTTACTTTCTTCCATGGAAGAGGCGGTTCTGCGGGTAGGGGTGGAGGACCAATCCAAGCAACAATGAGATCTCAACCTCCTAAATCTGTTTACGGTAGAATTAGAATTACCGACCAAGGTGAAATGATTCAACAAAAATATGGATATGAACCTTTAGCTAAATATAATTTATGTAGTTACATAGGATCTGTAATGCAAGCAACTCTTAATCCACCACCTGAACCTAAAGATAGTTGGAGAGAATTAATAGAAAAGATGACAACTATATCTACAGAAGCCTATAGAAGAAATATAAATGAAAACTCAGATTTTATTAGATACTTTAAAACAGTCACACCTCATCTAGCATTAGGAAAATTATCTATTGGCTCAAGACCATCTAAAAGAAAAAATGTAGATAATATTCAAAGTTTAAGAGCTATACCTTGGGTTTTTGCGTGGACTCAAATAAGATTAATGTTACCGGCGTGGCTAGGGACCGGTAATGCATTAAAATATTCATCGGTGAAAAAATATAAAAAGATACTTACGGATATGGAAAAAAACTGGCCATTTTTCAATTCAACAATGGATATGCTGGATATGGTTATTTCAAAAGTTGATCCAGAAATCTCAGAGGTTTATGAAAGTAATTTGGCTGATAAAAAACTTAAGGAAGTAGGGGACAAGCTAAGATCAGAATTTGATATTATAAAGAAACTAAATAAATATATTACACCTAAAGAAATATTGAGACAAAGAAAAGAGTTTCGGACAACCATCATAGTTAGAAATATTTACTCAGAAGTACTTAATATTTTACAAGCAGTAGTTATGAATAAACTTTCTAAGAAAAAATTAAAATCTGATGATAAAAAATATCTAAATGATGCAATGATGACATCTATAGCAGGTATATCAGCAGCAATGAAAAATACTGGTTAAATGTTAGAATTATTTATTGCTTTTAGCGCTGGTTTGCTCAGTTTTTTATCCCCTTGTGTATTGCCACTTATTCCTGGTTATATTTCTTATATATCTGGAAGTTCATTAAATGAGTTAGTTGAGAGAAAAAATATTAATTTAATTCCAATAATTTTCTTCACATTAGGTTTTTCCATAGTCTTTATAATTTTTGGGGCAGCAGCTACATATATAGGAAAATTATTATTAAATAATTCTAATGAACTTAGAATTTTTGCTGGTCTTATTATTATAATTTTTTCACTACAAATTTTAGGAGTTATAAATATAAGTTTTCTTAATTACGAAAAAAGAATTCATTCAGATAAAAATATTGGAGTTTTCGGTCCTATATTAGTTGGTTTTGCATTTGGATTTGGATGGACACCTTGTATAGGCCCTATCTTGGGTTCAATATTAGCATTAGCCTCAACAGAAGATAATATAAATAGAGGAATTTTACTCTTATTTTTCTATTCTATGGGGCTGGCAATACCTTTTATTCTATCAGGATATTTATTACAAAAATTCTTAGTTGTTTCAAAAAACATTAAAAAAAAAATGAATATTATTGTTAAAACTGGAGGTATATTGTTATTAGTAACTGGATTACTAATATTAACAAATCAGTTGCAAGCTTTAGGATTTTATTTATTAAGGTATTTGCCGTTCTTACAAAATATAGGATAGTTTATGAAAATTTATCAAATAGACTCTAGTGCTAGAAAAGAAGGATCAATTTCAAGGAGCCTTGCAAAAAAATTAATAAATAAAATTAAAAAACCAGACGATGAGGTTATTTATAGAGATTTGGATGATGAGATGCTTTTTGTTTCTGGACTTACAGAGTCTGGAATGAAAATTCCAGAAGATAAACAGACAGATGGACACAAAAAAATGTTTCAATTGTCCGATAAGCTTGTTGAGGAGTTAAAAGATAGTGACGTGATAATAATTTCTGCTCCTATTTATAATTTTGGACCACCAGCAACATTAAAAGCTTGGTCAGATCTAGCTGCAAGAGTTAATACTACTTTTAAATATACTCCGGATGGAAAGAGAATTGGATTATTAAAGGATAAAAAAGCTTATTTAGTAATTACATCAGGAGGCACAAAAATAGGCAGTGAGGAAGACTTTTTAACACCTTGGCTTAAATTGATGTTAAATTTTTTTGGTATAATGGATGTTAAAATTATTTCAGCAGATCAAATGGCTATAGATTATGAAAAATCTATTGCAAAAGCTGAAAAAGAAATCGAAGATTTATAAATTAAATTTTCTTTTAATGTGTCTTAACTTACCTTCGGTACTATCAAAATCAATATAGCACCCTTGTAAAAATCTATTTCCCTCATTTATATCAAATTCTGTTCTACCATGTAACAATCGATAATTATCCATCATTAATAAATCGCCTTGTTCAAGTTTGAACTGAATTCTAAATTTTTCAGAGTTATATAAATCAGATAATTTCTTTCGTGCTCTATAATACAGATCTAATTCTTTTTTTTCTAATATTGGAACAAAATCAAGTCTTGGGCTAAATCTTACTTGTTTAAAATTCTTGTACTCGTCTAATTTAATTAATTCAGACCAATCTTCAAGAATGACATCCTTATCAATAAATTTAAAACGGACTTTTACTTGAGTTAAAATATTATAAAAATCAGGATTTTCTTTTTTCAAAGTTTCCGTAACATTATATCCATCAACCAAAGTAGAGGAGCCTCCATTAACTTCATTTACAATGCAGTGTAATATTTGAATACATGGTACAGGATTGCGATAAGGATTATCTGTATGAGGTGCTAAAGGAAGTGGTGTGTAAGCAAGATCATTTGGGCTTGGTTTAGATTTTACATTGAAATGCTCACCAAAATTAGTTCTTCGGACACTACCTATGGAATTTGCAAATTTTACTAAATAATTATTTTCAGTTGGAACCTTTTTAATAATAACAAAACCATATTTATAGAAAGTTGTTAAAACATCATACATCTCTTTAGACTCAGATAAGTCAGTTTTGTAATTAAAATTTTTTATATTTTTTAAATTAGAGTCCCATTTTATTTTACCTATTGAACTAATCACATTATCTTTTTTAGAAAATTCTTGAGCAATAGAATTAATATTCAGTTTTGAATTAACTCCATCATTAAAGTTAATTTCTAAAACTTCATTCTTAATTTCAGCATTTTTAATCCCCACATCTACACTCAGTGAAGTTGGATCAAAAAGTCTTTGCTGGGTTTTTTCATCTAAAAATTTTTCTCCATTAGCTCTCTCTCTAAGCCAAAAAGGGTGAATTTCTTCAACAGAAGTTCCATTGTTATAATAAACTTTGTTATTACTTAGCTCGATTTTCATAAGATTTATCAAGCATTATTTAAAAATTTACTTTAATCAAGATAAATAGTATGTCGTCCCCATGGAAAAACTAAGTCCAAAAAAATTAAGAATTTTCGCTAATTTTTTGAACACTCTTGCAAAAGATTTAACCAAATTTTATTTTAAAAAATTGGACAAACCCTTCAAAGTAGTTAACAAATTAAAAGGCAAAGGATACGATCCAGTAACAAGTTCTGATCAAGCATTTGAGAGATTTATTCGCTCTAAAATAAAAAGTAAGTTTCCATCACATGAAATTATTGGTGAAGAGTTTGGTTATAAAAGATCATCAAGTGATTATGCTTGGATAATAGATCCAATAGATGGAACAAGATCTTATGTAATTGGGAACCCCACCTGGAGTAACTTAATATCTTTAAATTATAAAGGTCAACCAATTTTAGGTTTAGCAAATTTTCCAATTCTTAAAAAGTATTACTATAATATTTCAAATAAAGTTGCATATGTTGTTGAAAATGGAAAAAAAAGAAAACTTACAGTAAATAAAAAAGCAACGACAAATAATATGAAAGTGTCAGGTGCCTTTCACGGATGGCTTACATTAAACAAACAGAAAAAAATTCCAAAAGTTTTAAAGTTAATGCAATTTCCTTGTGCAGATGCATTAAGCTATGCTCATTTTTGTGAAGGTAGAGTTGATGTAGTAATTCAATGTATGAATAAAATATGGGATATACATCCATTGATTCCAATCATTAAAGCCTCAGGTGGAATATCATCTACCTGGAATAATGAAAATGCAACAAAAGCTGGCAATGTTTTAATTTCAGCTAATAAATCTATACATAATAAAATGTTGAAGCTTTTAAAGCCTGCACTAAAATAGTCCATGATGAAAAAAACTAGTATAATAATATTACTTTATTTTATCTCGATTATTATTCCAAATTTCGTAGTAGCTCGCGAACTAAACGTGAGATGGGTAGATGGATTAATTCCTGGTGGTAACATTGCACATGATAGCTTGACTTGCTTAGCAAGTGGTAATGAAACAGCTCTTGAAAAAGATAGAACTGAAGACCCGCAGGATGTTGTATTTAGTAATGATGGTTTAACAGTTTTTACAGTAAATATAACAACCACTAATATGGATAGTAATACTTTAAGTATGAACAAAGTAAGCGAAGCTTTTAAAGTATCGACAGATAAAATGACTGCTCAAGATGCAACCTGCGCTGATATTGATGGATCAAATCCAAGAACAGTTTCATCTACTGCAATAGATGATGAATTAGAAAACTTAACAATCAGAGATGATGGAAAATTATTTTTTATTTTAGACAAAGATGGAGAATTAGGAAAGTTTAATGCTGCTACAGCTTTTGATCTTGATGGCTTAACATTCGATAGCAAACTTTCATTTGATGGTCCTATAAATAGTGTAGCTTTTAATAAAGAAGGAACAAAAGTTTATACACTTGATGGAAGTAATAATGAACCAGTTTTAACTACTTTCGAATTGCCTGGTGCTCATGATTTTAGTTCATCAACACAAATTCATCAAGTGGATCTAAGTGATCTAGGTATTGAAGTAGGTAAACTTTCAACAAACGATCAAGCGAAAGATGTTGAATTTAGTGATGATGGGTTTGGAATGTTTGTATTGATTATTAATGGAGGACAGGTAGGAACTGAATTTCCTCATTCTTATATTTATCAATTTAGATTAGATAAAAGTTTTGATGTTTCTACAGCAACTAAAATCGGTAGATGGAATGTAGAAGGTTTTGGGAATATAACTTCAAATACTAATAAGACAGGTATACCTAAAGGTTTTAGTTTTTCTCCAGATGGCATGATGTTGTTTATGGTACAAACAAAAGGTGGGGCTGGTGTAGACCAAGTAAACCGTTTTGACTTAGAATGCCCATATGGATTAGCTGAGTGTGTATCTGCAACAACCTCTGTTGTAAGTACGACAGTAGAGATGGCAAAACAAAATATTAGTATAAACATATCAACTATTTTCAGACGATTTGAATGGATTAAAAGAAACAGGGACGAAGAAAATTTAAGTGCGCATAATATAAATATTAACTATCAAAACCCATTAGTAGATGTTTTGGCAAAAAAATTTGAGCCTTCTACAAGAAAAAACATTGCCTCACTTATAAGTAATATCAACAATGAAGAGAAACAATCCAAATGGTCGTCTTGGAGTATTGGAGACATATATGTCGGTAAATTTGGTCAAGATGAAAATGCAAGACCAAAGGATATAAGTGCAAGAGGACTAACACTTGGTGCAGATAGAAAATATGGTGATAAAAATTTTTTTGGTTTGGCTTTAAGATACGGTGAAAGTAGTAGTGATATCAAAAAAGTAAAACAAGATGTGAGCATGGAATCGCTTACTTTAAATTTATATGGAATTGCACCCACCGATGAAAATACATATGCAAATATGGTATTTGGAGTAAGTTTTTTAAATATTGACCATATTTATCAATCTAAATTATCTGGTGAAAGAAATGGAAAACAAGCCTTTACATCAATAAATTTTAGAACAAAAAATAAATTTGGTAAATTTAATACAACACCTTCTTTAAAGTTTGATCTTGGAGTGACGCAATTATCAGAAATGACAGATTTTATTAGGAACACAAATGATCCTTTAATAAAAAATATTACTTATAAAAAAGATACTTTTCAAAGTGGAGAGCTTGCAGCTGGTTTTTTATTTGAAATGGATAAATATATAACTGAGGCGGGTTCTTTACAGCCAATGGGTGGATTAGAACTTCTTTACGATTTTTCGCCTGACAATAGTTACAAATATATCTATGAAGATGAAACACATGTGAGTGAAGACGTAATTAGAAAACATACAAATAAAAATTTGAAATATAATATTGGTTTTGAAATGATATATTTAAACGGTTTTACTTTTTCATCAAATTTTGAAAAAATTATGAGTATTAAAAAAAATGGTAAATCGAAAAGTGATCGAGATACATTTATTTTTAAAATAAGTAGATCCAAAGAAGAGGATGATCAATTTGCATTTAATTACAATCCTTTAAATAATCATCAATCAACTTTAAGTTATCAGAAAAATGTAAATGGCTTAGATTATTCAATAAATCATAATCAAATTTTTGATAATTCTCTAGATCACGATACAAATATAGAAGTTTCAACCTCTTTTTAGAAATAGTGCATTCTAAAAAAAATGTTGAAGCTTTTAAAGCCTGCATTAAAATAAAATTTATTTAATTATGAAAAATTTCAAATTTTTTTATTTTTTTTTGTTTTTTTTATTATTTGCTTTTGAGGTAAAAGCTGAGCTTACTTTTGAAGTTGAAGCTGGTGTAAGGCCTGTTGCCTCAAGCTTAATAGATGAGGATGGTGATGCTATAGGACAGGATGCATTTGAAAACCCGACTGGCATAGCTTTTAGCAATGATGGCTTAAAAGCTTTTGTAACAAATAAAGATGATGGTGAATTAGTAGGTAAATGTATAATAGAGATTACGCTCTCTGTACCATTTGATTTTACACAAACACACACTCAAACAAATAGGTCTGATGCGCTAAGAAACTTAGCTGGTAAAACAGGCTCAGCTACAAGATGTTCAGAAATTAGGTTTAACAATGATGGCACAAAAGTATTTGTTTCGAGTCAAGGGAATAAAATATATGAATTTAATCTTCCTACTCCATTTACTTTAAAAGGAATAAATTATGTAGCTGGATCTGAAACTGCTTTGGAAGAAAATTTTGACTTTAATGAAGACGGTACAAAATTATTTACAATACCTGACGCTACTACAAATCAAATTTTAAAAGAATTTACTCTAGATAATGCTTACGATGTAACAAGTTCAACCCTAGTAAGAAGCACAGATTTAAGTTCAATTATAGTTAGTAACGCTGACACTAACACCAATGATGTTCCTAAAAGTCTTATGTTTAGTAAAGATGGTTCAATGATGTTTGTACTACTTATAACCAACTTTAATAAAGAAAATCAAAATTTTACATTTACTGATATGATTTTTCAGTTCAAACTGGCAGTTCCATTCGATACATCAACATTGAAATTTGTTGGGTCTTCAATCGTTACCTCCGGTTTTCATGATGGCTCAGGAAATAGTACATTTGACTATACGCAAGGATTTGCAATATCTCCAAATGGAGATAAATTATTTTTGATTAGTGAACTGGGTGGACCAACAGCAATAGGTCAAGACTCCCTTGCACAAATAAAGCTATCTTGTTTTTTTGGTATTGGTTCCTGTCGTACAGATATTGTTTCCGGAATAGGGTCTCATGTTGAAGCAGCCAAAAAAAATATCCATTTTAATAACTCAACTATGTTCAAGCGTTTTGAGTGGATTAAAAGAAATAGAGATAACGAAAATTTAAATAGCTTTAATATTAATCTTAAATCTTATAATCCAATCTTGGCATCATTAACAAATAAACTTCAGGCATCTTTAGATAATAATTCATCTAAAATCAAAAGTTCAACATGGTCATTTTGGAGTACAGGAGATGTTTCAATGGGAAGACAGGATGCAACCATAACTGATAGACCAAAAGAAATTCATACGTCAGGATTAACTTTTGGTGCAGATAAAAAATTTGGAGGGGATAAGTTTGCTGGCTTTGCTTTAAGATATGCTCAAAACGACTCTAGCGTAACATTTACAGATCAAAGTAGCGATATGGAGTCGTTAACTTTAAACTTTTATGGAACTATTCCAAAAAATGAAACTAATTATACCAATATGATATTTGGTTATAGTTTGCTTAGAATTGATCAAAAATATCAAGGAAAAAAAACAGGTAATAGAAATGGTCATCAATTATTTACTTCAGCAAACTTTAGATCAAAAAATAAAAGTGGAAGATTTAATTTTTCTCCATCTGGAAAATTTTCTTATGGAATAACTAAATTATCTGATTATACAGATTTCATATCCCTAGCTACTACAGGGGCAAATGATCAGCATGAAGATAAAACTCTTAAAAGTGGAAATTTAGCAATTGGCTTTTTATTTGACACAGACTCTTATAAATTTCCAGATAGTACCGTAACCCCTAATGGAGGATTCGAATTTGTAATGGATGTTTCTCCTGAGACAAGTTTTACTTATGACAATG
This sequence comes from Candidatus Pelagibacter sp., assembly GCA_045566195.1. Lineage (GTDB taxonomy): Bacteria > Pseudomonadota > Alphaproteobacteria > Pelagibacterales > Pelagibacteraceae > Pelagibacter. The sequence continues at coordinate 8,499 of JBJLDV010000011.1, read as the reverse complement.
GTCAAAGTAGCACTTTAGTTGATGTGTATTCTACAAAAAATCTAAAAGGTAATTTAGGATTTGAGGTTATTTTTACAAACGATTCAACATTATCACTAAACTATGAGAGGTTTCAGCATCTAGATCTAGGTAGATCAGGTAAAACTGAAACTTTTATTGTTAAAATTGGTAAAATTATTGAAGGAGATTCTGAGTTTGCTTTTAACTATGAACCAATACAAAATAATCAAATGGAATTAAGCTATGTTAAAGACGTTAATGGGTTTGATGTTAAAGTTAGTTCAAACTATAGTGCTGTCAATCAAATACCTGATTATGGAGCAAACATAGAAGTTTCAACCAAGTTTTAAAAATAGTATATTCATAAAAATTTTTATGAATTTAATAAAAGTAGTATTTGTTATAATCATTTCATTTTATATAAATTACAACGTTTATGCAGGTCCAGTATTTGTAAGCAACAAGAGTGTAGCTACTGAAATGAATACACCAACAGGAATACTTTTTAATCCATCTGGTTCTAAAATGTATGTAACTGGTTTTAGTGGAGATACTGGACGTATAGCTCAGTACTCTTTAAGCACTCCTTTTAGTATAAGTTCAGCTTCACTTGATGAAAATAAAAGCATTGGATCAGTATTAAAAAGACCACAAGATATAAAATTTAATTCAGATGGGACTAAAGTTTTTGTAATTTCAACCAAATCTCAAGATGGTGATGGAGATTCTATAGCTGCTTGGTCATTGGCCACACCTTATGACATAACTTCATTAAATGTAAGTGATGATACGGAAACCCCTTTTAGTAACACTGATCCCAGAGCAGTTGATTTTAATACTGATGGAACAAAGATGTTTATAGTAGAGACGAACTTAAATAGAATAGCAGAATATAAACTTTCAACTCCTTATGATCCTAATAGCAAAGATAGTGGAGTAGGTATAAGTATTTCGGTAGTTACTAATCAAAGATACCAAGGTTTCGGGTTCAGTTCTGATGGATATAAAATGTTTTTAGTAAAGGCTGACCATACTGCAAACAATGCTAACAACGTAATTGAAGAATATGACTTATCAGTACCTTTTAATATTAAAACAGCAGTTATTAATAGTGAAGTCTATAATTCTGTGCCAGTCGAAAATGAAGAGTCTATTGCTGGAATAACTTTTAATTTTAGTCAGGGTGCAAATAAACTTTATTATATAGATTTTAGAGACGGTGACTTAGCTCGAGAGTTTGATTTACCTTGTGCCTATGGAATTATTTCTTGTATGAATCCAACATCTAATAGCGACGATGTTGGTTCAGTAGAAGCACAATCCAGTGCAACAAAAAAACTTATCCAGCATACATCTTATCCAGTTCTAAATCGTATGGAATGGCTTAGAAGAAATAAAGATAGTGTTAATTTAACTAATCAAAATTTAAAATTACAATTTTCAAATGAAATTTTAGCTTCATTATCAAACTTATTAATGCCATCTAGTTTAACTAATGACAATACATCTTCAAATCAATCTATATCAACAAATTGGTCGTATTGGAGTGAAGGAACGATTAGTATTGGTAAAGTAGGGGACTCACTTTCTTCCTCAGCAAAAAGTATAAATACTAGCGCTATTACAATCGGTGCTGATAAAAAAGTAGATCAAGATAGAATTCATGGTTTTGCCTTAAGATTTGGTAATGATGATGTGAAGGTTGGAAAACTTGGTAGCGCTTTAGATATGAATTCTTTAAGTTTAACCATATATGAAACTCGTCCAACAAGTGACAATATGTTTATGGATATTCTTCTTGGCGCAAGTGCGATCAAAACTGATCTCATAAATAATAGTGGCACTGTATCAACAAATGGAAAAAGAAATGGACAACAAGTATTCTCCTCTATTAAATTTAGAGAAACATTTACAAAAGAAAAAATTAATTTTACACCTAATATTAAATTAGATTTAGGTTTAACAACTCTTTCCGATTATAAAGAAAAAGGAGCAGAAGGTTTAAATTTAAGATTTGGTAGACAAAATATTGGGACAATCGTAAGCTCATTAGGTTCAACGATAGATAATACAATTAATATAAATAATGGAATTTTAAAACCTAAGATCCAGTTGCAATACAATGCTGATTTAAGTCCATCCTCTAGGCAAGTATTCGAATATGCTTCAAATGGAACTACTTATGTTATTGATAATATCAATAGTTCGACACATAATTATAATGGTAGTTTTGGTTTTGATTTAATAACAGACAATGGTCTTTCAATAACCTCGAATTATGAAAGAAGTCAAAATAAAGGTGCTGGTCATACAGATGCTTTTTATTTTGCTGGAAAATTATCATCTAGAAAAGATGAAACATACACTTTAAGTTTAGATGGAATTCAAAGTTTTAATACGAAATTAGATTACAAAAGAAGCTTAAATGGTTTTGATATTACATTTTCCTCAAATTATAACTTAACGAGTCTCATTCCTGACTATGGAGCAAACATAGAAGTTTCAACCAATTTTTAGTATAATAATTATAAATGGAGGTAAAATGTCAGTATTTAAATTAGTGAGTGAGCAAAGAGTAAAAGGAAAAGTTAAAAAAGTTTTTGATGATATTAAGCAGACTAGAAATATAAAAAAAATACCTAATTTTTGGCGGGCGATAGCAAATAATCCTGAAACATTGGAACGTACATGGAATAATTTAAAACAAATTATGAAAAAAGGTACACTTGATCCTGTTACGAAAGAACTAATATATGTTGCAGTTTCAATAACAAATAGTTGTGAATACTGTATTAGATCTCATACTGCAGCAGCTAAAAAAAAAGGAGCTTCAGATCAAATGATTAAAGAGATGATTGATGTTGTTGGGATAGCCAATCAAAACAATAAGTTAGTTGAGTCTTATCAAGTAGAGGTAGACAAAATCTATAAATAATTTTCTAAAGTAAATTTTAAATTAGGATAATGTTGATCTTCCACCATCAACACCAATAACTTGTCCTGTAACCCAAGAACTTTCGTCAGTTATTAAAAATTTTGCAAGTGAAGCACTGTCAGCACCTTCGCCAACTCTTTTAAGTGGATGAGCTTTTGCAATACCTTCAGCTAATACTGTATTCTTTAACATAGGATCTGCAATTTTAGATTTTGATAAACTTGGTGCAATACAATTTACCCTTACATTTGGTGCAAGTTCGGAGGCAAGACTTACAGTTAAACCTTCAACAGCTGCTTTTGCAGAAGCTATTATTCCGTGATTAGCAAAACCTCTTCTAACAGCAACAGTTGAAAATAAAACAACTGATCCTTTACTTTTTTTTAAAGTATCTTGATACCCTTTAACTATTTCTAAAGCTGAATAACAATTTAATTTCATACATTGATTAAATTCATCTTCTTTAATCATTCTAAGTGGCTTGAGTACTATTGATCCTACGCAATACGCAATACCTTTCACGTCTGGCACATCTGCCTTAACTTTATCTAAGAAACCATTTTCAAGCACATCAGCAACTGTATATGAACAACCTAATTGTTCTGAAAGATTTTTTACTTCACTTTCATCTCTTGCAACTAAGTGAACTTCTTTCCCAGAATCTTTTAGTTGTTTTGACAAACTTGAACCGATCGAACCTGTCGCACCAAAAATTAAATATTTTTCTGACATATATTTTTTTTAAAGCTATATTAGCAATATGAAGTTATTTTTTATACTTGGAAATCAGTTATTTCCACCAAAATATCTAGACCGCTTCAAAAATGATCACTTATTCTTTATGTCTGAAGACCACAAATTATGCACATATGAAAAACACCATAAATTGAAAATTCTATTGTTTTTATCATCTATGAGATCACATGCAGATCATTTGAAAAAAAATAAATTCAAAGTTGAATATACCAATATTGAAACAACTGATTTTAAAAAGGATTATCTAGATAAGGTTAAGAAGGTAATCAAATCAAAAAAAATTAAAGAAATCACAAGTTTTGAAATTGAAGACAAATTCTTTGAAAAAAAAGTACAGAGTTTTGTTAAAAAAAATGACTTAATTTGGAATAAAATTAAATCACCAATGTTCTTAAATTCTAGAGAAGAATTTAATGACTATCTGTCTAAAAATAAAAGACCTTTTATGGCGACCTTTTACAAAGGTACAAGACAAAAACTTAATATTCTAATGAATAAAAATGGAGTTCCAGAGGGAGGTAAATGGAGCTTTGATGAAGATAATAGAAAGAAACTTCCTAAAAATACAAAAGTACCAAAGTTTCCAACTATATCAGAGACAAAACATACTAAAAATTTGAAACCTATCATTGAGAAAATATTTAAAGACCATCCAGGGAGTACACAAAATTTTTGGTTCGCAACTGAATACAATGATGTTGTGAAACTTTTAAATTTTTTTTAAAAGAAAAATCAAATTTATTTGGAGACTATGAAGATGCAGTTGACCAAGGCAATAATATTCTATTTCATAGCGCCCTTAGCCCATACCTCAATCTGGGTCTAATAACTCCTGAATTCATTATTTCAAAAACTTTAGAGTTCCATAAAAAAAATAAAATAAGGCTTAATTCGTTGGAAGGTTATGTAAGACAAGTAATTGGGTGGAGAGAATTTATGAGGGGCGTTTATCAAAAGTATAGTGATGAAATGGAAACAAGAAATTTTTTTAAACAAAACAGAAAAATGAAAAATTCATGGTATGAAGGAACAACAGGTCTACCGCCTTTAGATTATGCAATTAAAAATGCATTAAATCATGGCTGGTCACATCATATTGAAAGGTTAATGATACTTTCAAATATAATGAACCTTTGTGAAGTAAAACCTAAAATTGTTTACAAATGGTTTATGGAAATGTTTGTAGACTCATCTGACTGGGTAATGGTACCAAATGTTTATGGAATGGGTTTATTTAGTGACGGAGGTATCTTTGCAACCAAACCTTATATCTGTGGATCTAGTTATTTTATGAAAATGATGGATTTTAAAAAAGGTGATTGGTGTAATACAATGGATGGATTGTATTGGAGATTTATAAATAGAAATAGAACTTTCTTTTTAAAAAATCCGAGACTTTCAATGATGGTAAGAATATTTGATAAAATGAAACCAGAAAGAAAAAAATTAATATTGTCAGAAGCTGAAAAATTTATAAATAAGAACACATATGGCAATTAAAGTATTTTTTAACGACTCATGCAATGTTTGTAGATTGGAGATAAACCACTACAAAAAAATTGCAGATAGCAATCTTGAGTGGATTGATATTACCAATAATGATGAAGCATTAAAATTAACATCTAAATCTCAAGCAGAATTATTAAGAAGACTTCATGTAATTGAAGATGGAAAGGTGATAGGTGGTGCAAAAGCTTTTGTTGTCATATGGTCAAAAATTCCTAAATATAATTTTCTAGCAAAAATATTTTCAATTAAACCTTTATTTGTTTTATTCCATTATGGTTATGAGGTGATTGCTTATTTTTTATTTTTGAAAAATAAACACCAACTAAAATGAAAAAACAAAATTTACCTTCTAAGACTTGTCCAGTCTGCAAAAGACCATTTGTTTGGAGAAAAAAATGGAGATTAAATTGGGATCGAGTGAAGTATTGTTCTAAAAGATGTTCTTCTAAATAAATTCTTGAACTATCTTTGGTATATAGTTTTTAAAATTAAAAAAACCTTTATTACAATATTCCCAAGAATACTGATCGATTTTTCTATATAAAAAACTAATATTCTTAAAATTATTTGAGTTTATATAATCCAGATTCTCACCAATAGATGGGTATAAAGCTAATAAATTTTCTTTCATATCTTTTAAGTCTTGAATATTGATAATTTTACAATTTAAAGATTTATTTTTTAAACTTTCTATTTGATCTTTTATTAGAGATTTTTTAAAATTTATAACTTTTTCATCTAGTTTAATTTGTCTTGTTTCATTTTCATTGAACACAAAATAAATAGTTTTAAAAGATTGATCTTTAAAATCACTTTGTTCAAAAGATATATTATTATCAAATACTAATAAATCTTGGCTATTCGATATATTTGCATCAAGGAACCCATTATTTATAATTGAATAATTTCTTTCATCATTTATGGGAACTGGGTTTTCATTTAATTTTATGTTGCTAAATCTATTATTTGTAAATTTTTTTATATTCCATTCAGAAGCAACATAATTTTTACCTTTTGTCTGAACGCCTGCGGTCCATCTCCAACCTAAAGTATTTGATGCACTGTCTCCATCTAAAAGATATTTCATGAAAAACTCTGCCCCCAATTGCCAAGGCAAACCAAGAGTAAAAATCCAAATACTTGCAAACCACATTCTTGCATGATTGTGAAGATAATTATATCTTTTTAGTTCATCTACCCATGTATTAAAGCATTCAATTTTAGTTCTTCCTTCAACAGCTTCTAGATAATTTTTATCATCTTTATATTCCTGTTTCAGCCGGTTTAGATCTAAAATATAATCTCTCCATACATTTGGTCTTAATTCTAGCCATCCTTTCCAATAAACACGCCATAAAACTTCTTGAATAAATTTTTCTATTTTTACAAATGGAAACTTCTTTAAAGAAAGACTCATTACTTCTCTCTCAGATAAAACCCCGTGAGTTATATAAGGGGATAAACAAGAAATATTTCCTCTTTGATCCGGCCCAAAATCAAAATTTCTAAGCTTTGAATACTCTGATAAATTATTATTAATAAAATTAATTAATTTTTTACAAGCAAAATCTCTATTTGGTTCAAACATTTAAGACTGATATTAGAAATTTATTAATTTCCTTTTTTTCTTGGATCTTTAAGACTTTGAAGCACTCCAGCTAATCCAGATAATTTTATGCTGATATAAACTATATAAACTAAAGTTGCACCAAGAGCCATTGTTGAAAAAAATACAAATATCGCAGTTAAGAATTTTTCGGTGAACCAATTTTCGACATTAGAATTGGATAAATATAATATATTCCAAAAGGCTAAAAATATTAGTTCATAAGTAATTATTACTTTATACATTTCAGTTGCTTATATTATCTACAAATCGTTTTGCAATAGGTCCTACCAACAATGAGACAATAATTGCAATGGGCAAACCTACAGACCATGCCTTTAAAAACCTCATAAAATACTCATTATCATAACCCGTATTGATGAAAGTAATAATAAGTGTCATTAAAAGACTCATTCCAAACCCCATTATCAAAATATAAATTAAATTGGAGTATTTCTTAGGAATCATGAAGAAGTTTTACCAAGTAAATTTACAATTAAAACGCCTGAAATAATTAATCCCATTCCCAAAATAGTATAAAGATCAGGTAACTGGTTAAATTTAACAATTCCAATAAGAATTGTAGCAATAATACATAGACCAGCAAACGAAGCGTAAGTGATACCAACAGGAATAGTTTTCATAACTAAAGACAATGCATACATACATCCAACAATTGTAATTGCAGTCATTAAACTTGGAATAAGCAACGTGAAACCTTGTGCACTTTTTGCAAAGCCATTTGCAGCAGTTCCTAGCGCTACAGCAATAACAAGAATTATATAAGGTAAAATATTACTCATTCAGAAATTATAAATGAAATATTAAAAAATAAAAATAAATTATCCATAGGAAACAAGTTGCCATAGTAACGAAAATTATAGTTATACCTGTAGCAGTTTCGTTTTTATATTTTTTATTAACCTTCTTTCTCCAACTTTTTGGGTATAATGGGATTGTAAGTGCGTATATGATTAGAAAAAAATCAAGCGCAGTAATTATTATACATAGAAAAAGTAATTGATCCATTTTTTATCATATACTTTCTTTTTTAATTAGTTCTCTTAGTTTTTCTATCATTACCAAAGGTGTTTCCATAGCAGGATAAACTTTGTGTGCTTCTATATAACTATCAATTGCTTTTTGATAATTTTTTAAAGCTGTTTGAACAAGGCCTTGACCCGAAAGAGCTCCAAAATGTCTTTTTTCTAATTTTAAAACCATATCGATATCATTTTGAGATAATTCTAGATTGCCCATAAGATATAAGACTGTTGCTCTTTTATTCCAAGCTTCTGCCCAATTTGGATCTAATTCAATAGCTTTAGAAAATACATTGTGTGCACTAGTAAGTTGGTTTTGGGACATATACTGTGAACCCTTTGCTAAAAGGCTGGTTAAACTTTCTTGAGTTGGATGTGTGGTCCAAAGTTTCCAAATTTTCCCCTCGATTTCTCTAGCAGTCATTGGGTTATTTGTTTTTTTTAATTTCTCAAATAATCCATCTAGATCTGATATTGTTTGATTTTGAGCAAAAGAATTAGTGGAAAATAAAAATAAAAAAAATATTAAAAATATTTTTTTCACTTATTTTGACATAGGGGTTGCACCAGTTTCCAAACTTATAATTTTTCCATCTTTATATTTGTAAACTGCCATTACTGCTTCAACATTTCCATCATCAAAAGTCACG
>JBJLDV010000010.1:0-39698 GCA_045566195.1 Candidatus Pelagibacter sp. | reverse complement strand
GTTTAACTTACGCAGGTAAAAGACTACAAGAATACTTTATTGGTTCTACAGATGTAAAAGCACCAGTAGTATTTAATAACAATCCAACACTTAAAACAGGAACAGGAAGGTAGGTAGCTGTGAATAAAAAAATAGAAGACATAACAAAAGGTGTTAATTTTAGAACTGTTAAAAAAGAAGACAACATCACAATACAAATTGATGAAAGGTTAATGCCACATTACGAAATGTCTAAAACAAGAAAAATGCCTGAGTTTAAAATAGGTGATGAAGTAGTAGGAGTTGAACACCCTAAGTATGGTAATAAACCATTTGAAGGTGTTGCTAAAATTACTTCTGTTTTAGAAAGTAAAGGTGATAAACAATGGTATTGGTTTGAATTGCATGAACCAAAAGGTAAAACTACTGGCATGGTAAGTGAAGATGAACTTATTAATGTTAAAGATACACCATTACCAACAGGATTAAGTGAGGTAAATCATGGGTAATAAAGTAAAAATAGGTGACAAAGTAGGTATGATGAAGGTTGTAGGATTTAAAAGATTTAAGGGTGTAGAAACACCTATTTATAAATCTACTAATCCACAAACAATCAAACTCATGCAAAGTTTAACAATAACTAAACCAAAGGTAGGAGAAAAAAACAATGGAACTTCCTAAAGGTATAGAAAAAAGAGGTAATAGTTTTAAAGTTGTCACAAGAAAAAGAATAAAGGGTGAAGTAAAACCTTTATTACTTGCAGGGTCAATTAAACTTGAAGATTATGATAGTTTTGACGAAGCACTTGCAGAAGCTAAGAAACTAAAAGACCTACAAGTAAAACAAATATCAACAACTGGTTTTAATAATACTTTAAAAAAGAAAATTAGAACTGTTGGTATTTTACATGAAGTAGTCAAAGATGTTTTACAAGAAAAGGAACATCTAGCTTCATACAATAATCATGTAATCTATGCGAAAGATATTTTTGAATATTTTCCAAGAGACATGAGATTAGATGCAATGCAAACTAGTGAACATCTTAGAGAGTTTAAGAAAAAGATGAAGGAAGTAATTATTGCTAGACCTAATAATAATCTACAATCTTTTAATACTAGAAGTTTGAATAAACGATTAGGATTTTTAAGAGATATATTTAGATATGCAATAAAAGAAAGATTACTTCATGTAGATAAACTATTAGATTGTAGTCCTGCATCTATAGGTAGAGACATGGGTTGGAAAAATGAAAAAGTAATTGAATGTAAGCAAAAAAATATAATCAGTCCACAGGAAGAACAAGATATAGTTGATGAAGCTGTACTTGATGGTGAACAAGAGTTTGTTGATGCCTTCAGGTGGTTATTAAATGGTTATGGTATGAGACTAGACTTTGAGTTTCAGAAATTGACTGTAGATTTAATAAAATTTCCAAGAGGAAAAGATACTAAATTTACTATTAATTTTTTTCGGAATAAAACTCAGAAGTGGTCTGGTGATTTACCAATGAACCCAGTCACACAAGAAATTGCTTTAAGATTAAGGTCGTCAGCTTTTGCAAGAGCAGATAAAAAGTTGTTTCCAAATATGACTAAGCGAAAACTTAGAACATTATTTGAAAGATATTCTAAAAGATTAAATTTAGATATTACACCTTATTGTACTAAGCATACTTTTATATCAAGATTAGCTGAAGATGGTACACCACCAAAAACAATATCAAGATTAGCAGGTGTGACACCAGAAACAGCTTATAAACATTATGAACAAGTATCAGATGAAGGTATGGCAAAAGCTATGAATAGATTAAGTGATAGTTCTAGCAAAGTAGTCTCTATGTTTGGTCATAACAGGAAGATGTTGAATAAATAAATGAATACTGCTAATTACACTAAAATATTTGGGGAAGTGGTGGAATTGGTAGACACGCATGTCTTAGGAACATGTCTCGTAAGAGGTGAAGGTTCAAATCCTTTCTTCCCTACCACAACTGCAACACAGTGGATAAATGTTGTTGCACAGGGTGTTGCATTAGTAATCACTTGTTGCACAATAAATGCTGAAAAGGAGATTTTTAAGGGAAAAACGATAGGTCACTAGACTTAGGAACTAGTGCCGCAAGGCTTAAGAGTTCGAGTCTCTTCTCGCCCACCAAAAATTATGAAAGTAACAGTACAAAATAAAAAAGGTTTAAATAAAGACTTAAAAGTTTTGGTTGATAAAAAAACTTTAGAGAAATATTTGAATGAAAAATACGAAGAGATCTCAAAAACTGTTCAGCTAAAAGGTTTTAGACCAGGAAAAGTACCAAAAGAAGTTTTAAAAAGACAGTTTGGTAAAGCTATTTATGGAGAAGTTTTAGATAAAGTTTTAAAAGAAACTACTACTAAAGCTATAACCGACAATAATATTAAACCTGCAGGCCAACCCAAAATAGACTTGAAATCATTTGGTGAGGATAAAGATCTTGAATATATCATATCAGTAACAGAATTACCTAAAATAGATTTAAAACAAATTGAAAATATTAAGGCAGATGAATACGAAGTAACAATAGAGAGTAAGGAAATTGATAATAGAATTTCTGAAATTGCAAAAAATCAAAAAAATTTTGTTGATGTAGATCCTGCAAAAGTTGCTAACGAGGGAGATTTGGTTGCTTTTGATTATAAAGCAACAGTAGATGGAAATGATTTTAAAGGCAATGAAGGAAAAAATACACAATTAGAATTAGGTAAAGATCTTTTTATAAAAGGTTTTGATAAACAATTAATTAAAGTTAAAAAAAATGAAACCGTGGATGTCGAAGTAACATTACCAGAAAATTTTCCTGAAAAAGACCTTGTTGGAAAAAAAGCTAAGTTTGTATGTAAAATTATATCAGTAAAAAAATCAAAAGAAGTCGAAATAAATGATGAGTTTGCAAAAAATCTTGGAGCTAAAGATTTAGGTGATCTAAGGAAATTAATAGAAAAACAGATTAACGAAGAATATAAAAATTCATTAAACATGATAACAAAAAAACAAATTCTTGATCAGATAGAAAAGTACAAAATTGATGAAATTCCAGAAAATTTAATAGAGCAAGAAATTAAAATTTTATCACAAGGCCTTAAAGAAGAAGATATTAAAGCAAAGAAAAAAGAATTTGAAATCAAAGCCAAACAAAGAATAAAAGTTGGACTTATTTTAAATGAATACGGAGAACAAAATAAAATTAAAGTAGAAGAAAGTGAAATGCAAGGAGAAATACAAAAGCAATTGAGAATGATGCCAGGCCAAGAGAAGTTTTTGATGGAATATTATCAAAAAAATCCATCTGCTGTTGCAAGCTTAAGAGGTAATATTTATGAGGAAAAAATAATTAACTCAATCATGTCAAAATCAAAAACTACGAAGAAAAAAGTTGGAAAGATAGAGGCAGAAAAATTAATTAAGGAACAGAATGAAAAAGATCTTAAACAAGTCAAAGAAGCTAGCTCTAAGAAAGAAGATGTAAAAACAAAAAAAGTAGATATTTCAAAGAAATCTACTCCAATAAAAAAGAAAACAACAAAAAAAGTTAGCAAAAAGTAAGTACAAGTTGTATAAAGATGTCGAATCAGTTTATGACATCAAAAATTTCAGAACATATGAATACCTTAATTCCAATGGTTGTTGAACAATCAAGCAGGGGAGAGAGAGCTTATGATATTTTTTCAAGACTATTAAAAGAAAGAATTATTTTTTTAACTGGACCAATTAACGACCAAGTGGCGTCACTCGCTACAGCTCAACTTTTATTTCTGGAGTCTGAAAATCCAAAGAAAGAAATCTATTTTTATATTAATAGCCCAGGGGGATTAGTAACAGCGGGACTAGGCATATATGATACCATGCAATATATTAAACCGGAAGTATCCACATTGTGCATTGGCCAAGCAGCTTCAATGGGGTCATTTCTTTTAGCCGCTGGCACTAAAGGAAAAAGATTTTCATTACCAAACTCGAGAATTATGGTTCATCAACCATCTGCTGGTTTTCAGGGTCAAGTAACTGATATTGAGATTCATGCAAACGAAGTACTTTCTCTTAAAAAAAGATTAAACGAGATTTATTCTAAACACACAGGAAAATCTGTAGAAGAAATTAAACAAGCACTAGAAAGAGATAATTTCATGACCCCAGAGAACGCGAAGGACTTTGGTTTAATAGATAAAGTTGTGGAAAAAAGAACCTAAATAACTACATCTAGTTTATCCACAACCTATACTTGATTACTTATAATAAATTGTAATAAAGTATAAAAATTGATTCGATATAAAAATTATGAGTAACAACAAAAATATTCTTTACTGTTCTTTCTGTGGAAAGAGTCAACACGAAGTTAGAAAACTTATTGCAGGTCCGACTGTTTTTATTTGCGATGAATGTGTTGAATTGTGTATGGATATTATCAAAGAGGAAAGCAAAGATACATTGGTCAAACATCAAGATGGCCTACCTTCTCCTAAAGAAATTTGTTCAGTTTTAGATGACTATGTTATTGGACAAAATCATGCAAAAGAAGTTTTGTCAGTCGCTGTTCATAATCATTATAAAAGGTTGAATTATGAAAACAAAACATCAAAAACAGTTGAACTTTCAAAATCTAATATTTTATTAGTTGGTCCAACGGGTTGTGGAAAAACATTGTTAGCTCAAACATTAGCTAGAATTTTAGATGTGCCATTTACAATGGCTGATGCAACAACATTGACTGAAGCTGGTTATGTTGGAGAAGATGTTGAAAATATAATTTTAAAACTTTTACAAGCTGCCGATTACAATGTTGAGAAAGCACAAAGAGGAATTGTTTATATTGATGAGGTAGATAAAATAAGTAGAAAATCTGAAAACCCTTCTATAACTAGAGATGTATCAGGTGAAGGTGTTCAGCAGGCTTTGTTAAAAATAATGGAAGGCACCGTTGCTAGTGTACCTCCACAAGGTGGAAGAAAGCATCCGCAACAAGAATTCTTACAAGTAGATACTACTAATATATTATTTATATGTGGTGGAGCATTTGCAGGTTTAGATAAAATTATTTCACAAAGAGACAAAGGTACCTCAATAGGATTCGGTGCAGAGGTTAAAACCTCAGAAGAAAAAAAAACAGGCGAGTGGATGAAAACTTTAGAACCAGAAGATTTATTAAAATATGGACTAATTCCAGAATTTATAGGAAGATTGCCTATTATAGCTACGCTTGAAGATTTAGATGAAAAGTCACTTGTAAAAATTTTGTTGGAGCCAAAAAATTCTTTAATAAAACAATATCAAGAACTTTTTAAACTTGAAGGTGCAAAGTTAAATTTTAAGGATAGTGCAGTTAAAGAGATTGCTCTAAAGGCAATTTCAAAAAAAACTGGAGCAAGAGGTTTGAGATCAATACTTGAAAATATATTATTAAAAACGATGTTTGAGCTTCCAAGCCTTGATAATGTCGAGGAGGTAATTGTTGATTCTGGTGCGGCTAAAGGAGCATCTCAACCAATGATAGTTCACTCCAAAAATTCACCATCCAAAAGCAAAACAAGCAAGACATCAGCTGCATAAATACACCAGCGTCACAATTAGTCGTTAATAATTCTCAGATTTCTATTGCAATATTATTATTTATATCCATATTTAAGGTATGGATATCAAAGTAAACTTACCGCTTTTACCACTAAGAGATATTGTTGTTTTTCCTAGCATGGTAATTCCTCTATTCGTTGGTAGAGATAAATCTATCACAGCATTAAATGAAGTGATGAAACACGATAAAAAGATTGTTCTTGTCACTCAAAAAAATTCTGAAGTCGATGATCCTAAAAAAACAGATGTTTTTACCTATGGTTGTGAAAGTAATATTTTACAATTATTAAAACTTCCCGATGGTACTGTAAAAGTTTTGGTTGAAGGAACAAAAAGGGTAAAAATTGTAGATTTCAAGGATGATACTAAATTTATAACTTGTAGTTTTGAATATTTAAATGACCAGTTGGAAAAGGGAGAGGATCTTATGCCACTTGCAAGCACAGCGGTAAGAAGATTAGATAAACTTAACAGTGTAAATAAAAAAATATCAAGTGAAACTATCAATACTATTAAAGAATTAAAAGATCCATCAGCAATTGCTGACAATATTGCTTCGCACTTGAGTACAACAATTTCTGAAAAACAACATATATTTGAGACAGCTGATGTTAAAAAAAGATTGAACGCTGTTATAAAGATTATGGAGAATGAGACAAGTATTATCGGTGTTGAAAAAAGAATTAGAGGAAGGGTCAAAACACAAATGGAAAAGACCCAAAGAGAATATTATTTAAACGAGCAGTTAAAAGCTATTCAAAAAGAATTAGGTGAGATTGAAGACGGTAAAGACGAAACATCTAACTTGAATAAAGCGATACTGAAAGCGAAAATGCCTAAAGAAGTTCATAAAAAATGTATGGCAGAATTAAAAAAATTAAGAAATATGAGCCCAATGTCTGCTGAAGCAACAGTTGTTAGAAATTATTTAGATTGGATGATTGATATTCCTTGGTTTAAAAAAGATAAAGTTGAAATAGATCTTAAAAAAGCATTAAAGATATTAGATGAAGATCATTTTGGTTTAGACAAAGTTAAAGAAAGAATCATTGAATTTTTAGCTGTTCAAAAAAGAATGGAAAAAATCAAAGGACCTATTCTTTGCTTAGTTGGTCCACCTGGTGTTGGTAAAACTTCACTAGGAAAGTCAATTGCAAAAGCAACTAATAGACAGTTTGTTAGAATGTCTTTAGGTGGCGTAAGAGATGAAGCAGAAGTAAGAGGACATAGAAGAACCTACATTGGCTCTTTGCCAGGCAAAATAATTCAAATGATGAAAAAAGCTGGAGCAAAAAATCCACTGTTCTTATTAGATGAAATAGACAAAATCGGAAATGATTATCGTGGGGATCCATCTTCTGCATTGTTAGAGGCATTAGATCCTGAACAAAATACAACGTTTAATGATCATTATTTAGAAGTAGATTATGATTTGTCTGATGTGATGTTTGTTACAACAGCAAACACTTTAAATATTTTACCACCACTTTTAGATAGAATGGAAGTGATAAGAATACCAGGTTATACAGAGGATGAAAAAGTTAATATCGCTAATAAATTTTTGTTACCTAAAGCACTTAAAGAGAATGGTGTTAAGGATGGAGAAATGGATTTAAAAGATGGGACATTTAAGGAAATTATTAGAAATTACACTAGAGAAGCAGGTGTAAGAAATTTAGAAAGAGAAATTTCAAAAATTACTAGAAAGGTCGTTAAAAAAGTAGTTAGTTCAGAAGAGGTTAAAGTAAAAGTTGAACCAAATAATATCAATGACTTTCTTGGTATCAAAAAATTTAAATATGGTGAATTAGAGAGTGAAAACCGAGTTGGAGTTGTTACTGGTTTGGCCTGGACAGAGTTTGGCGGAGAAATTCTTAAAATTGAAACAGTAAACATGCCAGGTAAAGGTAGAATGCAAATTACTGGTAAACTTGGAGATGTGATGCAGGAGTCAGTAAAAGCCGCAAAATCTTATGTTAGATCTAAAAGTTTAGATTTTGGTATAATACCACCAGTTTTTGAAAAGAAAGATTTTCATATCCATGTCCCAGAAGGTGCTACACCGAAAGATGGACCATCTGCAGGTATTGGAATGGTTACTTCTATAGTATCATCAATAACAAAAATACCTGTTAGAAGAGATATTGCTATGACTGGTGAAGTAACAATTACAGGTCAAGTGCTTCCTATAGGTGGCTTAAAAGAAAAATTATTAGCTGCACATAGGGCTGGCATTAAAGAGGTTTTAATACCAAAAGAAAACGAAAAAGATTTATCAGATATACCTGAAAAAGTTAAAAATGATATTAAACTAACAACAGTCGGTGTTGTAGATGATGTTCTTAAGATTGCTCTTACAAAAGAATTGAAAAGAGTGGACTGGGTAGAGGTAGAAAAAATTTCTGAAGGAAAAAAGGACGACAAATCTCAAGCCAGCATTCAATAATTAATAATTTACTTTAATTAAGCGTTGTTGTATTAGTACCAAATATTTTGGGCGGTTAGCTCAGTTGGTAGAGCATCTCGTTTACACCGAGGGGGTCAAAGGTTCGAGTCCTTTACTGCCCACCAAAATGGGGGTGTAGCTCAGTTGGTTAGAGCGATCGCCTGTCACGCGATAGGTCGCGGGTTCGAGTCCCGTCACTCCCGCCATAAGGTTGATAACTATTCTCATTTTATAAATCAGATAGTAAATTAGCCATAAAAAACGTGACTAAATTTCACTATTATTATACACAAAAATACCTATAAAAATGTACGATAGCGTTATTGCTATTTTATAAAACTTTAAACTATTAAAAATTTAAATGTGCATTTTTTGGAATTTTTCTACTCATGTGCTTTTAAATATATAAATTTATGTTGTTAGAATTTTTAAAAGATTATTTACCGATTATACTTTTTTTGTTTATTGCTTTGGTCTTAAGTTCAGGATTTATTTTGGTTAATTTTTTATTTTCACCTAATAACCCAGATCCTGAAAAATTATCAGCATACGAATGTGGTTTTGAGCCTTTTAATGATTCGAGAATGGAGTTTGATGTAAGATTTTACCTTGTTGCTATACTCTTTATTATATTTGATTTAGAGATAGCTTTTTTATTTCCTTGGGCGATCTCATTAGGAAAAATTGGTATCTTTGGTTTTGTTTCAATGATGATTTTTTTATTTATATTAACAATTGGTTTTATTTATGAATGGAAAAAAGGAGCTCTAGACTGGGAATAACATGAATATTATAGATAAAGAAAAACAAATTCCAGACGAATTTAAAGAGTTAGCAAAAGATTTTGCAGACAAAGGTTTCATAACTACCTCTTTTGATAATTTGGTTAACTGGGCAAGGACAGGATCTTTGCACTGGATGACTTTTGGGTTAGCTTGCTGTGCTGTTGAAATGATGCAAGCTTCAATGCCAAGATATGACCTAGAAAGATTTGGTGCTGCACCAAGAGCGTCACCTAGACAATCTGATGTCATGATTGTAGCTGGAACTTTGACAAACAAAATGGCTCCAGCATTAAGAAAAGTTTATGATCAAATGCCTGAACCAAGATATGTTATATCAATGGGTAGCTGTGCAAATGGTGGTGGTTACTACCATTATTCATATTCTGTCGTAAGGGGATGTGATAGAATTGTTCCAGTTGATATCTATGTTCCAGGATGCCCACCATCAGCTGAAGCGCTATTATATGGAATAATGCAATTACAAAAAAAAATACGTAATCATGGATCTCTAGAAAGATAATTATGGAAGATTTAATTAGTTTAGAAAAAAAAATTAATTCAGAACTTACTACTAAAATAAATTCATCGAAAATTAAACATGGTCAAATTTATTTAACAATTGATAGTAACGATATAATAGATGTTATTCTTTTTTTAAAAACAAACCAACAAACTAAGTTTAAGCAGTTGATAGATATAACAGCAGTAGATTATCCTGAAGATGATCAGAGATTTAAAATTGTTTATCTGTTATTGAGTCATGAATTTAACACAAGAATAATAATTCAATTTGGTATTGGTGAAGGTGAAAAAATACCATCTTTAACTAAAATTTATCCATCTGCAAATTGGATGGAAAGAGAAGTATTTGACATGTATGGAGTTAATTTTCAAGATCATCCTGATTTAAGGAGAATTTTAACTGATTATGGTTTCGAAGGACATCCATTAAGAAAAGATTTTCCAATAACTGGTCATAATGAAGTGAGATACAGCGAAGAGGCAAAGAAAGTAATATACGAACCAGTTAAATTAGAGCAAAATTACAGAAATTTTGATTACGAAAGTCCTTGGGAAGGAACAAAGTATATTAAAAACCAAACAAAAAAATAAATGTCAAAGCAAACTAAAACACTAAATCTAAATTTTGGCCCACAACATCCGGCTGCGCATGGGGTTTTGAGATTGATACTAGAATTAAATGGCGAAGTCGTTGAAAAAGCCGATCCTCATATTGGTCTCCTCCATAGAGGAACTGAAAAATTAATTGAAAACAAAACTTACTCTCAAGCAGTTCCGTACTTTGATAGGTTAGATTATGTGGCACCCATGAATCAAGAACATGCTTTTGCATTAGCTATAGAAAAAATTTTAAGTATTGAGGTTCCAATAAGAGCTCAATTTATAAGAGTTATGTTTTGTGAGATAGGAAGAATACTAAGTCATATTCTTAATATAACCACACAAGCGCTTGATGTAGGAGCGTTAACTCCATCATTATGGGGATTTGAAGAAAGAGAAACTTTAATGACTTTTTATGAGCGTGTTTCTGGATCAAGATTGCATGCTAACTATTTTAGAGCAGGTGGAGTTCATCAAGATTTACCAAGAGGATTAGAGGCTGATATTTTTGATTTTACAAAAAAATTTCCAAAAATAATTGATGATTTAGAAAACTTATTAACTGAAAATAGAATTTTTAAACAAAGAAATGTTGATATAGGAATTGTATCAAAACAAGATGCGTTAGATTATTCTTTTTCAGGAGTGATGTTAAGAGGATCAAGTGTTCCTTGGGATTTGAGAAAATCTCAACCTTATGATTGTTATGATCAACTAGATTTCAAAATACCAATAGGTAAGAATGGTGATTGTTATGATCGTTATCTATGTAGAATTGAGGAAATGAGAGAGAGTGTAAAAATTATTGATCAATGTTTACAAAAAATGCCCAAAGGTCCAATTAAATCTATGGATGGTAAAATCTCTCCACCACCCAAAAAAGAATTGAAAGAGTCCATGGAGGCTTTAATACATCATTTTAAATTATTTACTGAGGGTTATAGAGTAGATAAAGATGAAATATATACAGCTGTTGAGGCACCCAAAGGTGAATTTGGGGTTTATTTAATTTCAGACGGCTCTAGCAGGCCTTATAAATGTAAAATTAGAGCTCCAGGATTTTCTCATCTACAAGCGATGGATTACCTTATTAAAGGACATATGTTAGCTGATGTACCTGCAGTTTTAGGATCTCTTGATATAGTTTTTGGAGAAATCGACAGATGAGTTTAAAAAAAATTTCAAAAAATCAGCCAGATACATTTGAATTCAATAAACAAAATATTGAACTAGCAAATAAGATGATTTCAAATTATCCAGAAGGAAAACAACAAAGTGCAGTAATGTCTTTGCTTTATATAGCGCAAAGACAAAATAATAATTGGATACCTCTTGCTTCAATGAAGTATATAGCTAAGTTTTTAAGCATGCCTTATATAAAAGTTTATGAAGTAGCAACATTTTACTCAATGTATAATTTATCACCTGTGGGTGAGTTTTTTTATCAAGTTTGTACAACAACACCGTGTATGTTAAGAGGTGCTTACAAATTAGTAGACGTATGTAAAAAAAAAATTTCAGAAGATGAAAATGAAGTTTCAAAAGATGGTAAAGTTTCATGGATGGAAGTTGAATGTTTAGGTGCTTGTATAAATGCACCAATGGTACAAATTAATGACGATTATTACGAAGATTTAGACGCAAACAAATTAGAGAAAATTATTGACCAAACAATTAGGGGTGAAACTCCCAAGTCGGGATCTTACAGAGGCAGAATTAACTCTGAACCAGAAAATAATAGAAAAACTTTAATGGATATTAAAAATGCTTGAGGATAAAAATAGAATATTCCAAAATCTTTATAATGATTTAGGTTCAGATTTAACCTCTGCGCAGAAAAGAGGAGATTGGAAAGATACAAAAGAAATTATTTCAAAAGGTAGAGAATGGATTATCAATGAAATAAAATCTTCAGAACTAAGAGGAAGGGGTGGTGCTGGATTTCCTACTGGATTAAAATGGTCATTCGCTCCAAAAGAAGTTGGTTCAAGACCACATTACTTAGTAATAAATGCTGACGAATCTGAACCCGGAACATGTAAAGACAGAGATATATTAAGATTTGAGCCACATAAGTTAATTGAAGGATGTTTGATTTCGGCTTACGCAGTTAATGCCAATGTCTGTTATATTTATATAAGAGGAGAGTATTTTAATGAGGGTCAAAAACTACAAAAAGCAATAGATGAAGCTTATTCAAAAAATTTAATTGGTAAAAATGCTTCTGGTTCTAACTGGAATTTTGATATTTTTATTCATTATGGTGCGGGTGCATATATTTGTGGTGAGGAAACAGCTTTACTTGAGAGCTTAGAAGGTAAAAAAGGACAGCCAAGATTAAAACCTCCCTTTCCTGCTTTAATAGGCCTTTACGGATGTCCGACAATAATAAATAATGTTGAGACTATTGCGGTGGTACCGACCATTTTAAAAAGAGGTTCTAAGTGGTTTTCAAGTATTGGAAAACCTAAAAATAGAGGAACAAAAATATTTTGTATATCTGGTAACGTAAACAATCCCTGCAACGTTGAGGAGGAAATGGGAATTTCTTTAAAAGACTTAATTGAGAAGCATGCAGGAGGTGTTATAGGAGGTTGGGAGAATCTAAAAGCTGTCATACCAGGAGGTTCTTCAATGCCAATGCTTCCAAAAGATATATGTGAAAATCTAAAAATGGATTTTGACTCTCTTGTTGAACAAAAAAGTGGTTTGGGTACAGCAGGCATAGTAGTAATAAATAAAGATCAAGATATAATTAAGTGTATGGCTAGGATCGCAAGATTTTATAAACATGAAAGCTGTGGTCAATGTACTCCATGTAGAGAAGGTTCTGGCTGGATGTGGAGAATGCTTGAAAGAATGGCTAAAGGTGAAGCATCAAGAGAAGAGGTAGACATGTTAATGGATGTAACTCAACAAATAGAGGGGCATACAATTTGTGCTTTTGGTGAAGGTTCAGCATGGCCAGTTCAAGGCTTATTAAGACATTTCAAAAAGGAGATTGTTAAGAGAAATAATTTTAATCCACTGGTAAATAAAAATAACAAAATTCCATACCTTGTAGATCAACATTTACTAGAGAAAGATAATGCTGAAATTAAAAGTTAACGATAAAGATATAGAAATAGACGAAGGTCTAACAGTACTGCAAGCATGCGAGAAAGCTGGGGTTGAAATTCCTCGGTTTTGTTATCATGAAAAATTGTCGATAGCAGGAAATTGCAGAATGTGCTTAGTTGAAATGGAAAAATCTCCTAAACCAATAGCTTCTTGTGCAATGCCAGCAACAGAAGGAATGAATATTAAAACGAACACTCCATTAGTTGAGAAAGCTAGAAAAGGAGTTATGGAATTTTTACTAGCTAATCACCCTTTAGATTGTCCAGTTTGTGATCAAGGTGGGGAATGTGATTTGCAAGACCAATCTATGTATTATGGAATTGATAAATCAAGATTTAAAGAAAATAAAAGAGATGTGCCAGAGAAATATATGGGACCACTTATAAAAACTCAAATGACAAGATGTATTCACTGTACGCGTTGTATTAGATTTGCTACAGAGGTTGCTGGAGTTCCAGAGTTAGGTGCAATTGGAAGAGGTGAAAATATGCAAATTACAACTTATCTGGAAAAGTCTATGGAGTCAGAGCTTTCCGCAAATGTCATAGATTTATGTCCAGTTGGTGCACTCACATCAAAACCTTATGTATTTGAAGCAAGACCATGGGAATTAAAAAAAACTGAAACTATCGATGTAATGGACTCAGTTGGTTCAAATATAAGAGTTGATACCTATGGTTGGGAAGTTAAACGTATTATGCCAAGAATAAATGAAGAAATAAATGAAGAGTGGATATCTGATAAAACAAGATATGCATGCGATGGCCTTAAGAGTCAACGATTAGATAATCCCTATAAAAAAGTTGGAGGTGAATTTAAAAAAATTTCTTGGAAAGAAGCATATGAAATTGTAGTTGAAAAAATCAAACTAACTTCTGCAGATAAAATTGCTGGCTTTACAGGAGATTTAACTAATTTAGAGACAATGTACGTAGCCAAAGATTTTTTTGAAAAGACAATTAAATCAAAAAATTTAGAATCTAGGGATGACAATGCTTACGTAAACTTAGATAGTAGAACTAATTATATTTTCAATTCACAGATAAGTGGAATTGAGGAATCGGATTTGATTTTACTAGTAGGTGCAAATCCAAGACTAGAAGCTACAATTCTCAATGCAAGAATAAGGAAAAGTTATCTCACAAATAAACCAAATATTTATTCACTAGGAGACATTGGTGATCAAACTTATCCATATGAAGTTCTTGATAACAAAACAAGTACAATAAAAAATATTTGTGAGAACAAATCTGAAGTAAGTGAAAAGATTAAAAACTCGAAAAAACCTCTAATAATTTTAGGGAATTCAGTTTTAAACATGAAATCTGGTAAGTTTATTTTTGAAAGTTTTAAGAAATATTTAATTGATAATAATAAAATTAATGAAGATTGGAACTCACTTAATATATTATCCAAGCACGCTGCTACAGTTGGTGGATTTGATCTTGATATAGTAAGTGCCGAAAATAATTTAACTTTGGAAACATTAAAGAAAAATAATTTCGAAATAGTTTTTTTGATTGGTCAAGATAATATTAATTTTAAGAAAAAAAATGAATTTATAATTTATATAGGTAGCCATGGCGATAAAGGTGCAGAATTATCAGATATTGTTTTGCCTGGAGCTGCTTATACAGAACAAGATGCACACTTTGTTAATTTAGAAGGAAAAATTCAAAAAGCTTATCAAGCATCATTTCCACCCGGTGAAGCCAAAGAAGATTACCAAATCTTTAATGAATTGTCTGAATTATTAAAAAGAAAAAAACTTTTTAGAGATAAAGAAGAACTAACGGATAATCTATTAAATTATTTAGATATTAAGAAAAAAAAAGAAACTTTAAATGATTGTATGATCCCAGATTTTATTGAAGAGAAAATTATAGTTGATGAAATTGACTATTATTATTCGAATGTTGTAGCAAGAGCATCAAAAACAATGTCTGAATGTAGAAACAGTAAAATAAATGTTAAAAGAACTGGCACTGAGGGATAAATGCAAAGTTATTTAAATATTTTACTATTTGAAGTTTATAGAGTACTTTTTTTATTAGTCCCAGTTCTTGTATCAGTTGCTATGATTGTATGGCTTGATAGGAGAGTTTGGGCTTTCGTCCAAAAGAGAAGAGGACCCAATGTAGTTGGACCATTTGGTCTCCTTCAATCATTAGCTGACGCATTAAAATATATTTTTAAAGAGATTATAATTCCAGCAAGCTCAAATAAAGTTATATTCATTCTTGCCCCCATTGTTACAATGACCTTAGCTTTAATAGCATGGGCTGTAATTCCTTTTAGTGAGAGTTTTGTTTTATCTAATATCAATGTTGGTATACTTTATATATTTGCAGTGTCTTCTCTTGGAGTGTATGGAATTATTATGGGTGGTTGGGCATCAAACTCAAAATATCCATTTTTAGGCGCAATAAGATCTGCTGCTCAAATGGTTTCTTACGAAGTTTCAATAGGTGTTATAATCATTAATGTGCTCTTATGCGTTGGTTCACTAAATTTAACTGATATTGTTTTAGCTCAAGAAAAAATTTGGTTTGTTATTCCCCTATTTCCAATGTTTGTAATTTTTTTTATATCTGCACTGGCAGAAACTAATAGACCACCATTTGACTTACCAGAAGCGGAAGCAGAATTAGTTTCTGGTTATCAAACAGAATATTCTGGGATGATGTATGCAATGTTTTGGTTGGGTGAATATGCAAATATATTATTAATGTGTGCATTAGGATCCATATTATTTTTAGGTGGATGGCTATCACCATTAAATATGTATCCATTCGATATAATACCTAGCCCACTGTGGTTAATTTTAAAAATACTACTTCTGTTTATATTATTTGCACTAGTTAAAGCGATTGTACCAAGGTATAGATATGATCAATTGATGAAATTAGGATGGAAAATTTTCCTACCTTTCTCATTAGTTTGGGTTGTTTTAACAGCAGGCTATTTACTTTATTTTGATTTGTTACCAACTGTATAATTATGAAACTAGGAAGAATATTTAAAACTTTATTAATGGTAGACTTTGTCACCGGGTTGGCTATTGCAATTAAAGAGGTATTTAAAGAGAAAAAAACAATTAATTATCCTTTTGAGAAAGGTAAGATAAGTCCAAGATTTCGTGGTGAGCATGCTTTAAGAAGATATCCTAATGGTGAAGAGAGATGCATTGCTTGTAAATTGTGTGAAGCAGTCTGTCCAGCTCAAGCAATAACTATAGAGTCTAAAGAAAGATCTGATGGAAGTAGAAAAACAACAAGATATGATATTGATATGCTTAAATGTATTTATTGTGGATTATGTGAAGAGTCATGTCCTGTAGATGCAATCGTTCAAGGTCCTAACTTTGAATTTGCAACCGAAACAAGAGAAGAATTATATTACAACAAAGAAAAATTATTAGAAAATGGTGATCGATGGGAGAGTGTATTAGCAGCAAATATTAAAGCTGATAATCCCTATAGATAATGATAGCTCATGCAATATTTTTTTATATATTTTCTTTTATAGCTATCGTATCAGCCATAATGGTAACTGTATCAAAGAATACGGTTCATTCAGTTTTTTTTTTAATCTTAGATTTCATTAGCATCTCTTGCTTGTTTATTATGATCGGTGCAGAATTTTTAGGTATGATAATGCTGATTGTTTATGTAGGTGCAGTAGCTGTGCTTTTTTTATTTGTAGTTATGATGCTTAATGTAGCACATCAAAAAAATACTTTTTTCAAATCAAATCAAGGATCTAAACACATACCGATTGGTTTATTTGTAAGTCTAATAATATTTTTTGAGCTAATTATTGTAGTTGGTGGATGGAAGTATAAACCTGAGTTAAATAGCATTTCGTCTTTAGAAACTACGAGTATATCTAATACTCATTCGATAGGATATGTTCTTTATACAGATTATATTCATCTTTTTCAATTATCAGGTATGATTTTACTTGTAGCGATGATCGGTGCAATTATTTTAACTTATAGAAAACGAGAAGGTCTTAAGAGACAAAGTTATTTCAGTCAAATTTCTAGAGAAAAAATTGATGGTGTTGATTTGGTGGATGTTGAAAAAAATAAAGGTATTAAAATTGATGTTTGAAATTGGATTAGGTCATTATTTAACTCTCGGTGCAATCATTTTTACAATTGGAGTGGTAGGAATTTTCTTAAATAGAAAAAATATAATAGTTATTTTAATGAGTATCGAATTAATATTATTATCAGTAAATATAAATATGGTTTCCTTCTCAATTTTTATAAATGATTTAAGTGGACAAATTTTTACTTTATTCATTTTGACCGTTGCTGCAGCAGAAGCTGCTATAGGTTTAGCAATTATAGTTGTGTATTATAGAAACGCAGGAACCATTCGTGTTGAGGAAATAGATAAACTCAAAGGTTAAGATGGAATATTTTATTTTACTTTCTCCGTTGTTAGGTGCATGTATTGCTGGTTTTTTTGGCAATAAAATAGGCGATAAATTTTCAGAATTAATAACAAGTTTATTTGTAACTATTGCTGCCTTGTGTTCACTTATTATTTTTTACAAAGTAATTTTAGATGGTTATGAAAATAATATTATATTATTTAAATGGATTTATTCAGGATCACTAAATGTTAATTGGTCTATAAAAATTGATGCACTCTCATCAGTTATGCTAGTTGTGATTACTTTTATATCATCTTTAGTGCATATTTATTCAATTGGTTACATGTCTCATGATCCAAACAAGCCCAGATTTATGTGTTATTTATCTTTGTTTACATTTTCCATGCTTGCATTGGTTACGTCAGATAATTTTTTACAATTATTTTTTGGTTGGGAGGGTGTGGGTTTATGTTCATATTTACTAATAGGTTTTTGGTTTAAGAAGGAAACAGCAAATAATGCTGCTATAAAAGCTTTTTTAGTAAATAGAGTAGGTGATTTTGGTTTAGCACTTGGAATTTTTTTAATATTTTATTTCTTTGGAACTGTAAATTTTGAGGCAGTCTTTCAACAAATAAATCAAATAGATACTGTTAATGTTGATTTTTTAGGGTTAAATATTAATGCAGTTGATTTAATTTGTATCCTTCTTTTTATTGGAGCTATGGGAAAATCAGCACAAATTTTTCTTCATACTTGGTTACCTGATGCCATGGAGGGTCCAACACCAGTTTCAGCTCTTATACATGCAGCCACTATGGTTACAGCTGGAGTTTTTTTGGTAGTCAGATGTTCACCAATTTACGAATACTCAGAATTAGCACTTTCAATAATTACTGTTATCGGCATGACTACAGCAATTTTTGCTGCAAGTGTTGCGTTAGTACAAGATGATATAAAAAAAATAATTGCTTACTCCACATGTAGCCAGCTTGGCTATATGTTTTTTGCTGCTGGGGTAGGGGCATATAACGTAGCCATGTTTCATTTATTCACTCATGCATTTTTTAAGGCTTTATTATTTTTAGGCTCTGGATCAATTATTCATTCATTTAAAGATGAACAGAATATTAATAACATGGGAGGTGTTTGGAAAAATTTACCGATAACTTATGCTTTAATGATAATAGGAACTTTAGCTCTTACAGGATTTCCACTATTATCTGGATTTTATTCAAAAGATGCAATAATTGAGTTTGCTTATTTAAGAGGAAATGCTGTTGGATATTACGCAGCAGGCATTGGAATATTTACAGCATTATTAACTTCTATTTATTCCTGGAGATTAATTTTTAAAACATTTCATGGTTCATACCTAAATAAAGTACTTAAAAAGGAAGAAATGCATGAGTCACCTATGATTATGCTGGTACCACTAATAATTCTAGCAATTGGAGCTGTTGGAGCTGGATATTTTTTTAAAGATCTTTTTATAGGATATGATAGCTCATATAACTTTTGGAGAGACTCTATTATGTTTTTAGAGCCATTGAGCAAAGAACATCCACCAACCTGGTTTGTTTATCTTACACCAGTTTTAGTTATGCTATCAATACCTTTTTCTTATTTAATTTTTATTAAAAATAAAGATTTTTTAAAAAATTTAATTTCAATAAATCAACCACTTTATGTATTTTTAAAAAAAAAATGGTACTTTGACGAACTATATGATTTGATATTTGTAAGATCTTTCAAATTTTTAGGTAAATTTTTTTGGAAAAAGATTGATGGATCTGTAATAGACAGGTTTGGTCCAGATGGAATATCAAATTTTATCAAATATCTTTCTAATAAAGCTGTAAAATTTCAAAATGGTTTCCTTTACCAATATGCATTTGTTATGTTAATTGGCTTTTCTATTTTGTTAACAATACTGATTGTAAAATAATGGATATACCAATACTTTCATCTTTAATATTGCTTCCAACAATTGGTGCAATATTTATATTTTTTTCTAAATCAAATGTTGAAAAATATAATAGCAGTAAATACATCGCCTTATTTATTTCTACAGCAAATTTTATTCTGTCACTTTATTTATGGTTTGTTTTTGATAATTCAATTTCAGAATTTCAATTTGTTGAGAATAGAAAATGGATTGCAGGGCTAGTAAATTATAAAGTAGGTATTGACGGAATTTCAATTTTATTTATAATTTTAACAACCTTTATAACACCGCTATGTGTTATTTCAGTTAATACCACTGTAAAGAAACGTTTAAAAGATTTTTTGATATCAATATTACTTTTGGAAACTCTTATGATTGGAGTTTTTTGTTCTTTAGATTTGGTAGTTTTCTATTTATTTTTTGAAGGTGGATTAATTCCAATGTTCTTAATTATTGGTATTTGGGGTGGAGAAAGAAGAGTTTATTCAGCTTTTAAATTTTTCTTATTTACTTTATTGGGATCCGTTTTAATGTTAGTAGCAATAATTACAATTTATTGGTTAACCGGAACTACAGATGTAGAAGCTCTTTATGAAATAGGAATAGAGACAAAATATCAAAATTTGCTTTGGCTTGCTTTCCTTAGTTCATTTGCAGTAAAAACACCAATGTGGCCAGTACATACATGGCTTCCAGATGCGCATGTTGAAGCTCCAACTGCAGGGTCAGTATTACTCGCTGCTATATTATTAAAAATGGCGGGTTATGGATTTATAAGATTTTCAATTGGCCTGTTCCCAGTCGCATCTGATTATTTTGTGCCTTTAATTTATGCACTAAGCTTAATAGCAATAATTTACACATCATTAGTGGCTCTTATGCAAGAAGACATGAAAAAATTAATTGCATATTCTTCTGTAGCTCATATGGGTTTTGTTACACTTGGTATATTCACTTTAACCCAACAAGGTATAGAAGGAGGTATTTTTCAAATGATTAGCCATGGTCTTGTATCTGCAGCACTTTTTCTTTGTGTGGGGGTAGTCTATGAAAGAATGCATACAAGATTAATTAAGGATTATGGTGGGGTAGTTTCTGTTATGCCGAAATACGCTATAGTTTTTATGGTTTTTGCTTTAGGATCTTTAAGCTTACCCGGAACAAGTGGTTTTATTGGTGAATTTTTAATTTTAATGGGAGCATTTAAAAAAAGTTTTTTTGTAGCAGCTGTTGCTAGTATAGGAGTAATTTTAGGAGCTGCATATATTTTATGGCTTTATAAAAGAGTTATTTTTGGAAAGATTATAAACCAAGATGTAAAAAAATTGATTGATTTAAATAATTCTGAAATATTTATTCTTTGGAGTCTCGCAATTCCAATATTATTTTTTGGTTTTTACCCTGAGCCATTAATCAATACAATAGAGGTTTCCATTAACAATTTAATTGAAGTATATAATTTAAACCTGGAAAACTATATGGTCAAAAATAAATGAATATTGATATAAATCTTATCTTACCAGAAATTTTTTTATCTCTATCTATTATGACTTTACTAATGATTGGAGTTTTTAAAAAAAATAGTACAAGCTTAATTTTTAATCTATCAGTTTTATCTTTACTAGTACTTTCAGCTTTGATTTTTAACTTATCAAACGTTGGTGAAACTTTTGTTTTTAATCAAAGTTACGTAATTGACGATTTTTCTAATTTTATGAAAATTTTGACTGCTATATCAGCAATTTTCGTTATGTCTATATCTTCAGATTTCTTAAAAAGTTTAAATATTTATAAAATTGAATATCCAATTTTAATATTATGCTCAATACTAGGAATGATGGTAATGATTAGTTCGAATGATCTAATAGTTTTTTATTTAGGATTAGAATTACAATCGCTAGCTCTTTATGTTTTAGCTTCATTTAATCGTGATAATATACTATCAACAGAATCTGGTTTAAAATATTTTGTTTTAAGCGCCTTATCTTCAGGATTACTACTCTATGGCTGCTCGTTAATTTATGGATTTACAGGCTCTACAAACTTTATTGATATTTCAAATAATACTTATGAAGTACCATATGCACTTACTTTTGGAATAGTTTTTATTTTAGTTGGTTTAGCATTTAAAATCTCAGCAGTGCCATTTCATATGTGGGCTCCTGATGTATACCAAGGCTCCCCAACATCAGTAACAATGTTTTTTGCCTTGATACCAAAAATTGCAGCCACATGTGTATTTATAAGATTTTTGTATGTTCCATTTATCAATATGATTGATCAATGGCAGATGATAATTATTTTTATATCAATTGCTTCAATGATTTTTGGTGCTATTGCTGCAATAGGTCAAAAAAATCTTAAAAGACTAATAGCTTACAGTTCAATAGGTCATATGGGATATTCTCTTGCAGGAATAGCCACGGGATCAATTGGAGGAATTCAGAGCTCTATAACTTATATTACAATCTATGTAATAATGAACCTTGCTCTATTTTGTTGTTTATTTATGTTAAGAAGAAATAACAATTATTTTGAAAATATTGATGATCTTTCTGGGCTTTCAAAAAATCATCCAATTTTATCATTATCACTATTAATTATTTTGTTTTCATTAGCTGGCATCCCACCTATGGCAGGTTTTTTTGCAAAATTTTATGTATTTATGGCGGTTATTGAACAATCGATGTATTTTTTGGCAATTGTAGGATTGCTTTCAACGGTTATTGCAGCTTTTTATTATCTAAGAATAATAAAGATTATTTATTTCGATCCTAGCAAAGATAGGTATGACACAAATCATAGTTTTGGTCTCAAAATATCACTTTTAGTTTCTACTGTATTTATATTATTTTATTTTATTTATCCGAATAGTCTTATTAATATTATTTCAAAAATAAACATTATTTAATGCGTCTTAAAAAATATTATTTTAAGAAAATTAAAAGTACAAATGACCAAGCAACACAAATGATCAAAAAAGGTAAGGAAAAAGGAATTATCATAGCAGATTTACAGACAAAAGGCCGTGGTCAATATGGAAAAAAATGGATATCCCAAAAAGGAAATTTATTTATGACTGTCTTTTACAAGATAAACAAAGAAAAAAATCTAAATTTTTTAACAAATTATAATTGTAGATTAGTAAAAAGTGCTCTTAAAAAATTTATAAATAAAAAAATAACAATAAAACCTCCAAATGATCTATTAATTAATAATAAAAAGTTATGTGGTATTTTGCAGGAAACAATTTTTTTTAAATTAAATAAACTAATTATTGTTGGTATTGGTGTAAATATTATCAAATCGCCAAATGTTAAAGGATATAAAACAACTTTTTTAAATGATTTTACTGCAAAAAAAATAAACAAAATGATAGTTTTTAAAAGCATTAGTAAATTATTTGAAAAAAATATAAGGTTTTTATAAAATGTACTTAATTGGAGATATAGGTAATACAGAAACAAAAATTTTTTTGTTTAATGAAAAACTTAAGTTAAAAAAAAAATGGACTATATCAACTATTTCATTAACAAATACTTACCTCGATTCTAAAATAAAATTAACCTTAATAGAAATATTAAAAATTAAAAAAATTTTATTCAGTAGTGTTGTCCCTAACGCATTTCAACTAATAAAAAAATTTTTGATAAAAAAAAATAAAAAATTGAAAATTTACGAATTAAAACAAATTGATTTAAAAAAATTAATTAAATTAAAAGTTAATAGAAAACAGGTTGGTTCTGATAGAATTGCTAATGCAATAGGCGTTACTAATAATAATAAAAATTATATTGTGATTGATTTTGGAACAGCAACTACTTTTGATGTGATAATTGATAAAACTTATTTAGGAGGCGTTATTGCACCAGGTGTTAAATTATCCCTTGAAAATTTATCTAATAAAGCATCTTTAATTCCTAAAATTAAACTAAGTAAAATTTCAAATGTAATAGGTACAAATACATCTGAAGCAGTAAAATCAGGTTTTTTTTGGGGATATTTAGGATTAATTGACAATATTATTAAATTGATTAAAAAGCAAAGTCGAAAACAATTTAAAATTGTTCTTACTGGTGGTTTATCTCATTTATTTAAGAACACAATTAAAGGAAAATCTGTAATTGAAAAAGATTTAACCATAACAGGTTTAAAAAAGGTAATTTTAAAATTAATTAAATGAAAGAAGAATTATTATTTTGTCCCTTAGGTGGCGCAGGTGAAATAGGTGCAAATATGAATTTGTATGCTTATGGAACCCCAGGAGAGCATAAGTGGATTATGGTTGATATTGGTGTAACATTTGCTGATGACTCTCTTCCAGGTATAGATCTTATTTATCCTGATCCTGGATTTATAGTTGATAAAAAAGAGGATTTATTAGGAATAGTATTAACACACGCACATGAAGACCACATAGGCGCAATCGCTCATTTGTGGCCAAAATTAAAATGTAAAATTTATGCAACACCATTTACGGCAGTTCTTATTAAAGAAAAGTTTAGAGAAAAGCATATCGATATTAACAAATATCTTAAAATTGTTGAGTTAAATGGAGTTATAAATCTTGGTCCATTTAATATCGAATACGTGACGATGACTCATTCTATACTAGAGCCTAATGGATTAAAAATTAAAACACCAGCTGGTGTTGTTTTGCATACAGGTGATTGGAAAATAGATGAGAATCCAATGGTTGGCAAAAATATGGATATAGATAAATTACAACAAATTGGCAATGAAGGTGTACTTGCCATGGTTTGCGATTCTACTAATATATTTTCAGTAGGAAGATCAGGCTCAGAGTTAACAGTAAGAAAAAGTTTGCTTAATATAATGAGTAAGCTCAAAAAAAGAATAATCATGACATCCTTTGCATCTAATGTAGCAAGAATGGAAACCATATTTTATTGTGCTGAAAAAACAGGTAGACAAATATCATTAGTGGGTAGATCCATGCACAGAATTTATAAAGCGGCAAGACAATGTGGATACCTTAAAAATATTATTGAGCCGATAGATCCACGTGAAGCAAAAAATATATCCAGAGAAAAAATTGTATATTTATGTACAGGTAGCCAAGGGGAGCCGATGGGAGCAATGATGAGAATCTCTAGCTATATACATCCGGATGTATTTATTGAAAAAGGCGATACGGTAATATTTTCTTCTAAAATTATACCTGGAAATGAAAAGAAGCTTTACAAATTACATAATCAACTTGTCAAAGATGGTATCGAAGTAATATCTGAAGAAAATGAGTTTGTTCATGTCTCAGGACACCCAAATAGAGATGAAATGAAAGATATGTACAGTTGGATTAAACCAAAATGTGTAATACCAGTTCATGGTGAGCATAGACACATGATGGAACATGTTAGTTTTGCTAAAGATATGCAAGTCCCTTATCCAGTTTTGGTAGAGAATGGTGACATTGTAAAAATTTCTCCTGGTGAAAAACCAGCAGTCTATGATAAGGCACCTAGTGGTCGACTTTACTTAGATGGAAATATTAGTGTTGAGGAAGATTCAAAATCTATTAAAGATAGAAAAAATTTAAGTGCTAATGGTTATCTAGAGGTGACTATATTGATTACGCCAAAAGGAAATATTCATAACAATCCGATTTTAACATTTAAAGGTTTACCCATTAATGAGGAAGATGAATTTATTTACGGCTTGGAGGAGGAAATTGAAAAAACCAGTAAATCATTTAAGCTTGGAAATAAGCAACAAGAACATAATTTAATCGACGCTCTTAAAACAGCCTGTAGAAAATTTACAAAAGAAAAAACAGGAAAAAGACCTTTTACAAATATTAACTTAGTGAGAGTATAGTTGAGTATAACAGGGTCTTTAATTATTTACGTTCTTATATGGTGGATTGTATTTTTTGCATTATTACCAATTGACGTAAATAGGGAAAAAAAAGATAATATCAAAGGAATTGACCCTGGGGCTCCTGAAAACCCTAAAATAATTAAAAAGTTTGCTTATTCTACTTTAATTACTTCGATAATTTTTATAATTATATACCTATTGGTAAAATATGAATATTTAAACATAAGAAACCTTATAAGCTAATGTATTTTTCAAAGTCTTTTATACCTATTTTAAAAAACAATCCTACTGAAGCAAAAATTAAATCACATCAACTAATGCTACGTATCGGTATGATTAAGCAGTCAGCTGCTGGAATATATTCTTGGTTACCTTTGGGTTTCAAGGTTATGAAAAAAATTGAACAAATTGTAAGGGAAGAACAAGATAGAATTGGTGTACAAGAAATTTTAATGCCAACAATTCAATCAAGTGAAATATGGAAAGAGAGTGGAAGATATGAAGACTATGGTGAAGAGATGCTTAGAATTAAAGATAGACAAAATAGAGAAATGCTTTATGGACCAACTAATGAAGAGCTAATCACTGATATATTTAGAAATTCAATAAAGTCTTATAAATCTTTACCTCAACTCTTGTATCATATTCAATGGAAGTTTAGAGATGAGCTTAGACCTAGATTTGGAATAATGAGATGTAGAGAATTTTATATGAAGGATGCTTATTCATTTGATATTAACGACGAAGAAGCATTTTTTTCGTATAATAAATTTTTTTTATCCTACTTGAGAACTTTTAAAAGATTAGATTTATCGGCTATACCAATGGCTGCTGACACTGGTCCTATAGGAGGAAATTTATCTCATGAATTTATAATTCTTGCTGAAACAGGAGAGAGTAAAATTTATACAGATAAA
The DNA here is from genome assembly GCA_045566195.1 of Candidatus Pelagibacter sp. GTDB lineage: Bacteria > Pseudomonadota > Alphaproteobacteria > Pelagibacterales > Pelagibacteraceae > Pelagibacter. Next base: position 13,555 of record JBJLDV010000010.1, on the reverse strand, counting down.
AGAATTTTTGAAGTAAAAAGTGACGACACTAAAATAGAAAAAAAATCTTTATCAGATTTAAGAAAAAATTATGAAAAATTCTATGCTGTAACAGATGAGAAATTTAACAAAAAGAAATTTGACGAAAAAGTCTCTGATGAATTTAAAGTAAATACAAAGGGAATTGAGGTTGGTCATATATTTTATTTTGGTGATAAATATTCACGACCAATGAATGCCACTGTTGATTTTCAAGGCAAAAAAGAGTTTGTTAAAATGGGCTCATATGGGGTTGGTGTATCAAGACTTGTCGGCGCTATTATAGAAGCAAAATATGACGATAAAAATGAAATAATGAAGTGGCCTATTTCAGTGTCACCTTATGAGTGTGCAATATTACCTCTTATAAATAAAAATGATAAAAGTAATTTAGAAAAAGCAAATAATATTTCAAACATATTAGAAAAGAATAATATAGATTTTATAATTGATGATACAGATGAAAATTTTTCATCAAAAATTAAAAAATTTAATTTAATTGGAATACCTTTTCAAATAATGATTGGTAATAAAAATGAAGGTAATACTTTTGAATTTAAAGAAATAGGCAAGGATTCAATAAGTTTAGAAATAGAAAAAATAATAGAAATTATAAAAACTAGTAAGAAATAATTTGATCTCTGAATTAGAAAAACAAATTGCTTTTAGATATTTAAAAACAAAAAAAAAAGATGGTTTTTTAAATGTTATATCGATTTTTTCGTTTATAGGAATATCATTAGGCGTTGCAGTCTTAATTATTGTAATGTCGGTAATGAATGGGTTTAGAGCTGAGTTGGTTAACAAAATTGTAGGTTTTAATTCGCATATTATAATTCAAAGCAACAATATTGATGATGACATTATCTTAACCAATTCTGAAGAATTGAAAAATTTAACAAAAAATGTTTTACAGTCAAATTCAGGAGAAGTTGTTTTGATAAATAAGAATTTTACCAAAGGACTAGCTTTAAGAGGGTATTCAGCAACTGATTTTAAAAAATTGGAAATTTTTAATAAAATCAATTTTAGTGATAATGAAGATATTTTTAAAGAAAACAATATAGCTATCGGTAAAGAATTAAGTTTTGATCTCGATCTAAAAATTGGCGATAAAGTTCTTTTGATGTCACCAGTTGGTGAGGACACTATAATTGGAAATTTACCTAAGCAAGAAAGCTATAAAATTTCATATATTTTTGAAAGCGGCCTAATTGAATTTGATCAAAATGTAGCTTTCGTCAATATCAACTCATTAGAAAATTTGTTGAATTTAAATAGTTCTCAACGAAATATTGAAGTTTACCTTAAATCACCTCTAAAGATCGAACTTTCAAAGGAAAAATTTCAAAGAATATTTAAGGATAATTTTATCTATTCCTGGGCTGATCTAAATAGATCACTTTTTTCTGCCCTGAAAGTTGAAAGAAATGTAATGTTTATAATACTCTCATTAATAATCATAGTTGCTGCATTTAACATTATTTCTGGCTTAACAATTCTTGTTAAAAATAAAACTAAGGATATTGCTATATTAAAATCAATTGGCGTTTTAAATAAATCAATTTATAAGATATTTTTTTTAATAGGTTTTTACATTGGTTTTACAGCAACTATATTTGGAGTAATCATAGGTGTTTTATTTTCTTTATATATAGAAAATATTAGATCTTTTCTAAGTCAAATTTTTGATATCTCTTTGTTTCCAGAGGAAATATATTTTTTAAGTAAAATGCCCTCAGAGATTAATATTAAATCAATAATTCTAATATCATTTTGCTCCATATTGGCAACAACTATAGTTTCTATTTTTCCGGCACGTAAAGCATCTAAATTAAATCCAATTAAAGCACTAAAATATGAGTAATTTTATAAAACTTAAAAAAATTAGTAAAAATTTTGTAACGGAGAATAAAGTTAGAGCTCTAAAAAATATTAATATAGAACTTAGTCTTGGAAAAGTTTATTCTATTGTAGGTCCATCAGGATCAGGTAAATCAACATTGCTTAATCTTCTTTCATTAATTGATAATCCAAGCTCTGGATCTATAATGATAGAAAATACAAATATTGTTCCATTTGAAAAAGACAAAAAAGACAAAATTAGAGCTAGTACAATTGGTATTATTTATCAAAATTATAACCTTTTAAGTGACTTCACCGCAATTGAGAACGTATCATTAGCTGGCCTAGCATTAAATAAAACTAAGAAACAGTCCATTGAAGAAGCAAAAAAAATCATGTCTAAACTCGGTTTATCTAAAAGATTGGAGCATTTTCCCTCAGAGCTTTCCGGTGGGGAAAATCAAAGAGTTGCAATTGCAAGAGCATTAATAAATAAGCCTAAAATTGTATTAGCTGATGAACCAACTGGAAATTTAGATAATGCTTCAGCTAAAAATGTTTTTAAAAATTTATTAAATTTAAAAAAAGCAGATAGATTAATTATATTTGCAACTCATAATAGAGAATTTGCTAATATGTCGGATTGTAAAATTGAAATGATTGATGGTAGTATCAAATCTATCAATGGATAATTACAAAAATTTTAATCATATAAAAATACATACACAGTACTCGATATGCGAGGGCGCATTGAGAATTAATGATTTAGCAGAATTTTGTAAAAAAAATAAAATTAAGTGTGTAGGTCTTTCAGATACTACAAACTTATGTGGTGCTCTAGAGTTCTCTGAAAATTTATCAAAAATAGGGACCCAGCCAATAATTGGAACTCAAGTAAATTTTAAATTTGTTGATCAAATAGGCCTATTGCCACTTATAGCAACATCTGAAGAAAGTTATAAGAGCATAATAGAAATGTCCTCAAATTCTTATTTAAAAAATGACGGTATGTCTGAACCACATTGTAACTTCAAAGATCTTACTGCTATTAGTAAAGATATTATAATATTATCTGGAACTGTTAATGGTTTAGTTGGAAAGTTATTTGATAAAGGTTTGTTTAATGAAATAGAAGAAATTTATAAATTTTTAAAAAAAAGTATTAATGATAATTTTTATATAGAAATTCAGAGGCATAATGATCATAACGAAAAAATATTTGAGGAATTTAATTTAGAAATTTCAAAAAAACTTGATATCCCAATTATAGCAACTAACGAAGTTTTTTACTTAGATAAGGAAATGTACGAAGCTCATGATGCATTGATTTGCATTGGTAACAAAACATATATAAATGAAAAAAATAGACTTAAATATTCAAATCAACACTATTTAAAATCAGATGAGGAAATGAAGGAAATTTTTTCAGATTTACCTGAAGCATTAGAAAATAATTATAATTTATTTTATAAATGTAAATTTAAACCAGGATCATCTAAGCCAGTTTTGCCAAATATAAGCTCTGATAAAGGTGGTGATGCAGATCAAAATTTAATTGATGACTCTATGACTGGTCTAAATGAAAAGTTTTTAAAACTATTTAATATTGAAGAAAAAGACCTTTTAGAAAATGAAAATTATAAAAAATATAAAGCAAGACTCGATCATGAAATTAAAATTATTATCGAAATGAAGTATTCAAGCTATTTTCTTATAGTTTCAGATTACATAAAATGGGCAAAAAATAATGAAATACCAGTTGGTCCTGGTAGAGGATCAGGTGCAGGATCCTTAGTTGCTTGGTGTCTTTCAATTACTGATGTGGATCCTATAAAATTTAATCTGATTTTTGAAAGATTTTTAAATCCTGATAGAATTTCAATGCCAGATTTTGATATAGATTTTTGTGAGGAAAAAAGAGACTTGGTTTTTAAATATCTTAGTTCAAAATATAAAGACAGCGTAGCCCACATCGTTACTTTTGGAAAACTTAAAGCACGAATGGTAATTAGGGATGTTGGAAGAGTTTCAGGTTTATCCTATGGATTTGTAGACAGTATATCAAAAATGATACCTTTTGATCCTTCAAGACCTCAAACATTAACTGAATGTATAAATAACGAACCTCGGCTTTTAAAACTAATTAAAGAAGATATCAGGGTAAAAAAATTAACTGAACTATCACTCAAATTAGAGGGTTTGAATAGAAACTTTGCAACTCATGCAGCTGGTGTAGTAATTGCTGACAAGAAACTTACAAATACTGTTCCTCTTTATAAAGATATGTCAACAAATTTACTTTTACCATCAACCCAGTTTGACATGTATTCAGCAGAAAATTCTGGATTAATAAAGTTTGATTTTTTAGGACTTAAAACTTTAACAGTAATTAACAAAACTCAAAAACTGGTAAATAAAAAATTAAAAGATTTCTCAATAGAAACTATAAATTATGATGATCAAAAAGTATTTGAACTATTATCAACAGGAAATACAGTTGGGTTGTTCCAGCTAGAAAGCGCAGGTATGAGAGAGGCCCTAATGCAAATGAAACCAAATCATTTAGAAGATATCATAGCATTAGTAGCTCTTTATAGACCAGGACCAATGAGCAATATCCCAACTTATAATGATTGTAAACATGGAAGACAAGAACCAGATTATCTACATCCATTACTCGAGGAGATACTCAAACCAACTTACGGTGTAATCATTTATCAAGAACAAGTTATGCAAATAGCTCAAAAATTATCAGGATTTACTGCTGGAGAGGCAGACATATTAAGAAGAGCCATGGGAAAAAAAAAGAGAGCAGAGTTAGAAAAACAAAAAATGAGATTCATTGATGGAGCTGTTAATAATGGAATTAAAAAAGATATTGCTGCTAGTATTTTTTTAAAAATCGAACCTTTTGCAGAGTATGGTTTTAACAAAAGTCATGCAGCCGCTTATGCAATAATTGCTTATCAAACAGCTTTTTTAAAATGTTATTATCCAAACGAATTTTTTTCTGCTTCAATGACTATGGATATCTCAAGTCAAAATAAGTTAAGTGAATTTTATGAAGAGTTAAAACGTTTGAATGTTAATATCGTTAGACCTGATATAAATGAATGCTTTGCATCGTTTAAAGCAGATAAGTCAAAGTTTTATTATGCATTGGGAGCAGTAAAAAATGTTGGTTTTGAAGCAATTTCAAACATAGTTAATGAAAGAATTGAAAATGGAAAATTTAAATCAATTAATGACTTCATAAGTAGAATAAACCCTAAAGATATAAATAAACTTCAACTAGAAGGCCTTGTTAAGGCAGGTGCTTTTGATTGTATTTCGAATAATAGACAATCCATATATAATGTAATACCAAACTTAATATTAAAATCAAAAAATATTTTTGACAATAAATCTACAAACCAAATTGATTTATTTGGAAGTGAAATAGAAAATGAAGATGATTTATTAGAAAAAGTTGAAGATTGGAAATTTGAAGATAGATTGTCAAAAGAATTCGAATCAATGGGATTTTTTATTTCTGACCACCCACTAAACCAGTTTAGTAGTAGCTTTGAAGATTATAAAATAGTTAATTTTTTAGATTTTAATAATAATGAGATTAAAGAGGCTAATGTGGCCGCGACTCTTCTTAAAATCCAAGAAAAAAAAACTCAAAAGGGAAATTCATATGCAATAATTAAGTTAACTGATTTAGGATCTGTATTTGAATTATTTATATTCTCAGATGTTTTAGAAGCCAATAGAGAAATACTAAAAGAAGGTAATTCTTTAATTTTAACATTAATGAAAAATAATCTAAATGATGAAAACCGCTTTAAAAGAATAAATGTACGAAAAATCGCATCACTTAAAAATCTTTACAATAAACCTATTACTAATGTTGAAATTTTAGTTAAAGATGAGAAATCATTAGAAAAGATTGAAAAAATATTATCTAAGGATGGCGAAACACATGTTGTAATTAAAATAGATGACAAAGAAAATAAACTAATATTTAATTTAAAAAATAAGAGATTTGTTGATAGAAAAAACTTAAATCTCTTAAAAAATCAAGGTATTTCAGCTAATATTTATTAAAAAAAGACTTGTTAATAATTAAATTAAATTGTAGAAAACCGTAAATTAACACGCACACAGTTAGTGGTTTTAAAACCTCCGGTCCTTAAATGGAAATAACTGTGGAGGCATAACCGGGAAAAAATATGAAAATACCAAACTTATCTATACAACAATTACTTGATGCTGGCGTTCATCTAGGCCATAAAACATTAAGATGGAATCCAAAAATGAAAAAATATATTTTTGGAAAAAGAGACTCAATCCATATAATTGATTTAACCCAAACTCTAGAACTTACAAAAGTTGCTCTAGAAAAAATCTATGAGGTTGTGAAGAATAATGGAAAGATTCTTTTTATCTCTACTAAGAAGCAAGCTTCAGAAGCAATAGCCGATTTATCGAAAGAAACAGATCAGTATTTTGTAAATTATAGATGGTTAGGTGGTATGCTTACTAATTGGGGTACAATATCAAATTCAATAAAAAAATTACAAAAGCTTAATATAGATTTGGTTGCTGAAAACAGAGGCTTTACCAAAAAAGAACTTTTAAAAATGAGCATCCAAAGAGACAAGTTACAGAGGTCATTGGGGGGAATATCTGAAATGAAAAAAGTTCCCGATCTTGTTTTTATAATAGATACAAATTACGAGTCTCTAGCAATTAAAGAATCAGTAAAGCTTGGAATACCTATCATTGCTATTCTTGATACGAATTCGGATCCTGATGGAATAAACTTTCCTATTCCTGGAAACGATGATGCTAGAAGATCAATCGACCTTTATTGTAAATTAATTAAAGAAACAATAGAGAATGCAAAATTAGAAGCGCCGTCACCAGCAGAAGAAAAAAAAATTAAAGATCAGGAAAACTTAAAGGAAAGTCTAAAAAAAGCTGAGCAAAGTCAGTCACCATCAAAAAAAGCAAATTAATATGAGTGACATTGAAAAAATCAAGAGGTTAAGACAATCTACAGGTGCAGGTTTTAAAGATTGTAATTCTGCAATACAAGAAGCAAATGGAGATTTAGATAAAGCTGTTGAAATTCTAAGAGTTAAAGGTGTTGCAAAGGCATCAAAAAAAATGTCAAGAGAAGCTAACGAGGGTGTAATAGCATTAAGTGGAGATTCAAAAAAATTTTCTTTAATAGAGGTAAATTGCGAGACTGATTTTGTGGCAAAAAATGAAGACTTTATAAGTTTTGTAAAAGAGTTAAGTGAAATAAACTTAGCAAATAATTCAGATATTGAGAAAATAAAAGAATTTAAAATGAAAAACTCTGAAAGTGTAGAGAATAATCTAGTCTCAATTATAGCAAAGATTGGTGAAAAAATTACAATTGGCAGATCTAAAACAATATCTCATAATAACTCAATAAATTTTAGCTACCTCCATACAGTTGTAAAGGACAATTTATGCAAATTAGCTGTAGTAGTTTCACTTCAAACAAATGAAACAAATGAAAAAATTAATACATTCGGTAAGCAGCTTGCAATGCATATAGCTGCATCTAATCCTCTAGCTTTAGATATTGATGGTATAAACCAGGATATTATTAACAAAGAACAAGAATTAGTTTCAGAAGAACTAAAAAACTCAGGTAAACCTGATGACATTGTAAAAAAAATTAGTTTAGGTAAGATAAATAAATTTAAAGAAGATAATAGTTTATTAAATCAAGCTTGGGTTATGGAACCTAAGAAAAAAGTAAAAGATATTGTAAAAGAACTCAATATAACTAACTTAAAAATAAACGATTTCTTCAGATTAAAAATTGGGGAATAAATGTTTAATAAAGATACCTATAATCAAAAAATGCAAAAGACTTTGGAAGTCTTTAATAAAGAACTAGGATCATTAAGAACCGGCCGTGCAAATGCAAATATGTTAGATTTAGTTAAAGTTGATGTCTATGGACAAAAAATGCCAATTAACCAATTGGGCACAATTACAACGCCAGAACCAAGAATGATAAATATTCAGGTTTGGGATTTAAATAATGTAAATCTAATAGACTCAGCGATAAAAAAATCAGAATTAGGTCTCAACCCACAAATTGACGGACAGTTAGTAAGACTTCCGGTACCAGATTTAAGCGAAGAAAGACGGAATGAGATGAAAAAAATGATTAAATCAATGGGTGAAAAATGTAAAATATCAATAAGAAATATTCGACGTGAAGCAAATGATGATTCAAAAAATTTATTAAAAAAAAAAGAAATTTCAGAGGATGATGAAAAAAAACATGAGAAAGAAATACAAGACTTAACTGATAATCATATTAAATTAGTTGATGAAAAAGTTACAGCAAAAGAAAAAGAAATAATGACAATATGAACCCAATAAATCATGTAGCCATTATTATGGATGGTAATGGTAGATGGGGCTTAAAACACAAGAATTCAAGAAATGCTGGCCATAGAGCAGGTTTAAATACTGTTGAAAAAATAATCAAAGAAACAATAAAACATAAAATTAAACACTTAACATTGTACGCATTTTCTACAGAAAATTGGAAAAGGCCAAAAAGTGAAATAAAGTATTTGTTTAATTTGCTAGAAAATTTTTTAAAAAATAAAATTATAGATCTTCACAAGCAAAATATAAAATTAAAAATCATTGGCATAAAAAAATTTTCAAAAAAACTAAATAACCTTCTCAAGCTGTCTGAAAAAAAAACACTTCATAACAGTAATCTACAAATTAATTTAGCACTTAATTATGGCTCTAAATTTGAATTAATTAATGCTTTTAAAAATTTGAATAAAAATAAAGATAAGATAAACGAAAAAAACTTGTCAAAATATTTACTTACAAAAAATATACCAGATCCAGATTTATTAATTAGAACTGGAAATACTAAAAGATTAAGTAATTTTTTATTATGGCAATTAGCTTATACTGAAATTTTTTTCGAAAAGAAGCTATGGCCAGACTTTAAAATAAAAGATTATAATAAAATAATTAATAAATTTAAAAATATAAAAAGAAACTTTGGAAAAATATAATGACGAAGGAAATCACTAAACGAATAATTAGTTCAATTATTTTAATCCCAACAGCTCTTTTTTTTATTATAAAGGGTGCGTTTTTTTTTTATTTTTTTATAGTTATCTGCTTATTTATAACCGCATATGAATGGTATATGATGAGTAAAAATAAACCGTATCATCTCTTTGGTTATATCTTTTTATTACTTTCCTTTTATAGTGCTTTTTTGATTAGAGAAAACTTAAATGGTTTAATTCTATTTTTATCAATTATATTAATATGTATTTTAACCGACATTGGTGGTTATGTTTTTGGTAAAACTTTTAAAGGGCCAAAATTGACGAAAATAAGTCCAAAAAAAACATATGCAGGGGTTATTGGTGGTTATTTTTTTTCTTTAATATTTACAAATATTTTAGTTAATAATTCTGAAATATTTATTGAAAATTATTATACATTTGGAATTGAAGAATTTATATTTGTACTAATTATATCAAGCATAAGCCAAATAGGAGATATTATTATTTCATATTTTAAAAGATCATCAAAAATTAAGGATTCAGGTAAACTTATTCCTGGACATGGAGGGATTCTGGATCGTATAGATGGTATGATTTTTGTATTCCCATTTTATTACATACTCAATTTTATAATAAATCTCTAATGAAAAAAAAAATTGCTATTTTGGGATCAACAGGATCAATCGGCAAATCAACTCTCTCAATAGTTAATGAAAATAAAAATGATTTTGATGTAGTTCTCTTATCAACAAATAAAAATTTATTAGAATTAAAAAAACAATATAAAAAATTCAAACCTGCTTATTTAGTTATAAGCAATAATCAGAGTTATAATGAATTTATAAGAAAAAAAAATTGCAAAGCAAAAATTTTTAATAATTATAATTCCTTAAGCAAGATTTTAAAAAAAAAAATTGATTATACAATAAGTGCTATTAGTGGGTTCGAAGGTTTAGATCCAACACTAAAAATTATTCCTCATACTAAAACGTTAGCAATTGCAAATAAAGAGTCACTTATTTGTGCATGGAACTTGATTAAAAAAAAAATTGATAAATACAAAACACAGTTTATTCCAATTGATTCTGAACATTTTTCTATATGGTCTTTGCTAAAAGGGACGACATCAAAAGTAGAAAAAATATATATAACGGCTTCAGGTGGTCCATTTCTAAATATTAATAAAAAAAAATTAAAAAATATTAAACCAGAACATGCGGTAAAGCATCCAAAATGGAATATGGGAAAAAAAATTTCTATAGATTCTGCTACACTTATTAACAAAGTTTTCGAGGCAATAGAGGCAAAAAAAATTTTTGATATCGATTTAAATAAAATTGAAATTTTAATACATCCAGACTCTTATGTTCATGCAATTGTTAAATTTAAGAATGGTATTACTAAACTCTTAATACATGATACTGATATGAAAATTCCTATTTTTAATTCAATTTATATAAATGGAGGTAAAGTTTTCAAAAGCAGGTCTCTAGATTTATCTAAAATTAATAATTTTAAGTTTAAAAAAGTGAATTCAAACCATTTTAACTCAATTAATATATTAAAACTATTTAGAGATATTAAATCTTCACTTTTTGAAACTGTATTGGTAAGTGCCAACGATGAACTGGTTAATCAGTTTTTAAAAAAAAATATATCCTTTTTAGATATTACCAAAAAACTCATTATGATTATGAATTTAAAGGAATTTAAAAAAATGAGGCTCAGAAGACCGAAAAACTTTAGTGAAATATCAAAACTTAATAAATATGTGAGATTGAAAACTCAATCGTTATGTGTAAGATCCCTTTGAAATGTTTAAATTAGCTTCTTATATTATTTTATTTTTTATAATGACCTTTCAGATTAAAGCTGAGGTAATTAAAGATATTAAAATCACCAATAATGAAAGAATTTCAAAAGAAACTATATTGATATTTGCCGATATTAAAATTGGTGAAAATTATGATCAAAATGATTTAAATAAAATCTTAAAAGAAATTTATAATACTAATTTTTTTTCGAATGTATCATTAGAAATTCAAAATGGCATACTCATTATAGATGTTATCGAAAATAAAATTATACAAAATATAACAATTAACGGTATAGAAAAAAAAGAATTAATCAAAGATTTAAAATCAAGGATTTCATCAAAAGATAAAAATCCATTTGTGGAAAATAATATTGAAAATGATGTTTTGTTAATTAAAAAACTTTTGAAATCCTCAGGTTTTTATTTTTCTGATGTTAAAACAAAAATAGTAGATAACAATAATAATACTGTAGATCTTATTTTCGATCTTAACCTAGGTAAAAAAGCTTATATAGAGGAAATTGAATTTATAGGTGATAAGTATTACAAAGAAAGACTTTTAAGAAATATAATTGCAAGTGAGGAAAAAAAATTTTGGAAAGTTTTATCAAAAAAGAAATTTCTTAATTCCGAATTAATAAGTCTTGATAAAAGACTTCTTAAAAAATTTTATCTAGATAAAGGACATTACCAAGCTATTATAGAGGGAAGTTTTGTTGAATATACAGCGACTAGTGGATTTAAACTAACTTATAATATTAATGCAGGACCTAAATTTACAATCAATAGTGCAAACTTAGATCTTCCAATTGATTATAATGAAAATGATTTTAAAAAAATCAAAAAAAAATTATCAAAACTTGAAGGTAAATTATACTCGATAAACAGGTTAAATAAAATTGCTAAAGAAGTAGAATATTTAACATTAACAAATGACTATGAATTTATTGATGCATCTTTTAATGAAAAGATAGTTAGTTCTAATAAAATTGATCTTATATTTAAAATAAAAGAATTTGAAAAACAGTATTTATCAAAAGTAAATGTATTTGGTAACAATATAACTGAGGAAAAAGTTATTAGAGATAATTTAGAAGTTGATGAGGGAGATCCTTTTAATAAAATTTTATTAGGTAAATCTATTAATAATTTAAAATCATTAAATATTTTTGGTAAAGTTGAGTATGAGGTTATTTCAAAAGAAAATAATACTAAAATTTTAAATATAACAATTGAAGAAAAGCCTACTGGTGAAATCAGTGCAGCTGCAGGTACAGGAACTTCGGGAAGTACTTTTGGTTTTGGAATTAAAGAGAATAACTTCCTTGGTAAAAATATCTCATTAGATACAAATTTAAGATTCGACGATGAAACCATAAAGGGAAAATTCTCAGTAATAAACCCAAATTGGAATTTCTCTGATAGAAGTCTAATTGCATCGATCGAAAGCAGTGTAACAGATAAGATGGCCGACTATGGATATGAAACCTCTTTAACTGGTTTCAATTTTGGTTCTGGTTGGGAGCAATATGAAGATTTGTATTTTACCCCAAAAATATCAGTATTTCATGAAAAACTCGATACTAATCAAAACGCTTCAGATAAACTTAAAAAGCAAGAAGGTTCATACTTTGATACAGATTTCTCGTATGGTTTACTTTTAGATAAGAGAGATAGGAGATATCAAACTACTGATGGATATTTAAGTAAATTTAATCAAAGAGTACCCATATTATCAGAGGATTATGGATTATATAATAGTTATGAATACACAACTTTTAATCAATTTAAGGATATTGTAACAAAAATTTCATTACAGGCGAGAGCAATTAACTCATTATCTGATGACGATGTTAGGGTATCAAAAAGATTGTTTGTCTCTGGTAAAAGACTAAGAGGCTTTGAGCCAGGAAAGGTTGGCCCTAAAGACGGTGATGACTTCATTGGTGGAAATTACACAACTTCGTTAGTTGCAGCAACAACTTTACCTGAATTTGGCGCAAATCTCGAAACTATAGATTTTCAAATATTTTTAGATGCAGCAAATGTTTTTGGTGTTGATTATGATAGTTCTTTAGATAAATCTAAAATTAGATCCACTTTAGGATTTGGTGTTGATTGGTTCACAGTTATAGGACCTCTCAACTTTTCTGTAGCTCAACCAATATCAAAAGCTGATACTGATAAAACTGAAACATTTAGATTCAATATTGGAACAACCTTTTAATTAATGAATATTTTCAAATTTTTTATATCTACGTTAGTAATATTTTTTTTCTTTTTCAACGTTATCGCGAATGCTGAAAAAATTGTTTATATTGATATGGATAAAATTATGCAAATATCTAAAGCAGGTAAAACTGCTATAGAAAAAATAAATAAACAAAAAAAAAAGGATATAAATAAATTTAGAAAAATAGAGGAGGATTTAAAAGCTCAAGAAATAGATTTAATTAATAAAAAAAATGTATTAAGTAGTGAAGAGTTTAATAAAAAAATTGAGTTATTAACTAAAAAAATAAACGATTATCGTAAATTAAGACAAGAGGCTATTGATTCTTCAACAAAAAATAGATTGAATGCTAGCGCTGATTTTGCAAATAAAATAAAACCAATTTTGGCAGAATACGCAGGTGATAATAATATAGATATGGTTATTCAAAAAAAAAATATTATTATGGGAAAATCGACACTTGATATTACAAATGAAATTTTAAAAATAGTAGACAATAAAATTAGCAATCTTAAAATAAACTAAGTGACTGATAAATTAAATAAAGAACAAATAATT
>JBJLDV010000009.1:0-44311 GCA_045566195.1 Candidatus Pelagibacter sp. | reverse complement strand
CAAGGTTAGGTACTGAAGTTCATGTAATTGAGTTTTTAGATCATATCACACCAGGTATGGATAAAGAGATCTCAAATGAATTTATGAAGATCTTGAAAAAACAAGGAATAAGTTTTCATATGCAGCATAAAGTAGAACAAATTAAAAAAATTAATAGTGGAGTAATCGTATCCACAAAAGATAAAGAGGGAAATAAAAAAGATTTCAATTCTGATGTAGTTTTAGTTTCAGTTGGAAGAAAGCCAAATACAAGTGGTTTGAGTTTAGATAAAGTTGGCATTGAGCTAGATGAAAAAAAGAGAATTAAAACTGACATGTATTTTAAAACCAATCAAGATAATATATATGCTATTGGAGATGTTATAGCAGGACCAATGTTAGCACACAAAGCTGAGGATGAAGGTATTGCTGTAGCAGAAAACATTGCTGGTCAGTCAGGTCATGTAAATTATGATACTATTCCAGGAGTTGTTTATACAACTCCTGAAGTTGCTTCTATTGGAAAAACAGAAGAGCAATTAAAAGAATTAAATATTAAATATAAAATTGGTAAATTTTCATTTATGGCAAATTCTAGAGCTAAAGCCATAGATGATGCAGAGGGATTTGTAAAAATTTTAGCAGATGAAAAAACTGATAAAGTTTTAGGAGCTCACTTAATTGGTCCACACGCTGGAGAATTAATAGCAGAGATAGGGGTTGCAATGGAATTTGGTGCTAGCTCAGAGGATATTGCTAGAACATGTCATGCCCATCCCACTTTCTCTGAGGCAGTCAAAGAAGCGGCATTATCCGTAGATAAAAGAGCAATACACTCTTAAATAACTTACAATTCCAAGTTTAGTTAATTTTGGTATAGTTGAATCTCATATTATGAAAAAATTTAAAATTTGTTTAACGCTATCTTTATCCTGGATAGTATTAGTAGGATATCTTGTTTGGGCTAATGGAATACTTGCAAGAGGCACTAAAGATTTTAGGTGGGATGAATGGATATGGTTTGGGTTAATTCCTGCAATAGTTCCATACATATTTTATTATATTTGGAAACCAGAGGTTATAAAAAATTTTTTAAATCTAAATAAATAATGAAAATAGAAATCTATACACAAAACTTTAATTTGATATATGAGAATAGCATTCTATTCATTGATTATTGCTATCAGGGTGTGATTAATTTAGTTACTTATTTAAATCTTTGATTTTTTTTTATTCATTCTTAATTTTTTCATTAGGTGCTTGTCTTGGAAGCTTCGCAAATGTTTGCATCTATCGTTTACCAAAAAATAAACAGATTGTAAGTGGTCGATCATTTTGTCCCAAGTGTAAAAAAAAAATTAATTGGTATGATAATTTACCTTTAATTTCTTTTGTTCTTTTAAATGGAAAATGTAGAAATTGTAAAAGAATTATTTCATCAAGATACTTTATTGTTGAATTAATAACTGGAATTTCTTTTTTATTGATTTATTCAAATTTTGAAAATCCTCAAACAATTATTTTTTTATCTATTTTAGTTTTAACATTAATAATGATATTTTTTATTGATTTAGAAAATTTCATTATTCCAGATAGTTTAAATTTTACCATCATGGGTTTAGCTTTACTAAAAAATTTTCTTCCAAATTTTAATACAAGTTTAATTCATGAAATAAACCAATCTATTATTGGTGGCATGGTTGGATATTCAAGTATTTGGTTAATTATTTTTTTATATAAAACTTTTAAAAAAATTGATGGTATGGGGTTAGGAGATGCCAAATTAATGGCTGGTATAGGCTTATTGTTTGGTTGGCAATCTATACCTTTTGTTCTTTTTGTTTCAGCAATTCTTGGACTAATATTTGTGCTTCCATCTTTATTAAACAAACAAAAGAATATGAGATCAGAAATTCCTTTTGGACCCTTTATTATAGTGGCCTGTTTAATCTATTTTGCCCAAGGTGACCTATTATATAGTCTAATATTGGTTTAATTTTTATTATTAGATAGTATTATTAACATTATGTTGAATAAAATTTCAGAGCTTGCAAAAAATAATAAAAAAATTTCTGATTTTCATTTAAGGTCTGGTTCAGATATTTCCTATAGAGCTTTAGGAGACATTATCATGGAACCTAACAGCCAAGTTGAGGATAAAGATTTACAAGAATTATTAAAGAATAACTGCTCAGATGCTGAAATAAAAAAATTTGAAGTAAAAAATGAATTAGATACTGCTGTTATGTTGGGTGAGCTAAGATTTAGAGCAAATTTTTTTAAAACTTTAAATGGTTTAGCTGCTGTTTTAAGAAGAGTGGAGACAAAAATTCCTCTAATGGAAGATTTAAACCTTCCCCAAGTGTTGTTCGGTTTACTTGATGCTCATAAAGGTTTGGTTTTAGTTACAGGTCCAACAGGGTCTGGAAAATCTACAACTTTAGCAGCAATTATTAATCAGATAAACGAGTCTAGACCTGCAAATATAATAACAATTGAAGATCCTGTAGAATTTATTCACAAAGATAAAAAAAGTATAGTTTCCCAAAGAGAAGTTGGAAAACAAACAGAGAGTTTTTCTCATGCATTAAAAGCAGCTTTAAGGGAAGATCCAGATGTCATTCTTGTTGGTGAACTTAGAGATCTTGAAACTATAGGTATGGCATTAACTGCAGCAGAAACAGGTCACTTAGTTTTTGGAACATTACATACAAGTGGCGCACCCAATACTGTCAATAGAATTATTGATGTCTTTCCACCTGAACAACAAGGTCAAATAAGAGCACAACTTGCAGAGTCTTTAAAGATGGTTGTCACTCAAAAGTTATTCAAAAAGAAAGATGGTTCAGGCAGAGTTGGGGCTTTTGAAATTATGGTTTGTAATCCACCTATTAAAAATTTAATTCGTGAAGCAAAAATTCATCAAATTCCAAGTGTAATGCAAACAGGTCAGCGTGAAGGAATGACCACAATGGAAAAATCAATCGAAGAATTAATTGGCACCGGAGTTATTTCAAATGCAGAAAAAAATTCCTAAAGGTTTTACTTTAATTGAACTATTAGTTGTGATGGCAATAATTAGTATTTTATCAGGAACAGGAATTGTTGCTTACAATAGTTACACTTCATCTGCCAAAGAAGTTGCTACAAAAGCTAATCACACAAAAATTGTAAATAATATGGAAAGTGAGTTTGCCAAATGTAAATTAGATAAAAGTTCTAAAATATTTAATTCTCACAAATGTGACTCATCTAATCGTCCATCAACAGGGACTATAAATAATTATGTCAATAGTTTGGGTCTTAAAAATCCATATGATAAAACACAAAAAGTTGCACAATCAAATGTTTGTACATCTGGATCAATTGCAATAACAGAAAAAGAAGTAGGCTCATATGATGTTGCCTATGCATCAGTTAAAAAGAAGAAAAAACACACATCATTAGTTAGTTCTGGTTGGTCAGAAAACTATTCTAAAACAAAAACTACATCAGTAGCTTACACTTGTGCTTCTGCCTCAAATTCTAATAAACCAAAGAATAGTCTTGCAGAATATAAGCCACCTAATCCTGGTTCAGGAGCTGGTATTATTGTTGATAAAGATGGTAATATTGTTCAAAAAGGAGCGCACGCATGTAGTGCTGACTGTTTTAAAACAGATTCAGCTGGGATGAAGAATTGGTACACTTATATTAATGGACAAAAAGTTTATCCAAATAGAAGTGGCAGTCCATATAGGTTTGTAATGTTTGAAGGTGCTAGTCCATCTGGAAATATAGCTTCAAAATGTGGCGGTGGGAATTGTAAGTACAATTTTGCTGATGATACTTATACAGATCTAGGAAATGGCCAGATCTACAAAGCAGGGGAATAGATAAAATTTCAATGCAACTGATAAGTAATAAAAAAGGTTTTACAATTTTAGAGCTTTTAGTTGTTCTAGCCGTTATGGGTGTATTTACTGCAATAGCTTATCCAAATATATCTAGTTGGATAACAGACCGTGAAGTAAAAAAAGAAGTTTATGAAACAGTTGCTTTTATAAAAGAGCGTAAAGCTGAAGTTACTAGTGGAAAATATGGAATGACCCAAATTGTTTTGAAGCCAAATTTAGAAGTTTATACGATGAGCCCTCAAAATTTTTTTAACACATATCAAAATATTTCTTCAAGTAGTTCGTATAAAACAAATAAACAGTGCGACTATGCATGGAGGCAATCAGGATTTTCAAGAAACTCAAGTTTAGAAACACTTAGTTTTCCAATTAATGTTAGTGAGGTTCAGGTTTATCCTAATGGTGCACACAATCCATCAGCCACGTACCTTTGTATTACAAAAGATGCAAGTATTAAATTTATGCAATTAAGAAAAACTGATAGAGATCCAGATACAAACCAAAATGTTGATATGTTTGTTTTTTGTTCAAATTCAAACACTACCCAAAGTACTTGTAAATTTGATGCAAATTATGATTTTATGTACAAGCTGAACATTGATAATTTTCAAAATATAAAAGTTTATAAAAAAAACAAAAAGAAAAACAGCTGGATAAAAATTGATGGATAAATCAAACAGAGGAATTTCAATAATAGAGTCTATGGTTTGTATGGTGGTAATTGGGATTGGGTTTATTGCCATAATGCAGCTTTCAGCCTTTTCAATTAATTCTATGGATCGAGCAACTGAAAAAAATAAACTTAATTATTTATCTGAAATGGTGATGGAGGATATGATAGGTGATCCTGATAATGTCACTAGATATGGAAGCTTTATAAAAACGTGTACTCATAGTCTTAACAATGGTTCAAATCCCTATCAAAAAATGCAAGACAAATGGAGAAATAAACTTGAAGAAAAAAATCAAATTAGAATAAACAATAAAGATAAAAAGATGCCATGTGATAATTCTGATACCAAAAAAACATTTGTTAATTCTGGAGCTAATACATCAGGAAAAGTTAATTTTTTTACTAGAAAAGGTAAACAAAAAAAATACCTAGGAGTTGTAGTTAAATGAAAACTAGAAACTCTGGATTTACTTTAGCAGAAGTTTTGGTATCAATTGTAATTGGTGCTATTAGTATTGCTGCAGCATTTGCATCTTATAATTATTTTAACAAATCATACAAATCAGTTTCTCAAAAAGCTGCAATAAATAGTTCAGCAAGAGATGCCCTTACAGTTATAGCAAGAGATTTGAGAAATGCAGGTTACATAGACATAAATTTTACAAGAGATTCACGTCCTGAAATAAAATTAATTAATCTTCGTCAAAAATATTTAGATAATTTAGATAGCTTAGCAGTTTGGTATACAACAGCACCAAATGATCGGATGAGAGTTTATTATCGTCCAATGAAATATCAAGATAGTAATAAAATGTATCTTGCAAGAGAAGTTGTAATGAACCCTGTGACAGTTGGAACGGTTATTTATGATAACATAGAGTTTGTGCCTAATATTGTAGATTTTCAAGTTGTCTTCAAAGATAAGGAAGGAAATGAACTTTATCCTGTATGTGATTATTGTGGCCCAGTAGAAAATGCCCAAGGATCAGGAACAATGGTCGGTAGTTATAATTTAGGACAAGCTAATATGAAAAAGGTTCATAAAGCTGAAATATATTTAACAATTGAATCGGCTAAAGAAGTTTTTAACACCAACCAAGAAACGAGAATTAGAAATCATGAAATGCCTTATGGAAACGACTTAACATTTAATGATAAATATTATCGTGAAACTTTTTTTGTGAGTGTGCATACAAGAAATTTAGCAAAACACATTGCTATATCAGAACAAACAGGAACTAGTATTGGAGTATCATCAACTTATAACTAATGAGAAATAAATTTAAACATAGTGAAAAAGGATTTGCTCTTCCATTAGCATTGTTATTACTGGTTGTTATGACAATAATGGGAGCTACTTTAGTTACAATTTCATCTAATGAACACAATGCAAATAACGATAAAGATAGCAACCAGCAGGCATTTTATGCTGCTGAAAGTGGAATTTCTGTTGCTAAGAATTGGATGGTAGGAAATGTTAGTAATTTCTCATCTACACCACCAAATGATTTAGATAGTAAGCTTAGATTTTGTAAAGCATCCTTTTTTCCTAATTTAATAAGTTCAAATAATGGATTTCACACTGAAAGAAAATCATTGAATGAAGTAGTCACTGCATCAGGTGTTGAAGCAACAAGATTAAGCAAATATAGTTTTGAATATTTTATAGCCTATACTCCTGGCGGTGATGGTAATAATTCAGCAATTATAAAAAAAACAGGCACAAATAACACACTGTACACGATTTATTCATGTGGATGTAATGAGTCTAAAGATAAATGTAATGCCCAAAGTAATATTATAATTCCTTTAGAGGCTGTGGTAACCTTGGTTAATTAATGAATAAATTTATAGTTTATATATTTGGATTTTTTCTCTTAGTACAAGTTAATGCATTAGCTTGTAATTTTAAAACAACAAATTTTGGAAGTCCTAAAGAAAGTGTAAAAATTGGAGAACTTATACCCCTGTCAATATCTGACCGTTTTGGAGGAGAGCAATTAATTATTCCAATGCAGGAGCTTTGTAAGAACGACAAAAGTTTATATGGAACAAGTGTTATTCATTTATATATAGAAAACAAACTTAATAGAATTCAGCTTTATAGGGCTAACATGGAGGATAGTAAGTTGATGGATTATGCTATGGGGAAATATGGTAGTTTTAATCTTCCTGAAGGGGTTCCAAAATCAAGATGGCGAGGTAGTTATGTTTGGGAGTCTGGAAACGATATTATTGAATACATTCAAACAGATATTCATGATGGTCATGTAGAAATTATAAATATAGTAAGTAAACTTTACTCTGCTGGTATGGCAGATTATGATTCAAAGGTGGGGGAATGGCTAGACTCTCAACAGTAATTATTTTTTTATTCTTATTTAGCTTTCAAGTACAAGCTAAGAGCCCTCCGCCAGGGACTGGAACGACAGATATTCCCGCAAATATTTTAATTATGTTAGATAAGTCTGGAAGTATGGACCATACATTAGAAACTGCAACATCATCACAATACGTATCAGATGTTCAAGTAGATAGTTCAGGAAATATTTATTTTTTGGAGTATTTAAATCACAGAATTAAGGTTTTTAACAGTTCGGGAGTATATCTTAGAAGTTTTGGAAATTATGGATCGGGTTGTAATCAAATGGCATATCCAAGGCAATTTCAAATTTTTAACGATGAAATTTATATAGTAAACTCTAATTTCGGTATAATTTCAAAGCTTAGTTTAACTGGGCAATGTATTACCAGTAACTTCACTTCTTGGACTAATGGAGTGTCAATTGCTGTTAATAGTAACTATATTTTTGTCGGACATACTAACAATGTAATTAGTAAATATGCGACAGCAAATTTAGCTCAAACTGGCTATCAAGAAATGAATTCCGGTAACATCAATTTTGCTACAGGTATGTCGTATAATAGTGCTGGAAATAGACTGATAGTATCATCTTATCATACAAGCAAAATTGTAGAATATACAGTATCTGGAAATAATCTTACTTATGTAAACGGAGCTGGTGGCGGTCTGTCTTCAGCGAATGGAAAATTTAATAGGGCTATGGACGCAGTTTATGACAGTAGTGGAAATATATATGCTACAGATTTTAATAATCACAGAATACAAAAATTTAATTCATCTTTAGTTTACCAAGCAAAATACGGATCATTTTCTAGAAATTCTCCATTTTATAATCCTTATGGAATAAGTGTAGATAGTAGTGATAATATCTATGTTGGAGATTGGAGAAATCATTCCATTAGAAAATTTAATACTAGTTTAGCTCTAACTGAATCATTTGGAGGAATAATAGAAACAAGATTATCTAGTGCTAAGAAAGTAATTAAGAAAATAGTTACTGATACTAATCTAACAGCTGGAGCCAATTTTGGTTTGATGGAGTGGAGTGGTAAGGGCACAGGAGGATATGCAAAAATAAGAGTTGGAATTGCAGATAATGGAGCTCAATTAATTTATTCAGTTGTAGATACCATTCGTGCAAAGGGTGGAACACACCTACGTTTTGCTATTAGAGAAGCGAGAAATTATTTTACTACTGGAAAAACAACATCACAAAACATTGGTATGGTTGATAATTGGGATTTAACCTGTTCTTTAAATTTTCTAATAGTAATAAGTGATGGACATTGGAGAGACTCCGACAGTGTAGTTCAAGTTGCTACTGATCTCAGGCAAACTCATAATGTTAAGACCTTTGCTGTAGGTTATGCTTTAGGTGGATCTAATAGTAAATATTCTGCACTCGCAACTGCTGGGGGAACTAAAAATCCTCTTTATGCAGATAATGAAGCAGAACTGCTTGCAAAATTAACAGATGCAATTAAACAAGCTATCTCAGGTCGACTAACCTTTACTACTCCTGCAGTAATGTCAGATGTAAGTAGGAATAATTTTGTCTATCAATCGACATTTGAATACGAAACAGACAAACAATGGAAAGGAAGTTTAAAAAAATATCAATTAAATACTGATGGTACTTTTGGTTCAGTTCAGTGGGATGCTGCAGATAAATTAAATTCTAAAACTTCATCTACAAGAAATATATGGACCCCAGAAATTGGTAGTGATTTAAATAATTTTACAACAGCTAACAGAGATCTTTTAAAATCAAAAATATTTCCTAATATACCACCAACAGATACTGAAGCTGATAATTTAATAAACTTTATTAGGGGCATAGATACTTATGATCAAGATGAAGATAGTAACACAACAGAGTCTATACATAAGCTTGCAGATATTTATCATTCTGATTTAATTGTAGTTGGAAATCCAGAAGCATCAGCAGTTGATGATAATACATCTAATTTTCAAAAAAAGGACTCCTATTATAGATTACAGAATAATTATAATAATTTTAAAAGTGGAGCAACTTGTGGGGGACCATGCGCTAATAGAACAGAAATTGTTTATGCTGGAGCCAATAATGGTATTCTTCATGCATTTAGAGCATCAGATGGCGAGGAATTATGGGGATATATTCCACCAAATGTTTTAGGTGTCCTCGAAAAGATCCCATCTAGCAAGGCTAATTCAACAAATGCTATTTATGGTATAGATGGTTCTCCAGTTGTTAAAGATATTTATTTTGATGATACTCCAAATGATGGCAAAGATAATCCAAGATGGCGAACAATTCTTTTAAGTGGGCTTGGTGCAGGTGGAAAAGGTATGTTTGCACTTGATGTTACAGACCCAAGTAGTCCTACTCATTTATTTGCATTTAATAATGATGAGTCTAATAAAATTATTCAGCATTGGGATGCCGATGTGACTAAATTTGAAGTTGGTTATGTAGATGGAAATATTACTCCAGAATATGATTATAGCAAGTTAGCAGAAACCTGGTCAACTCCAAAAATTATTAGAATTAAAGTTGATAGTAAGGATAGATGGGTAGCAGTGTTTGGTGGTGGATACAATGGTGGTGTTAATCCTAACGTGGGTTCAGCAGTATTTGTAATTGATTTAGAAAATGAAGGAAAAGTATTAAAAGTAATTGATATAGAAGACACAGCAGCACAATCTTATTCTTGGACTGGAAGATTATTTAAAAGAAATAGTGCCTTAACCAAAAAAACTGATGCAGCAGATGATAATACAAAATTTACTTATTGGCCGGCTGAGGCATGCTTCGACTCTTCAATAGGTGAGTCTTTTATTGCAGAATTTTCACCTGCAGTGGGTCACACATTACATTTTAGAGAAAAAAGTGGGTCTACAACTGTTATGTGTCTAGACTATGTAGAATTTGATCAACCATGGCCAAATACAAGAGAGGGTGGACTTCCTAAGCCAGATCATGGAGACTATACATTTAGAAGATACAAAAATGATATTGTTAATTCTTTGCCTGCAGATTTAAGCATCATTACCGCAGATGGTACTAACAAAGCAAATTATAATGGAGCATTGATTTATGCAACGGACTTAGAGGGTAAAATAACTAAAATTGATTTAACAGAGGACTTTGTTATGGATACTGATCAAAATAGTTCTACCTATAATTCAATTATACGTTCAGATGTATCAGATAAAGAAATACATCAAACTACCTTGTTTACAGTTGAAGCTACTTCTGCAAATGGAAGGAATATTTTTACAAGGCCAGAGGTTACAATTAACAGTGATAACAATTTATGGTTATATTTTGGAACTGGAAACACCCAAAAACTTCAAGCACAATCAAATCAGATACAAAATAGAATTTATGGTATAAAAGATGTGAACTTTCCAAATTTTGTAGAGGTTAATCCAACCGGTAATGTTTCAATGTGCAAAACAGCACCTACATGTCCATCTGGGACTGATCTAGGTTGGTATGTTGACCTTGATAATGCAAAAAAATTAACTGCCGAACCAACTGTAGATAGAGATAGGGTATATTTCCCCTTATATGAGCCAAGTTCTATTAATAACAAATGTGGGGTAGGTAATGCTTGGTTCACCGCCTACGATACGAGGTGTGGTAATTCATTACTTAATGTGAATATGGGTAAAGGAGTACTATCAAAGGTTGTAAAACAGGGTGATAACCTATATATTGGTCTAGCTGGGGATGCTAATAAGAATATTGATGGATTTACAGCTAAAGATAACCTAATTACAGGTAAATCTAAGGCACAAGAAATTTCAGGAGCAGTTCAACTTGAAAGCTGGAAAGAAAATTATTAAAGCCAAAAAAGTCTAACACAAATATTGATTACTCTAACACAAATTTGTTAAATTCATAAAAGCTTTGATTTATGTAATATTTTTCATATATTTTAATATATTACGAAATAATTTAACTCTAACACAATTTTAATATTTATTTTGTGTTAGAATAAACAAAATTTACTAAAAATAAAAAAAAAATTACTTTCTTTTCATTTTATATAAAAAATGTTGATTTTATTGATCATTTTGACTTTTTTTTTATAAATTGCCTAATTTGAGCACGAAATTATAATTATATTATAGACAATTTTACAATTTGTGTTAGAGATGTGTTAGAGATTCGTTTTTTTGTGTTAGAGAAAAATTATATTATAAAAAATTATGAATGACGAAAAAGAAAATAATAATTTAGAAAATAATTTGCATGAAAATGCTGACAAGAAAAGTACTATTGAAGAAAATCAACTTCAAGGTGAAAATAGTCCTAATGATGCACAATTAAATGAAAATCGAGAAGAAATACAACCTAAAATTGATAAAAAGATTGAGCACGAGGTAATTCATAAGAAAGATGGCCGTTTACACATCTATATAAGACAAGACAAGTATAAGGGTGAGTTAAAGTCAAAAAATTGGGTCGGAAGACTATATATTGATGGTAAACAAAAGATCTCTTCATCAGGAACACCTAATCTTGAAGAAGCAATTCCAATATTGGAAAAGTGGTTTGATGATCTCCAATCTGAGAAAAGTCAGAATATTCTAGTTAAAGAGCAAGTTGTTGAGAAAAATCATGAGAATAATCCAAAAAATGATGTAGTTGACTCAATAACCAAAGAAAATAACGATGTTGTTAGCGCAGCTCCTATTTCAGAGGCGTCCAATCAAACTATGAAGGGAGATATAAAAGGTGTAACAATAAGCATGCTGGATAAGTTAAAAAATTTAAAATTTTCCAAAGCCAAAAGTGATAACTTAACCAGTGAAGAGGCAGCTGTAGATAACAAAAATCTAAAAACTAAAGCAAATAATTTAAAAAAAGTTTTTCAAAATTTCTTTCAATCTAAAGTTAGCAAATTAAGTGTTGCAGGGGAAGAAATAGCTGGTTTAGACATGACAAGAGAAGCAATTAGAGTTGCTCAAGTCTCTCAAGATAAGGATGAAAAATGGATATTAGATAAATTTTCTTATCGTATATTGGATCAAGAAAAAGTTAGTGAAAATATTTTAGAACACAAAGATTATTTGGCTGAGGAAATTGAATTAGCCATGGCTAATGCAAAAATTACCTCAAAGAATATTGCATTGTCTATTCCAGTCACAAGTGCAATCATTAGAGTAGTTACCAGCCCACTAATGACAGATGAAGAATTCCAAAAAGCAATTGAGACTGATTCTCTTTGGGAAAACCTTGTTCAGCTTACAGATAACTTAGATGATTATTCAATTTTTCATCAAATTATAAATAGAAATTCTAAAACTAATACGATGGAAATTTTATTTGTAGCTTCAAAACTAGCTGATGTAAATGCTTATTCATCTGTTGCTAAAAAGGCTGGACTTAATCCAGTTATTATGGATGTACGTTGTTTTACCTTAAAGAATGCATACGATAATACAAAATTTAAATCTATTACAGATAAAGGAAATTCAGCTATTTTAGAATTAGGTGTAGAAGAAAATTATATCATGATTATTCATAATAATATTCCTGTAATTACCGACATATTTTTAAGACCTCAAGAAAAAGAACATATTAAAGATATTAAAAGTGAACAACTTTCAACCGAGGCAGACGCAGTTATTAGAAGATATGCGATGCAAGTTAAACAAGCAATTACCGATTATGAAAGTAAATATGAAAATAAAATTACATCTATTCAAATAGTCTCCAGCTTAAAAAACATATCATTTATACTTCCGGCATTTAAAAAGAATTTACCAACAACAGGTTTTGTTAATTTTGATCCCCTGCAAAGTATAAGTATACCCTCTTATAATAGTGAAAAAATAGCTGGTGATAACAATTCGCCATTATCTTCAGTACTTGGTTTAGCTTACAGAAAATTGGATGTATTTGGTTATTATAAATTTGTAACTGCAGTAAAAAATATTAACTTATTACCTAATAGAGACGCTGTTCGTCAGCAAAATAAACTAAAATTCTTATCAGGTTTTGCTTTTAAAGGAGCAGTAGGTGCAATTGCAGGTATTTATTTGATATTAACGGTTTTTTCATTCTTTCAAATTAGTAACAATAAAAAAAAATTATTAGAATTTGATCAAGTACAAATGGAATTTGATAAAAATAATATTCAATTTTCAAAATTAGAAAAAAAAAGAAAAGAAATGCAGCGAGCATTAGATCTTGGACAATTAGTTAATTCAAATCAGGCAAGATCTTATAGATCATTAGCACAAGTTACGAGAAGCGTTCCTCAAAGAGTACAATTTACGAAAATGACTTTTGATGGAAAAGATAATTTGATTATCGAAGGGGTTGCTTTTTCAGATCAAGATATTTTGAATTTTATTTCAAATTTAAATGCAAAATCATTAATTGAACAGGCATCTTTAGCTGCAATGAAAAATCAAACTGGGGACCAAGCATCAGGAAATAATAATAAAAAGGGATTTACAATTAATTGTAAATTGAAATTGATATAATGGATTTAGCAAATTTAAAAAATTTAGATTTAAATGATATACTTACAAAGCTCAAAAGCGGCACTTTGGCTGATAAAAAAACACTAATTAAATTTGGTGGTGGTTTTGTTGCTATATTAATTTTTTTAATAGGTTATTATTCATTTGTGTCTCCGATAGTAAATCAACAAAAAGAGCAGATTAGATTGATGAACGAAAACAAAACAAAGATTGAAGAATTTAAAAATAATATTGGCACTTTAACAGCAGCGGTAAAAGCATTAGAGCCTGACTATGCTAAAAATAGCAAACTTTTTCACAGCAAAAAAGAAGTTGAAGACCTTTACCAAAACATAAGTAAATTTGCATTGATCAACGGTTTATCAATAACTAATCTTAAAAAAGGTGAACCAAAAGCTGTTAATAAAGCTGAAGAGGAAAATGCAATGTACTATACAATTCCTGTTGGGTATGAAATTCAAGGAAATTTTTTAAGCTATCTTAAATTTAGAAGAGCATTATCAAAATCTCAAAAAGTTATTAATTTTGATAAGGAGGAAATTACAACGATAGCTGAAATTCAAGGACAAATTTTATCAAAAGGCACTATTTCAATTGTAGGGTTACCAGATGAATATAAATAATAAAAAAATATTAATCTTTTTAATGACAATTATGCTTTGTCAGTTTCAAATGCTAAATTTAAAAGCAGATGATCATTCTTCTATAGATGATGAGGAGTTGCCGGCAATTGATCCTTTTTCAGGAGGAGCCGGTTCCTCAAATCAAGTAAGTGAAACAGACACTCAGTTAAGCTCAAATAATGGGCTTTTAAATAATATGAGATTGGTCGGCATAATTATTGGTGAAAACAATAAGATAGCAGTTTTTTCAGCTGCTGATGGGGGAGCATTTAAATATGAAGAAAATCAAGCCATCACAGATACCACAACAATCAGAGATATTTATTCAGAAGTAGTAATTGTTGAAGATGGAGAAAACAATCTTTTTGAAGTTTATATGAACAATGTAATTAAACCGAGCGAAGGGTAATAAGTGAATAGATATTTTAAAATTTTTATAACATTATCATTTATTGTTTTATTACAGTCCTGTGCAATTTCAGGTAAAAAACCAAAATCTGTTCACGGTGATGAACCCTTAATTGATACAGCCAAGATAATTGTTGAAGGTAGAGCAGACATGGACAAAAAAATTATCGATGGTCCTAAGCCCTATGACACAAATATACCAAGAGAAGATAAGCGTAAAACAATAACAACTGAAAATGTTAAAAATTATGTCTATATTTCAGATGAATACACCAACCTTAAACAAATGATTGATATCAATTTTCAAGGGTTAGATTTTAAATATGTGATGTCATTGATGGCAGATATAGCAGATATAAATATTTTAATAGGAGATGAAGTAAGTGGCACAGTAAACGCTAAAATTGAAAATGTGGGTTGGGATGTTGCATTTCAAACTTTGTTAGATATGAAAACATTAGTAGCTGATGTTGATACTAACAATGGAATTATAAGAGTTCATACTCCTGAAAAATTAACTGCACAAGAAACTGCAAAATCTGCGAGAGCGGAAGTGTTAAAGAAAAAAATTCAACTAGAAGAGTCTGTTGAGCCGATCTTAGCTGAAATATTTAGATTATATTATATTAGCCCTTCTCAAGCCAAGACTACACTAGAAGCTTTATTTGCAACACAAGGTGCAGAGGGTGCTAGTACTATGTCTAATCTTTCAATTACAGTAGAGGATACTACTAGATCAATAATTGTTAGAGGCCACGAACCAGACCTTGATACTATAGATGCAGTTATTAGAGAAATTGATGTAAAAACTAAACAAGTTTTAATTGAAGCATTTATAATTGATGCAACTTCTACTTTTGCAAAAGCATTAGGTGCTAGAGTTGGAGCGATGTCTGTAAGTGATAGAATTGGTGAGGGAAAGGGAACAACTACTATTTCAGGAATGACATCTGGAGGAAATGCGGCAGCAACTGCTGGAGATATAGCTTTAGGGTCTGCGGCAGGAACTATTTCAAATCAAGGAATTTCTGGAACAAGTGGAATTGGAATACTTCGACAAATTGGAGCACGTGCGCTTAAAGTTGAAATTGAGGCATTAGAGTCTTTAGGATTAAGTAAGACACTTTCTCAACCAAGTGTGTTTACATTAAATAACCAAGAAGCAACAATTACCCAAGGAACACAAATTGCATATCAAACAACAGCAGATGGAACAACAACTACTGAGTTCAAAGAAGCGGCACTATCATTAACAGTTACTCCAAGCATAATAGGAGATGGGAATGTATTATTAGATATTCAAGTCAATAACGATTCTCCGGTAACAGTTGCTGGATCTGACGAACCAGGAATTAAAACTAATTCAATTGTCACAAAACTTTTAGTTAGTGATGGTGATATAGTTGTAATTGGGGGCATTAAAAAGAACACCACAAATAATACGAATAGCAAAACTCCCGGGGTAAGCAAAGTACCTGTTATTGGTAATTTATTTAAAAGTAAAAATAATAGCGATGAATTAGTGGAGTTATTAATTTTTATTGCACCTAGAGTGATTGAGTAAGATGAGCAAAACTAAATTAGATGCCACTAGTGAACAAAATATTTTAAATATGTTAATGGAGAGCTCATCCATTTCAACTGAGCAAATGTCTAAGATTAACAAAACTAGCCCTGAAATAGGTAAAACAAAACTAGAAACTGCTTTTGAATTAAATTTTACTGATGAAGACAAGATAGTTAAAATTTTATCAACAAACTATTCTCTGGATATTATAGATTTAAAAAAAACTGTAATAGATCCAAAGATTAAAAAGATTATTGATATTAGATATATTCAAGATAATTCCCTCGTTCCATTTCAAATGGGCAATGGAGTTTTAAAAATTGCAATAGCAGATGCATCAAAATTAAGTTTAATGAAAAACTTAAAAACAATGACAAAAATGGAGCCAGAATTATATGCTGCATCCATAAGCAATATAAATTCTTTTATTGAAAGATTTACAAAAAATGAAACAAAAAAAATATCTGATGCAAATGTAAAAGTTGAAAAGCTTGAAAAAACTAATGATGAGTTAGTTGAGGTTGGTTCAGAAGTAATTGTTTTTGGAAATAAACTAATTACTGAAGCGATCAATTTGGGAGCCAGTGATATTCATATAGAATGTTTTAGAGATAGTGCACAAACTAGATTTAGAGTAGATGGTATTTTAAAAGTGATGGATAATTATTCTAAGTTTTTGCATGAAAATTATGACGCGGTTATTGCAAGAATTAAGATAATTAGTAAATTAGATATAGCAGAACGAAGAATTCCTCAAGATGGTGCCTCAACATTTAAATCTGATACAAAAGAAATTGATTTAAGGGTCTCAGTTTTACCAACAAAAAATAAAGAACGTGTTGTAATGCGTATATTAAATAAGGACGCAGGAGACAAAGCTTTAGCTGACCTTGGATTTGAAGCTAAAGATTTAGAAAAATTAACTAAAGCTATTTCATCACCTCAAGGGATGGTACTTGTTACTGGTCCAACAGGTAGTGGTAAAACAACAACTCTTTATAGTGTTTTAAAACATATTAATAAACCAGGTATGAATATTTTAACAGCGGAGGATCCTGTTGAATACGAAATGGAAGGAATTGGTCAGGTACAAGTTAAAGAGGCAATTGGTTATACTTTTGAGGAGGCTCTAAGATCTTTCTTGCGTCAAGACCCAGAGGTGATTTTGGTTGGAGAGATTAGGGATAAGGCAACAGTTGATATTGCATTGAAAGCTGCTTTAACTGGCCACTTAGTATTTAGCACACTTCACACTAATGATGCCCCAAGTTCTATAACTCGTTTATTAAACATGGGAACGCCAAACTATTTAATATCTGCAGCTTTAACGCTTATTATGGCACAACGTTTAGCTCGAAAAACTTGCTTAGATTGCCGTGTAATTGACGAAAATATTACTCCAAAACTATTAAATTCAATTGGATTTTTACCCGAACAATCCTCAAGAGCTAAAATTTATAAAGGTGATGGATGTAGTGAATGTAGCGGCTCAGGGTATAAAGGAAGAATGGGAATTTATGAAATTCTTGAAATTGAAAATGAATTAAAAGCAGGGATTTTATCAAATCTTCAGCAAAATGAATTATATGCGATAGCTAAAAAAAATGGCTTTAGGACCATGCAAGATATGGGGCAAGAAATGTTATTAAGTGGTGATCTTTCATTTGCAGAATATGAAAGAGTATTACAATCTAACTAATGTTAAATTTTGAATATAAAGGAATTTCTCAAGGAAAATATGTTGAGGGAGAAATTGAAGCCCTAAACAATGCAGAGGCTGCCCATAAACTTAAAGACAAAAAAGTTATTATAACAAAATTAAAAGAAACTAAAAAGAAAAAAGTAGTTACCAAAAAAGAAAAAACATCTTTTAGTTTTGGTACTGGAATAAAACCACAAGAGATTTTAATTTTTTGCAAGCAGTTTGCAACTATGCTTAGAGCTGGACTGCCTGTTCTAAATACTCTTGACATGTTAGAAGGTCAAACATCAAGACCTCCTATGAAAAAAGTTATTTCAACTATAAAAAAAGATTTAGAGTCTGGAAATGCACTGTCAAAATGTTTTGAAAAACATACAAAAATTTTCGATACCGTTGTTGTTAATTTAATCAAAGCAGGGGAGGCCAGTGGTAAGCTTGACACTTTTTTACAAAAAATTGTCACTAATCTTGAAAAAAGAGAAAAAATTAAATCGCAAATTAAAAGTGCTTTATTTTATCCAGGTGTTTTATTTTCAGTTGCAATTTTAGTTACAGTTTTTATGTTAATGAACGTTGTACCAACTTTTGTAAATATGTACGAAGGCATGGGTATGGCAGATGACCTACCAACGCCAACAGCTGTTATTATGTCTATGAGTGAATTTGTTCGTTCCTCTGGTGGATTTTTTTTACTAGTGTTTATTATATTTTTTGTATTTGGTTTTAAATTTTTAATTAAAAAAAATTATGAAGTGAGGAAAAATTGGCACCGGATTATGATGAAGCTTCCTATTTTTGGAAATTTAATAAGAAAATCAATTTTAGCAAAAGTATCTTTAGTTTTAGGAAACCTTAACCAAGCAGGGGTTGATTTAATTGAGAGTATAGATATTGCAAAATCAGTAACTGACAATGTAATTGTTGTTGAGGCATTAGAAAGAATTAAGAAGGGAGTTTTTTCAGGAGAAACTTTAACTGATTTATTTAACAAAGAAAAAATATTTCCTCCAACTTTTAGTCAGCTAATCTCAGTTGGTGAACAAACAGGTAGCTTGGATGAAATGTTTGGTTCAGTCGCACTTTATTATGAGGAAGAGTTTGATGTGGCTGTTGCAAATCTTGCAAGCTTAATTGAGCCCATAATGATCGTATTTATGGGTATTACCATTGGCGGTCTAATGTTAGCTATGTATGCGCCTATATTTAATGTAGGGGCAATAATTGGGTGATTATTAGTAATTTTAGGCTTAATAAAAATTATTGACCTTTTTGAAGATAATCTCCATAATAATAAGAATATTAAAACACTAATGAGGATTTAATGAAAAAAATTAAAAATAAAGGTTTTACACTTATTGAATTGCTAGTTGTTGTAGCAATTATAGGAATTTTAGCAGCAGTAGGTGTTGTTGCTTATAACGGATACACAGCAGCCGCAAAAGTTAATGCGACAAAAACAATTCATGCACAAACACTTAAGTATATGGCAGCAGAATCTCAAAAATGTAGTTTGGGAGAATCATCATATGCTGGTACTCAGACATGTCCAGTAACAGCAGCTAAAATTGTAAAGGGAACGATTGCAGTGCTGACGGATAAAAATCCGCATGATACTACGAATGAATCGGTTAAAGAAGGAACTACCTTTGAGTTAGGTTATGTTAACATTAAAGCAACAGCTACAAACACTGTTACAGTAAAAACTTGTACGAAAACTGGTTGTGCAACTGCCGATCAAATGACATCAACCGTAGCAACTCAATAAATAATATTTTAAAATTAGGTACTACAGCCAAGGGTTTACTTTAATAGAACTCTTGGGTGTGGTTCTAATTAGTGCCCAGTATGAGCGTATTTTAGTAATAATTAGTAATCGCTTGTAGTATAATAACTTTATTATGGAAATTGTTACAGCTTTAATATTATTTTTAAACGGAAGTATGATCGAGCATGTTTATAAGGCTGATCTAAAATCGTGTAATGAATCAAAAAAAATTGCAGAAAGTGTTGTAAATACAAACAGTGTTGTTTTTGTGTGTAAAAAAGTTAAAGCAAAAGTGATTATTGATGAAGGAACTAATAAAAAGAAAATAGTTAAAGTTCTAGATGATAAAATTTTTACTGGATCAGGTACAGCTTTTTTTATATCTGATGAAGGTCATCTGATTACCAATCACCATGTAGTTAACTATTGTAATATTACCAAAGTTAATTATTTTGGTAAAACAGGAACTGCTAAAATATTAGCTTATGACAGAGTAAATGATCTTGCACTTCTTGAAACAGATATAATACCAAAAGACAAATTTGATATTTCAAATAGAGATCCAAAATTACTAGATGATATTTACGTTGCAGGTTATCCTTTTGGCAAAGCAGTAAGCTCTTCTGTAAAGGTTACAAAAGGAGTTGTTAGTGCACTTGCTGGTTCACAAGATAATTATGCATTAGTTCAAATTGATGCAGCAATTCAGCCGGGCAATAGTGGAGGTCCGATTGTTAATACTAGTGGAAATGTAGTTGGAGTTGCGGTAGCCAAACTAGATTTTAAAGATGCAATGGAGTCTTATGGAGTTATTCCAGAAAATACAAATTTTGGGATTAAATCATCTATTCTTAAAAATTTTACTTCAGCTAATAGTATAAAAAATTCTGAAGAGGAACCAAAGGAAGTTTCAACAGAAGTACTTGGAGAAAAAATACAAAATGCAACTGCTTATGTGGGTTGCTGGACAGCTGAAACAAAAATAGCAGCTATGAAAACAGTAAAAACGGTTTTTGGTCAACCTCGTTTAGCATTTGATTTTGCGTGTTATAATAGTTGTAAAGAACGAAACCCAGATGCTATATGTCAGCAGCAATGTGCATTAAATTAATCAAAACTCAAATACTTCTTTGTAATAAAAAAAATTTAAAAGGTTTTACATTAATTGAGCTTTTAGTAGTTGTGGCCATTATCGGTATTCTTTCAGCAGTAGGAGTTGTATCTTATAGTGGATACAAAACTTCAGCCGAAAAAAAACAAGCTGAAATTACACTAAACTCAATTTATTTAGCTGAGCAAGAATATAAGTCTAATAATGGAGAATATTATATTAGTACATCTCAATCAAATATAGTTACTAACTTATTTGATGGTGTAGATGATTTATCAGAACAATCTTACACTTTTAAAACCACAGCCGCTGACAC
This sequence comes from Candidatus Pelagibacter sp., assembly GCA_045566195.1. GTDB lineage: Bacteria > Pseudomonadota > Alphaproteobacteria > Pelagibacterales > Pelagibacteraceae > Pelagibacter. The sequence continues at coordinate 23,420 of JBJLDV010000009.1, read as the reverse complement.
TCTTACTATTATTGCAACTAAAGAAAATGACACGAGCTGTACAATAAAAATAACTCAAACAAACAAAAAACCAGTTTCCAGTAATAGTTGCTAGTTTTAGTGCTCAAAACGGGCACAATTCCTAATATAAATGTCATTTTTATTGAGTGCTAGAAAATCCTTATTAAAATATTTTAACAATGAAAACTGTTGAAACTGCTTTTGGTTAGCCTAAATTAGCATTCGATTTTGTTTGTTATAATGATTGTTAATAAAGAAATAGTGAAAGTATATGTCAGCAGCAATGTTCCCTTAACTAATAATAAAAAGGAAATAATATTCAAAATTATCGACATTCCATGAATTATAAAATGAGATATATGAAATTAATAAACGTTCTATTATTATTTTTACTTGTGTTTCAATTTACAAATTTGAAAGCAGGAACAGTTAATCCTGTTTTTAAACAATTTAAAAATCCAAACTTGGGTGATGACGTTAATGAACCATCCACATCCGGAATAGCGATAACCCCCGATGGAAAAAAAATGTTTGTAATGGATAACTTAGGAGCTGGAGATACTGATGGGGCTGCAATTTTTATTTATGATTTAACAACTGCATTTGACCTCAGCACCATGGATGTCCCAAACAGAACTATAGTAGGTACAACTGGTCTTGGTGATAATTTAGGTTTTGCAAATGGTAAAAAAACAATTAAATTTAATAATGATGGAAAAAAATTATTTTTATTTAATTCACATGGTACTGGGCAATTTCACAATTTAGCAAGTCCATATGATGTCGCCTCAATTTCTGCCTCAACATTAATTCCTGATGACGGTCTCAATTATAAAGAGGCTTATAACAGTGGTGCTCTTGAAATTGATGCACTTTATGGAGTTGCGTTTAATAATGATGGAACCAGAATGTATCTTAATGATGGAACTAAAAATACAACCGATATAACTCAGGTCAATTTATCCACACCATTTGATCCAAGCTCTGGGACGTTTGCATTCAATCTTAATACAGAAGACATCCCCGACCTAACGACCAATAGATTTACGTTTGAAATAGCCTTTGATGATGATGGTACAAGATTATATATAAGTGAGGGTCTTAATAACTCCACTGCCATTCCTACTTTTATTTATGTTTATAAATTATCCACACCATTTGAACTTAGTTCTGCAACTTACGTTGGTAACTCCCAAATAGTTGGAAATGGAAATAATGTTTCAGCAATTGGATGGACTTTTGGGAATAATGGTATGAAGGCTTATATTGGAACAGAAGACGCTAATAATGATGGAGATGATATAATTTATGAATTTGATTTAACTTGTCCTTATGGAATAGTTATTTGTGAAACTGAAACAGCATCAGTTGTAAGTGCACAAGTGGAGATAGCTAAAAATGTTATTCATCAAAATACTTCAATAATTTTTAAAAGATTTGAATGGTTGCGTAGAAATGAGAATAAAACAAATTTAAATAGTCATAATTTAAAATTAAATATTAATAATCCAATTTTAGCATCTTTAACAAATAAGTTACAATCTTCTTTTAAAGATCTTAAATATACTCAAGCATCATTAAAAACAGAAAAACCATCAAATGATAAAAGAAAATGGTCCAGCTGGACACATGGAGATATTTCATTTGGAAGAGTAGGTGATACCATCTCATTAAAACCAAAAGAAATTACCACTAAGGGAATATCAATTGGCACAGATAAATTAACCAAAAATAACAACTTTCTTGGATTTGCTATGAGATACAGTAATGACGATGTTGATATAAAATCTGGAACTAACGAGGAATTAAATTCTCAATCATTATCTTTTAATATTTATAGCCAATTACCAATTAATTCTTCAAATTTAAATGCTTTATTAGGGGTAAGCTTTTTAAGTATAGACAAAATGATCTCTGGAACCATCACCGGAGAAAGAAATGGAAAACAAATTTATACAGCTTTAAGTTACGAAGAAGAGAAAAATTATACTAAATTTGACATAATTCCTTATGGTAAAACAGAATTGGGAGTCACTCAGTTATCTGAATATACTGATTTTGGAACAGCAGCCACAAATAACATTGAGACCCATGAAAGACTTACTTTTAAAACAGGAAATGCATCTGCTGGCTTTAAGTTTGATCACACTTCATATACGGATGAAAGCAGATTAAGTAGAAATGGATTTTTAGAATATATGGTTGATTTTACTTCTGATATAGATCATCATTATAAAAATCACATTGATAATGTCACAGTTCAAAACACCATTAAAAGATATTCATTAAATAATATTAGAGGAAATATTGGTTTTGAATTATTTCAAAAGAGTGGTCATACATTTGCATTAAATTATGAGCGATTTCAAAGTTTAGATAATAGTGCACACACAGATAGTCTCCTTTTTAAATTTGGAAAACAAAAAAATGAAAATACTAATTTTAATGTAATTTATGATCCTTTAAAAAATAATAATACTGAGATCAGTTATTTAAAAAATTATGATAATTTTAATTTGGCAGTAAAATCTAACTACGCGATTTATAGTAATATTCCTGACTATGGTGCAAATATAGAAGTTTCAACCTCATTTTAGAAATAGTATATTCATAAAAATTTTTTATGAATTTAATAAAAATCACATTTATTATAATCATCTCATTTTATATAAATCTTAAAGTTTATGCAGAACCGGTACACAAAAATGATTATGATGTATCCGAGCAAGTAGGTATACCAACAGGAGTAATTTTTAATCCATCAGGTACTAAAATGTATGTCACTGGTTTTAATGGAAATAGTGGTCGTGTTGCACAATATTCTTTAAGTGTTCCATATAGCACTTCTTCAGGTGTTTCGCTTGATGCAAATATAATTACCGAAATAGCGGCGGTATTAAAAAGACCACAAGATATAAAATTTAATTCAGATGGAAGTAAAGTTTTAATTCTTTCAACCTCATCTGTAAATGGCAATCAAGATTCTATAGCTATTTGGTCGCTGGGAACACCTTACGATATAACCACAATAAGTAGCACAAGAGACTCAGAAGATTATAATAAAATTGATAATGACCCTAGAGGTTTTGATTTTAATACAGATGGAACAAAGATGTTTATTCTGAAAGCGACCACCGATCAAATAGAACAATATGATCTTACGACTCCATACGATACTTCTGACATCACACTGAAGGCAACCTTATCAAATCTCAAAGGCGATGGTTATCATCAAGGGCTTGGGTTTAGTTCAGATGGATACAAAATGTTTGTAACTAAGGCTGATAGAAACACAGATGATTCTGAACTTAATATCATTGAAGAATATGATTTGACAACTCCATTTGAAATAACAACAGCAAGTAAAAATGATAAAACCTACAATACTCAAACTGCATCTGAGGGAAATATGCGTATTGCTGGAATAACTTTTAATTTTGGTCAAGGAGCAAACAAATTTTATCATTTAGATTTTGATGATAATAAACTTGTTCGAGAATATGATTTGCCTTGCGCATATGGAATTATTTCTTGTATGAATCCTACTTCAAATAAAGATGATGTTGGTTCAGTTGAAGCACAATCAGAAGTATCAAAAAAACTTATTCAACATACTACCTATCCAGTTTTAAATCGTATGGAATGGCTTAGAAGAAATAAAGACAGTAGTAATTTAACTAATCAGAATATTAAATTTCAATTTTCAAATGAGATTTTAGCATCATTATCAAATTTAATAACACCATCTTCTTTAACTAGTAATAACACATCTACGGCTGAACCGCAGTTTGGTAATTGGTCATATTGGAGCGAGGGAACCGTTAGTGTCGGAAAAGTAGGAGACACAGGCGCATCATCAGCAAAAAATATAAATTCTAGCGCTATAACAATTGGAGCAGATAGAAGAAATGATAAAAATAGAATGTTTGGGTTTGCATTTAGGTTTGGAAGTGATGACATTGATGTAGGTAACCTTGGCAGCGCTTTGGATATGAATGCTTTAAGTTTGACAGTTTATGAGACGCGTCCTAAAGGAAAAAATATGTTTATGGATAGCCTTATAGGAATAAGTGCAATCAATACTAATCTTTTAAATAATAGTGGGTCTATTTCTACAGATGGTGAGAGAGAAGGAAAACAAATTTTTGCATCAATAAAATTTAGAGAAACATTTACAAAAGAAAAACTAAATATAACTCCAAATATAAAATTAGATTTAGGATTTACATCTCTTTCTGATTATACCGAAACAGGGGCCGAGGGTTTAAATTTAAAATTCAATAGACAAGATATTGGTACGGTTATAACCTCTATAGGTTCAGTTATAGACAATACAATTAATATTGATAATGGAATTATAAAACCAAATATTCAATTAGAATATAACGCTGATATCAGCCCATCGTCTAAGCAAGAATTTGAATATGCATCAAATGGAACCTCTTATATTCTTGAAAATATTAATAGCTCCACTCATAATTATAGAGGAAGTTTTGGCTTTGACTTAATTACAGACAATGGCTTTTCGCTAATGACAAGCTATGAAAGAAATCAAAGTAAAGGAAATGGACATAGTGATAATATTTATTTTGGTGGAAGTTATATTTCAAAAAGAAATGAGACATATGCCTTTAGTTTAGATGGTAGCGAAACTTTTAATACAAAATTGGATTATAAACGAGATCTTAATGGCATAGGTATTAAAGTGAGTTCTAATTACAGTTTGATGAGTGAAATACCTGATTATGGTGCAACCATAGAAGTTTCAAATAAGTTCTAGTATAATCTTATCTAGAAATGAAAGTATAAAAGGAGGAAAAATGTCAATATTTAAACCTGTAAGTGAAAATAAAGCTAAAGGAAAGGTTAAAAAAGTTTTTGATGATATTAAAAAAACTAGAAATATAAAAAAAATACCAAACTTTTGGAGAGCTATAGCTAACAACCCAGAGACTTTAGAAAGAACATGGAACAACTTAAAACAAATAATGAAGAAAGGAGCACTTGATCCAGTTACAAAAGAATTAATCTATGTTGCAGTTTCGATTACAAATAGCTGTGAATACTGTATAAGATCTCATACAGCAGCAGCTAAAAAAAAGGGTGCATCAGATCAAATGGTTAAGGAAATGATAGATGTTGTTGGTATTGCAAATCAAAATAACAAGTTAGTAGAGTCTTACCAAGTAGAAGTAGATAAGATTTATAAATAGTATGAGTTATTTGACTGGTTATATTTATTTAGTATTAGCAATAATATTTGGTATTACAGCAAACGGATTTTTAAAAACTACTAACGGTTTTACAAATTTGTACCCAACAGTATTTTGTGTTTGTTCAATTATTATTTGTCTATTTTTTTTAGCAAAAGCAATGACAATAATTCCAGTGGGATTTACTTACGCAACGTATGGAGGCCTTACAATAACTGCTGTTACTTTGTTTGGAGTTATCAAATATAATCAATCACCTAACATTTATGGTACCATTGGTATTATCTTGATAATCGTAGGAGTGATTTTAGTTAATTATTTAGGGAAAATTAACACTTAAATATTTTTTAAAAAGTGCAAACTGAATTTATTTATAAAATTTTAACTAAAAATGAATATGAGGTATTTAAAAAAACCGATTACTATTCGGGAACTGAAAAAGACACAAATGATGGATTTATTCATTTTTCTACAAAAGATCAATTAATTGGAACTTTAGAAAAGTATTATAAAAGTGAAAAAAATTTAATACTTTTAAAATTTCCGTCAAATAATTTAAAAAATTTAAAGTGGGAAGAATCTGGTAAACTATTTTTTCCACATCTCTATTCAAAGTTAAATACTAAAGATCTATTAGAAATACATGAACTTAATAATCTAGATACTAAATTTATTATACCAGTTAATTTTTAGTTAGTTTTTCCAAGTAAATTTACAATCAAAACACCAGAGATAATTAAAATCATTCCAACAATAGTGTACATGTCAGGCATTTGGTTAAATTTGAATATTCCAACAGCAATAGTTGCAATAATACATAGTCCAGCAAAAGATGCATATGTTACGCCAACAGGAATTGTTTTCATAACCAAAGACAAAGTGTACATACATCCAACAATTGTTACAGCAGTTAAAACGCTTGGAATTAACAAAGTAAAACCCTGAGCACTTTTTGCAAAACCATTGGATGCCGTGCCAAGCACTACAGCAATTAAAAGAATTAAATACGCTGTTAAATTACTCATATTAAAAACTATAGTTGAAATAATTTAAAATAGAAATAGATAACCCAAAGAATACAACACAATAAAGTCGTAAAAATTATAACAATTCCAGTAGCTGTATCATTATTATATTTTTTGTTAACTTTTTTACGCCATACACTTGGATATAGCGGAAGGGTAAAAGCATAAATTATTAGAAAAATATCAAATGCGGTTATGATGATTGCAGAAAAAAATAAATGATCCATTTATTCAATAATTATTTGTCCAATGATGCCAGTTTGGAAGTGACTGGGAATATTATAAGTTATCTCAAATACTCTCTTTTTGAATTAGTATATTTAACTGTTCAATCATCTGCAATGTAGATTGTGATGATGGGTAAATTTTATGAGCTTCAATGTAGCTATCAATTGCTTTTTGATAATTTTGTAATGCGGTTTGTACAAGACCTTGACCTGAAAGGGCACCAAAGTGTCTTTTCTCAAGGCTTAGAACCATATCAATATCATTTTGTGATAACTCAAAGCTTCCCATCATGTAAAGAACTGTTGCCCTTTTATTCCAGCCCTCTGCCCAATTAGGATCTAATTCGATTACTTTTGAAAAAACATTATGAGCACTAGTAAGCTGATTTTGCATCATATAACCAGAACCTTTTGCTAAAAGATCAGTCAAAGTTTTCTCAGATGGATGTGTGGTCCACAATTTCCAAATCCTATCCTCAATTTCTCTTGCATCAGCAGGATCTCCTATACTTTTTAATTGGGTAAATAATTTATTAAGTTCTAATACGTGATCATCCTTAGCATTGACAGGATTTAAAAAAGTACAAAACAGAAAAACGATAAATAACTTTCTTATCATTTAATATTTACTTTGGTAACTTAGTTGCCCCAGTTTCTTGGTATACAACTTTACCATCCTTAAATTTATAATAAGTCATAACCGCTTCTTTGTTACCATCTTTGAAAGTTGCATAAGCGTGTTCAAATCCAACTTCATCATTTTCAAAAAGAACTCTCACTTTTTCTTTTTGTATATCTTTCATACCAAGCCATTTAATTACATCTGACTTTCCTAGTTTTTTACCGGATGCATGCATTAAAAATTGATAATCATCATGTATTAATTGATCTGCTGCTGACGTATCTCCATCATTTATTATTTTCGACATTTTTTCTATTATTGACATTTATATTCCCCTTTATTTTTATTTTCCTGGTTTAATAACACTATTAGCGGCGTTAGCAGCGTTAGTAAATGCTTTATTGTAGTCAATTACTTCATGAACCATTAAATCATCCATAAGACCAGAATTTTTAAAAGTTATTTTTAAAGCAACAGCCTGTTCGTACTCACCCTCAACACACGAAATTACATCAAATCTTCCTCTTACCCACTCGTAACTGATTAGTTTTAATCCTGCTGCTTCAGTAACTTTTTTAGTTGAAGCGTATCTATCAGCAGACGGATCATTTTGCATACGTTGCATTAAATCCTGACTAATCTTTCCGATTAAATAAAATTTTGCCATTATTTTACCTCTACTTTTGATAATTCCCATAGCTGTACATTGTCTACACATTCAGCATAAATCGCTTTAGCTTTTGGGTTATTTCCAGCAACAAATTCCTTCATTCCTGCTTCATTATGAACTGACACCTTAAACATAATCCCACTTTTGTCAGGCTTCATTGCTCCAATTGTTTTTTCTGGATAAGCAACACTTTTCCTTACTTCCATACCCTCATCAGACTGCATCCATCCCATAAAAGTTTCTAGCTTACCTTCTTTAAGATTAATTAAAGCTAACATTTCTTTTTCCATTTTTTTTCTCCTTTATATTCCTTTTACTATTATTAAATTTCCCTCAGCATTATCTAAACGCATTTGCTTGATAGGTTTATATTCATCTGAGTTGTACCATTTCAAAGCAATCTCATAGCTTGGAAATTCTATTATAACATTTCTAGAAAAATCCCATTTACCCTCTTTAGTTTGAAATTCTCCAGCTCTCACCAAATATTTACCTCCAAAGTTCTTTATTGTTTGTGGAACTTTATCAGCATATTCTTTGAAACCCTCTTTGTGCTTCATATTAATCTGGGCAATAACGTATGCAGACATCACTTACTATTTTTATCTCAACCTTCTAATTGTTATTTAAGATCTCATTTTATTGAAATCCATGATTTGTTCAATTACTTGATGTTTATGTGGCTCATAAAAATCATTCATAGGTCCTAGTTGTTCATTGATTGCTTCTTCACTCTCAGCCTTCCAGTGACAAAACATTACTAAATCGTCCCCAGGAGAAACAAATGATGATTGACAAACTGCCTTTGGACCAGTTGTAGATTTAACAATATCTTCAGGCGTCATTGACCCCATTGTTTCTTGCATTTTCTTCTTCATCTCTGCTGATTTAAACATATGTGTTGTTAAATAATCTTTCATTTTTTTCCTTTCTAGTTTAGTTTTTATTTTTTCATAGCATTAAACATGCTTAGAGTATCATCAAAAGTCATCATAACTTTAGTTTTTCCTTCATCACTAGACTCAAAATAATGACCAAACATAGTATCCATGTTGTCAGCAGTTGCATGCACTCTAACAAATACTTTATTACCTTCACTGATCATGTCTAAAATTTTTAAATGAAAATTTGGCCATATCGCTGGAATTTTTGACATTGCAGCCATCATTGCTTGTTTACCTTTATGTACCCCTGATAATGGATGAACACCTTCTTTACCTGGAAATGTCCAAACAATATTGTCATCAATCATTTCATTAAAAAAAGTTTCCATATCGCCTTTACCAAAAAGCTCGTAAGCTTTTCTCGTTTGTTCTTTTACGTCCATTTTTTCTCCTTTGTTAATATAATGTTTGAGCTACCTTCTTTACTCTCTCTTCGCCGTTTGGAATTGTTTTTTCAAGAAATGCATGACAACCTTCGGTTAATTTTTCATCATATTTAGATCCGTAATATTTATCTACAGACTTGTTAACTCCTGCATCCCAAACTTCTTCTTTAATTCCCACTTCTAAAGCATATTCTTTCCAAACTTTAACTGATGCCATTGATTTTTCTTTCATACCATACTCAAAACTTTCACCTGATGGTAAAAAGTAATTAGCCATGTAAATACCAACACAATCCCATGCCTTGTCAGTATTTTCTTTACTTAAGTCCTCTGCATTAGCTGTATTTATAAATATCAAGCTTATTAAAATTAAAAATATTTTTTTCATTGTAATTCTCCCTAACCTAAACCTAAAATGTTAAGAATTTATTATAAAGTGTAAAAACTGACGCTGTGCTATGACCAAAATGCAAAGGTTAGGTTGTAAATTTACTTAATATTTCTGAATCTAAGGTTATTTCTATTAAGTTCACTGATTTTAGTACAACCCATAAGTTTCATGTCTCTTTCTAATTCGGTCTTGTACTGTCCTAAAGCTCTTTCAACACCCGCTTGGCCCGCTGCAGCCAATGCATATAGATATAATCTTCCACCTGAACATGCTTTGGCACCAATTGATAATGCCTTTAACATGTGAGTACCTCTTTGAAATCCACCTTCACAAATAACATCAATCTTATCACCAACTGCATCTACGATTTCTGCTAATTGATCAAAAGGAGATCTTGATCCATCAAGTTGTCTTCCTCCATGATTTGAAACCATTATACCTGTACATCCAATATCAACTGCTTTCTTTGCATCCTCTACACTCATAATTCCCTTAAGTGCAAAATGACCACCCCATTGAGAGCATAATTTTTCAGCGTCATTCCAATTCATAGATTGATCCAACATAGTTGAAAAATAATTACCGATAGAAGAGTTTGTACTGGTACCTTCTTTTACAAAATCTTGTAAGTGAGGTAATTCAAACTTTCCTTTAGTTAAGTAGTTTATTCCCCACATTGGTTTTGTAGCAAAACTATATAAACTTGATAATGTAAGTTTAGGGGGAGATGTAAATCCAGTTCTAAGATCTCTTTCTCGATTTCCTCCTGTTATAGTATCAACTGTTAACGCCATAACATCAAACTTAGCCGCTTTTGCTCTTTCCAAACATGAATCATTAAGCCCTCTATCTTTATGAAAATAAAATTGAAACATTTTTGGAGTATCAATTAAAGAAGATATTTCTTCTACACTAACTGTAGCCAATGCAGAAACACCAAACATTGTATTAAACTTTTGAGCAGCTCTTCCTACAGCACGTTCTCCATCATAATGAAATAATCTTTGAAGAGCTGTTGGTGCGCAGTAAAAAGGAAGATCTAATTTTTTTCCAAATATAGTGGTTGATAAATCTATATTTTCAACACCTCTTAAAACATTCGGAACTAAGTCAACATCATCAAATGCATTTGTATTTCTTTTATAAGTAATTTCATCGTCAGCTGCACCATCAATATAGTGGAAGATAGGTGAGGGTAATTTTTTCTCAGCAAGCTTTCTAAAATCTGCAAAATTATAACAATCTTTTAATCTCATATTAATAACAATATATCAATTATATCCAGTTTGGATACGGTAAACCTTTTTCCTCAAGAAATTTTTTATTAAATAATTTACTATTATATTTATCACTCTTGTCGCACAATATTGTTACAATGGTTTTTCCAGGGCCTAATTCTTTACCAAGTTTGATTGCTCCTGCAATATTTACTCCACAACTTGTTCCAAGGCTTAGACCTTCGTTTTGAATTAGATCATATAATACCGGTAAAGACTCATTATCAGTTATAGAAAAAGCTCCATCAATCTTTGCTTCTGCAAAGTTTGCAGTTATTCTACTAGAACCAATTCCCTCAGTTATTGAACTACCTTCACTTTTAAGCTCACCATTTTTTATATAATTGTAAAGTGATGATCCTGCTGGATCAGATAAATAAATTTTTACATCTTTATTTTTTTCTTTTAAAAAACTACTGACACCTGCAATTGTACCACCAGTTCCTGAAGCACAAATGAAAGCATCAACTTTACCATCTGTTTGATCCCAAATTTCAGGTCCTGTACTTTCGTAATGACCTTTCGAATTTGCGGTGTTATCAAATTGATTTGCCCAAACTACTCCATGATTATTTGAATTTTTTAATTCGTCTGCAAGTCTACCAGCAACTTTTACATAATTACCATCGTCCTTATAGGGTTTTGGTGGCACTAGTCTAAGATCTGCACCAATATTTTTAAGCATATCTTTTTTTTCTTGTGTTTGGTTGTCATTCATTACAATTACAGTTTTGTAACCAATAGAATTACCTATTAAGCATAATCCAATACCAGTATTTCCTGCAGTTCCTTCAACTATAGTTCCACCTTTTGAAATAAGTTTCTTTTCTTCTGCGTCTCTAATTAAAGCAAGCGCAGCTCTATCCTTAACAGATCCACCAGGATTTAAATATTCTGCTTTACCATAAATATTACATCCCGTTATTTCTGATGCCGCTTGAAGTTTCACCAAAGGCGTATTACCAACACCTTCTATAAAATTATTTTGAGAGTTTTTCATTTAATTTTTATCACTTTGCTCGGTGATACCATAAGGTTTAAAAGTTGGATCATCAACTGAACTTTCACCTACATTTTTAGCTGGAATTCCAACCATGATTGCATTTTGTGGAACATCTTTTGTTACAACAGCGTTTGCACCAATCTTTGCATTTTTACCAATCGTGACAGGCCCTAATATTTGCGCACCTGATCCAACTACAACATTGTCCATTAAAGTTGGATGTCTCTTTGTATTTCTTTGATCATCTGAATTAATACTTGGAGAAATACCTCCTAATGTAGCCATATGATAAATAGTAACATTGTCACCAATATCAGATGTCTCACCAATAACCACACCCATTCCATGATCTATAAATAAATTATTTCCTATTTTTGCCTTTGGATGAATTTCAATCCCAGTTAAAAATCTTGAAAACTGAGAAATTATTCTTGCTATCAAATCAAACTTTGCTATTGCAAAAAAATTTGCAATTTTATGAAAAAAAACTGCTTTAACTCCTGGATAAGTTAAAATTATTGAGAGTTTAGATTTTGCAGCAGGATCTCTTTTAATAATAGACTCTAAAAAATCATTCATAATATAATTTGGTTTTTGATTACAAAAACTACTTATCGCAACAACAAGTAGTCTCTTCAGGTTTGCAACGACAATCTATAGTGCCATCACATTTGCATTTACTGTTTATACAGTTAGGGCACTTACATTTTAAATTCTCACAAAGCATAAATGATTTATAATTATTCAACTAAAAATTTCAATGCTTAATTTGACGCTAATTATAATTGATCTGCTGTTAAGCCTTTTACATTAGCAGGGACTGCAATATCCATCATTTTTGGGTTTGCCAAATTTAAATTGTTCATAATCTCAATATACTGATCTTCAGAGCTTACTTGTAGTCTTGGATTATTTTTAATTTCGTTACCTATGGTCGATGATTTTTTACCGTTATAATCATGCGCAGGTAAAACAATTGTGTTTTCAGGAAGTTTTAATAATTTATTAAACAGAGAGTTATATTGATCCTTAGCACTTCCATTTTGAAAATCTGTTCTACCAGTTCCATTTATTAATAATGTATCACCTGTAAAGACTCTATCATTCATTAAAAAACTATAAGAACAATCTGTATGACCAGGCGTATACAATACTTTAAGCTCAATATTTTCAATTTTAATTTTATCATCCTCTTTAACATGTAAGTCAACAACTTCAGACTTTGATTTTTCACCCATAATCTTCGTACAATCTGTTTTTTGACTCAATTCATTCAAACCTGTTACATGATCGGCATGTATATGTGTGTCAATTACCTTAACTAATTTTAAATCCAAATCTTTTAAAAGTTTTATATATTCATTAGTATGCTCTATTACAGGGTCAATTATTAAAGCTTCCCTTCCTTTGTCACTTGCAAGAACATAGGTATAAGTAGAAGATTTATTGTCAAATAGTTGTTTAAAAATCATAACTTGTATCTCTGAAATGATTTTATTTAATTGGAACTATTTTGCAATAGCTTTATGTGCAGGTTTACTCCACTCTTTTCCTTTAAACATTACATTCCACTGCAACCAAGGAAAAAGTTTTGATTTCATTTGCCAATAAAATGAACTTGGTTTCGTTGGATCAAAAGGAAAACTAGGTGTGACCTTTCCTCCATAACAGAATTCAGCAAGCATTACCTTGCCATAAGCTACAGTTAAAGGACAAGCTCCATATCCATCGTAAAGTCTATATTCATCTGACGATTTATTAATATCTTTTATAATATTGTGCGCAACAATTGGTGCTTGTTTTCTTACCGCTGCACCTGTCTTAGCGTTAGGTGCATTCATTACATCCCCAAGACTATAAATATTTTCATATTTTGTATGTCTAAGTGTTCCATTTTTATGATCAACATCTACCCATCCACCAGCATCAGCAAGTGGACTGTTTTTAATAAAATCTGGAGAAGTTTGAGGTGGTGTTACATGAATAAAGTCAAATTTCTTTGTAACTTCCTTTGAATTACCATCTTTGTCTGATTGTTTAAAAACCGCTTCTTTAGCATTTCCGTCTACAGATATTAAATTATGCTGAAAACTTCTCTTGATACCATAAGAGTCGCAAACCTCATTTAAAGGTCCTTGAAAATGTGGAACACCAAATATAACTGGTTTGGCACATAAAAATTCTAAGTTACTATTATCTAGCATTCCTTTCTTTTTAAGATGGTCTGCTGCTAAGTAAGCAATCTTCTGCGGTGCACCAGCACATTTAATAGGCATAGGTGGCTCAGTGAATAACAAAGTTCCACCAGTCAAATTTTTTAAACATTCCCACGTATATACAGCCATATCTGCATCATAATTTGTACAGACATTATTTTTCCCTAATGACTCTTTTAACCCTGCAACTCCATCAAAGTTTAATTTTAATCCTGGACACACTACAAGGTAGTCATAAGTACAGTCACCATCCGAAGTTTTAACAGTATTCGACTCTGGTGAAAAACTTTGTGCATGGCTTTTAATCCAATTAACATAACTTGGCATCACTTCTGACATTGATTTTATTGTTTTATCTTTGTCATATGCTCCTGCGCCAACTAATGTCCAAGCAGCTTGATACAATGATTTATCTGATGGCTCTATTATAGAAATATTTAGATCTGATTTTAAACTGTGAAGTCTAGATGCTACAGATATCCCCGCGCATCCTCCACCAATTATTAATACATTTGAGTGTTTTGAGTTATTCATAATATGCAAATTGTAGCATCTAATGTTCAATAGAGATATACATCCTATAAGTTGAGTTCACAAAATTGAATATCGTTGAAATATGTAACTAATAACTTATAATTATTCTAATAAACAAATACTAATAAAGGGTAAAAATGACTTTAAAAATAAATAGTAAAGCTCCAGATTTTACAGCAGAGACATCTGAGGGCAAATTATCTTTTCATGAATGGCTGGGTGATAGCTGGGGTGTATTATTTTCACATCCAAAAGATTTTACACCAGTTTGTACAACAGAACTTGGTGCATTAGCAAAAATGAAACCAGAGTTTGAAAAGAGAAATGTAAAAGTAATGGGTTTAAGTGTTGACCCTGTTTCTGACCATGTAAAGTGGCTAGAGGACATTAAGGATGTTTGTGGTTTAAAACCAAACTATCCTATTGTTGCCGATGAAAAGTTAGAAGTTGCAAAACTTTATAACATGTTAGAAGGGGATGCAGGAACTAGTTCAATGGGAAGAACAGCAGTTGATAACGAAACTGTTAGAACAGTTTACATTATAAGACCGGATAAAAGAATTGGCTTATTTCTAACTTATCCTATGACTACAGGAAGAAACTTTAATGAGATATTAAGAACTATCGACTCTATGCAAAGAACTGCAGAACATAAAATTGCTACACCTGCAGACTGGCAACCTGGAGATGACGTAATTATTGTTACTAAGGTTACTGATGAAGAGGCTAAAAAGATTTATCCTGACGGATGGGAGACGGTAAAACCATATTTACGTAAAGTTCCAGATCCAAAAAAATAATACTAAAATAATTAAATAAACCAACAACTTTTAAAAGGGTTGTTGGTTTATTCATTTATAATATCTAAAACTTTGTTTTCATCAATAAGTCTCATAAACTTATCATGATGATTATAATAATCTTTGAATTTTAAATTTTTAAAATTTTCTATTGGATGAACTAATAAATCTTTATTTTTTCTTTTTAAAATAAGCCCCAATCCTTGATCAGCTTTAATGGTGTAAGTATCTATGTCAGCTCTAGTCCTTGAATGGACAATTGATTTCCAAACATCACCATTCCAACTAGAATGAGTTTGTGGAATAGTTTGATGCCAAATCTTGGCTGGAAGACAATCATGCAGCAAAATTACGCCTCCATCATTTAAAACATTTAGGGAATTATCTATATCTTTCAATACTTGTTCATGAATATGCAAACCATCAATAAAGATTAAATCATAAGTATCTTTATTTTGTAAAAAAAAATCATCACTGGTCATTCGAATAGTTCCACCTGTTTGGGGGTCTACACCGACTTTATTATCAATTAAAATTTTTGAGAAATTAACATCACTTTGACATCCAATTTCTAGATAGGATTTAAACTTTTTTGTTTTAATAATTTGATTAATAATATCAAATCTAGTTAACGTTTTATTCCAATCATAATTAAATTTTTTGTTAAATCTCTCATTTTTTAAAAAATAAAAAAACCTTCTACAATACAAAGTGAACTTATTTGGAAGCGCATCGTTTCTAATCATTTCTTTTTGTATTTTTTCATTGAAACTTGAGCTAATAACAAGTTTGGATCTATAAAAATCTTAGATTCTCTTATTTTTTTAAAAGACTTATATGCAAAAATTGCAATTGGAAGTTCAGTGCATCCTAAAATAATTTTTTTACATTTTATTTTTATTAAATAGTTAACTGCTTGTTTAAGTACTTTTTCAGCATCTTTAACTCTTCCCATTTTTACAAATTTGATTGCTTTATTCACACTATTTTTTTGTAATTTTTTTCCAGGTGAAACAAGCTGAAAACTTTTATCGAAATATTTGCTATAAACTTTTGTTTTTATTGTCGCTTCTGTACACAAAATTCCTATTTTAGAATTTTTTTTACATGTTTTTTTGGCATGAAGATAAACTTCTTTAGGCATACTTATTAAAGGTATACTTATCCTCTTTTGAATATCCTCTTGCCAATAATGAGCAGTGTTACATGGCATAACAATAAATTTACATTTATTTTTTTGTAATAATTGACAACCTTTGATTAATTCTTTTAAAACGTTGTGATATTTTTTTAAATTTTCTGGTCTTTTAGGCGTGTCTGACTTGTTATATAAAATAAATTTTGGATATTCTTGATCAGATTTTCCTCTATTTAGTACAGCTATCTTATTACAAAAGTCTAACCCTGCTTGAGTACCCATTCCACCAAGTATTCCAATCATAAAAGATAAATCTAATTAAATTAATTCGTTTCTTGATCTCATAAAAACTAAAATTAAACAACCATTATTTGTATGAGATGAATGTGTAGACCCAGGTTCGTAGCTAACAAAATCACCTTTTTTAAAAATCTTTCCATCAGCGTCAATTAATTCTCCATCAAGCACATAAAATTCTTCGTAGCTAACATGTTTATGAGGAATACTTTTAGCACCTGGATCCATTTTAAGTATAAAGCTTCCCTGCCCATTAATTTTATCGTAGCTTATTTTATGCCAACTCATACCTTTCACAGGTTCACCATAATTATCAAATGGCTCAAAGGATAAATTCTTTGGATCTATAATTTTTCGTTTACTCATAAAATTAAAATATATCTTTTTTTAAAAATAAGAAATAATAAATGAGAGATGGAATTTTTAATATTTGGTTTTTTTACTGGATTAAGTTTAATTCTTGCAATTGGAGCGCAAAATCTTTTTGTAATAGAGCAAGGTTTAAAAAAACAGTATATTTTTATCGTTTGTTTAGTTTGTTCTATATCCGATTTAATTTTAATTTTTTTAGGTATTTTTTTATTTGAATATTTTAATGATTTTTTTACGAAACAAATTGAACTTATATTCAATATTTTATTATTTATTTTTCTTATATATTTTATCTTTACTAAAATTAGGTCTAATTATAGCAACATCAATTTTGAGATTAAATCTGAAACATATAAATTAAAAAGTATTTTTTTAAAAACATTAGCATTTACTTATTTAAATCCTCATGTTTACTCAGATACAGTTTTTTTCTTAGGAAATTTATCTAAAAATTTTGAATTGGCAGACAAATATTCTTTTGGAATAGGGGCTTCAATTTCTTCTTTTTTATTTTTTTTTATACTTGGCTATCTCTCAAAATTTTCATCTAATTATTTAAAGAATCCAAGGATTTGGAAAATTATAAATAATTTTATAATTCTATTTATGGGTGGAATAGCTTTATTTGTGTTAAGAGAGATAATTAATTATTATTGATAAATCTAGCTTTTAGCAGACCATAATAACTCATTGGAAATTTGAAATTTACCACTAAATATAAGGTATGAGCCTAGACAAACATTATATACCAAAAAATTTAAGTGACAAAGTTGCACTTGGTTTCACTAAATTTTTAAGATTTCTTGCTGATACTTTTTTCAAAAAAAGATACGGTCATAGAGCTGTTGTTCTTGAAACGGTTGCAGCAGTGCCAGGTATGGTTGCTGGAATGTTACTTCATCTTAAATCTTTAAGAAAAATGCAAGATGATAAAGGATGGATTAAAATTTTATTAGATGAAGCTGAAAATGAACGAATGCATCTAATGACTTTTATACATATTGCAAAACCAACTTTGATTGAAAGAATTATTATATTGATAGCTCAATTCATTTTTATTATCACTTATGCGATAATTTTTATTGTATCACAAAGAACTGCTCATAGAATAGTAGGATACTTCGAAGAAGAAGCCGTTAGAAGTTATACAGAGTATTTAAATGAGTTAGAGACAGGTAAAATTAAAAATATCCCTGCACCTGAAATTGCAATAAATTATTGGAACTTACCACTCAATGCAACTTTGAAAGATGTTGTAAAAGTTATAAGAGACGATGAGGCAGGGCATAGAGATGTAAACCATAGTTTTGCAGATGTAATCGATGCTAAAGTAAAACCTAAATCAGAGACAAAAACTGATAAAGAGCAAATTAAAGATGCTCAAACATTAAAAGAAAATAATTAAAGGAGATTTATGAAGTTTTTAAAATTAACAATAATTTTTATACTTTTTAATACTGTATGCTTGGCAGATAAAAATATGAAAATTGGATCTAAAGGAAAGTTAAGTGAAGTTGATAGAGTAATTGAAGTTAAAATGTATGATAATTATTATGAACCCAAATCTTTCAATATCAAAAAAGGAGAAACAATTAAATTCGAAGTGGTTAACGCAGGTGAACTTGTTCATGAATTTAACATTGCAAATGCAATGATGCATAAAAAACATCGTCCAGAAATGGAAAGGATGGTTGAAAATGAAATATTGCTTGCCGATTCAATTGATAGAGAAAAAATGAAAAAGATGGCAAAAATGGATAAAGCTATGGGTCACTCACACAGCAATAGTGTTTTATTAGCACCTAAAGAAAAAGGTGATCTAGTTTGGAAATTTGATAATGCAATGAACATTGAAATTGCATGTAATGTACCTGGTCATTATCAAATAGGAATGATCGCCAAAGTACAGTTAGATTAAATATTTAAATACTTAATTAATCTAAAAAAAAATGAGCTCCGAAACCATAAACTTTAATTGGTCATGTAAGCATACTTGGAAAAGAAGTGCTAAAAATACTGCTTGGTGTTTGCTTGGTTGTGCAATTGGTGATTTTGGAACTATATTATTTTTTCAAATTACAAAAATACCATTTCCTGTTCTAGGAATAATGACCCTTGCAATCATCAATGGTTTGATTACGAGTATTATTTTAGAAACTGTAATTTTATTAAGACAAAATTTTAAATTTTCTAATGCTTTGAAAACAGCATTAGGAATGAGCTTTATCTCAATGATTAGCATGGAAGTTTCAATGAACTTAACAGATTATTTTTTAACAGGTGGTGCAATACTTACATGGTGGGTGTTACCAATTATGCTTATTGTAGGATTTTTAACTCCTTGGCCTTATAATTATTGGAGATTAAAAAAATTCAATATTAGTTGTCATTAAAACTTTACATTTCAAAGAAATTAATCATAAATTGCAACAAATAGTGTTTAGAGTATTTAATGGTATTAAAAAATTTTTTTTTATTAGTTGTATTTTTCTTTTTTACATTTAGCTCAAATTCATTTGCTAATTTGCAATTTAAACAATCAAAAGATATTTCAACAGATACTGATCACTTAAGAGGAATATTTATAAAACCAGATGGTACGAGGCTATATACCACCGAAGATACCGATGATGATCAATCAGTTATAGAGTATTCGTTAAGCATACCTTTTGATGTGAGTACTGCGACTAAACTTAGAAAATCACCTTTAACAATAGGCGAGGGTATAATGGATAACCCTCATGCGATTGAATTTAAACCTGATGGAACTGAAATGTATATTATTAGAAGTGAAAGTGCTGCAAGAGTTTCCATTGAACAATTTACGCTTTCAACACCTTGGGACTCTTCAACTTTATCTTGGACTTCTTTCAAAGATATAAAGACAGGATGTTTTACAAGTGTTCAAGCAAGAGGATTAGATTTTAAACCGGATGGAACTAGAGTATTTGTTGCCAGTCAAGGTAATAAAAAAGTAGCTCATTATGATTTAACTACTCCTTGGGATATTTCGACAGCAACTAATCAAATCTGTTCAAGTTTTGAAGAGACAAATGTAAGAAATATACAATTAAGTTCAGATGGAAACACTATGTATCTTGCTGGAAATGGTGATGATGATATTAAAAAATATTCATTATCTGCTCCTTACGATGTTACTACAATAACCCTTCAAGCAACTACCTTTTCAATATCTTCTGAAACTGGAGAAATCAGAGGATTTCATTTTTCATCTAATTTTACAAAATTATACGTTACAGGAGATGATGGAAGTAGTTCAGGTGATAATGTTATTTATGAATATGATGTTGATTGTGCTGGTACTATAACCTGTAAAGATGCATCAACTAATGCTGATGTAAAAGCTATTATTGAAGCTAATGTAGAGTCAGCTAAACGTTTAATCAGAAATAATACTCTTCCAATTTTTCATAGAACTGAATGGTTAAGAAGACATAAAAATAAAGATAATTTAACAAATCTTAATGCTGAGTTTGATTTTACAAATAAAAAAATTACTAAGTTAGTAAACACTCTTGAAAGTTTTAAAAAAGAAAAAGATAGAACTTATAAAAGTGATGATTGGTTTCAATGGAGTGAGGGAAGAGTAAGTTTTGGTAGAAAGCCCACAAATAATACTTCCTCTCGTGATATTCATAGTCATGGAATATCTATAGGTGCTGATAAAATAAAAAGAGATAACAGAGACGTAATGTATGGTTATGTGTTTCAATATGGAAATGAAAATATTGATATTGGAAGTAGGGGCACAAACTTAAATACTGACTCATATAGCCTAGCAATTTATGGAACGAAAATTGAAGATAACGATTATTTCACAGACGGTATTATTGGATTAAACTTATTAGATATTGATCATAAGAGAGTGATAAATGGTAATACTTTGAAGGGTGTTAGGGATGGACAGCAAATATTTAGTTCAATTAATTTTGGAAAAAGATTACATGAGGATGAAATTAATTTTAATCCAGGAATAAAATTAGATTTAGGTTATACAAAACTTGAGGCGTTTAGAGAAAAAACGACGCTAGGTAATAGTTTATCTGACTCATTAATTTATAGAGATCAAAATATCAAAACTGCTTTAGCTACTATCGGAGTGCTATTTGATACAACTGATAAAGAAGATGAAAAAATAATAAATCACCATGGAAGATTGGAATATGTTGGAGATTTAAGTCCTTCTTCAAAAGCTGAGTTTTATTATGTAAATAGTCAAAGCACTATTTATGAATACAAAGCAAATAATAAATCAAAACACAATTACAGAATTGGTTATGGTTTTGACGTAACTTCTATATCAGGTTGGTCGATAGTAACAAATTTTGAAAGATTTGGTACATCTGGAGAGGGTTATGTCAATGAGCTATATTTATTATTAGGATATGTTCCAATAGATGATATCGAATATGCTATGAGTTTAGATAATAACAAAGCATCTCTTGCTTATAAAAGAAATTTAAAAGGTTTCGATATCAATATGAGCTCAAATTATAACTTCATGAGTGAAATCCCAGATTATGGTGCAAGTTTAGAAATATCTAATAAATTTTAATTAGATAGCCAAATAGTTTGAAAAGGATCTAAGTCAATATTATTTTTATTAACATAAGTTCCAATTATTAATTCTCTGTATTTTTTATTTTTAAGTTGAACTTTAATACTTTGAATTTTTGAACTTAAATTTGAAATACACATTACAGTTTGTTTTTTATCTAAACTTATTCTTTTAAATGCAAATATCTTTGGCCCAAGGCTCATCGTTTTTCTTAATGCATTAGGATGAAAAGCTTTATTTTTTTGTTTAATATCTAGTAAGTTTGTTATTTCCTCGTAGATTAAATAATGTTTAGAATTCTTATTTCTCAATGATCTATTCAAGCGTTCAGCGCTCCATTTGTATCTATTAAGATCTCTTTTATTGTTTGAGATGATAAACTTATTTATATCGTTTGAGGTTCCAAACATTGAATTGAAATAAACTGCTGGAATACCTTCAAAAGAAATCATTATTGCATGAGCACATAGATACCTTGCGAAATGGTATTTTCCTTTAGGATCAGCATCCGTTTTATTGAAGGCATTAAATAAAGTAATGTTAGCCTCATAAACTTTTTTTGATTTTCCTTGAACTTTTCTAAATGAAAATTCTCCACCATTTTTCTTTAATCTTTTAAACATTTTATTTATGGCATCCTTGCTTAAAAGACCTTCGACTGGCCTCATTCCAATACCATCATGAGATGCTATAAAGTTTAAATAACTATTTCCAATTTTAGCTTGAGGTAATTTTTTACTCCAGGCAGAAAGTTTCCCACTATCTTCAAATAATAAAGAATGGACTAGAAGGGGAGGCAATGAAAAATTATATATCCAATTTGCCTCGTCATTTTTTCCAAAATAACTGATGTTTTCATTTTCTGGTAAGTTCGTTTCGGTTACAATTATTGCTGATTTGTTCAAGCTATTACAAACAATTCTAATAATTTTTATAATCTCGTGTGTTTGATTTAAGTTAATACATTTGGTACCACTCTCTTTCCAAAGATAAGCTATTGCATCTAATCTAAATATATTAACCCCATGATTAATAAGATTGATAATAATTTTTATAAATCTAATTAAAACTTTTGGATTCTTAAAATTTAAATCTATTTGATCATCACTAAAAGTACGCCAAAGATATTGATTTTTGTTAAAGATATTTATTTTTTTTAATAGAGGATGTTCTCTAGGTCGAACCACATTAGTTGAGTTAAATTTCTTATCAATTGTAAAAAAATAATTTTTACCAGGAGACTTATTTTTCAAGTAATTTTTAAACCAAAGACCACGTGAAGAGGAGTGATTTATTACTACATCAGCCATAATATGACTTTTTTTTGAGAAATTTTTAATATCGCTCCATTTGCCTAATCTAGGATCTATTTTGTAATGATCTTTAACTGCAAATCCACTATCACTGCTTGATGGGTAAAAGGGTAAAAAATGTACAGTATTGAAATGTTTACTTAAAAATTTTAAGTAGAACTTTTTTAATTCTTTAATTGATCTGCTATTTTTTGTACCTAGGACACTATCACCGTAGCAAATTAGAAGAGAGGTTTTTTCAGATAAATCAAAACTTTTATTTTTATTTTTGATTAAATTAGATTTTTTAATAGCCTGAATGATATCTTCTAAATATATTTTTAATTCAGTTTTGCTGTAGTCAGGCTTATAAATTTTTCTTAATTTTCGACCAATTTGATTTCGGATTTGTGAGGTATTCATTATTTATGTCT
>JBJLDV010000008.1:0-46181 GCA_045566195.1 Candidatus Pelagibacter sp. | reverse complement strand
TCCTATACTGTCCTAAAGCTCTTTCGACACCTGCTTGCCCTGCTGCAGCTAATGCATAAAGATATAATCTGCCTCCAGCACATGCTTTTGCCCCTAGCGATAAAGCCTTAAGCATATGAGTGCCTCTTTGAAAACCACCTTCACAAATAACATCTATCTTGTCACCAACCGCGTCTACTATTTCCGATAATTGATCAAATGGTGATCTTGAGCCATCAAGCTGCCTTCCGCCATGATTTGAAATCATTATACCTGTACATCCGATATCAACTGCTTTTTTTGCATCTTCAACACTCATAACTCCTTTTAGTGCAAAATGACCACCCCATTGAGAGCACAATTTTTCTGCATCATTCCAATTCATATTTTGGTCTAACATAGTTGAAAAATAATTCCCAATCGAAGTATTAGTGCTAGTACCTTCTTTGACGTAATCTTGAAGATGAGGCAATTCGAATTTACCTTTTGTTAAGTAATTTATTCCCCACATTGGTTTAGTTGCAAAGCTAAAAAGACTGGAAAGTGTAAGTTTTGGTGGTGAGGTGAATCCAGTTCTTAAATCTCTTTCACGATTACCTCCTGTTATAGTATCAACTGTTAAAGCCATTACATCAAACTTTGCTGCTTTAGCTCGTTCTAAACAAGAGTCATTCAGGCCTCTATCTTTATGAAAATAAAACTGGAACATTTTTGGGGTATCAATCATTGAAGATATTTCTTCTACACTCACTGTAGCTAAAGCTGAGACACCAAACATTGTATTAAATTTTTGTGCAGCTTTTCCTACAGCTCTCTCTCCATCATAGTGGAAAAGTCTTTGAAGAGCAGTGGGTGAGCAATAAAAAGGTAAATCAAGTTTCTTACCAAAAATTGTTGTCGATAGATCAATCTCTTCGACACCTCTTAGCACATTTGGAACTAAATCTACGTCATTAAATGAACTTGTGTTTCTCCCATAAGTTATTTCATCATCCGCAGCTCCATCAATATAATGAAATATTGGAGAGGGTAATTTTTTTTTAGCTAATTTTCTAAAATCATTAAAATTATGACAGTCTTTAAGATTCATAATTTTACTTTAAAACTTTTTCAAGAAGTTTAACATATAGCTATTTGCCCCAGGATTTTTATCTCCAAGACTTGCATTAGATATATGGTTATATGAAATTCCTAATTCGCTATCTCCAATTAAATCAAGAGATAGTTGTAGTTCACTTTTAAATTCAATTACATGTCCTAAATCTTTTCCATCTCCCTCATGATAAAATCCTGGAGTAAAACTTGGATTAAAATTGACTTTACCTAATTTATACTGAGCTTGAACTCCTGTATAAACATAACTCGCATTATCTGCGGTAATCATAGCTCCTGTTACGGGCGATAGAGTTCCTATAAAAGTATCTCTGTAAAGGCTTTCATTTTGATGTTGAAAACCAAATATTGAAGATCTTTTACCGTCATCACTAAAATCGAACGTTCCAGAATAAAAATTCAGTTCATGTTCATCTATAACATTTTTATTTTCGTCAGCATAAGAACTGTGCATAATAAAAAGTAACGACGCAATAAGATATAATATGGTTTTTTTCATCTAGAATTTCATATTTTTTTTATTATAATTTTTTTAACTATTATTGCACCTCCTAATAAAAATAACAAGATTGGCAATATCCATAAAATAAAGGTTTTTTTATTAAGCTCTGGGTCATAAAGAATCCATTGTCCATACTGATTTTTCAAATAATCATATATTTCATCTTCTGTTAATCCTTCAATTATTTTTTTTTCAATAACTATTTTCATACTAATGGCAAAATCTGATTGAGAGTCGTAAATAGATTGTCCTTGACAGATTAGACACCTAATATTTTTCGAAATTTCATTTTTTAAATTTCTTTCATTTTCAATAGAATATGAAAGTGAATTATTTGATAAAAAAAATATTAATAAGTAACAAATTAATTTTTTCATTTTAAAGTTGAGTATATTTCTTTCAAATTTTGATCTGTTAAAGCACCAAGATATTTTTTTATAATCTTTTTATCTTTGTTAATTATAAAAGTTTCAGGAATACCATAGGCGCCAAGTTCTATTGCTACAGTTCCTTTTTTGTCATAAAGAATCAATGAAAATGGATTACCATAATCCTCAATAAATTGTTTAGCCTTCTTTTTATTATCTCTGTAATTAATTCCAATAAGCTGCACATTTTGGTTCTTGCTCAGCTCCATAAGTTTAGGATGTTCCTCCCTACAAGGTCTGCACCATGCTGCCCAGATATTTACAATGTAAAATTTGTTATTTTTAAATAATTCCTGAGATTCAATTTTATCTCCAGAAAAGAAATCTTCAGCAATAAAATTATTAATTTTCTTTTCTAAGTTCTCATTTGGTTTATAGGAACTATCAGTATTTACACTTTTGTAAAAAATAAAAAAACAAAAGATAAAAAATGCAAATAAAAATAATAATAATAATTTATTTTTCATAGGATCTTCTTAAAAAAGTACTCATGCCTCCAATTGCTATTAAAATTCCTGATATCCATATCCAAATCATAAAAGATTTAATTTGATATCTTACGTTAAAGTGCTCATCTTTACTCACTAAATTCATTACAATGAATTTATCAGAATATAAGGTAGTTTTTATATCCGCTTCGCTAGTAATTATTTCTGGTTGATTATAAATCCTTATCTCAGGATTTAATATTGTTATTTTATTTTTATTGTCTTTAATTCTAAAAGTTCCTATTAAACTCTCATAATTAGACCCTTGTTTTTTTTTTAAAGACTCAAAAAATATAACTCCATTTTGAAATTTAAATTTTTCACCTAGTTTAAGGTTCATTGAAACTTCATTTGAAAATATACTATTTAGTAATATGCTTATTACTAATAAGCTAAAGCCTAAATGTGAAATACTCTGAGAAATATTAGTAAATTTATTTTTAAAAAAATCAATTATTGTAAAGTAAAAAAGATAAGCTGCACTTAAAAGCAGTATCGAGCTAATTAAGTTCAAGCTACTAATATTATAAAAAATAAGCAAGCATATAAGGAAAGAGAAAATAAAATAAATAAGAAGTTTATTTTTGATTTTTTTAAAATCAGATCTAATCCAATTTAGACTAGGGCCGATAGTCATAAAAAATAGAAATAGAATTAAAAACGGTAAAATTAATTTATTATAAAAAGGAGGTCCTACAGAAATTTTGTCATTAGATAATATATCTAAAAAAATAGGATAAACTGTACCAATAAGTATCACTGATAAAAAATACATAATAAACCAATTATTAACTACAATCGATGTTTCCTTGCTAAATAAAAAAAATTTTTGGTTAGGTATTTGTTTTTCTTTATAGAATCCAAAAAAAATAATTAAAGATAGAAATATTAAACCAAACAAAAAAAATAAAATAAATAAACCTCTTTCCGGATCATTCGCAAATGTATGTACGGAGTTTAATATTCCAGATCTGACCAAAAATGTTCCGGACATACTAAGTATAAATGTTGATATTGATAAAATAATTGTCCATGAGCCTAAAGAAAATTTTTTTTCTAAAACTAAAATACAGTGTAATAACGCCGTCAAACTAAGCCATGGCATCAATGAAATATTTTCAACTGGGTCCCAAAACCAAAAACCGCCCCATCCAAGTTCATAATAAGCCCAAATAGAACCAAGCATGATACCAAAAGTTAAAAAAATCCAAGAAACCAAAATCCAAAACTTAATACTTTTTGCCCAAGATTGATTAACATAATTTATAAGTATTGCTGCTAGTGAAGACGAAAATATAATCGATGAGCCAACATAGCCTAAATATAATATTGGAGGATGAATTGCCAAAGCTGGGTCCTGTAATATAGGATTTAAACCTAAGCCTTCCGCAGGTATCGGGAATAAATAGTTAAATGGGTTTGAAGTTTTTATTACGAATAAGAAGAAGCCAATTATAATAATTTGCTGAAATAATAATGTAAGTATTTTATACTTTTTTGGTTGATTTTTTGACTGGATTAAAAATAAAAAAATAAATAGCGTTAAAACTAATAACCATAATAATAAACTTCCTTCATGGTTTCCCCACGTTCCAGAAATTTTATAAAATAATGGCTTAGATGTGTGAGAATTATTATAAACTGTTTCATTGCTAAAATCGGAATATATAAAAGAAAATATTAAACTTAAAAAACTAATAAGTACAAAAATAAACTGTAAAAAAGATATTGAAAAAATTCTACTATCAAATTTTATGTCATTATTTAAATTTTTAATTGATACAGGTATAATTAAAATAGAAAAAATTAGTCCCAAGACTAGACTGTAGTATCCGATTTGACTAATAAGCAATTTTTTAATCTCCTATAGCTTCTTTTACTTCAGGTGGCATATAATTTTCATCATGCTTTGCTAATATTTTTATTGCGTTTAGATAGTTTCTATCTTTTAAGAAACCTTCGGCAACAACTCCTTTTCCTTCAGCAAATAAGTTTGGAACTGCGCCTGAATAAACCACATTAATTTCATTTTTGAAATCAGTGATTATAAAATTAACACTATCCAACTTAATTGATATAGATTTATTTTTAACCATTCCTCCAACTCTTATTTTTTTATCGTTTATTGTAGGTAACTTTTTAATTTCTGAAGGTGAAATAAAATAAACAACATTTTCTTCAAGAGACTTTAAAACAAGGAAGACTGATAATATAATTGATATTAAAAATAAAGTTAAGAAAATTGCTCTTAACTTAATCTTTTTACCATACATTTATTAAACTATTTAGTTTTTTGAATTTAGTGCAACAATTAATATTTCTTTATTTATATTACTTGTCTTGGCTGCTTCAATTTTTTCAGAATCTAATTTTTTAAATTTAGATACAAATCTTTTCTGTTCCTTAACCAACTGGTTTTTAATAATAAAGTATAGCAAACCAAAACCAATCAAAGTAAATGAGAAAGATGACCAAACATAAAATCCGTAACCATTCATTGAAATTAATTCATTTATCATAATCTATTCAAACCTTTATTTTTAATTTTTATCAGTTCCGTATTATATTTCATCAAAAAAATTAATAGTGAGAATAGTGCAAATGCCGCAGTCATTATAGCTAATGGTATCAACATAGAAGTATGGATTGATGGTTTGGATAAAAGATTAATTGAGGACACTTGATGTAGTGTAGACCACCAGTCTACTGAAAACTTGATTATTGGTACATTAATAAGCCCAGCTATTGCAATAATAGATGTTATTTTAGTAACCTTTTCTTTATCTTCAAAAATTCTCCATGCAATAATATACATTAAATAAAATAAACACAGTATTAACATTGATGTTATTCTTGCATCCCATGCCCACCATGTTCCCCATGTTGGCTTTCCCCATAGTGCACCAGTCACTAAAGCAATAATATTAAATAGCAAGCCTGATGGAGCTAAACTTTTACTTATTATTGAAAAGTTTTTATTTTTAAAAATAAAGTTACCAATAGATAAAAAGCCTATTAAAGAAAAAATTCCTAATGATATCCAGGCAGCAGGTACATGTACGTACATTATTCTAACGGAATGGCTTTGGATATAATCCTCTGGAGAAATAAATAATGCTTCTACTAACCCAATTGTTAAAACAACTATGAACAGAAAAATTACATACTTTGTAGCTCTTGAGCTAATACTAAAAATTTTATTAACTTTAAAAAAATTAAACATATTAAATTATATATAATAATTTTATTAAGTTAATTATTTATTTTGATTATTTGACCAAGAATGCAGAGGGAGATTATTTTTGAGAGATAAAAAGCATTCTTGGTCTCAATATGTAACTAATTTATCGAGCAGTTATGTCTAAGATTTGAGTTAAATATGTTTAAAAAAAGGCTAGATCAGTTTGATTGCTTAAAGTAAGTAGAACCTTTTCTGCCTGAAAATATTTCATTGATCAGGGGATGTTTAATAGGTTCTTCTGAATTGTCATTTAACAAATTTTGCTCCGAAACATATGCTTCATATGTAATTTCATCGTTTTCTGCCAAAAGATGATAAAAAGGCTGATCTTTTCTTGGTCTAACATTTTTAGGAATAGATTGGTACCATTCCTCAGAGTTATTAAATTCAAAATCAACATCATAAATAACACCTCTAAAATCAAAGTGTTTATGTTTTACTATGTCCCCAATTGAGAATTTAGCTTTTTGAATACTCATAATTTTAAATATGGATATTTAAAAAAAAAAAATCAATAAAAAAATATAAAACCTAGTCTAATCTGTTAATATCTTTGGTGTGAATAAATCTTTTATCAAATTTGTCACAGACTTTGGGCCATTATTAGTTTTTTTAGTTATGTATTATAATAATGGAAAAGATCTAAAAATTGCAATACCTCCGTTTATAATTGCAACTTTGATTGCTGTAACTCTTGTTTGGTTTTTAGAAAAAAAAGTACCAATGGTTCCATTAATTGGTGGGATTTTAATTACATTATTTGGAGGTTTAACAATTTATTTTGATAATCCAGTATTCATTTATATTAAACCAACAATAATAAATATTTTATTCGCTTTAGGTCTGATGTTTGGAAAATACTTTTCAAGCGAACCATTACTGAAAAAAATGTTAGGAAAATCATTGATGATGAATGATCAAGGATGGAATTTATTGAACCGAAGATGGATTTATTTTTTCATAATGATTGCAATTTTAAATGAGATTGTTTGGAGAACTCAATCTGAGGAATTTTGGGTAAATTTTAAAGTTTGGGGAATTTTGCCAATTACATTTATTTTTACTGCATTTCAAATTCCTTTAATAAACAGATATAAAACAAATGAATAAAAATCTTAAATTAGTTGTAAACAATATAAATGATATCGCAGATAAAAAAAAATTTTTTTGAAAAGAATGAACTTAAGATAATTCTAGACCTATATGCAAAAATGGTTTCGGATGGATCCTGGAAAGACTATGGTCTAAATATATCTAGTAGACAGGTAAGTTTCAGTTTTTTTAAAAATTCTGCTGAAAAAGCTATTTATAAAATTTGTAAAAATTTTAAACCTAACAATAAAAATTTTAAATATTTAATAAGTGACTCAAATAATAAAATATTAAAAAATTCAGACGATTTAAACTATCTTTTGAAAAATACTAATTGGAAAAAAACTTATTAAATAAGATTTTTTTTATCTTCTTTGGCCAAATAATCTTAGTAACATTATAAAAAGGTTTATAAAGTCTAAGTATAGCGTTAAAGCACCCATGATTGCTTTTTTACCCATTAATTCTCCAGAGTCGCTAGCAGCGTACATGTTCTTTATTTTCTGTGTATCATAGGCAGTCAAACCGACAAATATTAAAACTCCTAAAATAGATATCACAAAATACATCATTGAAGATTTTAAAAAGATATTAACTAATGATGCAATTATAATTCCTATCAAGCCCATCATTAGAAAAGATCCAAGTTTTGTTAGATCTCTTTTTGTCGTATAGCCATATAAACTCATCGCTCCAAATGTCGCCGATGTTATGAAAAAAACTCTTGCAACACTAGCACCAGTATAAACTAATAATATCCAAGACAAAGATAGGCCCATTAACCCTGCAAAAATCCAAAAGACAGTTTGAGCTTTTGAGGCACTCATCTTATTAATTCCAAAACTCATGTAAAAAACTATTCCTAATGGAGCAAGCATTACGATCCACTTTAAACCTGAAAAGAATAACGCGTTACCTATGCTTGTAAATCCTGTAATGGCACCCGTTGAATCTGTAACAACAGACATCTTAAAAGAAATTAAGGCAATTATTCCAGTTAACAAAACTCCTGTGGCCATATAATTGTAAACTTTAAGCATGTAGGCTCTTAAGCCTTCATCCATAACTACTGTTGATTGTTGAGCTTCTCTAGCCCTAGCAAGAATTCCTTTTTTATTGAACTGCATAACTTATATATAATAGCCTTTTACTATTTATTCAAGATGTCTTACAAGCCTTAAAAAAGTTTAATAAATATTAGATGAATTATAAAAAACTTGGAAATACGGATCTTAAAGTAAGCACAATTTGTCTCGGTACCATGACTTGGGGAGAACAAAATTCAGAACCCGAGGGTTTTGAACAAATGGACTACGCATTAGATAAAGGTGTAAATTTCTGGGACACAGCAGAAATATACTCCGTTCCTCCTAAAGAAAAAACTTTTGGACACACAGAAGAAATTATAGGGAACTGGTTTAGACAATCAAAAAAAAGGGGCAAGGTTATACTTGCAAGTAAAATTTGTGGACCAATGCGTCCATATGTTAGAGGTGGTGGTAATCAATATGATGAGAAAAATTTTATTGAAGCTCTCGAAGGAAGTCTAAAACGACTAAAAACTGATTATATAGATTTATATCAATTACATTGGCCTGAAAGAAATACAAACATGTTTGGAAGACTTGGATATGAACATAAAGATGATCATAGCTGGAATAAATTTGAGGATGTACTAGAAAACTTAAAAAAATTAATTGATCAGGGAAAGATAAGATATATTGGATTGTCAAATGAAACGCCATGGGGAGCGGTTAAGTTCTTAGAAATATCTAAAGAACTTAACTTGCCAAGAATGATGTCGATACAAAATCCATATAGTTTATTAAATAGAACGTACGAGGTGGGTCTTGCTGAAATTTCGATTAGAGAGAATATTGGCTTACTAGCATATTCGCCTTTAGCTAGTGGTTACCTTAGTGGAAAATATAGAAATAACAAATTACCTAAAAATTCTAGATTAGCATTAGATCCTGTATTTTGGTCTAGATATAATAAGCCAAATACTACTAAAGCAGTTGATGATTATTATAAAATATCAGAAAAATACAAAATAGATTTTGCACAAATGTCCTTAAAATTTTGTGAAATACAACCTTTTACTACTAGTGTAATAATTGGTGCAACGACAATGGAGCAGTTGAAATCAAATATAGAAAGTGTAAATGTAAAATTAACAAAAGAAATTATTAAAGAAATAAATGATGTCCAAAAAATATATCCAAACCCATGTCCTTAATTAAAAAATTAGTATTTATAATTATTTTCGGCTCTTTTTTTAACCATTATTCTATTGCAGAAGAAGTTAAAAAGATTGGTAAATTCAAAGACTGGGAGGTGATGGTTATAAGTGATGGCAGTAAAAAGGTTTGCTTTGCTCAATCAATTCCTGTGCTACAAGCACCAAAAAAATTTGAGAGAGACTCGAGACTATTTGTAACTTTTCGACCTGAAGAAAAAATTACAGATGAAATAAGCATTACTTCAGGATATAATTTTAATACTAAAAACTCTATTTCAGCAAAATCTGGAAAAAATAAATATAAATTCGATATCGTTCGTGAAAATTTTGCATGGATAGCAGATAATAAACAAGAAAAAAAAATGATAAAAACAATGAAAAAGGGATCAAGAATTATGGTTAGTGGACATACATTGAAAGGTTCACAAACAATTGATCACTACTCATTATTAGGTTTTACAAAAGCGTATAGTGCTGCAAAAAAAAAGCTGCAGCGGATAAACAAATGAAATCAAAAAAAAAGATAATTCTAGCCTATTCGGGTGGGCTAGATACATCAATAATTCTTAAATGGTTGCAAGATAATTACAAAAGTGAAGTGATAGCCTATACTGCAGATGTGGGACAAATTCTTGATAAAAAGAAAATTATTATTAACGCAAAAAATTTGGGTGTCAAAAAAATTATAATTGAAGATCTTAAAGATATTTTTGTAAAAGATTATGTTTATCCAATGCTAAGAGGCCATGCATTGTATGAGGGAATTTACTTACTTGGAACTTCAATCGCAAGACCCTTAATTGCAAAAAGACAAATAGCAATTGCTAAAAAATTTAGAGCTTATGCAGTTTCACACGGATCTACAGGAAAAGGTAATGATCAAGTAAGATTTGAGCTAGGATACCATTATTTTGGACCAAAAATAAAAGTAATTGCTCCGTGGAGGGTGTGGAAACTTAATTCGAGATCTGATCTGATTAAATACGCAAAAATACATAGAATACCAATTCCAAAAGATAAGAAGGGTGCTCCACCATTTTCTGTGGACGATAATTTATTTCATACATCAACCGAAGGTAAGGCTCTAGAAAATCCAAAAAATTCAGCACCTGAATATATTTTTCAAAGAACAACTTCACCAGAGAAAGCACCAAACAAAGGAACAATTGTAACTATAAACTTTAAAAATAGTGATCCTGTTGGAATTAATGGTAAAAAATTATCACCATCAAATCTTTTACAAAGGCTTAACCAATTAGCTGGAAAAAATGGAATTGGTAGAGTTGATTTAGTTGAAAATAGATTTATAGGAATAAAATCTAGAGGTGTCTATGAAACTCCTGGAGGAACTTTACTAATTAATGCACATAGAGCGATTGAGTCAGTAACATTAGACAAAGAAACTATGCATAAAAAAGATGAAATAATGCCAAAATACGCAGAACTTATTTATAACGGCTATTGGTATTCAAAAGCAAGATTTAAGCTTCAAAAAATTATTGACCAAAAAAGAATTAAAGTAAATGGATCTGTTAAACTTAAACTCTATAAAGGGAATATCACAATTATATCAAGACAAACAAACAGTAATGCTTATTCAATGAAAAAAGTATCTTTTGAAGAAAATAAAACGTTTAATAAATCAAACGTTGAAAAATTTATAAATTATCACAAAAAACAATTAAAATAATTCATATCAACAATGGCTGGTTTTATGAGAAAAATTATGTATAAGTAAAGCTATAAACTATGCAAAATATTACAAAAAATCTCCAACTAGCTTTACTAACAATTATTTTAATAAGCACGGTTATTGCAGTAGGTATTGAAATAAAAACAATGTTTTCAAACATGTCAGTTACTTTGGCTGATCTTCTTTTAATGTTTCTTTATTTAGAAGTATTGGCTATGGTAAGAGTTTTTTGGGACCAACAATCAATTAGCATTACCCTACCGTTATTAATTGCTATAACAGCTTTGGCACGATTTATTATATTACAAGGTAAAGAAATGGATCCTTCAGGACTTGTTTATGAAGCAGTTGCTATAGTGCTTATAGCTGCCGCAATTGTAATATTAAGATTAAGACATAGTGACAAGCTGGGATTAAAAGATAAAAAAAGTAAAAGAAAATAGATTATAAATTAGATCTCTTAAAACATTCAATTGTATTTTTCAAAAGACAGGCAATAGTCATTGGTCCAACTCCTCCTGGAACAGGTGTTAATGCTTTCGCAACTTTAGAAACTTCATCAAATGCGACGTCTCCTACAATTCCTTTTTCAGTTTTGTTAATACCAACATCAATAACAATAGCATCCTTTTTAACCCAGTCTCCCTTAACAAGCTCGGGTATCCCAACTGCTGCAACTATTATATCTCCTTTTAAACATTCTTCTTTAAGATCTTTTGTTTTAGAGTGCGTTATTGTTACGGTGCAGTTTTCTTTGAGCAAAAGTTGTGTCATAGGCTTTCCATTTAAATTAGATCTACCCACTACTACTGCTTTTTTTCCACTTAGATTTGGTTCAATCTTTTTAATAAGTAGGTAACATCCAAGAGGTGTGCAAGGAATAGAACTTTCATACCCTGAGGATAAATTTCCAACATTATAAGGGTGAAAGCCATCCACATCTTTACTTGGTAAAATTGCTTCTATAACTTTTTTTTTATCTATATGATTAGGCAAAGGAAGCTGAACTAAAATTCCTGAAACACTATCATCTTTATTTAATTCGCTAATCTTTTCTAAAACCTTTTTTTCTTCAACAGAGTCTGGGTATCTAATAATTTCTGATTTTATACCAACTTCATTTGCTGATTTTTCTTTATTTTTTACATATATTTTACTAGGAGCAAGCTCACCAATTAAAATTACAGTTAAGCCCGGTATTTTATTTGTTCTAGACTTTAAATCAGTTACCTCTTTTTTTAATTCTTCTCTTAATTCTGCAGCTACTTTTTTTCCGTCTATTAAAATCATAAATTAGTTAAATATAATTGGTGCCAAATAAAGCTTCATACACATTTCTATAAACCAAATCAATAACAGTAGGATAATTGGAGAAATATCTAAATTTCCAAGATTTGGCAAAAATGCTCTTATTCTTCTCAAAAATGGGTCTGTTAACCTATAAGTTAATTCCAATATTGAATAAACAAATCGGTTTTGGGTATTCAAAACATTAAAGGCAACTAACCAACTAATAACCACATTTGCAATAACTACATATGAATAAAGTTTTAATATTTGTAAAACTAAGTAAAAAATTGCAATCATTTTTTTTCAACATAAATAGATTGACTTGGAAATGCAAATGAGGCTTTATTTTTTTCAACTATTTGTTTTATTGAGATGGCAAGTCTTTCTTTCACTGCTAGCCATTCCTCCCATTCGTCTGTTTTAGTAAAGCATCGAATATACATATCAATTGAACTTTCAGCAAATTTATCAACTCTTACGGCATATCCAAGGCTGGGTTTATAATCCTCATTTTTTTTTATATAATCTTCAATTTCATTTCTAATAGTTTTAAGTTGATCTACTGAAGTGTCGTATTGAAGATTTATAATCCAACTAATAATCCAGTTTGTAGTTTGGCTAATATTTATAACTGCGTTCTCTGCAAATTGAAAATTAGGTATTATTGCTATTGATTTGTCAAATTTCCTAATTACAGTAGATCTAAAACCTATTTTTTCAACAATACCTTCTATTATTCCTTCGACTAAAATCCAATCACCGATTTTAAATCGTTTTTCTACTAAGACCAAAATTCCAGATATAAGATTTTTGAATAAATCTTGTGCTCCAAGAGCAACTGCTACACCAAAAAGTCCAAGACCAGCTATTATTGGTCCAATTTTAATTCCCCAAAGTTCAAGGACTGCTGCAAGCCCAAGAATAAAAATTAATATTTTTAAAGATTTTATAATCCACCCAATTAGTTCTCTTGTTAAAATTTTATTTAATCCACTTAAAATATATGAAATAGGTTCAATAATTTGGTGCATAACCCAAAAAATAAAAATAGTTATAAGTGTTCTATTGATTGTATCAACAACTTCTCTACTACTTTCTGAGAATGACATATAATAACTTGCTATAAAAAAACCTATAACGATTGGTAAAAATCTAGCTGGTCCCTCCATTGCTAAAACAAAAGAATCATCAAGCTTGTTAGTTGTTTTTTTTGCTAAGCCTTCAAGTCTTTTAATTATTAATTTACTTATTAGTCCACGAAAAATAAGGAATACAAGAAAAATTCCTATACCTACTAAGATCTCAAAAATATCAATACCAAAAATTCCTTTATTCCATACTGATAAGAATAATATTTTAAAGTTATTAAATAATTCCATTATTAATTTCTAACAATTATTTTTTTAAAAACAAATAAATAGTCTTTGTTTGAGCTTATTTATTGGAATCTAAATTTTATAAAGCAAAAATTGCTCTTCTCCTGGTCTAAATATAAAGATTTTTTTCCATTTTATTTCGTTTAAAATAGAGGATGTTTTTTCACTTATACACATTAAATTAGTATCCATCCATAAATTCCCAATATCATAATTTTTAATTAATCTTAGAAAACTTGCTGCACTATTTGCAGAATAAATATAAACAATGTCTGGAATATTTTTTTTCAAACTTTCTATAAAATTTTCATCTAAATTTTCAACAAATTTTGCAGAATAAGTAATAATTCTCTCAACCCTGTATCCATGAGATGAAAGATCTTTATCTAACTCATTAGAAATAGTTTCACCACTAACATAAAGCATTTTACCATATGATGGCTCAAGATTTTGAATTATAAGTTCTTTAAGATTATTTACATTTCCCTCGGCTGAAATAATATTTTGAAAACCATTACTACGAGCTTTTCTTTCTGTTGCCTCTCCAACACAAAAACTTAATATTTTTTTATCAATTAGTTTTGTATCAAGATATTTTATTGCATTAGCGCTAGTAAATATAATTGCTTTAAATTCTTCAACTTTTTTTATTTCATAATTCAATTTATCAATTTTAATAACCGGCATATGTGAGACTGTATGACCAAGGTTTTTAAATTTAATGATCAAATCTTTACAATCTTCAATTGGGCGTGTTAATAAAATATGCATAACTATCTTTTATATGAGTTTTTAGATTTCTTTTTAAGAATTGTTCCAACTTTCAAACCAATTTTTTTAAAATTTTTTAATTCAGTTGATAAACTTTCATAAAATCTATCCTTTCCGTCCAATGAAAAAAGCTCAGTTTCTAAATTTAATTCATTATTTTTTATATTAGCAAAAGCTCCTATGGGCGTCTCACAATCTCCATTTAAGGTTTTTAATACATCTCTTTCTGCAATGACACACTTATAAGTCAATTCATGATTAATTTTTTTTAGTATTTTAATTATTTCTTCATCATTTTCTCTACATTGCAAGGCTATAGTTCCTTGGCCAGCACTTGGTATAATTTCAGAAGTTGAAAAAATTTCAGTTATATTTTGATCAAGTTTTAAAGAATGTAATCCTGCAAATGAAAGTATTATTGCATCAAAATTTTTTTCATTTAATTTTTTTATCCTAGTATCAACATTGCCTCTAATTAATTTATATTTTAAGTCATTTCTAATTCTTTTTAATTGAAATTCTCTCCTAAAAGAAGAGGTTCCAATTATTGATCCTTTATTTAAATCATTGAATTTTTTTTTGTCTCTTGAAATCAAAACTTCTCGTGGGTCATTTCTTTCTAGAAAGCAATTAGTAGTTAGCCCACTAGTCTCATCAGATGGCATATCTTTTAAAGCGTGAACTGCTATATCAATTTTATTATTTAAAAGTTCATTTTCTATCGTTTTCGAAAAAAGTCCCTTTCCCCCTGTATCAGAAAGTCTTACATCCTTAATTTTATCTCCCTCTGTAATTATTTTTTTAATTTCTAGATTTTTTTCTTTAATATTTAATTTAGTGCATATTTCATTTTTGGCTCTTTCAGCATAATTTAATGCTAATTTACTGCCTCTTGAGCCAATAATTATTTTTTTATTTATCATCTAATTACTTTATATTTAATAATTATATTAAGATTGTATTATTATTTAAAATAATTAATGACAAAAAAACCTATAATTTTGGGAATTGAATCAAGCTGTGATGAAACAGCTGCTGCAGTAATTCAAGAAAATAATGGAAACCCTGAAATTTTATCTAATATTGTTTCTAGTCAAGTTGATATTCATAAGGAGTTTGGTGGAGTTGTTCCAGAATTAGCAGCTAGGTCCCATATTGAAAAAATAGATTTGATTACCAAAAAAGCTATTGAAGTAAGTGGAATTAAAATAAAAGATATCGATGCCGTAGCAGCAACTGCTGGTCCAGGATTAGTGGTTTGTTTGTCAGTTGGTTTAAATTTTGGAAAAACAATTGCCTCTTCAATTAATAAACCATTTATAGCTGTGAACCATCTTGAAGGTCATGCATTAAGCCCACTTTTAAATTCTAAACTTACTTATCCTTACTTATTGTTACTAATATCAGGGGGTCATAGCCAATTTTTAATAGTTAATAACTTAGGTAAATATAAAAGATTAGGCACAACAATTGACGACGCGCTTGGTGAGGCGTTTGATAAAACTGCTAAGTTGATTGGAATTGAATTTCCTGGGGGCCCGCAAATTGAGGAATATGCTAAAAAAGGAAATCCAAAAAAATATATTCTACCAAAACCAATTATAAACAAGGGAGGATGTAATCTATCGTTTGCTGGTCTTAAGACTGCAGTTTTAAAAATAGCCAATAAAATATCTTCAAAAAAAGAAAAATATGATTTAGCTGCTTCTTTCCAAAAAACAATTGAAGAAATATTATTTAAAAAAAGTAGAATTGCCATGAATGAATTTAAAAAAATAAATGGAATAAAAAAAAACATTTTTGTTGTCGCCGGGGGCGTGGCTGCTAACAAAAATATTAGAAAAGTTTTATCTAATCTATGTAGTGAAGAAAGTTTTATACCAATTTTTCCACCTTTAGAATTATGTGGAGATAATGCGGCAATGATAGCGATGGTTGGTTTGGAAAAATTTAAAAAAAAAAGATTTAATAAATTAGATTATCCGGTAAAACCAAGATGGTCACTGGATGAAAATGCAAAATTTTTAAAAGGTGCTGGTGTAAAACTTTAAAAAATGAATTATTGGTTAATGAAACCAAAACTCCTAATATTCTGATAAAAAACTAACAACTTCCGCTAACTTTTACTTTATTTTTTTATTCATAAAGTACGGCTGACAAGGGTTATTAGCGTTTAATGTATAGTACGTCGCGTAGTACGGGTTTGTTTCTTATGATAAGATTATTTTAAATTTATAATATATTATGACTGATTTTTTTAACAAAGCAGACTTATCAAAAAATGATGCAGAAAAAATTATTTCTGAAACACTAAATAACTGTGATGATGG
Source organism: Candidatus Pelagibacter sp. (assembly GCA_045566195.1). Classification (GTDB taxonomy): domain Bacteria; phylum Pseudomonadota; class Alphaproteobacteria; order Pelagibacterales; family Pelagibacteraceae; genus Pelagibacter. The sequence continues at coordinate 29,636 of JBJLDV010000008.1, read as the reverse complement.
TGAGCTTTATTTAGAAAATTCAAAGAGTGAATCTATTGTGTTAGATGATGATAAAATTAAAAACTCTACTTATAATTCTGATTTAGGTTATGGCTTAAGAGCCGTGACAGGTGAAGTTGTTGCTTACTCTCATTCAAATGAAATTTCAAAAAATTCATTAAAACAATCAGCTGATAATTTAAGCTCAACTTTGAAATCGAAGAAAGGTGTTTATAATCATAAAATACCCAAAACAAATGAACAATTTTATAAAAATATTAATCCCATAGAAGAAAAATCACTTCAATCAAAATTAGATCTCTTAAAAGAAGTTAATAATTATACAAGAGCAAAAAGTGGGATTGTTCATCAAGTAACTGCCAGTTTTTCTGGAGAACATAAGTGTATAGAAATAATTAGATCAGGTGGTGAAGTACTGACAGATGTTAGGCCTTTAATTCGTTTTAATGTTTCTGTAATGCTCGAAAAAAATGGAAAAAAAGAAACAGGGGTTTACGGAATTGGTGGGAGACAATCGTATGACGAATATCTAAAAGATGATAATTGGAAAAAAGTTTGCGACGAAGCATTGAGAATTGCTTCAGTAAATTTAGATAGTAAACCTGCTCCAGCTGGAGAGATGAAAGTAGTTTTAGGACCTGGGTGGCCAGCAATACTTATTCATGAGGCTATAGGACATGGCCTAGAAGGAGATTTTAATAGAAAAAAAACTTCTGCATTTCATAATCTTATGGGTCAGAGAGTTGCAAGTGAAGGTGTTACAATTGTTGATGATGGAACTCTACACAATAGGAGAGGTAGTTTAACAATTGATGATGAGGGAACTCCAACAGAAAAAACAGTCTTAATTGAAAATGGTATACTAAAAAATTTTATGCAAGATCGTCTCAATGCAAGATTAATGAATACTAGATCTACAGGAAGTGGAAGAAGAGAAAGCTACAAACATATTGTTCTTCCAAGAATGAGAAACACAATGATGCTAAATGGAAAATACTCTCAAGAAGAAATGATTAAGTCGGTAGACAAGGGAATCTTTGCAGTGAGTTTCGGTGGTGGTCAGGTTGACATTACTTCTGGAAAGTTTGTATTTAATTGCACAGAAGCTTACGAGATTATAAACGGTAAAATAGGATCTCCTATTAAGGGAGCAACCTTAATTGGAGATGGTCCATCAATTTTAAAAGAAGTTTCACTAGTTGGTAATAATATGATGCTTGATCCAGGTATTGGAACTTGTGGAAAAGCAGGACAAGGAGTTCCAGTAGGAGTAGCCCAGCCTTCGATTCTGATAGATAAAATGACTGTTGGTGGAACTCAATTATAAATCATATGGTTAAAGATCAAGATTATTTGAAAAAAACAGCATCTTTTTGTATAGATTTAGCAAAAAAACTGGGTGCAACAGATGCCACTGCAGTAGTAGGACATTCAATTTCAGAAACAGTTAATTTTAGAAATAGAAAACTAGATGAGTCTGACAGATCAGATAGTTTAAGAATTGGTTTAGAAACTTATATCGGTAAAAAGAAATCTGGTATCACATCATCAAATCTTAATGAGAATAATATTAAAACTTTAATAGAGAGATGCATTGAAACAACAAAAATTACACCAGCGGATGAATTTAATTCTTTGCCAGATCAAGATTTGTTAGCAACAAATATTAAAGATTTAGATTTATATGATGATGATCATATTGAGAATAATAAAAAAATTGAGTATTTAAAAGAAGTTGAAGAAGTTGCTCTTGAAAAGAAAGAAATTATTAATACAGAGACTGGTTTTTCAGAGTCTAAATCAAATTTTATATTAGCAAGCAGTGATGGTTTTTTAAATGGATATAAATCCTCTTCTTTTTCTGCATCATGTGTTGCTATAGCAAAGGACTCTAATGATAATATGGAAAGAGATTATGAGTTCACGAGTACGTGTCATTTGCATGATATGCTTAGACCAAATCAAATTGGATCATTAGCAGCTAAAAAAACAATTCAAAAATTAAATCCTCAAAAAATAGAAAGTGAAAAAATAAGTATTGTTTTTGATAGAAGAATTTCAAAGGGAATATTAAGTACCTTTGCAAGTGCAATATCTGCATCGTCAATAGCTAGAGGCACTTCATTTTTAAAAGATAAGATAAATGAAGAAATATTTTCAACTACAATAAATATTTACGATAAGCCTGATATCGTTAAAGGATTAGGTTCAAGATATTTTGATTCCGAAGGCGTAAAAACTGATGAATTAAAATTGGTAGATCAAGGTGTTTTAAAACATTATTTAGTTGATACTTATAATGGGAAAAAATTAAATCTTAAATCAAATGGTAGAGGAGGTGGAACAAGTAATCTGTTTTTTGAAAAAGGGTCTATCTCGTATAAAGATCTTTTAAAATTAAATACAAGAACTCTTTACATTACAGAAACCATTGGTCATGGAAGTAATCTAGTTACAGGAGATTATTCAGTTGGAGCCAACGGGTTTATGGTTGAGGATGGAATATTTAAGTATCCTGTTAGTGAAATTACAATAGCTGGAAATTTTAAGGATATATTTAAGAACATAACTCTAGCAGATGATCTTGAGTTTAAATACTCTACGAATGCTCCAACGATGTTAATAGAGGGTATGGTTGTCGCGGGAAAATAAAACTATGAATTTTAATAAGTTTTATAAATATCAGACAAACGAATAGATGCGATACTGGTTAATGAAGTCAGAACCTGATGTGTGGTCTATTTATCAACAAGAAAAAGCGCCAAATGGTGTGGCTATATGGGATGGTGTTAGAAATTACCAGGCAGCAAAAAACCTTAGGAATATGAAACTTAACGATCTTTGTTTTTTTTATCATTCAAATATTGGAAAAGAAATTGTGGGGATTGTAAAAGTTGTAAAAGAGGCCTTTGTCGATCCAACAGATAAATTAAAAAGATTTGTTGCAATCAAAGTCTGCTTCAAAAATTATTTGGACAATCCAGTTACCCTAGAAAGCATAAAAAAAAATAAAAATCTTCAAAATTTAGCACTAATCAAACAAAGTAGATTATCTGTGATGCCAATTGATACTAAAAGCTGGAAAATCATAAATAAGATGAGTAAAATAAAAAAATATAAATTTTAAAAAATGTCTAAAAGACCGAAAAAAAGAAACAGTAAAAGAAAGAAATCGAAAAAAATAATCCAAAAAAAAAGGAAATCAAAAAAAATAGTCAAAAAGAAAAGTAAATCGAAAAAAATATCTAAGAATAAAAAAAGTTTAAAAACTTCTCAAGAAACTATATTTAAAACAAAATCTGATTGGATTAAAAAATCTCTAGCAAATAAAAAGCAATACGAGAAGAAATATAATTATTCTTTAAAACAAAATGACGACTTCTGGAAAAAAGAAGGTAAGCGTATTACTTGGATAAAACCATATAATAAAATTAAAGATGTTAAATATAGTAAAACAGATGTTCATATAAAATGGTTTTATGATGGTACTCTTAATGCTTCTGCAAATTGCATAGATAGGCACTTAAAAAAAAATAAAGATAAAACTGCAATAATTTGGGTAGGTGACGATCCAAAAGTTCAAAAAAAAATATCTTATAAACAACTTCACAATGAAGTTTCCAAAACAGCAAATGCTTTAAAAGATTTAGGTATTAAAAAAGGTGATAGAGTAACAATTTATCTAACAATGATACCAGAGCTTGCCTATACAATGTTGGCTTGCGCAAGAATAGGTGCTGTTCACTCAATTATATTTGGAGGTTTTTCACCTGATAGTATCTCTGGAAGAATTAATGATTGTAAATCAGATTATATAATAACTGCTGACGAAGGATTAAGAGGTGGAAAAACAATACCTCTCAAATCCATCACTGACGAAGCCTTACTAAACTGCCCAAATGTTAAGAAGTGTATTGTTGTTAAAAGAACAGGAAATAGAATTAATTGGGATGAAGGAAGAGATGTTTGGTATCACGATATAATTAAAAAAGCTTCTACTACTTGTGAACCAGAGGAAATGAATGCAGAAGATCCATTATTTATTCTTTATACATCTGGATCAACTGGTAAACCAAAAGGTGTTTTACATACTACGGGGGGTTACATGGTTTATGCGTCTATGACTCACCAGTATATTTTTAATTACAAGCCTAAAGATATTTATTGGTGCACAGCAGATATTGGTTGGATAACTGGACATAGTTATATAATTTATGGCCCACTTGCAAATGGGGCTACTACTATAATGTTTGAGGGTGTACCAACTTATCCAGATAATTCTAGATGGTGGCAAATAGTTGATAAATATAAAGTAAATATTTTTTATACAGCGCCAACAGCTATTAGAGCTTTAATGAGAGAGGGAGATGGACCTGTTAAAAAAACCTCAAGAAAAACTTTAAAATTGTTAGGAACAGTAGGAGAGCCAATAAACCCAGAGGCTTGGCAATGGTACTATAAGACTGTGGGAGATTCGAGATGTCCAATAGTAGATACTTGGTGGCAAACGGAAACCGGTGGAATTTTAATAAGCCCTCAAACTGGAGCTATTGATTTAAAACCTGGATCTGCAACAAAACCTTTTTATGGTATAAAACCAGTAATAGTTGATCCTGAAGGAAAAGTTCTCAAGGGAGAAGCTAAAGGAAGACTTTGTATTGCCCAGTCCTGGCCAGGCCAAATGAGAACAGTGTACGGAGATCATAATAGATTCATTGATACATATTTTTCACAATTTGACGGTAAATATTTTACTGGAGATGGATGCAGAAGAGATAAAGATGGCTATTATTGGATAACTGGTAGAGTTGATGATGTGATAATTGTGTCTGGTCATAATTTAGGAACTGCTGAAATTGAAAGTGCTTTTGTAGCACATCCAAAAGTTGCAGAAGCAGCAGTTGTTGGGTATCCACACGATATTAAAGGTAACGGTCTATATTGCTACGTAACCTTAAACGTGGGAGAAAATCCAAGTGGTGAATTAGAAAGAGACTTAAAACTTTGGGTGAGGAAACAAATTGGACCAATTGCAACACCAGACTTAATACACTTTTCACCAGGCCTACCTAAAACAAGATCAGGGAAAATCATGAGAAGAATTTTAAGAAAAATTGCTGCTAATGAACATGAGCAGCTTGGTGATACCACAACTCTAGCAGATCCAAGTGTTGTTGATAGTTTAGTTAACGACAGAAAAAATATTTAAATATTAATTAATTTAGTAAACTCATCCTTAATATTATCCCATTTTAAAATCATAGAATTTAAAACAATTTTTCTATCAAGTGTTTTAAGCTCATCAGCTATTGGAGCCCATTTGTATAATGCCAACGCACTATCATTGAATGGAAGAGAGTTATAATGTTTTTTCCAATCAACTTCTTGAAACCTTTCATCAAAAGATATTTTTGCACTATCATAAACTTCCTCCGGCATTCCATTTTTTTTTTCGTTATCTAATATTGAACGAAAAATATCTTTAGATTTGATTATATCTTCATAATTATAAATAGCATTTAAATAAGAGAAACTAAAAAACGTTAAGTCTTGAAGTGCTACTGAGTATATATTCCACTTAGCTTTATTTATAGATGATAAAAGCTTCTCATTATCAAAATGTAAAACATATTTAGTTCCCATTCTGGTTTTTAAATAACTATAAAGTGTTACTTGAGAAATCCATGCTGATTTTTTTTGAATAAAAGATTCAAGATCTGATAAATTTTTAATTTTTTTCTTTGGTAGAATTGATTTAAACATGCCAAGAAAGTAAACCTTGAAATCTTGAACACTTATATCTTTCAGATTGAATTTGTATTTTAAGGCCATTTTATACCTGAAGTTGTATTATATGTTAAAAAACCCAATATATTGATCATATTAAGTCTTCCAATCTACTTCATTTTTAGTAATGTTTCATCTTTTAACCTATAGGGAGGCAAAAAAATGTCAAAACAACAACAACACTGGGAAAAAACCAGAGGATTGCTTTTTATTACATTAGCAATTTGGTTTGTTTTCTCAATTGGCATCTTTTTCTTCGGAGCCGAAATGGAAGCATCTAGCTTCAGACCACTAGGATATCCATTGTCATATTATATGACATGTCAGGGGTCGCTTGGAATTTTCGTAATACTGATTTTCTGGTTTGCGGGAAGACAAGAGAAGATAGATGAAGAGTTCGGATTTACTGAAAGAGAGGATGACTAATGTTTAAAGGTAAATTTATAGACAACTTGCCTAAGATTTATGGAACATACACAGGGGGTTTCCTTGTATTCATAATCTTAATGGCAATAGCTGAACAAGCTGGGATGTCTGCGAAATTAATTGGTATATTTTTCGTAGCTTTTACAGTTTTAATCTACGCACTAATCGGTTGGCTATCACGTACACTTCAAGTAGACGCTTACTATGTAGCTGGAAGACAAGTTCCAACAGTATTCAACGGTATGGCAACTGCAGCAGACTGGATGTCTGGTGCATCATTCGTTGCAATGGCTGGAGGAATTTACTTCAAAGGTTATGGTTACATGGCGCTTTTAGTTGGATGGACTGGTGGTTACGTTCTTGTAGCATCACTACTAGCACCTTACTTAAGAAAGTTTGGTTGTTATACAGTACCAGATTTTATTGGTACTAGATATGGTGGTAACCTAGCAAGACTAAGTGCGGTATTGGTACTAACAGTTGCTTCATTCACTTACGTGACAGCACAAATTAATGCGACGGGAACTATTGCATCAGTTGCACTAGATATTCCGTTTAACATTGCTGTTTATGTTGGGCTATTAAGTATATTAATGTGCTCATTACTAGGTGGTATGAGAGCAGTTACTTGGACACAGGTTGCGCAATACATAGTATTAATTATTGCTTACTTGTTACCTGTATTCTGGATCAGTAATAAAATGGGTGCTGGTGTATTTCCACACTTCATGTTAGCAGACGAGGTTGCTAGAATAGCTGAACTAGAGTCACAGTTTGGTCTAGGGACAGTTAAAAACTCTGCAGCTGATTTAGCTACAGTACCAAAAGGTTTAGCTGGAATAACTAAAGCTCACTCGGAAGTAAACACAACACCTTGGAAATTTATTTCATTAGCAATTTGTATGATGGCTGGAACAGCTTCATTACCACACGTTATGATGAGATACTTCACTACTCCAAGTGTTAAATCAGCAAGAAGATCAGTAGGTTGGTCATTATTCTTTATTTTCCTACTTTACTCTTCAGCGCCGATGTTAGCTACATTATCTAAACTATCATTAATGGATCCAAACTTAGCGACTGGAATTATTGGTAAATCAATTGCTGACGTTCAAGCATTAGACTGGTACCAAAACTGGAACCAAGCGAACTTGATGTTTGTTAGCGACTTTAACGGAAATGGAACTCTCGAATTAAATGAGTTTTTCATGGGTGGTAAAGCCGTTGTGTTAGCAACACCAGAAATAGCTGGATTACCATATGTAATTTCAGGACTAGTTGCTGCTGGAGGTATGGCTGCTGCCATGTCAACAGCTGATGGATTAGTTTTAGCAATTGCAAATGCTTTATCTCATGACTTGTACTACAAGATCATCGATCCTAAAGCAGAAACTGCGAAGAGATTGATTGTTGCAAGGGTATTACTTGTAATAATTGGTTTTGCCGGAGCAACAATTGCAGCTCTTGAAATTCAAGGTATCTTAGGTTCGGTTATCTGGGCTTTTGACTTTGCAATGTCAGGATTATTCTTCCCACTTGTACTTGGTGTATGGTGGAAGAGAGCTAATGCACAGGGTGCGGTTGCAGGAATGCTTCTAGGTCTAGCTTCAGGAACAGCGTATCTAGTTTGGGTACGAACTGGAGGAGCAGGATTCTGGGGTGTTACTCAATTGACATTCGGTATTGTTGGATCATTAGTAAGCTTAGTGTCTATGATTGTGGTTAGTTTAATGACTAAAGCACCAGACGCAGCTACACAAAAAATGGTTGATGAAGTACGTATACCTAGCGGTAAAACAGTACTTGGTAAACAACACTAAATAAATAATTTAAAGGGGCGAGAATTTTTCGCCCCTTTAATTTTCTTTAATTAAAAGACTATGTCTGCAAATTTTCATCCTTTAGTATATTTAATTGATTATGTGATGGGTGTAATTATGTGGACACTAATTGGCAGAGTAGCAATGAATATTTTTCAAAGAGAAGACTCAAACTTCTTCTTTATGAAAGTTTTTGTTAAATTAACCAATCCTTTAATAAATCTATTTTCAGTAATAACTCCTTCTTTTATAATAAGACCTCTTGTTCCACTCTATGTTGCATGGTTCTTCTATATGTTCAGATTTTATCTATTTCCTTATCTACTGGGTTATTCTGTCATGGGTATGCTATCTTTTCCATTGGAAAGCGAAATTGCAATTCAAATATACCAAATTTTTGGTAAAAATTAATTCAAATTAAAAAACTTTATTGATACTAGTAATATAGTAATCAATGGAAAAAATTAAAATTTCACCGTCAATATTATCAGCTGATTTTAGTCAACTGAGTAATGAAATAAAAAGACTTGAGTCTGCTGGAGCAGACATGATTCATGTAGATGTTATGGATGGGCACTTTGTTCCAAACTTAACAATAGGACCTCCAGTAATTAAATCCTTACGAAATCATACTAAATTAATATTTGATGTTCATTTAATGATTTCCCCAGTTCATAAATATATCCAAAATTTTGCTGATGCTGGCGCAGATATTATTACATTTCATCCAGAAGCAACGGAAGATATTAACGAGACAATAAATCTTATTAAAAAAAATAAAATTAAAGTTGGCATATCATTAAACCCCAATACACCCATAGATATCATCGAAGATTATTTAAATAAAATAGATCTTGTTTTAATTATGAGTGTACATCCAGGCTTTGGAGGTCAAAAATTTATGCCAGAAGTTATAGAAAAAATAAAAAAACTCTCTGATAAAAAAATAAAACAAAATTTAAATTTTGATATTGAGGTTGATGGAGGTATAAATTTTAATAATTCTAAACTTGTAAAAGATGCTGGGGCTAATATTCTTGTTTCAGGAACTACAATTTTTAAAGATAATAACGGTGATATTAAAAAAAATATAGATGCTTTAAGAACAGAGTAATATGATTTTAAAAAATTCGTTAATTTATATTAATCAATTTTTTTTTTTTATTTTTTCATCAATAAGAAAGCTTTATTTAAAATCAGAGATCTATAATAAAAAAATTTCAAAAATAAATTCTAATTATTTAGAATACAGGCCTAGCCCAAGCCTACTTGATAGTATTATTAAATACTCAAATAAAAAAAAAAATATCAAAGAATTTTTGCTTACTAATGTTTGGTCAGATAATAAAATAAACAAAAAAGATTTTAATAAATTGCACAGTTTTTTTTGGTTATTTACTCTTGATTTAAACTCATCCAAAAAAGAAGTTCAGTCAATTTTACAAAATTGGTTTTTAAAAAATAAAAATTATAATCATGAGAGTTGGGAAACAGATATTTTATCTAAAAGAGTTATATCTTGGATATCAAATTCAAAAATCACTTATGAGAGTAGTGATGAAATTTATAAAAATGAATTTGATTATTTAATTAAAAAACAAATTAATCATCTTATTAACGAAATAGATAGATCAAAAAAAATAGATAATAAAATAATTGGTTGTGCTGCTATAATTTTAGGAGGCTTATCATTTAATGACAAGACCAAGTTTCTGGAATACGGACTAAATCTTTTAAAAAAAATTGTCAATTCAACCTTTAATAAAGAAGGTTTCCCAAAATCTAGAAATATAAGACAGTTAAATTTTTACTTAAAATATTTTATTTTAATAAGAGAATGGTTAAAAGAATCCCAAAATGATATTCCCGAATATTTAGACGAAATAATTTATCACAGTGGACAAGCATACTCATTGATTAATCGTGGTCCAGAAGCATCATATTTTTTTAATGGTAATCAAATTTCAAATAATTCAGATTTTAGTAACTACTTAAAAAGATTAGGTTATAATTTCAAAAATGAAAGTCATGAAGTTGGAGAATATATTTTTTTAAATAATAAAAAATTATTTTTTGCTATGGACTTAGGCCCCTCACCTGAAAAAAAGTTTTCAGATGACTACCAAGCTGGTACACTATCTTTTGAAATAATTAGTAATGGAAAAAAAATAATTTCAAACTCAGGATATTTTCAAAACTATAAACATCAATTAAACCTCATTTGTAAAAGTACAGCCTGTCAGAGTACATTAGTATTAAATAATAGTTCATCTACCCAATTTTTAAAAAAAATAGATGGTACTTCGCAAACAATTGGTTCTACAAAAGTAATAAATAAAAATGTTAATATAACCAAAAAATACTGGATGATTAGTGCAGAACATGATGGTTATCTTAAAAGATATGGGGTCTTACACTCTAGGAAATTAGAATATTTTCACGATCAATATAAATTTATTGGAATTGATAAGATAATTAAAAAGAAAAAAAGTGGAAAATTGAATTTTGAGATAAGATTCCATCTAGACCCTGATGCAAAAGTGATGAAAACTCAAGATAAAAAAACTGTTTATATGGAATGTGGGAATGAAGGTTGGAAATTTAAATCTGATATATATAATATAGATTATGAGACTGGTTTATTTTTTGGACAAAAAAATAGTTTTTTAGAAAATCAAAATATTGTTATTTCAGGAATTATAGAAGACAAAGATCAAGAAATAAACTGGGAAATAGAAAAGATAATATGAAAAAAATCAAAAGAGCTCTTATATCTGTCTATGATAAAAAAAATTTAAGAAATTTATTAAAGACTTTAAAAAAGTATAATGTTGAGATACTGAGTTCAGGTGGAACTCATAAAGAAATCCAAAAATTGGGATATAAATCCATAGAAGTATCGAATTATACTAAATACCCTGAAATTTTAGATGGAAGAGTAAAAACATTAAATCCAAAAATACATGCTGGGATTTTGATGAAACGAAAAAAAAAATCTCACAAAAAAGAATCAATAAAACATAATTTTAAGGAAATTGATTTAGTTGTTGTAAATTTTTATCCTTTTGAAAAAACTTTAGAAAAATCAACTAATCATGAAAAAATTATTGAAAATATTGATATTGGTGGACCAGCGATGGTCAGGGCTGCAGCTAAAAATTATAGGGATGTGACAATTGTCACAAATATATCACAATATGATAGCTTAATTGATCATTTAAATAAGTTTAGTTGTTCTACTACACTATCTTTAAGGGAAAAACTTTCTTCCGAAGCTTTTGCTTCAACAGGTTCGTATGATGCAACAATTTCTAATTATTTTAATACAATTCTTAAAAATAATTTTCCTAAAAAGAAATTATTTACATTTAATCTACTCGAAAACTTAAGATATGGAGAAAACCCACATCAGGAATCATCTATTTATATAAATAAGAATTTAAAATTAAAACAATTAAATGGAAAAAAATTGAGTTACAACAATTATAATGACATATTTGCAGCTTTAAATATATCTAAATCACTTCCAAAAAATCAAGGTACAGTTATTATAAAGCATGCAAATCCTTGTGGGGTTGCGGTAAATTCAAATAAAATTGAAAGTTTTAAATTAGCACTTAAATCTGATCCAATAAGTGCATATGGGGGTATTGTTAGTTTTAATTTTAAAATTAATAAAAAATTAGCAAATGAATTAGATAAAATTTTTTTTGAGGTTATCATTGCAGATGCCTTTGATAAAGATTCTTTAAAAATCTTAAAAAAAAAGAAAAATTTAAGAATAATAGACTCAAGTGACTTAAAGAATAATGAAATTCTAAGTTATAATAATAATTTTAATACTCTTCTTTTGCAGACTGCAGACAATTTAAAGTTTTCCTCAAAAAATTTTAAAGTAGTTTCAAAATTAAAACCAAATTCTAAAACCTTGAAAAATTTAATTTTTGCATTTAATATTTGTAGATTTGTTAAATCAAATGCAATTGTTTTGACTAAAGATAAATCAACTGTAGGAATTGGTTCGGGACAACCTAGTAGATTAGACAGCTGTAAAATTGCTATCAGCAAGTTAAAGAAATTTAATTCAAAAATTGAAGGTGATATTCTAGCAGCCTCAGATGCTTTTTTTCCCTTTGTTGATGGAATAGAAACCTTAGTACAATCTGGAGTAACTGCAGTGATTCAGCCGTCTGGTTCGATCCGGGATAAAGAAATAATTAAGTATGCTAATGATGTTGGTATTGTCTTAGTTTTCTCAAAAACTCGCCATTTTAGACATTAGCAAATCCGATCAATTTTTGCTGCCAAGATAAAATCACTCTCTGCGAGACCTTCGATAGCGTGCGTAAATATTTTGATTTTTGCATAACCCCAGCCAAAAGCAATATCTGGATGATGACCCTCATTTTCTGCAAGTTGTCCAACTTTGTTAACAAATGATTGGCTCTCTATAAAATTTTCAAACGTAAATTCTTTCGTTAAAAAAAAATTATTTTTTTCATCTTCTTTTACATCCCATCCATCGACTTTTTTTAAATATTTATGTATTTCGCTTTTATCAAATGCGGGAATTCCACCCTCACAAGGAATACATTTTTTATTTGCTAAATCATCCATAATATTTGGAGCGGGCAATGGGACTTGAACCCACGACCTTCTCGTTGGCAACGAGACGCTCTACCACTGAGCTACGCCCGCTTTTATAAATTTATTATAATAAGCGATCTTTTTAATTGCAAGAAGTTATCAAAATTTCAAAAAAGTTTTTAGTTACTTGCTTTAAATAAGATTAATACATCTATTTTTTAAATATTAAATAAAATGATTTACTAATTATTGCTAATTATTATAATTAATTTATATGCAAAATAATAAAAAATTACCTGAAGAAATATCGATTTTTCCACTTTCTAATTTTATTATCTTTCCTGAAAGTACAGTTCCATTAAATATTTTTGAGCCGAGATATGTACAAATGATCGATGACGCAATGAAATCACATAGAATGATAGGCATGGTTCAACCTAAAAAAACTGGAGATTTAAAAAAGCCCAACCTTTATAATGTTGGATGTGTTGGAAAAATTACAAGTTTTAATGAAACTGATGATGGAAGATATTTAATTGTTTTGAATGGAATAAGTAGATTTGAGATTTTAAAAGAAATTTCTACAAATAAACTTTATAGGGTTTGCAAAGTAAATTATGAAAAGTTCTCTTTTGATTTTAAAGAAAATAGAGAGAAAATTAATTTCTCAAATTTAGAAACAATTCTAAAAGATCTTAAAAGTATATTTAATAAAAAAGGTTATGCTATAAATTGGTCAGAGCTTGAAAAGCAAGATTTATATAACACTATAAATACTTTATCTATGGCATCTCCAATAAGCTTGGAAGAAAAACAAACATTGTTAGAAAGCTTAAATGTTAATGATAGAAAATTAAAATTGGAAAAAATTTTAAAAACTTATCTATTAGACAATTTTCAAAATAATACTTTGCAGTAATTAAAAAAAGCTAAAACCTTCGTCAGCTACTTTCATAAAAAAATTTTTAAATATTTTATTTTTATTTAAACTGAAAGGAATTGAGTTAGAAATTTTATTTTTAAAATTGTTATCTATTTTAAAAAAACTTTCTATAAGATTTATGCTGTTTGAATAAAGGAAATTATAGGTTTTAGTTTTAGCTTGGAATTCCTTTAACAAATTTTTATTTATAGGCAAGCCAAGTTCTTTGATTTTAATTATTTCATTTATTAAAATTTGCAAATCTCTTATTGTCATATTGAAACCTTGACCAGCTAACGGATGAATTTGATGAAGACTGTCACCAAATAAAAGAATCTCATCGTGATAGTAATGTCTTGCTACTTCAAATTTAAGTTCTACTTTTTCGATCTTAGAAAATTTTATTTTTTTATAAATTTTATTATATTTTTTAAATAAATCATAAACCTCAGAATCTGATCGAATAAAACTTTTTTTATTAATCGAAAATACTATTGATGTCTGAAATTTTGACAATGGTAAAAATGCTAAGGGACCATGCTTAGTAAAAATTTGTAAAGCTTTATTGTTATTAACAGGTTCGTGATTTATAATAAATGTAAAAGCTGTACTATTGTAATTTTTATTAAATTTTTTATGAAAAAATTTTTTATTATAAATATTATTTTTTTCACAATTTATTATTAAATCTTTTTTATTTTTATTTAATAAACTTTTGTAAAAATTTTGATTTTTAATTTTATTAAGTTTAACCCCTTTTAAATTTTTTTTTAAGACCTTTATAAAATCATCATTTCTTATTAAATAAAAAAGATTTTTTTTATTTTTAAAATTAAATATTTCTTTATTGTTACTATTTTCGGTTGCAATACCAATTTCATTAATAGGATTGATAAATTTTTTAGAGATATGAAATAAATTTTTTTCTACAAAATTCATATTTTTATTTGTTATTGCTATTGTTCTATTAGATTTATATTTCTTTGATTTACTACCGTAAAAGATTTCAACATTTATATTTTTGTTGGACAGAGCTTTAGCTAAAATTAAACCTGTGAGATTATTACCAATAATACTTATTTTCATAAAAAAATAATTTTAACAATAAATATTAAGTGATACAAAGTGATAAATTGGATTCTTTTTAATATTATGAGCATTAAATCTTTATTGCAAAACATATCAAGCTTTATAATCAATAGGTTAATTCAGCTGTTTGGTATATTCTTAGCTGCAACCAGTATACTGCTCGTTATAGCCCTCCTTACATATACAGCTTCTGATCCTAATTTTGTTTACTCAAATAATAATCAAATACAAAATGCCCTAGGTTTTAACGGTAGTGTTGTTTCCGATTTTTTTTTACAATCAATAGGTTTAATTTCTTTTTTGTTAACAGCTACTTTATTTGTAACGGGTATTAATATTTTTTTTAAAAAAGAATTAAAAATTATTTTACAAAATTTTTTTTATGTAGTGCTATACATTTTCTTTGGGACAATTTTTTTAGCAATATTCTATTTTAATTCATTTTGGCTACCAATTAATGGTAATGGAGGATTTATTGGAAATACTTTCTCAAAGGGTTTTGTTGAAAATATGCTCCTTATAAATAAAGATATATCTTACTATTTTATGCTAATTTCCACTCTTTTACTTTTTTTCAAAAGTATTAATTTCAGTATTAAAAGTTTTGTAAACTTAGTTAAAAAAATTACATTAAAGAAAAAACAAAATACTTCTTTACAAAATAAAGTTATTAACAACGATGTCTATAAATCTATCGATGAAGAGCAAGTTGAAAGTGTGCAGGAAAATTTTTCTTTTAATCAAAATACAAACCAAAATAAAATCACTAAACTTAAATATAAACAACCAAGTATAGAGTTTTTAAATATTGCCTCAAAAGAGGAGAGATCAAGAAAATCGGATGATCAAAATTACGATTCTAATTCTTTAGAAAAGATACTTCTAGATTTTGGGGTTGAGGGTAAAATTAAAAAAGTTAGTAACGGACCTGTGGTTACATTGAATGAATTTGAACCTGCGGCTGGTGTAAAGGTTTCAAAAGTTATAAACCTTTCCGAAGACATTGCTAGAAACACAAGCTCAGAATCTGCAAGAATTTCAACTATTCCAGGACAAAATACTATTGGTATTGAACTTCCAAACACTTATAGAGAAAATGTATATTTAAGTGAAATAATTTCTTCACCAAATTTTAAAAATAAAGATATTAAATTACCAATTGCTCTTGGAAAAAGTATTTCTGGGATTCCAATTACTGGAGATTTATCTTCAATGCCCCACTTATTAATAGCTGGAACAACTGGTTCTGGAAAATCTGTTTGCATTAACACAATTATACTTTCGCTTTTATACAAACACTCGCCTGATAAATGTAAATTTATTTTGATTGACCCTAAAATGTTAGAACTATCAACTTACGAAGGTATACCTCATTTACTCTGTCCAGTTATAACTGAAGCAAAAAAAGCAGCATCTGTATTAGGATGGGTCGTTAAAGAAATGGAAAGTAGATATAAATTAATGACGAGAGAAGGAGTTAAGAATATTGATGGTTATAATACAAAGCATTCTCATTCTATGCCCTACATAATTGTAATAGTTGATGAAATGTCAGATTTAATGTTAGTTGCCGGCAAGGAAATCGAAAACTATATTCAAAAATTATCACAAATGGCAAGAGCTGCTGGAATTCATATTATTATGGCAACCCAGAGGCCAAGCGTAGATGTTATTACTGGAACCATCAAAGCAAATTTTCCAACAAGAATATCTTTCCAAGTTACGTCAAAAATAGATAGTAGAACAATTTTAGGTGAACAAGGAGCAGAACAGTTGCTTGGTAAGGGTGATATGCTTTATATGTCATCAGCCAATAGAATAATTAGAATTCATGCTCCATATGTTTCGGAAACTGAGATAGATAAAATTAACAACTTTATTCGCTCACAGGCTGAGCCTGATTATGTTGATGAAATTCTAAATTTTGCAGATGAGCGTGACTCAGGTATGTCAGCATCAAGTGATAATAAAGATGATTTGTATGTAACTGCTGTTGATATTATTAAAACAGAAGGCAAGGCATCAACTTCATTTTTACAAAGAAAGTTACAGATTGGGTATAATAGAGCTGCAAGAATTATCGATATGATGGAGCAGGAAGGAATCGTTAGTAAAGCAAACCATGTTGGCAAAAGAGATGTTTTAAAATAATGAAAAAAATTTTCATTGTTTTTTTTTATTTATGTTTTTTTTTTAATAATTTAAAAGCATCAGAGGTTATAAATATTATTAACAATTTTAATGAAATTGAAAATCTATCTTTCTCTTTTAAACAAAATATAAATGATAAAGAGGAAAAGGGTAATTGTATTATTGAATACCCTAAAAAGATTTACTGTTTATATGAAAATAATAATGAAAAACTTCTAGTATCTGATGGCAAAAGTCTGGTGATTAAAAATCAAAGAATTAATCAATATTATATTTACCCTATTGAAAAAACTGCACTTAATTTAATTTTAGATAAAAATTTCCTAATTTCAAAAATAAAGGAAACAAATGTAGATTTAATTGATGATAAGTTTTATCGCTTTAAATTTGATGAAAGTGAAAATAGTGTAAATATTTTTTTTGATAAAAAAACTTTAAATATTATTGGATGGCAAAATATTGATATTTATCAAAACTTAGTTATTACTTACCTTTTTGATTTAAAAATAAATTTACCACTAAAAAAAGATCAATTTAAATTACCATCTATTAATTAAATAGCTCTTCTCTCTAAAATTTCACTTTTAAAGACTTTCATGCCTCTTGATCTGTAATTTGAAATTGCATTTGGGTGGTCTAAAGAACATGTATGAACCCAAACTCTTTTTGCATTCAAATTAAAACCAAATTTGATTGCTTCAGATAATAAATAGCCCCCATAACCTTTTCCAAAAAATTCTTCTAAAATTCCAAAATAAGCAATTTCACAATTATTAGATTCTGTATTATGAATTAGCTCAAAATATCCTACTAATTCATCGTTTTCTTTTAGTATGTATGTTTTTAAATTGTTATTAGATATATAATTTTGCCAGGAAGCATCGCTCCAGATTAATCGGTCAATCCATTGATATTTTTTACCAACTTGTTTGTAGAAAAATTTATTTAAATCAAAATTTTCTTTTTTTAAAAGTTCAATTCGAAGATTTTCATTAGGTTTTTTTTTATGCTTTAGGCTTTGGATTGATAAAATTTCTAAATAATATCTATCAATTTTTTCAATCATTCGACCATTTTCCCAACTTTTTCGCCACCAAAAACATGGAAGTGTAGATGTGGCACTTCTTGGCCACCATGTTCACTTATATTTGTAAGTGCTCTATAACCATTGCCTTCCTCAACTGAGATGCCTAATTTTTTTGCTACCTTATTAACCCCTTTAATTAATCCAACAATTTCATCATCACTTGCTTTGTCGCTAAAGTCATCTAGATCAATATATTTTCCTTTAGGAATTACTAAAGCATGAATTTTTTTTTGAGGATTAATGTCATAAAATGATAATACAAAATCGTCCTCATAAATTTTTTTACAAGGTATTTCTCCCCTCAAAACTTTAGCAAATATATTATTGTCATCGTAAGCCATTATAAAACCTCAATTTCTTCTATCACTCTAATTATTTTTCCTTCCTTAGTAATGGCTATCACCCTAGCACATTCATAATATGCATTAGAGTTCTCCTCTGCAATTACTTTCATTTCAAAACATTTAGATTTATTTTTAACAAGTAAGTGTTCGACTAATTTTAGATCCTCAGGATCTCCAAGATACATCATTAACCCTATAACCTGGCCTTCCTTTTCAAATCCCATTTCTTCGATTTGAGCAACTTCTTTATCAATTCCGATTTCAAAATTTTTAATTGCTACAAAACCTTTGTAAACTATGAAACCAATTATAATTAAAAATATTATTTTTATTTTACCCATAAAAAATTAATTTTAACCAAGCACTCTTTTTACCGTATCTCCCATTACTGAAGGATTTTTTGAAATTGTTACACCACACTCTTTTAAGAGCTCAACTTTTTCAACAGCACTTTCTCCATATGCTGAAACAATTGCACCCGCATGACCCATCACTCTGCCTTTTGGTGCAGTTAGTCCTGCTATATATGCTATGACTGGTTTTTTCATATTTTCTCTAGCAAAATGACCTGCTGCAACTTCTTGAGGTCCACCAATTTCCCCAATCATCAAAATTGCATCTGTTTCATCATCAGTTTCAAACTTTTCAATAATATCCCTAAAAGAACTTCCGTTGATTGGATCACCACCAATCCCAACACTTGTTGAAACTCCAATATTTAAATTTTTGAGTTGTTGTGCTGCCTCGTAACCTAAAGTTCCTGATCTACTAATTATTCCAACTCTACCCTCTTTATAAATATGACCAGGCATTATTCCTAGCATAGATTTACCAGGACTTATTATTCCTGCACAATTAGGACCCACCAAAGTCATCTTTCCACTTTTAGTATATCTCCTCATATATCTCTTAATCTTAATCATGTCGTGAGATGGGATACCATCTACAATTGCTACACAAGTTTTAATTCCTGCATCAGCTGCTTCCATTGCGGAGTCTGCAGCAAAAGCTGGTGGGACAAATAATATCGAAGCAGTGGCACCCGTTTGTTTAACAGCTTCTTTTACTGTATTAAATACAGGACGATCTAAATGCTTAGAACCACCTTTTCCTGGTGTGACGCCACCAACGACATTTGATCCATACTTTATCATTTCGTCCGCATGAAATGTTCCCATTTTGCCTGTGAAACCTTGAATTATTATTTTTGAATTTTTATCAATTATAACAGCCATAAATTAGTTACCTAAAGCTTTAACTGCTTTGTTTGCAGCATCTTCAAGAGTATTTGCCTCAATATATTTAATTTTACTTTTTTTAAGTATTTCATTTCCTTTTTCAACATTCGTACCGGCTAATCTTATTACAAGAGGAACTTTAACATCAATTTTTTCTAAAGCTTGAACTATACCTTCTGCTACCCAATCACATCTATTAATTCCTGCAAAAATATTAACTAATATCACTTTAACTTTTTCATCCATTGTTATTAGTTTAAATGCTTTTACAATTTTTTCAGGAGTTGCACCTCCCCCAACATCTAGAAAATTCGCAGGAGATCCTCCAGCTAGCTTAATCATGTCCATTGATGCCATTGCAAGTCCAGCACCATTTATTATATTGCCAATATTTCCATCTAAACTGACGTAATTTAAACCTCTGTCAGATGCATAGACTTCTTTGGTCTCCTCTTGAGTTTTGTCCCTTAACTCTGATACTTGGCTACGCCTAAACATTGCATTATTATCAAAACTCATTTTGCAGTCTAAAGCTAATATTTGTTTTTGCTTTGAAATTACCATTGGATTAACTTCAACCATAGTTGCATCTAATTCACTAAAAGCTTTATAACATCCGATTATTGTATCTGAAACTCTTGAAATTAATGCCGGTTCAATTCCCAAACCAAATGCAAGCTCTCTTGCTTGAAAGCTTTGAATACCAACTGCAACTTCTATTTTTGATCTAATTATAGTTTCTGGCTTTTCTTTAGAAATTTCCTCAACACTCATTCCACCTTCTGTTGAAGCTACGATCATTATACTCTCAGAACTTCTGTCAAAAACTAAACCTAAATATAATTCTTTTTCAATATCAGTCGCTTCCTCAATATAAATTCTATTAACTATTTTGCCCTCTGGTCCTGTTTGATTTGTTACTAATTTTTTTCCAAGTAATTTGTCAGTAGCTTGAGCCACTTCTAAAGGTGTATTACATAATATTATACCTCCAGCTTTTCCCCTTGCTCCTGAATGTATTTGTGCCTTAGCTACCCATTTAGCTCCACCAATTTCCCTGGCTTTATTTTCTGCATTCTCAGGACTATAAACAATCCCACCCCTTGGAATTGATACTCCAAAACTTGATAATATTTTTTTTGCTTGGTATTCGTGAATATCCATAATTTTTATTATTTATTATGTATTAATTTATCAATATTGACAATGTTTTCAGCCATTCTTGCTGAAGCCGCATCAATCATTCGACCGTCAAGTTGAGCTGCTCCTTTTCCTTCTTTGGCTGCTTTATCAAGTTCATCAATAATTCTTTTTGCTTTCGAAACTTCTGATTCTGGGGGAGTAAATACTTTGTTAGCAAGCTCTATTTGAGATGGGTGGATTGCCCATTTGCCTTCAATTCCGATAGCTGCACCTCTTTTTGCAGACATTATGTATGCATCTGCATCATTAAAATCTCCAAATGGTCCATCGATAGCTCTTAGACCATAAGCTCTACAAGCAACGACTAATTCCGACAAACCGTGATGCCACTGATCTCCAGGATAGTCAGGATTTAATCCTCCTATAACAACCGTTCTAGCTCTTAAACTTGCTGCATAATCTGCAACACCAAAATGTAGAGCCTCTAATCTGGAACTTGATTGTGCAATGTCTTTAATATTTGCCATACCTAGAGCAGTCTCTATTAAACACTCTATACCTATTTTATTTTTTATTTTTTTATGTGTCTCTATTTGAGTTAGCAAACAGTCAACCATATATACATCGCTTGATGTTCCTGCTTTTGGAACTAAAATAGTATCAACATTTTCTCCAGCTTGCTCAACTATTTCAATTAAATCGCTATACATATAATGAGTATCTAAACTATTTATTCTCACAGAAATAGTTTTGCCCTTCTCTCTCCAATTCATTTCATTCAAAGCCTTTATAGTGTTTTTTCTTGCTGTGATTTTATCATTCGGCGACACTGCATCTTCTAAATCTAAAAATATAACATCAGCAGCTGAATTTAGTGCTTTCTCAAACATTTTTGGAGATGATCCCGGAACTGCTAATTCGCTTCTGTGAAGTCTTGCTCTTGCAGGTTTATAAAATTTGTGGCTCATAATGAATTTAAAATTTTAGAAAGCTAACACTAATTTGATCTTTTTAAGACTCTTTTTTTTTCTTCCTTTTTTCTAATTCATCCATGATATCCTCAATACGGACGCCATTTCCCTCTAGATAGACCAGTAAATGATAAAGGACATCAGCTGCCTCATGAATCTTGTTTGAATTATTTTCTACTGCTTCTATAAGTTCACCAATCTCCTCTTTAACCTTTTCTACAGATAACGATTTGTCTTTAAGTAATTTTGATGTGTAAGAAGTCTCATCTGATGATGATTTTCTTTCTCTGATTATATTAACTAGATCTTCTAAAGTCTTAAGCATTCTAAATTCTAACTGGAATCCCTTTAGAATCCAAATATTCCTTTGCCTGTTTTACTGAATATTTACCATAATGAAAAATTGAAGCTGCTAATACTGCACTCGCATTACCTAATTTAATACCATCTACTAAATGATCTAAGGTACCAACTCCGCCAGATGCGATTACAGGTATGTTTACAGCAGATGAAATTTTAGACATTAAATCAATATCATATCCAACCTGTGTGCCATCTCTATCCATTGAGGTAACTAATAATTCTCCTGCACCACTTTTTTCCATTTCTTTTGCAAATTTAATTGCATCAATATCAGTTTTGTTTCTTCCACCATGAGTATAAATCTCCCACATGTCTCCATTTTTTTTTGCATCTATTGCAACAACTATACATTGAGAGCCAAACTTTTTTGAACTATCAACAACAACCTGTTTATCATTTACAGCAGCAGTATTGATTGAAACTTTGTCAGCTCCACAGTTAAGTAATTTACTTATATCTTCAACACTTCTAACGCCTCCACCAACTGTTAAAGGCACAAAACATTTCT
This sequence comes from Candidatus Pelagibacter sp., assembly GCA_045566195.1. GTDB lineage: Bacteria > Pseudomonadota > Alphaproteobacteria > Pelagibacterales > Pelagibacteraceae > Pelagibacter. Next base: position 7,200 of record JBJLDV010000008.1, on the reverse strand, counting down.
TTGAGGTTTTTTCTACAACGTCGTAAATAGTATCCCTATTTTCGTTAGAGGCTGTAATATCTAAAAAACAAATTTCATCAGCGCCACCATCACTATAAATTTTTGCTTGTTCGACAGGATCACCTGCATCTTTTAAATCAACAAAGTTAATACCTTTCACAACTCGACCATTCTTAACATCTAAGCAAGGAATTATTCTATTTTTAAGCATCTTCTTTCACAAGTTCTTCTAATTTAATATCACCATCATAAATTGCTTTTCCAACTATTATACCTTCAATATTTTTTAAATCCTTTGCTTTTTTAACATCATCTATTGATGAAACCCCACCAGAAATAATTACAGGACAATTTGATTTAGAAGCAACTTTTGATGTTTCTTCATAATTTGGACTTTGTTTCATACCATCTTTATTTATATCGGTATAAATTAATCTGCTAAAACCATAATCATTTACTTCATTCAGATAATCTAAAGTTAATTGATTAGTATTTTCCTTCCATCCAAATACTGATAAATATCCATTTTTAGCATCTAAGCCTAATGCTATTTTATTCGGAAATTTTTGACATGCTTTTTTTAAAAAATTTTTATCTTTAATAGCCGAACTTCCTAAAATTACTTTATCAACACCAGTATCGATATATTTTTGAATGCTGGTTAAATTTCTGATACCACCACCTATCTCGACTTTAAGATCAAATTTATTAATTATATCTTTGATAGTACCTAAGTTTACTGTTTCACCAGTTAAAGCTCCATCGAGATCAACAATGTGTAAATTTTTAAAACCATGATCTTTATACTTGCTGGCTTGTTCAACTGGAGATATTTCATAGACAGTTTTATTTTTAAAATCTCCTTTAACAAGTCTCACACACTTGCCATCTTTTATATCAATAGCAGGAAATATTTTCATACTTACAAATTTATAAAATTATCAATTATTTTTAATCCAGTTTTATCACTTTTTTCTGGGTGAAATTGTGTTCCAAATATATTTTCTTTCTCTACTGAACATACAACTTTTGTTGAATAATCAGTGGTGGCTGAAATAACTTTATTATCAGTAGGTATAAATTCATAACTATGAACAAAGTACATATGTGAATTGTTTCCTACTTCTTTAAAAATTTTACTATCTTTCAGAATATTTATTTGATTCCAGCCTATATGTGGAAGTTTGTATTTACCATTCTGGTTATCTATTTTTGATACTTTCCCTGAGATCCATCCTAGACCTTTTGTTTCAGTTTCTTCATAACCAACATCTGCAAACATTTGTAACCCAACACATATTCCCAAAAGCGGTTTTTTATTTTCTATTACAAATTCATTTAAAGCATATTTTAAACCACTGATTTTTTTTAAAGCATCTATGCAACTTTTAAATGATCCTTGTCCTGGTAGAACAATTTTATCAGAAGATTTGATTTTATTTAAATCTGAGGTTACTTCTATTGTTGCTTTGTTTTGTGCAACTTCTTTAAATGAATTTATTACAGAGCTTATATTGCCCGAGCTATAATCAACGATTGTGACTTTCATTTATTCTTTTTTTATAAAGAACCTTTTGTAGAGGGCACTGTATTTTTATTTTTAGGATCTAATTCAAGTGCTGCTCTAAGCGATCTAGCAAGTCCTTTATAACAAGATTCGATGATGTGGTGACTATTGTCTCCATAAATATTTTCTATGTGCATAGTTATGCCAGCAGATTGGGCAAATGCCTGAAACCACTCCTTAAATAATTCAGTGTCCATTTCGCCTAATTTCTCAACTTTTAATTTAACATTCCAAATAAGATATGGCCTATTGGAAATATCAATTGCTATCCTTGTTAATGTTTCATCCATAGGTAAAAGCGCATGTGCATATCTTTTAATTCCAACAAAATTTTTTGATGCTTTTTTTAAGCATTCACCAATAGCAATTCCTATGTCTTCGGTTGTGTGATGTAAATCAATATGAGTGTCTCCTTTTGCTTTGACTTTAAGATCAATTGATGAGTGTTTTGATAGTTGCTCAAGCATATGATCAAGGAAACCAATTCCTGTGTCAATTTTGTATTGGCCTTTACCATCTATGTTTATTTCCACCTTAATTGATGTTTCTTTTGTTTTTCTTGTAATATCAGCTTTTCTCTTCATTATTTAAATACATATATATTCATTATTTGCTTATATCAATAAAAGTAATCATGAACTTGAATTATAGAAATTAGTCTCCATCTAACATCTATGACAACAATAGTTTTAGTAAGAAAAAATAAAGACGTTGTAGTGGCTAGCGATGGACAGGTTAGTATGGGAAATACTGTCATCAAAAGAACAGCAAACAAAGTTAGAAAAATTGAGAAAAGAAATGTGATCGCCGGATTTGCTGGATCGACAGCAGACGCACTAACATTATTTGAAAGACTAGAGTCGAAATTAGAAAAACATGCAGGAAATCTAACAAGAGCTGCTGTTGAACTTGCAAAAGATTGGAGAACAGACAAATACTTAAGAAGACTAGAGGCGCTAATGGCGATCGGTGATAAAGAAAAAAGTTTTATTATTTCAGGCACAGGTGATGTTCTAGAACCTGAAGGCGATGTAATTGGAATTGGATCTGGTGGAAATTATGCTTTGGCATCAGCAAAAGTATTAATGGATACTGATATGTCCGCTGAAGAAATAGCAAAGAAAGCTATTAAAGTTGCTTCTGAAATTTGTGTATTCACAAACGATAATATTAATATGGAAAAAATATAATGGAAAAAAATAACGTAACACCCTTAGTTCCTAAGGATAAAAAAGATCAAGTCGAATCTTTTGTAAACTCTCTTTCTCCAAGAGAAATAGTTTCTGAACTAGATAGATTTGTGGTTGGACAAAATAAAGCTAAAAGAGCGGTAGCTATTGCATTAAGAAATAGATGGAGAAGACAAGCTTTAAAAGGTGACATGAAAGATGAAGTTTTGCCAAAAAATATTTTAATGATTGGACCTACTGGGGTTGGAAAAACTGAAATATCAAGAAGATTATCGAAACTTGCAGAAGCACCATTTGTAAAAGTTGAAGCTACAAGATTTACTGAAGTAGGTTACGTAGGTAGAGATGTTGAGCAAATCGTAAGAGATTTGCTTGAAATAGCTATCGCTATGGAAAAAGTTAAAAAAAGAAAAGAAGTTTATGCTCAAGCTCAAAAACAAGCGGAGGAAAAAGTTCTAGATGCAATAGTTGGGAATAAAGCAAGCGTTGCAACTAGAGAAAGCTTTAGAAAAAGATTAAGAGACGGGGATCTTGACGAGAATGAAATTGAAATTGCTGTTAATGAGGCAAATACAATGCCATCATTTGAAATACCTGGAATGCCAGGAGCCAATGTTGGGATGATAAATATTGGAGAGATGCTTGGTAAAAGCATGGGTAATAAACCTAAGAAGAAAAAAATGACTGTGAAAGAGTCCCATGATATTTTGATTAATGAAGAGTCTGATAAATTAATTGAGCAAGACAAAATTATTAAGTCTGCCAAAAATTCCACAGAGGATAATGGTATAGTATTTCTTGATGAAATAGATAAAATTTCTGCAAGAACTGATAGAGTTGGTGGAGATGTGTCTAGAGAAGGTGTTCAAAGAGATCTATTGCCTTTGATTGAAGGAACAACAGTAAGCACAAAGTATGGCCCAATAAAAACTGATCATATACTTTTTATAGCGTCTGGTGCTTTTCAATTAGCAAAACCGTCAGATCTTTTGCCAGAATTACAAGGAAGATTGCCTATTAGAGTTGAGCTTGATGCTTTAACTAGTGAAGACTTTAAAAAGATTTTAAGAGAGCCAGATAATAGTTTAATTAAACAATATAAAGCTTTGTTAAAAACAGAAAATGTAGAATTAGAGTTTTCTGATGATGGAATTGACTCTATAGCCAATATTGCTACCGAAGTTAACTCAACTGTTGAAAATATAGGTGCTCGGAGATTGCATACTATAATCGAAAGAGTCCTGGATGAAATCAGCTTTACAGCAACCGACAGATCCGGAGAAAAAATTGTTATAGACTCAAATTATATTAAGAAAAATTTAGGTGAATTAGTTAAAGATACAGATTTATCAAAATTTATTTTATAACCTTGTATTCAAAATTTTGAGTATTTTCATTAACTTGCAACTCAATTGCTCCATTTCTTAAATGAAACTTTCTAGCCATATCAGTCAATGGTGAAAGAGTAACGAGTCTATTCAAATGATTTGATTTTTTTATCATTTTATAAACCTCTTTGACTATAAGTTTTCCTCCTCCTTTCTTCTTCGACCAAACAGTATAAGCTATTGCTATTCTTCCAACCTTATTAGGGTCTCTTTGAACATTTTTTAAAAACGCATCTTTGCTGAATAATTCTAGCTCCTCAACGGATTTAGGTATATCATCTGTGAATGCAAAACACATTACTGCATAAATTTCATCTTTAAATTTTACTCCATAAATTTTTCTTCCATAACTAGTTCTAAATAAGTTGTCTAATTCTGGTCTAACGGGATCTTCAGAAATATCGCATTTTTCTAATTCTACAAGTTCTGCTCCTTTTACCCAATAAAAGAAATCTTTTAGATTTTTTTTAATGTCAGCTTTACTTTTGACAACTTTTGCTTTTTTACTTACTGCAGAAAAGTTTTTTTTGATATCAATTTTACTTTTTCTTAATCTAGCTTTTATTCTTGGTTTAAAACTTATCATGATAATTTGATTTATTTTTTTTTTAAAAAAATATTAAAGCTGCCTTTATTGATTTTGTTTTCTTCGTCAAAATCAATAAATTTTATTTTTTTCATTAACTTTTTATTATTTTTTATATAATTAGGTACTGAATTTTTAAGTATTCCAAGTTCAGATGAAGAATAAGGATTTTCTTTATTTTTAGATCTTGAACCTTTTCCAGTTATAACATTAATAATTAAAACATTATTTTCAAAACATTCATTTATATACTCATGCATTTTTTTGTTTGCTCCCTCTAAAGTATATCCATGTAAATCGATTTTTCTGTACTTTTTTTCTATTACTTTTTCATAAAAATTATCTTTATCTTCAAGCTTCTCCCCTTTTTTTACAAATTCTTCCCAATCTTTGATATCTTTTTCAGAAATTTTTTTAATCAATTTTCAGTGTCGATCAATAACCAGTTTGGATTTGTTGAATTAATGTCTTTAGAAAATTTCCAAGTGTCAAATACTTTTTTAATTTTTTTCGGGTCTCCTGCTAAAATTTGATTATTTTTATCTTTTACACAAGAAATTATTTCGCTCACAAAATTAACTGTTACTTCTAGAAAGCCTTTTTTATTTTCGTGATTTTTTATCTCTGCAGAATTAATACCTATAAAGGTAGTCTCTGATATTTGCCCATTTGCATTTCTAGATTTAATTGCCTCCTCAAACTGATTATAAACTTTTTCATCTAATAACTCTTTTACACTTTTTAAATTTCCAGATGAGAAACTTGTTACGATGTTCTCGTAAGCAATTTCAGCACCTTTGATAAAATCTTTTTGTGCACCTTCATCGAAGGTATTTTCATTTAAAGTTTTTTTTGGAGCTTTTGTTGGAAATTCATGGGGAAAACTTGATGGCATTTTGTCCTCAAATCCAGATTTTTTGCCTAAAATCCCCCTTAATCTAAGAAAAATAAAACCAGCAATCATTGCTAAAAGAATTATATCTATGTATTCAAAACTGTAATTCATAGTACAATAATATTTACTATGTTGCTTAATTTCAACTAGCAAATTAAATTAAAGACAAATGAACGCTATATTATTACTAATTATATTAATTCCAGTAGTTGAAATATATCTATTTATAGAAATAGGCAGTAAAATTGGAGCTGTTTATACTATTTCACTAATTTTCATTACAGCATTCCTAGGAGTATTTTATGCAAGATACGAGGGTTTCAACACACTTAGATCTGGATTGATTCAAATGATGAAAAATGAATTACCCATTTATGAAATTATTTCTGGAGCTGCTTTAGCATTTGCCTCCTTATTGTTAATTATTCCTGGTTTTGCCACTGATTTAATGGGATTATTAATAATATTTCCTCCAACTAGGAAAATAGTATTTAAAAAATTTTCTAAAAATTATTCTACAAAAATAAAAAAAAAAGAAGACTTTATAGAAGGAGAGTCTGAAGATATAGATGATAGAAATGACCGATAAATTTAAGATTCTTTCAACTTATGTTAAAGATCTATCAAGTGAAACTCCAAATGTAGAAAGTTATATTTATACTAAAGATAATATTTCAAAATATGAATTAGATATCGATATCAATTCTATAGCTTTAAAAAATAAATTTATTGAAATTAATACAAAATTAAAATTTCAGGATAAAACTCAAGTTGAAAAAAAATCTTATTTTGAAATAATTTACGCAACAATAATCAAAATAGAAGATGATATAAAGGAAAAGAAAGATTTACAAAAAATTATACTTTGTGATGTTCAAAATAAAATATTTCCAAATCTTGAAAAAATTTTAATTAGGGTTCTGGAAGATTCAGGATTTCCAGGTATAAAATTTGATAAAAAAATAGATTTTACAAAGTTATTTAATGAAAAATTCAATTAAAATAATTTTTTTTTTGGCTACTTTTTAAAAATTCTTTGTGAAATTTTAAATCTTTTTCTGTAGGTTGAATAACTTTTTTATAATAAATATTATTTTTGGCATCATCTTTTTTTAAAACATTTATATCCTCATTTTTAAGATCAAGTAATGGTTCTTTTTGGCCTGATAAATTAATATAAACTTTTGACAAAAGCTCACAATCTACAAGCGCAGTATGCTTTATTCTTTTTGAGTTGTCTATTTTATACCTTTTACAAAGAGCATCTAAGCTATTCTGAGATCCCGGGAATTGATTCCTTGCTAATTCTAAAGTATCTATAACATTAAATTTATTTATTCTATCTTTACCAAGAATAGCAAGTTCATTATTTAAGTGGGATAAATCAAAACTTGCATTGTGAATAATTAACTTTTTATCCTTTATAAATTCTAAAAATTCATCAGCAATATCAGAGAATTTTTTTTGTCTTGCCAAGAAATCATCAGTATAGCCATGTACTTTTAAAGCTTGCTCGGAAACCTTTCTTTGTGGATTTAGATAACAGTGAAATTTTTTAGATGTTAAAACAAAAT
>JBJLDV010000007.1:0-49998 GCA_045566195.1 Candidatus Pelagibacter sp. | reverse complement strand
GTGATTATATAAGTTTTTATTGATTTAATTATAATTTTAATTAAATTTTTTTTATACTTATTATGTCTAAAACTGACAAACATGTAAGACTTGAACTTTCCGCTCTTTATAGAATTTTGCATATTTACGGAATGACAGATCTTGCAAATCAATGCGCTGGAGCGAGATCAATAGAAAATAAAGATTGTTCTTTTGTTCATCCTTACGGAATGTTTTACGAAGAGATTACCGCGTCTTCACTAGTTAAAATAGATAAAAATGGAAAAGCAGTTAACTCTGATGGTCCTTGGTTAAATGATGGATGTATTAATCTTGCTCAGTGGATATTTAATTCAAGAAAAGATATAAATTTTTATGTTCACGGACATGCAAACGATGTAATGGCAGTTGGAGGAACAAAAGATGGATTAATGTATCTTTCACAAGCCGCAGTTTATTTAAATCATTTAATTGGATATGTAGATTATGAATTTGTTGAAGATAAAGATTATGGAAATAAATTTATGAACCTAATTAAAAAACATGAGATTTTAATTACAAGAAATCATGGATATTATACTTTTGGTAAAACAGCCTCGGAAGCATTTTTTAGAGCATATTATTTGGAACAGGCGTGCTCGGTGCAAGTAAAAAATCTATCAATGGGATTAAAAATACATGAAATCGATAAACAAAAAGCTGAATATTTCTGGCAGAACATGAAAGACTCAGATGATTATAATTATGATGGAAAAACTGAGTGGGCTGCTTTATTAAGAAAGCTTGATAGAGAACATTCAAATTATAAAATATGACACAAAATAATTTTACAATAAAAAATATCTCAAAAAATTCTACTAATTTAGAAGTAGAATGGAATGATGGTAAAAAAAGTAAATTTAATTATTTATGGCTTAGAGATAATTGTCCAACTGCTCATGATAAAGACTCCAGACATAGAATGTTTAATATTTTAAAAGTTTCTAATGAAATAAATCCTAAAAAATATTCTATTAATAAGGAAGGAAAATTGGAAATAGAATGGAGCGAAGGTCAACATACCAGTTATTTTGATCAACAGTGGCTAAGGGATAATTGCTATACATTAAAAAATAACTCTAACTATGTTTCTCCTTATAAATTATGGGATAACTCTCTAGAAAATAATTTAAGGTCTGTAGAAATAGAGCACGATGAGATAATGAGCTCTGAGCATGGACTAATCAAATGGTTAGAATTATTACACCATACTGGAATTGCGATTGTAAAAAACGCACCAGTAGAAGAAAGATCAGGTTTTAAAATTTTAAATAAAATTAGTCATACTAGAGAAACATTTTTTAAAACACCTTTTGAAGTCATAAACATACCTAAGCCAAATAATTCAGCATATACAGCTCATGCTTTAAGAAATCATATGGATTTACCTTGGTTTGAAACACCACCAGGATATCAATTTTTACACTGTTTAGTAAATTCTACTGAAGGAGGGGAGTCGTCAGCGGTTGATGGGTTTGCTGTAGCAGATTATTTAAGAAATAATGAAAAAGATATCTTTGATACTTTGGTAAATGTTTATCTAAAATTTAGAGATATGGATTACACTCAAGAGTCAATAAGGAGCTATTATGCGCCCGCTGTATCATTAACAAAAGATAAAGATTATCATGATATTAGATTTAGCGTTGCTACAATGGATGCTTTAGATTGTCATCCAGATCTAATGGACAAAGTATATAAAGCCCACCATCGATTTGGAAATTTATTACATGATGATAAATTTCAGATTAAATTTAGATTAGAGCCAGGGGATATTTTTTCTTTTAATAACAGAAGATTGCTTCATGGAAGAACAGAATATAATCCTAATTCTGGGCATAGACACTTACAAGGATATTATATGGATAGAGACGAAATTATAGGTAGATTAAAATATTTAAAAAATAAAATTACTTCCAACCAGTAACCGTTTTAACTTCTAAAAATTCTTCAAGACCCCAAACACCACCCTCACGACCGTTACCTGATTGTTTATAACCACCAAAAGGAGTTCCAGAATCAGCTCCATTTCCGTTTATATAAACACAGCCAGATCTTAATTTTTTTGCTACACGATGAGCTTTTTCCTTATCTTCAGTTTGTAAATAATTACCCAAACCATAAGAGGTATCATTAACTATGTTGATTGCTTCATCCTCAGTATCAAAAGGTATTATTGAAAGTACAGGACCAAATATCTCCTCCTTTGCAATTTTCATTTTATTAGAAACATCAATAAATATAGTAGGTTTAATAAAGTAACCTTTATCTAATCCATTTGGTAATTCAGGACCACCAGCTGCAAGTGTTGCCCCCTCTTCAATCCCACTTTTAATTAATTTAATGATTTTATCATATTGGATTTTTGATACTACAGGACCGATATGATCACCTTTTTTTGATGCTAAATCTACTTTTATTTTATTAGCTTCATCAATTGCTTCCTCAACAGCTCTTTTATAAATTGATCTTTCAACAAGCATTCGAGTTGGTGCATCACATGATTGTCCAGAATTACTCATAACATTTCTTATTCCATCTCTGACTGCATCAGAATAAGAATCAGCAAATACTATATTTCCACCTTTACCACCAAGCTCTAGACAAACTCTTTTAACTGAATCGGCTGCATTTTTTGAAATGAGCCTTCCTGCTCTAGTAGATCCAGTAAAAGAAATCATATTAATATCTGGATGTACAGACATGTGAGTACCTACACCAACACCATCTCCATTTATTAAATTAAAAACACCTTTAGGAAAACCTGCTTCATCTATCATTTCTGTAAATAACATGCCTGAGATTGGTGATATCTCAGAAGGTTTTAATATCATTGTACATCCAGTAGCTAATGCGGGTACTACTTTTAAAGCTATTTGATTAATTGGCCAGTTCCATGGAGTTATTAATCCACATACTCCGATAGGTTCGTAACAAATATGATTGTTAGATTTAGAATTAAATTGCTTATCAAATTAAAATTTTTTAATCTTAAAATAAAATCTTCTAGGTGTGATTGGCCAGAAGCTGTTTGAACTTCCAAAGACCAGTCTATTGGCGAACCCATCTCAATTGAAATGGCCTGAGCCATTTCTTTTGACCTTTTTTTATAAATTTTTAGAAGATTTTCTAATAAATTTATTCTTTCATCTTTTGAAACTTCTTTCCAGGACTCAAAAGCTTTTTTTGCTGCAATTACTGCCATATTAACATCTTCCATAGAACCCAAAGAAATTTTTGCAAATATTTCTTCATTAGATGGATTAATCACATCATAGATATTTTCTTTATTCGGCTCTATCCACTTACCATTAATGTAAAATTTTTTTTTATCTAACATGAGATTAAAAATTAAATTTCATAACCTTTTTCTTCCGTTTCGTTATCAATAAGCTCACTCGGAAAATTTGGGGCTCTAAAATCAATGTTAAGTTTATCTTCAAACCTTTTTACAACCATTGACGACCATGCTCTTGATCCGTATTTTTCTTTTGCATCTTTAAATATATTTAAAACAAGTGGGGAGATTTCAAGATTAGAATTGTATTTATTTGCTAATTCATTAAATAAACCCACATCTTTCTCTACAAGATCCATTGTAAAATTTATGTTGTAAGATCCGTTTAAAATTACCTGACTTTCGGTTTCATGAACAAATGAATTTCCAGAAGATACGGCTATACCTTTAAAAGTTTTTTCTAAATCCAAATTAGATTTTTTTGCTACAGTCCAAGCCTCACCTAATGCAGCTAAATGAACAGATGCAAGATAATTTGTTATAATTTTTAATATTGAAGCAGTTCCTAAATCTCCAGTATGAAGTATTTTTCTTCCCATTGATTTTAAAGCTGGTAAAATTTTTTCAAAAGCATTTCTTTCTCCCCCAACAAAGATCGAAATATTTCCTGTTGCAGCTCTATGACAACCCCCACTAACAGGTCCATCAAGAGGTATTCCACCTTTTTTAATTATTAAATCACCAAATCTTTTTATTTCAGATTGATCTGTTGTACTCATTTCTAACCAGATCTTATTTTGAGAAATACCTTCTAAAATTCCATTTGGACCCTCCATCACCTCAGAACATATTTTTGGCGAAGGTAGACATGTTATTATTAAATCAACATTTTGAGCTAATTCCTTTGGAGAGTTTGCAACTTTAGCTCCATTCATCTTAAATTTATTGACCAAATTCTTATCTAAATCTCTTACAGTTAGATCAAAACTATTTCTTAAGAGACTTCCTGCAAGTTTTCCACCAACATTACCCAATCCAATAAAACCTATTTTCATATGCGTCCTAATTAGTAAATTAAATATTTTTTTTATATGATATATTCAATTTAATAAAATGTATTTAAATAAAATTATAAATATAAAAATACTTATTTTCATAATATTTGTAATATTTTCACAATGTTTTGCAAAGGCTGAATTAATTAAACCTAATAACGGCATTGAACCTTTCCAAGTAGTAAAGATTCAGTTAAGAAGTCTTAAAAATAATGATCAACTTTATAAAGATTCTGGTATAGAGCAAACATGGGAATTTGCTCATCCAAATAATCGAAAATTTACTGGACCTTTAGAAAAATTTAAAAACATGCTTAAAGGCGAGAGTTTTTCAATGTTGTTAAATCATAAAGAGCATAAAATATCTGAGGTTTTCTCATCTAATGATGTGGCTACATTTGAGGTAATAATTTTAGACACAGGCAAAGAATATTTTAAATTTAAATGGCAAGTTGAAAAATTTAATAAAAACGGACCACTTAAAGACTGCTGGTTGACCACAGCTGTGTCGTCTCCAGTTTCAATGGGATCTTCAATATAATGAAAAAACCTCCAGATTATATAAGGTACGCTATTTTAATGGCAATATTATGCTTTCCACCCATTGGAGCAACTCAAATTGGATGGTATTTTCATGGTAAAGAATTTGGTATTAATTGTGGGATGGTGGTCGGGACCATAAGTGTTTCTGTCGCGGCATATCTAATGTATCAAAAGGGTTGGAGAGATTCTGATGATGACTATTAAATTTATGTTTCGTTAAGAAGAGAAATTTAGTAGGAATCCAAATATGAAATCAAAAGCTAAAGTCGTAGTTGTAGGTGGAGGCGTTGTAGGGGTAAGTGCTCTTTATCACTTAGCAAAAAAAGGATTGTCCGATGTTGTTCTTGTGGAAAGAAAAGAACTAACGTCAGGATCTACGTGGCACGCTGCTGGACTTTTGCCATTGTTTAACATGAGTTATTCAGTAGGACAGCTTCATAAATACGCAGTCAACCTTTACAAAAAGCTAGAGGAAGAAACGGGAAAGAATGTAGGCTTTAGTGTAGTTTCAAATATAAGATTAGCAAACAACAAAGATAGAATGGATGAGTATTTTCAATATGCTGGAGTTGCTCAAACAATTGGTGTTGATGTTAAATTTTTAACACCAGATCAAGTAAAAGAAATTTGGCCTTTATGTAATACATCGGATTTAGTTGGAGCTATTCAACATCCAGAGGATGGATATATTCAGCCTGCTGATTTAACTCAAGCTTTAGCGACAGGTGCGAGAAATAGAGGTGCTGAAATTTATAGAAACACAACAGTAGTAGGAATTAAACAAACCAAAGAAGGTTGGGTCGTTGAAATGGATAAAGGGACTATTGAATGTGAACATGTTATTTCGTGTTCAGGAAACTTCGCAAGACAAACCGGAAAAATGGTAGGATTAGATATACCTGTTATACCAGTTGAGCATCAATATATTGTGACTGAACCACATCCAGAAATTCAAAAAAGAAAAAAAGATGGTTTACCAGAAATGGGTGTACTAAGAGATAGTGATAGTAGATGGTACATGAGAGAAGAGGCAGGAGGTTTAATTTTAGGACCTTATGAAGATGGGGCACCTGCTTGTTATGTAAATGGACCATCAAAAGAATCTGAATATGAATTATTTCAAGAAGACCTTGATAGATTAGCGCCACACATTGAAGGAGCAATTCACAGAGTTCCTGCATTTGGTGAAGTTGGAGTAAAAAAAGTTTATAATGGTGCTATTTGTTACACTCCAGATGGAAATCCTATTGTTGGACCAGCTTGGGGTTTGAAAAATTTTTGGATAAACGAAGGACACAGTTTTGGTATTACAGCAGCAGGAGGTGCTGGATGGCAGTTAGCAGAATGGATTGTTGATGGAGAGCCAACAATTGATATGTTGGGTGTAGAACCTAGAAGATATGGAGATTATTGTTCAAAATCTTATTTAAAAGAAAAGAATGAAGAAGCTTATAGTCACGTCTTCATCACACACTTTCCTGATGAAGAAAGACCTGCAGCAAGACCTCTTAGAACCGCACCATGTTATGACAGAATGAAAAATTTAGGAGCGGTATTTGGTCAAAAATTTGGATGGGAAAGACCTAATTTTTTTGCAACTGATGGAATGGAGCAGAAAGATGATTGGTCTTTTAGAAGATCTAATTGGTTTGAAGCAATAAAAAAAGAGTGCAAAAATGTTAGGGAGAATGTTGGTCTTTTAGATATGTCAGCATTTGCTAAATGCAGAATTAAGGGACCAAAAGCTGAGGAATTTCTAGATAAGTTAGTTGCAAATAAACTGCCAAAAAAAATTGGTAGAATTAATTTATGCCACGCTTTAAATACTAAAGGTGGAGTGCATTCAGAATTTACTATTATGCGTGAAGCAGAAGATAGTTTTTATTTAGTTTCAGCAGGTGCATATCAAAGACTTGATCATGATTGGATACTAAAGTGGATGCCGAGTGATGGCTCAGTACAATTTGAAAACCTAACAAACAGCATGGGTGTTTTGGTGGTTTCAGGACCAAAAGCTAGAGAGTTAATGACAAGAGTTTCAAAAGATGATTTTTCTAATGAAAACTTTAAATGGCTAAGTGCAAAAAATGTAGATATTGGATTTGCTCCTGTAAATGCTATGAGAGTTAACTTTGTTGGTGAGCTTGGTTGGGAATTGCATCATCCAATTGAATATCAAAATCATATTTTTGATAAGTTAATGGATGCTGGTAAAGATCTTAATCTAAAACCGTATGGTATAAGAGCAATGAATAGCTTAAGAGTAGAAAAATCATACAAACTTGTGGGAACGGAACTATCAATAGAATATTCACCCTATGAAAGCGGTTTGGACAGATTTGTTCATCCAAATAAAGGAAGTTTTATTGGATTAGATGCATTAAACAAATGGAGAGAGAAAGGGTTTGATAATAAATTAATAACTTTGGAAATACATAATGCAACTGATGCAGATGTGTTAGGAAATAATCCAATTTATGAAAATGGTAAAGTAATTGGAAGAGCTACAGGTGGCGATTTTGGATTTAGACTTAATAAATCAATTGCGCTAGGAATGGTTAAACCAGAACTAGCAAATGTTGGACAAAAATTAAAAATTGATATACTTGGCAAAATGCATGAGGCAACAATTCTTGAAGAAAGTCCTTATGATCCAGAAAATAAATTGTTGAGAGCATAATGAAAATACTAGTAGCAGTAAAAAGAGTAATTGATTACAACGTTCAAATAAGAGTTAAAGAGGATGGAAGTGGTGTTGTAACTGACAACGTTAAAATGTCGACCAATCCACCAGATGATAATGCAGTTGAAGAAGCAGTAAAAATTAAAGAAGCCGGAAAAGCAACTGAAGTTGTTGCAATTACTGTTGGTGAGGAAAAAGCTCAAGAAACTGTTAGGAAGGCATTGGCGGTAGGAGCGGATAGAGGAATTCATGTTAAAGCTGAAGGCATTCTTGAACCATTAGCTGTATCAAAAATTTTGCAAAAGGTTGTTGAAAAAGAAAAACCTGATTTAGTATTTATGGGCAAGCAAGCAATAGACGATGATTGTAATCAAACTGGCCAAATGTTAGCTGCTTTATTAAATTGGCCCCAAGCGACTTTTGCATCAAAGATTGATGTCAAAGATAAATCTTTAGAAGTTACAAGAGAAGTTGATGAGGGATTGGAAACAATTTCAGTAAATGTACCAGCGATTGTAACGTGCGATTTAAGACTAAATGAACCTCGATATGCATCTTTACCAAATATTATGAAGGCTAAAAAGAAGCCATTAGAGCAATTAAGTGCTACAGATTTAGGTATTGATACTAAACCAAGAATCGAGCAAATTAAGGTTGAGGAACCACCTAAAAGAAAAGCAGGTATTAAGGTAGGAAGTGTTTCGGAGTTAGTACAAAAATTAAAAAATGAAGCAAAGGTAATATAATGTCAGTTTTATTAATTGCAGAACATAATAATAAAGAGCTTAAGCCTTTTACATTAAATGCAATAACTGCGGCCTCTCAAATAGATCAGGATTTACATGTTTTGGTGATTGGGCATAATGCAGATAACGCTGCAAAAGCAGCATCATCAGTGCCGTTAGTTAAAAAAGTTATTCAGATAGATAACTCAATCTATGAAAATTATTTAGCCGAGAATTTTACACCTGTAATAATAAAACATGCAGAGAACTATTCACATATAGTTTGTTCAGCTAATACATTTGGTAAAAATTTAATGCCAAGAATTGCAGCTCTAATGGATTGTTCTCAAATAAGCGATATAATTAAAGTTGTTTCACCAGATACATTTTTAAGACCAATTTATGCAGGAAATGCATTTGCTACAGTTAAAAGTAATGACAAAAAAAAATGCGTTACTATCAGACCAACATCATTTGATGCTGCACCTTCAGATGGTGGTACAGCCGAGATAATTAAAGGGGATGGTGCTGATGAATTTACTTTAACAAAGTTTGTTAAAAAAGAGGAAATTAAATCTGACAGACCAGAGCTTGGAACTGCGAGAATTGTAATTTCAGGTGGAAGAGGCATGCAAAGTGGTGATAATTTTAAATTAATTACAGCAATTGCAGATAAATTAAATGCAGCAATTGGTGCATCGAGAGCAGCCGTTGATGCTGGTTATATAACTAATGATCACCAAGTTGGTCAAACAGGCAAAGTTGTTGTACCAGATCTTTATATCGCAGTTGGAATTTCAGGTGCGATACAACATCTTGCAGGTATGAAAGAAAGCAAAGTAATTGTCGCAATCAACAAAGATGGCGAAGCTCCTATATTTAGTGTAGCAGATTATGGACTTGAGGCTGATTTATTTGAAGCGTTACCGCAATTTTTAGAAGAATTGAACAAATTAAACACTATACAAAAATAACAAATATTGTAAAAAAATACCATTATGTCTAGAGAAGTAATGGAATATGATGTTGTAATTGTAGGAGGTGGGCCATCAGGTTTATCAACTGCTATTAAACTTAAACAATTAAATCCTGAAATAAATGTTTGCGTCCTAGAGAAAGCTGCTGAGATCGGTGCTCATATTTTGTCAGGGAATGTTTTTGAAACTAGAGCTTTAGACGAATTATTTCCTAATTGGAAAGATTTAAAATCTCCCATAAAAACAAAAGTTACAAAAGAAAAATTTTTATTTTTAAGTAAAACTAAATCTCTGAGCTGGCCCACATGGTTGTTACCCAAAGTTCAACAAAATCATAAAAATTATATAATTAGTCTTGCAAACTTATGTAGATGGTTATCAGAACAAGCAGAGTCTCTTGGAGTAGAAATTTTTCCTGGTTTTCCAGCAAGTGAAATAATTTACCACGAAAATGGTTCGGTAAAAGGTGTTGCAACTCAAGACATGGGCATAGACAAGGATGGAAATAAAAAAGATAGCTTTGAATCTGGAATTGAACTTCATGCAAAAGTTACAGTATTTGCCGAAGGTTGTAGAGGGCATTTAGGAAAAGAATTAATTAAAAAATTTGAATTAGATAAAGATAAAGATCCACAACAATATGGAATTGGTTTTAAGGAAATTTGGGAAGTGGATGAAAGCAAACATGAAGAAGGCATGGTAATGCATACAGCGGGTTGGCCATTAGACAATAAAACTTATGGCGGTAGTTTTATGTATCACGCTGAAAATAAACAAATATTTTTAGGTTATGTAATTGGATTAGATTATCAAAATCCTTACCTATCTCCTTTTGATGAATTTCAAAGATTTAAAACTCACCCAGCAATTAAAAAGATAATTGAGGGAGGAAAAAGAATTTCTTATGGTGCCAGAGCCCTTATTGAAGGGGGATTACAAAGTTTGCCGAAGATGTATATGCCAGGTGCATTGTTGGTAGGGTGCGATGCTGGAACTCTAAATATGCCAAAAATTAAAGGCTCACATACAGCAATGAAAAGTGGGATTATAGCTGCAGAAACAATCCATGAATTTATTAAAGAGAACAAGGAATTATCAAATTATGAAACAAAATTTAAGAACAGCTGGGTTTATGAAGAGTTACATGCTGCAAGAAATGTAAAGCCTAGCTTTAGTTGGGGATTAATTTTAGGAATAATTTTTACAGGAATAGATCAAATTTTATTTAGAGGAAAATTACCTTTAACTTTAAAACATAAACACGCTGACCATGAGACCTTAAAACCCGCAAATAGTATGCCTAAAATCGAATATCCAAAGCCAGACAATGTAATCACTTTTGACAAAACAAGCTCAGTATATTTAACAGGAACAAATCATGCTGATAATCAGCCAGTACATTTAAAGCTTAAAGATAAAGATTTACCAATAAAATATACTCTTGATAAGTATGATGAACCCGCACAAAGATATTGTCCTGCTGGCGTATATGAAGTGCAGATAGAAAACAACATTCCAAAGTTTGTCATAAACTCACAAAATTGTATTCATTGTAAGACTTGTGATATTAAAGAACCTTCACAAAATATTACTTGGGTAACCCCAGAAGGCAGTGGTGGACCAAGATATGGTAATATGTAATTACGATAGATCTATTGCAAACTTTTTTAAAGTTTCAATGGGAATTAACTTTAAAGTATTTTCGTGAGTTTTTTTCAAATATATAGGACAACCTTTACCTGCATCAACAGCTTTTGCAAACCATCCAGCACAAACACACCAACTGTCACCGTTTTTTAATCCAGGAAAACCAAATTCAGGATGAGGTGTAATTAAATCATTACCGGCCTCTTTGCACCAATTTAAAAAATCATCATTAACTTTGGCACAAACTGTGTGAACTCCTTTATCATTTTCATCTGTTTTACAACATCCATCTCTATACCAACCTGTAAGAGGATCTAAAGAGCAATCCTCTAAATTTTCACCAAGAACGTTTTTTTGATTGTCAGTCATTAAAAATTTTTGAAATTTTTTTATCTACTTCTAGATTAAAAGAAAAAGATCTTCTCTCACCACTAACCAAGAAAGGATACGCTGTGTGCATTAAATAATTTGGAAAAATAATCATATCACCAACTTTGGGTACATGATTATGTATACTATTTGATAAAAAAGATTTTTGACCATTTATAAAATCTATAGTCCCGTTAGTTTTTATTTTCTTTTTATTTTTTGTAAGATTTTTTGGAATTTTAAGATAACCAACGCCAGAAATATCCCCATCATGAAAATGAATTGGATTGTACTCATTTTTAAACTGTCTAACTACCCAAAAATTTTTTATTTTTACATTATTAATATTTTGATTAATCGATTTTTTAACGTATGAAGAAATATTTTTTGTAATAAATTTTTTTATAACTTTATTTGTAAATTTATCTGGCAATCTTATTTCTTGATAAACTTGACCGACAACTCTTTTTGAGTAATCATTTTTTTTTGTTAGCTTTTTGCTATTAATTATTTTATCAACCTCTAAATTTATCTTGTTTATAATATTTTTTGGTATTTTAACTTTAGCTAAAGTTGGTCCAAAAGGTTTAATAATTTTCATAAGATTTAAATTTTCGTTGGATTAGGCTGGCCTTTGTATACTTTTTCTGGATCAAATTTTTTTTCTTTTTCTTCAAATTTCATTTCTATATTTCTAGCATTATCTATTTTTCCTAAAGGTATAGATCTATAAAAACAAGATCTATATCCAACGTGACAGCTTGAACCACCACCAATATCAACGCTTAACCAAACAGAATCTTGATCATCATCAATTCTTATTTCTTTAATTTTTTGCACAAAACCACTTGTCTTACCTTTGTGCCAAATTTCTTTTCTTGATCTACTCCAGTAATGAGCTTCTTTAGTTTCAATAGAAAGCTTAAAAGCCTCAACATTCATATAACCGTGCATCAAAATTTCTTTTGTTTTGGCGCAAGTTGTCACAACAGGTATTAAACCATCATTATCAAATCTTGGTGAGAGAAGGCTACCTTCCTCTATTTCAGCGACATTTTCTCTTTTTTTAAACATTTTTAGGATTAATTTATTACATAAAGAATATATTAAATATTTTAAAAATAAATAAATAATATATATAAGCTTTCTATGAAATTAGTTAAAAATGAGAACAATAAAGAACAAGAGAAAAAAGTCTCAGATAAAGAGGCTGAACAAGCATTTATAAAGATTTTAGAGTGGATGGGGGAAGATCCTTCTCGAGAAGGTTTGTTAGAAACACCAAAAAGAGTCGTAAAAGCATTTAAAGAATATTTTAAAGGTTATCAAGAAGATCCAAAAAAAATACTTGAAAAAACATTTGGAGATGTTGATGGCTATGACGATATGGTTATTCAAAAAAATATTTCAGTCCAAAGTCATTGTGAACACCATATGGCACCTATTATTGGAGTTGCCCATGTAGCATATATTCCAAAAGATAGAGTTGTAGGATTAAGTAAACTTGCAAGGGTGGTTGAAGTTTTTTCAAAGAGACTTCAGACGCAAGAAAGACTAACAATGCAGATTGCAAAAACTTTAATGGAGTCTTTAGATGCAAAAGGGGTAGCAGTTTCTATAGATTCAACTCACCAGTGTATGACAATGAGAGGAATTAAAAAAGAACAAGCAACAACTGTTACTAATTACTATTTAGGACAGTTCAAAGAAGATTTAAGTTACCAAAATAGATATTTAAGATTTATAAGTAAGTAAAAAAACTTATAATTTACAAATGTCAGATAAATTTAAAGCATTAATAATTAATCAAGAAGGTGAAAAATTTACTCGTGAAGTAAAGGAAGTAGATAAGACGTTCTTAAAACATGGAGATGTTTTAGTCAAAGTTGATTATTCAACATTAAATTTTAAAGACGCTTTAATTTTAAAAAATGGAGCAAGATTAGTTAAAGAATTTCCACATATCCCAGGAATTGATTTTTCAGGAAAAGTTATTGAAAGTAAAAGTGATAAATTTAAAGAAGGTGACGAAGTTATTCAAACGGGATGGAGAGTTGGAGAGATTTATTTTGGTGGGTATTCACAATATTCAAAAGTAAGTTCAGATTTTTTAGTCAAGAAACCAAAAAATATTACATCAAGACAAGCTATGATGTTAGGCACTGCAGGTTTAACAGCAGTGCAATGTGCATTTACAACTAAACAAACTAGAGAAATTTTATTATTAGGTGAGAAGGTAAATGATGTTATCGTAACAGGAGCTTCAGGAGGGGTTGGAAGTATCGCAGTAATGATATTAAGCAAAATGGGTTGTAATGTGACTGCGGCAACCACAAAACCAAATGAGGAATATTTAAAATCTCTTGGTGCTAAAAACGTTATAAAATCGAGTGATTTAGATGCAGAAGCTAGACCTCTTGATAAAGGATTATATGATGGTGCAGTTGATACGGTCGGTGGAAATATTTTATCAAAAATATTATCCCACATTAAACCTAACGGTATTGTAGCTGCATGTGGAAATGCGTCGAGTATTAAGCTTAATACTACAGTAATGCCATTTATTATTAGAGGTGTAAAGCTCTGGGGGATTGACTCAGTGAGTGTCTCTATAAAAAGAAGAGAATTTCTATGGGATGAAGTGTCTAAACTAGTTGATTTTGAACTTTTAGATAAATCTATTAAAGAAATTTCTTTGGAGCAGTTGATAGATGAATATTCAAAGATGCTTGAGGGAAAAACTTCTGGTAGATATATAATAAATTTAAACAAATAATGGATTGGGATAAATTAAAAATTTTCCATGCTGTAGCCGAAGCTGGTAGCTTTACTAGCGCAACTGTAAATCTAAATTTAAGTCAATCAGCAATTAGTAGGCAAATTCAATCATTAGAGGAAGATTTAAAAGTTAAATTATTTGAAAGACATGCAAGAGGTTTAACTTTGACAGAAAATGGAGAATATGTTTTTAAAACTGCTCATGAAGTAATAAGCAAATTAAAAGAGGTCGAAACATCTTTATCAGATCAAAAAAATCATCCAACTGGAAAGATTACTATAACGACTGTAAGAAGCTTTGGAACCCATTGGTTAACCCCAAGGATTCAGGAATTTATGCAACTCCATCCAGAAATTGAGGTGGAATTAATATTTGATGATAAGGAACTAGATTTAAGTACAAGACAAGCTGACATAGGTATTTTTATGAGAAGACCTAAACAATTAAACTATATTCAGAAGAAATTAATAGATATTAACTACCATATCTATGGTTCTAATAAGTATTTAGAGAAATACGGTATGCCAAAAACAATAGCAGATTTAAATAAGCATAAGTTTATATCTTTTGGCAGAGGTACGCCGTCTCCGGTATTCAATCCTGATTGGGCTTTAAAAGTGGGTATTAAAGATAATAAAAAGAGAAAATCAGTCATGAAGGTTAACAGCGTCATGGGATTACTTTTAGCTGTTGAAAGTGGCGTTGGATTAGCTGCACTTCCGGACTATTTAAGCTATCAATCAAAGAATATAATTAAAGTATTGCCCAAAGTAGAAGGTCCAATTACAGAAGCTCACTTTGTTTATCCTCAATCAATGAAAAATGTAGCTAGGGTTCAAGCTTTTCGTAATTTTTTATATAGTAAAATATCAGAGTGGGAGTTTTAAAACTCCCCAACAACCTGCGTCATAATTGCAATTGATAATCATTCTCATTGAGAATAGTTATCATTTTCAATAAACAAAAAAATGAAAAAAATAGGAATTATATCGATTATTTTTACTTTAGTTTCTAGTTTGGCGATAGCTAATGAGGTGAATGTATTTAATGCACGACATTATAAAGCTGATGCAGAACTTTATAGCAAGTTCACGAATAAAACTGGAATAAAAGTAAATTTAATTAATGGTAAAGCAGGTGCTCTTGAAAAAAGAATGATTGAAGAAGGAGAGGACTCTGCTGCAGATCTTTATATTACAGCTGATGCTGGAAGATGTGGTACGTTCAAAGCTAAAGGAATGACTCAAGGTGGATTAACTTCTAATGCTATTAAGTCAGCAGTGCCATCAAACTTTAGAACTATGCATTGGGTTGGAGTAGCGAAGAGAGCAAGGATAGTTTACTATGCTCCAGAAAGGGTAACTGGTGCTGAGTTATCTGGATTAACTTATGAAAGTTTAGCCGATCCAAAATGGAAAGGCAGATTAGTAATTAGAAAATCTAGTAATATATATAACAAATCTCTTGTAGCTTCATTAATTAAGAATAATGGAAAAAAAGCTACAGCTGAATGGGCAAAAGGAGTTGTTGCGAATATGGCTAGAACACCCAAGGGTAATGATAGAGCACAAATTATGGCAGTAGCAGCGGGTGAAGCTGACATTGCAGTAGCTAACACTTATTACCTAGCGTTAATGTTATCTGGTAGCAAAGGTGCCGAACAACAAGCAGCGGCTAAAAAAGTTAAAGCATTCTTTCCAAACCAAAATGATAGAGGAACACATATGAATATAAGTTGTGCCGCTATGGTTAAGGGTGCACCCAATAAAGCAAACGCTGTTAAACTTGTTGAGTTCTTATTAACACCTGAGGCTCAAGAACATTTTACAAATAATACATTTGAGTTTCCAATGATTGATGGTGTTTCGCCAAATCCATTAGTAGTGAATAATTTAGGATTAGATTTTAAACAAGATCTAAAAACAAAAGTTTCTAGTTATGGAGCAAAACAAGCAGATGCATTAGAAGTAATGATAGCTGCTGGTTGGAAGTAATAAATGAAAAAACAAAAAAAATTTATTTCTGGTGTCGATTTAAATAAATCTTCTGAAGCATGTTCGCCATGTAAATCGGAGTGTGAAAAAATCGATAAAAGAATGAATCTAAGAAAAATATCTGAAATTAAAACTAAGGAGGTACCGCACATCCTAAAAGTATTTAATTTTTGATTTTCTTAAATAGTGCCTATGATTGATTTAGATTAATCGTGGGCACTTTACTTTATTCATGTTTATAAGGCGGTTTATAATATGAAATTTAACAGTTGGTATATTTCTTCTTTTTTAATTTCTTTAGTGGTACTAATTCCAATTATTACTGTATTTACAAGTTTCTTTGAGAATACTTCTAATTATTATGAAATTTTGAAAAATACTTTTTTGTTGGAGTATATTTTAAATTCATTTATTTTATTAATATCAGTTCTAAT
This sequence comes from Candidatus Pelagibacter sp., assembly GCA_045566195.1. GTDB lineage: Bacteria > Pseudomonadota > Alphaproteobacteria > Pelagibacterales > Pelagibacteraceae > Pelagibacter. The sequence continues at coordinate 33,536 of JBJLDV010000007.1, read as the reverse complement.
ATTAACTTTTTTATTAGGAACGGGAACAGCATACCTGGTATCTTTTTATAAATTTCCAGGGAGCGATCTTTTTAAATGGGCATTAATTTTATCCTTCGCAGTTCCACCTTATATTTACGCATACTCGCTGACTGCTTTTTTTGAAAATTATGGAACTGCATTTACTATTTTAAAAAACCTCTTTGGTGATGCAAATTACAACAAAAGTATTCCTAAATTTGACGGTATGTTTGGAGCAATATTGTCTATCTCTTTTTCTTTGTATGCTTATGTATATATTTTAACTAGAGCTTCATTTCTATATCAGTCGCAAAATATAATAGATTTAGGGAAAAACCTTGGTTTTTCGAAATTTAAATCTTTTTATAGAATTATATTACCCGCAGCAAGGCCCGCAATTGTTGCGGGTTTATCCCTAGTAGCTATGGAGACATTAGCAGAATTTGGTGCTGTTGATTTTTTTTCTATTAATACTTTAACTACAGGTATTTATAATTCATGGATAACTTTTGATGATTTAGCTTTTGCAAATCGATTGTCCTTCTTTTTATTATTATTCATATTTTCATTATTTATTTTAGAAAATTTATCTAGAAAAAGAGCAAAATATCATTTTAGTTCTAAAGGTGGTTTTAAACAAAAAGAAAAAATTAAACTTTTTGGCAACAAGGCTATTTTTGCAAGTCTGTTTTGTTTTTTAGTATTTTTTTTTAGTTTTATATTTCCATTGGGTCAAATGTTATATTGGACAATAAAATTTCCTGAAAACTTATTTGATTTACAAATAGTAGATCTAATTTTTAATACTCTTTACCTAGTTTTATTATCTAGTATTGTTTTAATAATATTTTCATTGATATCTAATTATGGAAATAGAGTTTCAAAAAATAAAACATTAAATTTTTTGTCTACTCTATCTATTTCAGGTTACGCTATACCAGGGATAATTTTAGCTATTGCCTTCATTTCTTTTATAGCATGGTTTGATAATAGTATAATAAAATTATTAGGTTTCACTTCAATTAAAAAAGTATTTATTGGTTCTATTCTTGGATTAGTTATAGTTTATTTTGTAAGATTTTATTCTTTAGCTTTTAACGGTATTAAGTCAGGCTATGAAAAGATAAATATTTCTGTTGATGAGAGTGCTTATTTACTTGGTTATTCTAAAAGAAAAACTTTTACCAATATTCATATTCCATTTTTAAGAAATTCACTTTTGTTTATTCTAATTTTAATTTCATTAGAGATTATAAGAGAACTGCCAATAACATTAATTTTAAGACCCTTTAATTTTGAAACTTTTGCAACTACAGCCTATATTTCTGCTTCAGAAGATTTATTAGAAGCTGCAGCTGTACCTTCATTGTTTTTAATTTTAATTGCAAGTTTATTCATTATAATTACATCTAAATATATTTTAAAAGAAAATCATGAGTAAAAACTTTTTTGAAATTAAAAATGTTGACTTTAGAGTTGGGAATAAAACCAAGGTAAAGGATGTTTCATTTTCTATAGAAAATGAAGGAGATATCATATGCCTTTTAGGTCCTTCGGGTATTGGAAAAACTACAATATTAAGAACTATAGCTGGATTAGAAAACATAAATAAAGGCTCAATAGAATTGAGAGGCAAAACCTTGTCTTCAGAAAAAATAAATGTAGAACCAGAAAATAGAAATGTATCTCTTGCTTTTCAGGAAAATAGTTTATTCCCACATTATACTGTAAAAAAAAACATAATATTAGGCGCTGAAAGAAATAAGAATTCAAAAACCCAGCAAATAAGTTTTGATGAATTAATAGATTTATTTAATATTACTGAAATTTTAAATAAATATCCTCATGAAATTAGTGCCGGAGAAGCCCAAAGAGCATCTCTTGCAAGATCTCTTATTACGAAACCTGATTTATTATTGTTAGATGAACCATTATCAAATGTTGATCAAAGTTTTAAAGAGGAAATCCAAGAGAAATTAAAAAAAATATTAAAGAGTTTCAAGATTACCACTATAATTGTTACGCATGACTCTTATGAGGCTTTTTATTTAGGCTCAAAATGCGGAATAATCCTAAATCATGAGTTAAAACAGTTCGATGATCCTTATAATGTTTATCACTTACCAAACTCGATTGAAGTGGTTAATTTTTTAAATAGAGGTATCCTTATTCCTGCAGAGGTAACAAGCCCTAAAAGCCTTGAAAATAAAGATCTTGGAACAATTACTGGTAATTTTATGAAACCATTTCCTATAGGATCAAAAGTTAAGCTGTTAGTTCAGCCAGAAGACTTACATCACGACGATACAAGTAATTTAAAATTTGAGGTAGTTGATAGAAAATTTAGGGGTACTAATTTTATTTATACCCTCAAAACTCCAAGTAGTACGTTAATTCCAGTATTTGTACATTCTCATCATATTCATCAGCATGAAGTGGATGAAAAATTTGGTATTAAAAGACCAATTCATATTGATCATATAGTTTGTTTTTAGAAGATTATTTATCGCTTACGTATACTGAAACACCTCTAGCGTTTATATCAACATCAAATTTTTTATGTAGGGGTGGAAATGCTCTTTGCGAACAATCTAACCGGTCACAAGTTCTACAAGAAACCCCTATAGGAATTTCAGTTTTTTTATCATTAAGATTAATATTTTCTGTATAGACGAATTCCTTTGCATACTTAGCTTCGCAGCCCAAGCCGATTGATAAAATACTTTTTGACTGACCAAATCTACCAACACCTTTTTCAACTGTTCTTGCGATACAAACATACTTTTCACCATTAGTCATTTTACTTACAGCAGCTTGAATTATTCCTGGTCTTGTAAAAGCAGAATAAACATTCCATCTTGGGCATGCTCCCCCATATCTTGGGATTTCAATACCAGATAAAGAAAATCTTTTTGAAATATTACCTGCTACATCAACCCTCAACATATGAAAAGGTATTCCAGGTAATTTTGGATCTTGTAAGCTTGTTACTCGATGCGCAACTTGTTCAAATGAAGTTGCAAATGTATTTTGCAACAGTTCTAAATCATACTTAAGTTTTTTACATTCAGTATGAAACAATTTATACGGCATTAATATTGCTGCACCACAATAATTTAATAAAGCAATCTGTGTTAAACTTTTTGATTCTTCTGAAGGAAATTTAAATTCTGATAAGTAATTATTAATTACATCGATAGCACCTTCCTGTGCTATCTGTGCTGCAGCATGTAATTTCTTTGTTTCTAATGAGTTATAGTCGCTTAATAAAAGTTCTTTTTTACTTTTATTAAACATTTTAGAAAATGGCTTTGATTCTTCAGGAATTACATCTTTTACAGTAATTGAATATTCTGTTTTCAAAAAATCGCAAAGAGCTATATATCTTGTACGATTATTTACTTGGACTTTCTCAAAAATCTTATTTGCAAAATCCTCAAGTTTTGGAAAATAATTTTTCTTTTCTTGTAAAAAATCAGAAATTACTTCACCAGGAAAACTAGTTTTTCTACTATCAATTATTTTTCCAGAAAGACTTTCAACTTTGTTAATCATTTCATGATCTTTCTCTTTAAATTGATCTCCAAGCTTTATCAAAGCTCTTGCTATCTTTGGATTTGTATTTACAAGATCTTTTACTTCTGGACCGACAATGTCTAAATCCTCAAATAACTGATCATCTAATAGTTCAGAAATATCATTTACTAAATTTAAATCTGATTTTTTTGTTAAATCTGAAAGCTCAATTTTCAGCTCTTCACAGACTTTTAGAAGCAAATCTCCATCAATTTTTCTCTTTCCACTTTCAATTAGATTAAGATAACTAGCAGATATCCCTAACTGCTCTGCTAATTTATTGGCTTGTAAGCCCATTTGTCGTCTAAAAGACTTTATTTTAGGCCCTATTTTTAGATCTAATTGACTCATATTTTCTATTTGTAAACTTTGTAAATTATTATTTACAATAAATTTCTATATTTTACAAGCTTTTTAAATAAAAATCTAGCATTTGTAAACTTTGTAAATTATAAGATTTACATGAACGATAAAAACAAGATCAAAAACCAAGATAATAAGGCTGAAAACTACAATGAGCCACAGAATCACGAAAATAGATCAGCAATTTATTTAAGAGATGATCATTGTGATTGGGGTTCAAGCGGTATGAATGAGTTTACTAACGAATTTAGTAACGACTAATTGATACTTTTCTAAGTCTTAAAAATCTAACATAATAGGAAAAATTAATGAGCTCAGAAACTAAAGTTTCTTACGATCTAAAAAGATTTGCAGGAATAAAAAGAGATTATACTCCAGAAGAAGTTGAAAGACTTAGAGGCTCAATAAAAATCGAATATTCGATGTGTAAACATCAATCACAAAAACTTTGGAAATTATTAAATACAGAAAATTATGTAAACACTCTTGGTTCATTATCTGGAAACCATGCAGTTCAACATGCAAAAGCTGGACTTAAAGCAATATACTTAAGTGGATGGCAGGTAGCAGCAGACGCAAATAGTGCAGGCGAAATGTATCCTGATCAATCTTTGTATCCTTACGATAGTGCCCCAAAATTAGTTGAGTCAATGAACAATGCACTTACAAGAGCAGATCAAATTCAGCATATGGAAATTAAAGATGGAGACATGAATTCAAAAGATAGAGTAGATTATATGTTGCCAATAATCGCTGATGGAGAAGCAGGTTTTGGAGGACCATTAAATGTATTTGAATTAGCAAAAAAATTTATAAAAGCAGGTGCAGCAGGTGTACACTTTGAAGATCAATTAGCTAGTGAAAAAAAATGTGGACACATGGGAGGTAAAGTTTTGGTTCCAACTGGAACAATGATAAAAAATTTAAAAGCTGCTAGATTAGCTGCTGATATTGCAGATGTTCCATTAATAATTTTAGCAAGAACGGACGCTAATGCTGCTAAACTAATTACAAATGACCATGATGAAAATGATAAACCTTTCTTGACAGGCGAAAGATCACCAGAAGGTTTTTATTATGTTAAACATGGAATTGAACAAGCAATTTCAAGAGGCTTAGCTTACGCACCTTATTCTGATTTAATTTGGTGTGAAACTGCAACTCCTAATTTAGAAGAAGCAAAGAAATTTGCTGATGCAATACATGAAAAGTATCCAGGTAAAATACTTGCATATAATTGTTCTCCATCTTTTAATTGGAAAAAACATTTGTCAGATGCAGAAATTTCAACATTCCAACAAAAAATTAGTGAGATGGGTTATAAGTTTCAATTTATTACTTTAGCTGGTTTTCATACACAGAATATTGCAATATTTGAACTAGCTGAGAAATATAAAAAAGAAGGAATGACTGCTTACTCAAGAATACAAGAACAAGAATTTGCTAGAGAAAAAGATGGATATACAAGTGTTAAGCATCAAAGAGAAGTTGGAACTTCATATTTTGATGCAGTTTCAAATACTATAAGTGGTGGTAAAAGCTCAACTACAGCCATGGAAGGCTCTACAGAGTCAGAACAGTTTTAATCTAATAAAACAAAGTTAGTTTATAACCCTAGTTTTTTACTAGGGTTATAATTTTTTAATGCTATAATAATTTTGAGGGGTGTCTTATTTAGACTGAGAATATACCCTAATAACCTGTCCGGTAATTCAGAAAGGGAGAAATGGATAAAATTAACTTTTTAAGTCAATCAGCATCATTAACAATAGTTATAATTATAAGCTTAATCTTTACTTTAGTTGGATTAGTATACTCAAAAAAGTACCAAGGTATTAACAACTATTTAACAGCAAATAGAAATATAGGTTTTTTTTCATTAAGCACTAGTTTAGTTGCTTCAGCTTTAGGTGCATGGATATTATTTGGTCCTGCCTCAGCAGCAACTTGGGGAGGGATAGGAGCTGTAATTGGATACTCATTAGGTACAGCATTTCCAATGATATTTTTAATCTCACTAGGCAAAAAGATTAGAAGAAATTTTCCAAAAGGATCAACTTTAATTGAATTTTTAAGAAAGAGATTTGGTAAGAGTTTATTTAAATTAATTTTATTAATGACTGTATTTTATATGTTTGTATTTTTATGTGCAGAAGTTACAGCTGTTGCAATTTTAATCAATTATATATCGGGAACAGAATTATGGATTACAGCACTAATAATATTAGTAGGAACTTTAACATACACTCTTTATGGTGGGTTAAGAGCCTCTATATTTACTGACAACATCCAGATGGTGGTAATTATAGCTCTTTTTTTAATCTCAGTCTTTTACTTAACTTCATTTACTGGCGATCAATTCTCTTTTTCATTCATTAAAGAGAGGAGTCCACATTTGTTAAGTAGCAACTATATTCCTAATTATACAGCCGGGTTAACTTTTTTTATAGCGGTAGCCGCCACAAATCTTTTTCATCAAGGTAACTGGCAAAGAGTTTATGCTGCTAAAAATAACGAAATATTAGTTAAAAGTTTAATTGTTGCATTCATAGTGATTATTCCGATCGTATTTTTTATGGGATTTAGTGGTTTGGTAGCAATATCTTTGGACCCAAGTGTTACACCTGACTTAGGATATTTTTCACTATTATTAAAGGATCAAACTAAATTTTTATCATTAATTATTATTATTTTAGGTTTGTCACTAACAATTAGCACTGTTGATACATTGGTAAATGCAATTTCAAGCTTAATTATTGTTGATGGAAAAGCAACATTTAACTTTAAAACTAAAATTAATTATTTGAGACTATCTAAATATTTCATAATTATTTTATCAATTATTGCATTCTTTATTGCATCAAGAGGATTTAGTGTTTTGTATTTATTTTTATTAGCAGATTTATTCTGTTGTGCATTTGTACTTACAGTTTTTTATAGTTTTTATAATAAAAATCTAAATGAAAAAGTGGCATACATATCTATAATTATTGGTTTAGTTGGTGGATTTCTTTTATTCCCGATGCCTGATTTTTCAAAAAGTTTGTTAGTTGGATATATTCTGCCTTTAGATTTTTTTTCACCTTTTGTTTCTCAATCATTATTATTTTTATCATTCATAGTTGCAACATTTTTACCAATAATAAGCTGGAAGTTAAGATAATTTTTAAAAAAAAGAAATTTGAATTAAAGTATTTTAATTTTTAAATCTTCTTTTCTTGAATTTATTTTTTCCAAATTTTTTAAAAGAAAAATTTTTAGGTCTTTTTCTGTTTTTGAATTTTTTTCTTCTATCTGATCTATGATTTTGAGAATTTGATTCATTTTTAAAAAACTTTCCTTTTTTTTTAAAACTTCTATTTTTATTTTTTTTTGAACTTTTGAAACTATTATCTAACTTAAAATTTGGATTGATTAATTTTTGTATTTCTCTCCAGTTTCTTTGGTCATTATTTGTTAAAAAAGTTATTGCAGATCCCTCTTTACCAGCTCTTCCAGTTCTTCCTATTCTATGTATATAATCCTCAGGAACTTGTGGTAGATCAAAATTAATTACATGTTGAATTAGTGGAATATCCAAACCTCTAGCGGCAACATCGGTTGCAACAAGTATTCTATGTTTTCCTGATCTGAAACCCCTGATGACTCTGTCCCTTTTACTCTGTCTTAAATTACCATGGATTGCTTCAGCAGAATGATCATCAAATTTTAACTTTTTAACAATTTTATCAGCTCCATGTTTAGTCTTAACAAAAACTAATATTGATCCCTTTCTCTCAAAAAGTTGATCAATTAAATCAGAGTATTTTTTTTCCTGAACAGTTTGAAGAATTTCTTGTTTAATTTTTTCAATTGGAGTTACGAGTGAACCTACAGAAATTCTATCTGGATTATTTAAATACCTTTGTGAAATCCTAAGAATGTTACTTGGTAAAGTAGCTGAAAATAATAAAGTTTGATGATTTTTTGGTATGAACTTTAAGATTAATTCAATTTGAGGTGTAAAACCCATATCAAGCATTCTATCTGTTTCATCTAAAACAAGATAACTTACCTTAGACAAATTTAAACTTCTTCTTTTAAGATGGTCATTAATTCTTCCTGGCGTGCCAACTATAATTCTTGCTCTTTTATTTAATTGTTTTAATTGTCTATGCATACTCTCTCCACCAATTAATAAAGCATGACCAATATTTATTTTTTCAGACTTAAGTTTTAAAATCGTATTCATTACTTGGCTTGCAAGTTCACGTGTTGGGCAGATAATTAGACCAGCTGCATCCTTATTTAAAATTAATTTATTTATTAATGGAATTGTAAAAGCTAAGGTTTTCCCTGTACCCGTCTGAGCGGTTCCAAGAATATCTTTGCCACTTAAAGCAACTGGGATTGACTGACTTTGAATTGGAGTTGGTTTAATAAAATTCGAATTCTTTAAAGTACTCTTTAAATTTATATCTATTGGTAGTTCATTAAAGTTTATCATTTTATATTTTAAATAAATTACCAGAACCCTTATATACTTTAGTGATAATTACAATGAATCCTTCGTTCAATTACCACTTTAAATAAATGTTAAAATGGTCAATTTGTAACTTGTAAGGGATGATAATACTTATATTATACAGTCAATATGCTTAGTTATATTGTTCCTTTTATAGTATTGATTTTAGTAGTTGTCTTTATTCATGAATATGGACACTATTATTATGCTAAAAAATATGGTGTTGGAATCACTGATTTTTCTATTGGATTTGGTAAAGAAATATTTGGTTGGAACGATAAGTCTGGAACTAGATGGAAAATTTGCTGGATACCGTTAGGAGGTTATGTAAAGTTTTTTGGCGATAGAAATGTTTTTTCTCAAGCAGACCACGAGGCAATATTGAAAAAATATAATGAAGAGGAAAGAAAAAAACTATTCACTTTAAAACCACTTTATCAAAGAGCAATTATTGTTGCAGCCGGACCAATCGCTAATTTTATATTAGCTGCATTTATTTTTTTATTTATATACATGTTTGTAGGAAAAGATTTCACACCTGCGGTAATTAATGAAGTTCAAGTTGAGAGTCCTGCTGAACAAGCGGGTTTAAAGAAAAATGATGTAATATTAGAGATAGATGGAACAGAGGTAAATAGTATTCTTGATGTATCCAAATTAATAACAATGTCCACATCTGAATTGATTGATTTTAAAGTATCGAGATACGATCAAGATTTATTGTTAAAAATTAAACCAAATATTATCTTAACTGAGGATAATTTAGGAAACAAAATTAATAAAAGAGTAGTTGGTATAACGTTAGGTGCTCAAAACAATCAAGTTAATCATGTTAAGCTTGGACCTGTCAAAGCTTTATACTACTCTGCATATGAGGTTTACTTTGTTACTTCCTCAACATTAAAATATTTAGGCTCTATGATTTTTGGGAATGCTGATACATCTCAATTAGGTGGACCAATTCGTATTGCCAAAATCTCAGGTCAGGTGGCGCAATTTGGAATCATTCCTTTTTTAAGCATGATGGCTTATATCTCAATAAGCTTAGGTCTAATTAATTTATTTCCCATACCATTGTTAGACGGTGGTCATTTAATGTTTTATGGATTTGAAAAGGTTTTAGGAAAGCCACTAAGCCAAAAAACTCAGGAAGGTTTTTTTCGAATCGGAATGTTTTTATTATTGTCTTTAATGTTTTTTGCAACATTCAATGATCTTAAAGATTTAGGTTTATTTTAAAGGGTTTTAAAGACCTTAAATAATTCAATAAAATCAACGTTTTTTATACACAATATATTGTGTGGAAAAACAAGTTACGTACTAAAAAAAAGCTTGTAAAATGGACAATATTGTTAAGTATGTAATTAACCTTTAAAACCGGAGCTAAAATGAACAAAAAACAACTGATAGCAAAGCTTTCTGGCAGCTTAAATTTAAGTAAAGCTGATGCAGAGCGTACTTTTGATACTATTACCAACACTATACTGGATGCTTTAAAAGGCGACGATTCAGTAAAAATTGCAGGTTTTGGTACTTATAAAGTAGCTAAAAGAAAAGCCCGAATTGGACGTAATCCAAGAACAGGAGAGCAGATTCAAATCGGAGCATCGCAAAAAGTTAAGTTTTTGCCAGCTAAAGCACTAAAAGAAATTTTTAATAAATAATTTCTTCAAACAGCCTTTATTGAGAATATCGATAAAGGCTGTTTCTATATGCAAATTATGCATATCTATATTTTCTAATCAACATTAGTTTTAAATTAAAAAGAAAATATAAGAACCTCTTTAATAACAGGGAGGTTTTATGAAAAAACTTATTAATAAATTGGTTGGTCCCGTCGTAGGTTTGCTATTTTTAATGAATATGACTAGCACCGCCTATGCAGACACAACTGTTTCAGCAGAAGTTAGCTTTATTTTTAATACACTACTTTTCTTAATATGTGGTTTTTTAGTTATGTTTATGGCCGCAGGATTTGCGATGTTAGAATCAGGAATGGTTACATCTAAAAGTGTATCAGTAATTTGTGCGAAAAATATTGGGCTATTTTCAATAGCTGCAATAATGTTCTGGTTAGTAGGTTACAATTTAGCGTACGGTATTCCAGAAGGTGGATATATCGGTAAATTTGTACCGTGGTCAGATGCAAGCAAAATAGGTACTGGTTATGCAGATGGTTCAGATTGGTATTTCCAAATGGTATTCTGTGCAACTACAGTATCAATTGTTTCTGGAACTTTAGCAGAGAGAATTAAACTATGGCCATTCTTTTTATTTGCTGCAATTTTAGCAGGTATTATTTATCCAATAGTAATGGGTTGGCAATGGGGAGGTGGCTGGTTAGCCGCTCGTGGTTTCTCAGATTTTGCAGGCTCAACTCTTGTACACTCTACTGGAGGAGCAGCAGCATTAGCTGGTGCAATCATTTTAGGTCCTAGACTTGGTCGATTTAATAAAAAAGGCGAGGCTGCTGCGATTAAGCCATTTGCTGCGTCATCTATACCATTAGTAACATTAGGAGTATTTGTACTTTGGTTAGGTTGGTTTGGATTTAATGGTGGATCACAATTAGCAATGGGAACAGCTGATGATGCAATTGCAGTGTCAAAAATTTTCATTAATACTTTATTAGCTGGTGCTGGAGGAGTTATGGCAGCAGGAGCGGTTACAAAATTATCAGGAAAAACTGATGTTGTACAAATGCTCAATGGATGTATTGGTGGTTTAGTAGCAATTACAGCAGAACCTTTATTGCCTTCACCATTAGCTGCAATAATGATTGGAGCAGTTGGTGGAATAATAGTTGTGTATGGTACTAAATTCTTATTCGCAATGAAGATTGACGATGTAGTTGGTGCTGTGCCAGCGCACTTATTCGCAGGTATTTGGGGGACATTAATCGTCCCTGCAACTAACTCAGGTGCTAACTTTGGAACTCAATTACTTGGAGTACTTTCAATTAACATATTTGTATTTGTTGTTGCATACATAGTATGGTCCCTAATGAAAGTTACAATGGGTATTAGATTGAGTAAAGAAGCAGAGATGAAAGGAACAGACGTTTCTGAGACTGGAGTTATTGCGTACTCAATAAGAGATTAGTTAACGAATAAATCCCTTTTTAGTTAGTTAGCTATAAGAAAGGCCCGAGAAATCGGGCCTTTTTTTTTATTCATATTTATTTTCGTCCCATAATTTCTTGTAATCGATGAATGGAGATAAACCATATCCAGAATTGATATTTGTAATATGCACCGCTAGTGATTTAATAGGAGAAATACAAATCTCTTTTTCGTAAATTTCATAAAAATATTTTTCCCATGGATTATTTAAATCTTCACATGTTTTAAAAAAAATATCCCAGTATTTATCAACAAAAGATTTTGGTACCATAAAAGTCATGAGTGTTTTTGAAATGGTTCTCCAATGCCTATTACTACCAATTAATAAGCTAGTTTTCTCATTATCCATATATAAGAAGGGATAATCAGCAGGACATATAAACAATTCCTTTTTAATTTGAGATGAAATTCTCTCATAGGAGGAGACCATTTCATCTAAAGCACTCTCAATGTGAATATAATCATCCTCTAAAAAATAAATTAAATCTTCTCCTTCATTTTTCCCGATTTCAAAAGCACGAAGTAAAGTTGATAGATTTGAAAAAGTTTCCCTCTTTTCTTGTTTTTTTATTATATTTTCATGTGTTGAAAGATCGTGATTAATAATCTCTACTTCAATATTTCCAGATTTTAGCAAATTCTTTATTTTATCTAAATTTTCATTACTTGAATTATCATCAATTATTTTTAATTTTACTTTAACTTGAGGATTATTTTTATTTAAATATTTAATAGATCTGATTACTGAATAAAGTGATCTACAAACATATTCAATTTTAGGCTCATCAAAAATTCTTTTTCTATTTTGATTCCACATCTCAACATTTGTATTAGTCCTAAATATGATTAATAAAGATTTTATTTTTCTAGTCAGCTCAACTTCTCCGAGAGGCAAAACAATTGATTTTTTTAAATTTGATAAATTCTCATTTAATTCTTTGTTCAAAGTTGGAGATTTAAATTCATTTTGATCTATAAGCTCGAAGTCTAGAGCTTTAGCTATTTTAATAAAAAACTTTTTTAGGATGTTTTTTTTCATTTTTTTTGATATTAACAACTTAAATTATTATGACTATAAAATCATCACAAAATCTTGTCGAGGAGGCGCTAAAAGAAATAAATACTATCTCACCCGAGGACGCATTGAAAAAAATTAATGATAATAAGTGTAATTTAATTGATATAAGAGATATTAGAGAACTTCAAAACTCAGGTAAGGTTGAAAACTCCATACATATACCTCGGGGCATGTTAGAATTCTGGATGGATCCAAATAGTGCTTATTTCAAGGAAGGTAAAATTGATATGGATAAAGAATTAGTTTTATTTTGTGCTGGAGGATTGAGATCTGCTTTAGGAGCAAAATCATTAAAGGATATGGGTTTTGAAAAAGTTTCTCATATTGATGGAGGTTTTGGAGCTATGAAAAATAAAGGTTTTAAAATAACTTAGGATCAGTCAAACAAAGATATTCTCTTTGAATAAAAAATTCTTATTATCCAATATAAGAACAAACCCAACACTCCAATAAAGTATGTAATTATTAATGGTAGTATGACTAAAAATTTGTTAATTAATAATTTCTGACTATCTCTAACAATCCAAGAGCCACAAAATAAATTGACAGCCAAAAAGTGTGTCCAGAATGTAATAAGGAAAAAATTATCACTGAATAGGTCCTTAAGCTCACCCATACCCAAATATAAATTAAAATTATTTAAAAAATTATAATCAAATTGATAAAGTAAATATAATAAATAGGTATATACCGATGCTAAAACCAAATAGGGAAATATTGAAATTACCAAATACTTACAAATGCTTGATTGAGGGAAAATAATAAGCACAAACCAGAATGGCAGAACCCCAATGTTCAACCATAGATATATCATTTCCATACTAAAAAAATCAGAAATTTGTTCGATCATAAAAAAATATAATATATTAAATTACAGAATGATTCCTATTAAAAATAAAAAAAAGTCGTTAGAAGTAACTGTTGATGAAATGCGTAATTTTTCACTAGTTTATATTGAAAAATATGCACCATCAAAGCAACAGTTAAAGACCTATTTGTTAAAAAAATACCTAAAGACAAAGATACCAAATATTAACAAAAAAAATATTAATGATCTAATTGATGTTGTTTTAGAAGATTTAGAAAAATCAAAGTTTGTTAACGATAAGTTTTACTCAAAATCTAAAGCTCAAAGCTTGATAAGAAGAGGCAGTTCAATAAATAAAATTCGTAATTACTTAATATCTAAGGGAGTTCAAGACAAATATATATCAGATACTATTAACGATATTAAGGACAACAATGAGGATCAAGATTTCTTTTCAGCAATAAAAGTTTGTAAAAAAAAAAGAATAGGACCGGCAAGAATAGAGGATAATAGACCCTTATTTTATAAAAAAGACATAGCCGTGCTTGCAAGGTCAGGCTTTGATTTTGAAACATCAAAAAAAGTGATGGATTTAAATAAAGACGAATATTTAAAAATTATAAATTTACTATAGTAAATTTATTTTCTATCTTTTACGTGATTTTGACCATCATTAATTCTCACATCTAAATTAAATAATTCTTGAGGACTTATTCCATCTAAACAACCTACATTTATTCCATAGGTATTAGGATCACTTCTTCTTTGACTGTGAGTACTGATCCCACAAACATTACAAAAAAAATGTTTAGCAACATTAGTGTTAAATTGATAAAATGTAATATCTTTTTGTCCTTTTACAATCTCAAGATTTTTCTTTGGAACAATTGCTATTATAGTTCCTTTCCTTTTACACATTGAACAGTTACACCTGTAAAGATCATTTAATCCATTGGTTAGTTTGACATCAATCTCAATATTTTTACAATGACATGTTAATTTTTGTTTTACGCTGTTCTTAATGTTTAAATAGTAGTTTATTTTATTTTTTATATAATTTTTAACAAAAACAAAAATCAAAAGACCAAAAATAGATACAGAAACAATGATAATTAATATTATTCTTAATTGTTCACTCATTACAAATTATTAGATCTTTTTAAAATTAAACTGGGATTTTTAAAATCCTTTTTCCCATAAATAATTTCATTTCCTTCATGATCTGTTATAATTCCTCCAGCATTTTCTAGGATAGCATGCCCTGCAGCAATATCCCATTCAGATGCCCTTGGTTCAGCAACATATAAATCGAACTCCCCAGTTGCAACTACACAAAATTTTAAAGAACTTTTCATTCTTACATGACTAGTTACACCAAATTTATTATGTATTTGTAAAATTTCAGGCTTCAGATTTTTAGAATATGCAACAGCTACAACCTGATCTCCTGGAGTTTTTTTTTCACACTGAATTTTTTTTTCTTTTTTATCAGAAAATTCAAAGCTAAAATCTTTTCCGTATGAATAAAATAATCTATCTTTAGCGGGAGCGTATATTATTCCCATTATTGCTTTATTATTAATAATTAGACCAGCGTTTAAAGTAAATTCATCTCCATTGTTTATATAGTCATATGTGCCATCAATAGGATCAATTAACCAAAAATTTTTCAATTTAGTATTTAGTTTATTCTTAGAGCTCTCTTCAGAAACAATTGGAATTTCAGGTGTAAGATTTGTTATTTTCTCAGTTAATATTTTATCAACTTCCAAATCTCCATTTGTAACTGGAGTTTGGTCGTCTTTGATCTCTTTTTTAAGACCTATTCTTCTAAGCTCAAGAGATAATTTTCCAGCAGATAAAAAAGTATCAACCAGCTCATAATTTATTTTTTTAAGTTTTTTTTGATCCATTAATTTTTTCTAGTTGAATGTTATGAGCATTAATAACTTTTTTACCTACATTTTCAAAATTTACAGTTACTTTGCCGTTAATTATTGATTGAACCTGTCCAATTCCCCAATCTTTGTTGTTAGGATGGATCACTTTTTCACCTGGTTCATAATCTAAAATCATTTAATATTATTTATATTAGAAATAAGTATAAATACCATCATTATGAATTTTAAAAAAAATTCACTGGGATTAAATAAAGATCCGAAAGATACAACAGTTGTTGTTGCAATGTCTGGTGGCGTAGACTCTTCTACAGTTGCTGGAATGATGAAAAAAGAAGGATTTAATGTTATCGGTATAACTCTAAAGCTATATGATGACACAAAAGAATCTGCTCACTCAAAACAATGTTGCGCTGGTCAAGATATAATGGATGCAAAAAGAGTAGCCAACCAATTAAATATCGAACATAAAATTTTATATTATCAAAGCAAATTTAAAGAGGGTGTAATTGACAATTTTGTTGATAGTTACTTAAAAGGAGAGACTCCAGTGCCATGTATACAATGTAACAAAACAGTTAAGTTTAACGATTTATTTAATGAGGCTAAAAGATTAAAGGCAGATGCGTTAGTGACAGGCCATTATGTAAAAAGTATTACAAATAATGAAATTACCGAGATGTATAGAGCAATTGACGAAAATAGGGATCAAAGTTATTTTTTATTCAATACAACAAGGGAACAACTAAATTTTTTGCGCTTCCCATTGGGAGGAATGCTTAAGTCCGAAACAAGAGAAATTGCAAAAAATTTAAAACTTAATGTTGCAGAAAAACCAGATAGCCAAGATATTTGTTTTGTTCCAAATGGTGATTACGTATCAGTAATCCAAAAACTAAAACCTGATTCATTTAAAAAAGGAAATATAAAAGACACAAATGGAAAAGTATTGGGTGTGCACGATGGTATAATTAATTTTACCATCGGACAAAGAAAAGGAATTAAAATAGCTGCAAGTGATCCTTTATATGTAGTTGATATAGATCCTGATTTAAATGAGATTATTGTTGGCACGAGAAAGGATTTAATTAAAAAAAATATATTTCTTAAAGACCTAAATATACTCTGCGAAAGAAAAGTTTTTGATAATGAAATTTTCGTTAAAATAAGATCTACAGGTAAACTTTTAAGATCAAAAATTAAATTTAAGAGTGATAATGCTCAGTTAGAGTTAATGGAGGATGAATATGGAATTTCACCAGGACAAGCTTGTGTATTTTACTCAAGAGATAAATATGGCGACAAAGTTTTAGGTGGAGGATGGATTTCAAAAAATTAGTTTTTTTTCCACATAAAAAAAGTTAATAAATAAAACAAAATTACTCCTATAAAATAATCCCATTCTAGAGCATGCTTAAAAGATTTAAGATTAAAGCTCAAGAAATCATCACCAGGTAAACTAATTATAGGAATGCTAATAATGGCAACTACAATCAATACAGAAACTAAAATAATTTTAGTATTTAAAATTTTTTTATTTATAAATTTAAATAATTTTTCTCTAAAGGAGTACAAGGCTGCAACTAAGTAAGCCTGAGCAGCAATCTCGAATATTATAAATACAAGCATAATAACCCTTCTAAATAATTTATATAAATTGTGATCAAACTTAACACCTAAAAATACAGAATGAAGTATTAAACATACAGCGGATCCAATCCCAAAAAACAAAAATTTTTTAATATATTTATGATCTCCATAAATATTTTGCACAATTGTTTTATTATATAACCAATATCGAATTAATAAATATGCTGTTAAAAACATAGCAGGCTTAAATATTAAATAAGTTGGAAAAACTCTGGCTGTTCTACTTATTGATGCACCGCCATCAAAGTATGGAAAAATAAATCCTACTAATACATCTTCTCTATTTGGAAAAAGATCATGGAAATTTGTTATGATTATTAAGCAGGCATTAATTGCCAAGAAAGGGACGATAAAAATCCAAATACTTAAGGACCTTACCTTTTGTATACTATCCATTTTGAGTTAGATTATTTTTTTTTATTCTTTTTTCTTGCTCTTCGCTTTTTAGAGCCCATTTTTCTTCGACCTCTATGTTTTTTTGGATATCCCATAATTACCTTTATTTTAATATTTTATTGACTTATTTGATGGATATAGCATTGTCATTACAACATATCAATTTTTTTATGGGTAAATCATTTAAGACTTTTTTAAAACATACTGCAAAAGATTTTCATAATCATTCTGTAAATCCACCTGTTGTAAGAGCCTCTACAATTATTTTTAAATCAATGAATGATATTAGACGTACTCAGGCTAAATATAAAAGAGATCCTAGAGGTGGATATTTTGATTATGGTAGGCAGGGGACATCCACAACTCATATATTGCAAAAAATTTTGACCAAACTTGAGGAATCGTATCATACTTTTTTAACTCCAACAGGATTTGGATCAGTTTTCTTAGCTATATTTAGTATTGTAAGACCTGGGGATGAAATTATTACAGCAGATCCTGTCTATAATCCTACAAGAATGCTTACCCAAGATTACCTAAACGAATTTGGTATCAAAACTTCTTTTTATAACCCACATGACTTAAACTCTATTCAAAAAAATATTTCTAAAAAAACAAAACTTATTTTCGTTGAAAATCCCGGAAGTAATACATTTGAGTTTCAAGATTTGTCAAAAATTTTAAAAATTGCAAAAAAAAATAAAATACTTACAGCAATTGATAATACCTGGGCAACTCCATATTTCTTTAAACCAATTAAGCTGGGTTTTGATATGTCTATTGTATCAGCTACTAAGTATTATTCAGGTCATTCAGATGTTATGGGAGGAAGTTTAGCTGTAAACAAAAAAGTATTTAAACATGTAGAAAAAGCACAAAAGATAACTGGTTTAAGATTGGGACCGGATGATGCATATTTAATAACAAGAGGCCTAAGAACCTTAGATGTTAGATTAGATAAACATGAGGAAAATGCAAAAAAAGTGGCAGCATTCTTATCTAAAAACCCAAAGGTTAAACTTCTTTATCCATATAAAAAAGGATCTTTTAATTATAAAATGTGGAGGAAGTATTATTCAGGAGCATCAGGTTTAATGGGACTGAAGATCAAGGCGAAAAATAAGAATTCAGTTATAAAATTCGTAAATTCATTAAAACTGTTTGGTTATGGCTATAGCTGGGGAGGTTTTGAGAGTCTTGCCCTCCATCAAGGAAAATCGGAGAGGGGTAACAGAAAGTTTTTAAATTTGGATAAAGATGAAAGACTTGTTCGATTACATATTGGCCTTGAAGATCCTAAAGATTTGATTGACGATTTAAGGAAATCCCTTAAGTTCGTTAAATGACCTCTGAAAAATTTTTCAAAAATAATACAGCTTTAATAACCTTAATTGCAGCATGTTTAGTTGTATTAATATCACTCAGTGTTCGTCAGGTTTTTGGAATGTTCTTTATGGACTTCAATGTTGATTTAGGAATTTCAAACACAGAATTTGGTTTAGCAATTGGTATACAAATGCTCGGCTGGGGCCTTTCGGGACCTATTTTTGGAGCAATAGCTGATAAGTATGGAGGTCATAAAGCTATAACATTGGCTTTTATCTTTTATATATTAGGAGTTTACTTTTTATTTGCAGGTCCTAACACAGGCATTTATTTTCAAATGAGTTTAGGTGTTCTAATTGGAATTGGTTGTGGTGGAACGGCAATAAGTATTCCAATGTCAATTGTTGGCAAACATTTTCCTTTATCAAATAGAACAATTGCAATGAGTATAGTGACGGCTGTCGGTTCATTTGGTTATTTCCTATCACCATTGTTTACGCAATATTCATTGAATAGTAACGGTTGGGTCCAGACATTAATTTATTTTATGATTTTTTTAATGGCTGGTTTAGTAATAGCTTTTTTTGTTAGATCACCTAGCTCAAGTGAATCTCTTGAAACATCGAATGATCAAAGTACATTAAGTGCATTAAAAGAAGCATTTCAAAATAAAAGCTATATTCTTTTGGTAGCAGGTTTTTTTGTATGTGGTTTTCATATTACTCTAGTTGGTACTCATGTTCCTAAATATGTAATAGATAGAGGCCTAGATAGTTGGACAGCAGCAATGATATTGTCCCTCATTGGCTTTTTTAATATTTTTGGGTCTCTTCTAAGTGGATATATGTCTACTAAAATGAGTAAAAAAATTATCTTAAGCGGAATTTATTTATTAAGAGGTGTATCAATTTGTTTATTCATTTTCACCCCACCAAGTACAATAAGTTCAATAATTTTTGGAGCTAGTTTTGGATTTTTATGGTTATCAACTGTTCCAGCAACAAGCGGAATAGTAGCGCATATTTTTGGAACGAAGTATTTAGGATTGCTTTATGGTCTTGTATTCTTAAGTCATCAAATAGGGTCATTCTTTGGAGCTTATTTAGGAGGTTTATTTTATGATCTGTATGGGTCTTATGACTATGCGTGGTATTTGGCAATTGCATTGTCTGTATTTGCTGGTTTAATACATCTTCCAATAAAAGAGCAAGCAGTTGAAAGATTACAAAAAGCATAAAATTAAATTTAATCCATTTTTGGAGAAACTTTATCAATCTGATAAAGCGATGATTATATATAAAGTAAAAGATGGATATAACATTTATACCGACTTTTCAAAAAAGATTATTTTAAACAATAAAAACGTTGAAAAATTTTTAAATAAATTTAACAGAAAAAAGAGAAGCAAAGAAACCGATTTATTTATAGGTTTCTTTGGATATGAAATTTTATGTAATTTATTAAATATTAAAATAAAAAATCAAAAAAAAATTAATTTTTATAAGGGTGTTTTTTATAAGCCTGAAACTGTAATTAAAATTAGAAAAGATATAAAAGTTATATCTACAATTAAAAGCTTTAAATTTAAGGATTCTTTTAGCGACACCCAAATATTATCATCATTTAAATTAAATATTGATTTTGAAAAATATAATAAGATTTTCAATATATTTTCAAAAAAAATTAAACAAGGTGAAACTTACCAAATTAAAATATGCACAAAGTATAAAAATAAATCTAAAATTAATCCTATTAATTTCTTTTGGAAATTAATGAAAGTAAATGCAGCACCCGAATCTTTTATGATTAGAGATAAAAATTATTCAATAGTAAGTTGCTCTCCTGAAACACTGATTGATAAAACTGGAAATAAAATAATAACCAAACCTATTGCTGGAACCCTAAAAAAACAAAGTAATAACAATATCAATAAAGCATTAAATTTTTTTAAGAATAATAATAAAGAAACAAAAGAGCATAATATGATTGTAGATATGGAAAGAAATGACCTTTCAAGAGTTTGCGTTCCTGGCTCAGTTAAAATTCTTAGAGAAAAATTTGTTGAGGAATATAAACACCTGTTTCATTACGTAACATCAATTCAAGGTATTCTTAAAAAAAAAATAACCATAAAAGAAATAATTAAATCAATGATGCCAGGTGGATCGGTTATTGGATGTCCTAAAATTCGAACTTTAGAGTTACTAAACAATCAAGAAAAAGAAGATAGAAATATATTTACTGGTAGTTTTGGATATATAAAATTTAATCAAGATATGAGATTTAATATTATAATAAGATCAATTTTAAATTTTAAAAAGACGTCAGAAGTGTCAGCTGCATCTGGGGTTGTCCTGGACAGCTCATCAAAAAAAGAATTTAATGAAAATTTCATTAAAGCTAAATCTTTATTAGAACTTTATAAATGATTTATATTATAGATCACAAAGATTCATTTACTTGGAATGTCGTTCACCAATTTTCAAAATTTGATGAAGTGTATTGCTCGAATTATGATCAAATTAATCAAAAAAAAATTAAACAAAGTCATACAATAGTTTTATCACCTGGCCCTGGCTCACCTAAAGACTACCCTTTAACTTCTAAAATTTATAGAGATTACAAAGGAAAGAAAAAAATAATTGGGGTTTGTTTAGGATACCAGCAAATACTATTTAGTGAAAAAGGGAAGATCGTTCAGCAAAAAAGAATTTTTCATGGATATCAATCAAAAATTAAAATTACTTCAGAGAGTGAAATTTTTAAAAAAAATAAAACATTTTACGTTGGAAGATATCATTCGTTAAAGTTATATGAGCCTTACAAATCAAAAGATATTAAAATTACTATGAGATGTTCCAAAACTAATATAGCAATGGGTTTTGAAGATATTAAAAATAATGTATATGGATTTCAGTTTCATCCTGAATCTTTTTTAACAAAAAATGGTGACCTTATTATTAAAAAAATCTTATCAGCATAAAGATCATAAAGAAATAAAATTTAATGATCTTTGGAATGCACATGGTGTCTTTACAACTATGCGTGTAGTTGGAAAAAATAAAAAGATTTTGTTCTTTAAAGAACATATAGACAATTTAATTAAATCATTAAAAAATTATGGATTAAATAGAAAAGATCTTAAAAAAACTATTCTTAGACTTATTAGAACAAATTTACCTAATATGAAAAATTTTGATCACCTATTCAGAGTTGCGGTAAATAGTAAAATGATTTCGATATCGCTTCGAAAAAGAAATAAATCAAAGTTAAATTTTAAGTTAAAACTTTTGGATTATAAAAGAGTAGATCCACAACATAAAAATCTTAAATATAAAAAAATTCTAACATTTTTAAAAAAACTAGATAATAGAGAATATGATGTAGCATTACACAAAAATAAGAAATTTTTAGAAACTGGGACATCTAATTTATTATTTGTTCAAAGTAAAAATATATTCTCTCCTAAAACTAGTTTCTATAGTGGAACAACCTTCAAATTTTTTAAGAAAAAGATTAAAATTACTTTAAAAGATATTAAATTAAAGGATGTTAAGAATTATGAAGAAATAATTTTAATAGGATCTGGTAAAGCTGTAACATCTGTGGCAAAAATTGAAAAACTTCACTGGAAAAGAAAAAGTTTTGAGATTTTTCATAAACTTAAAAAAATTTATAATAAACAACTTTAAATTATGAGAGACCCAAATAACCCATGTTTGTTTTGTAATGTTAAAAAAAAAGATATAATTTTTGATAATAGTTATGCTTATGTAAGTTTTGATAGTTATCCAGTTTCAAAATTCCATTCTTTAATTTTTCCAAAAAGACACATAGAAAACTTCTTTGAATTAAATGACAATGAGCTTTTAGCGTGTAATGATTTGATTAATAAAATTAAAAATAAAGTACAAGCAGATGATAAAACAATAAAAGGTTTTAATATTGGATCGAACTTAGGAAAAGTAGCTGGCCAATCTATTATGCATTGTCATATTCACCTGATTCCCAGAAGGGAAGGTGATGTTGACAATCCACAAGGTGGTGTAAGGGCTGTAATTCCAGCAAAACAGCATTATACTAGAAAAAAGTAAATAATTTCTTAATTTCTACAACTTTAAAATGTGTCTATATCACTGTTGAACTAAAACTTTATCTGTATTAGAAAGTTCAGAATAATATGATTACAATAAACCCATTTTCTCAACTCACAGAAACAATTCCATCTATAGCATTACAATCTTTTGTGCTGGTAATGGTTGGATTAGTTGCTGCTGGAACGATATTAGATATTATTCATAAAAAAAATGTAAAATATTTTTTCAATAATGCAAAAAAAGCAAAACAAAATGCAACAAGAGAACTAGGATCAGGTGAACGAATAGCTATTATTGGTAAAACAATTGTTCACGATATTGGTACAACAGCAGAATTAGGAATGGGAAAAAGAAGAGTGGCTCATGTCTTAGGAATGTACGGAACTATTTTATTTTGGGCTGGGTCAGCAGTTATGATTTTTTGTTATTCTTCAACTAACGCAGAGACACCTACTTTTTGGCCAGCAATTTGGCACATAGGTGCTTTTATGACATGCGTTGGTGGATTTTGGTTTTGGTTTTTTTTAAGAGTGGATGTAGCCTCAGAAGCAAATTCAGTTTTTAGAATCATTAAAGCAGATTTATTTGTTTTAGCCCTTTTGGCATCATCTTTATTTGGTTTGTTATGGTCATTTTTTCAAGCTAAAGGATTGTTTGGATGGGACACTTTATTTCTAGTCCTATTTGCAGTTTCAAATATAGTTCTTTTTGGAGGGGTATATTGGTCTAAATTTGCTCATATGTTTTATAAACCAGGTGCAGCCATACAAAAGAATTTGGCTGAGGCAGACGGTTCAAGAGATAACTTGCCAGCACCTGCAGACGCACCAGAGCAATTTGGTCTAGGAATTAAAAGAGAGCAACCTAAACATTATTAATATGATAAAAATAAAAGGAAAAAAATAAATATGTCAACTTTTGTATACATGACTAGATGCGATGGATGTGGACACTGCGTAGATATTTGTCCGTCAGATATTATGCATATAGACGAAACTATAAGAAGAGCCAAAAATATTGAACCAAATTTTTGTTGGGAATGTTATTCGTGTGTTAAAGCCTGCCCTAATCATGCAATTGATGTAAGAGGCTATGCAGACTTTGCTCCAATGGGACATAGCGTAAGAGTTAGAAGAGAAGAAGAAAAAGGAACGATCTCATGGAGAATAAAATTTAGAAACGGAACAGAGAAAAACTTTGTATCACCAATTACCACAAAGCCTTGGGGTAAATTTATTCCTAAACTTGCAGAAGCTGATACACCAAACCAAGGTGAGATTAATTCACAAATACTTTATAACGAACCTCATGGATTAAACACAAATCAAGACTTACCTACAGTAGATAAAAGCAAATTTAAAAAAGGGGTTTACTATTAATGCCAAAGTCTAAAACAGTATACGAAGATTGTGATGTTCTAGTAGTCGGTGGAGGAATGGCAGGTACAGGTGCTGCTTTTGAAGCGAGACATTGGGGAAGAGATTTAAAAATTATTTGCGTTGAGAAAGCTAACATAGATAGAAGCGGAGCTGTTGCCCAAGGTCTTTATGCAATCAATTGCTATATGGGAATGCAATGGGGTGAAAATCAACCAGAGGATCACGTTCGTTATGCAAGAAATGATTTAATGGGTCTTGTTAGAGAAGATTTAGGTTATGACATGGCTCGTCATGTAGACTCTACTGTCCATATGTTTGATGAATGGGGTCTTCCAATGATGAAGAATAAGGAAACTGGGAGATATCAAAGAGAAGGTAAATGGCAAATAATGATTCATGGAGAAAGTTACAAACCTATAGTAGCTGAGGCAGCAAAAAAATCTGCTGATAAAATTTATAATAGAATAATGGTTACTCATTTATTAATGGATGAAACAAAAGAAAATAGAGTAGGTGGAGCTGTTGGATTTAATATGAGAACAGGAGATTACCACGTATTTAGATCAAAAACTGTAATTGTAGCAGCTGGAGGAGCGTCACATATTTTTAAACCAAGATCAGTAGGTGAAGGAATGGGAAGAACTTGGTACGCACCATGGTCGAATGGATCAGCTTATGCACTTCCAATTGCAGCTGGAGCTAAAATGACTCAAATGGAAAATAGAATTGTATTATGTAGATTTAAAGATGGATATGGTCCAGTTGGAGCATATTTTTTACATCTAAAAACCTATACACAAAATGCTAATGGTGAAAATTATGAAAAAAAATGGTACGAACAAACAAAAGAGTTAGTAGGAGAGTACATTGATCACCATCCAACACCTACTTGTTTAAGAAATCATGCATTTGTACAAGAAGTAATGTCAGGTAACGGACCTATACACATGGTAACAAAAGAAGCTTTTCAAGATCCACATCTAGAAACAGTTGGATGGGAAAATTTCTTAGGAATGACAGTAGGGCAAGCGGTTGTATGGGCTTCACAAAATATTGATCCAAAATATACTAATCCTGAACTTACTACATCGGAGCCATATGTTATGGGATCACACGCAACATGCTCAGGTGCATGGGTAAGTGGACCTGAAGACTTATCTCCACCAGAGTATTTCTGGGGATATAATAGAATGTTAACTGTAGAAGGCTTATTTGGTGCTGGAGATACTGTAGGTGGTAGTGCTCATAAATTTTCATCTGGTTCTTTTACTGAAGGAAGATTAGCTGCAAAAGCTGCAGTAAAATATATTGAAGACAAAAAAGCTAAAGATTTAACGGTTTCTGACAAACAGTGCGAAGATTTTAGAGAGGTTATTTATAAACCACTTGAAAACTATACAGTTGGTAGAAATGAAATTACTGGAGGAACAGTCTCTCCAAGCTATATTTCTCCAATTCAAGGTCTTCAAAGACTTCAAAAAATAATGGATGAGTATGTTGGTGGTATTACGGTAAATTATATGACAAATGAAAATTTACTTAAAAAAGGCTTAGAGTTGTTAGACTGGTTAACTGAGGATTTAGAAAATGTTGGTGCAGAAGACTATCATCAACTTATGAGAGCGTGGGAATTAAAACATAGAACGTTAACTTCTCAATGTGTGACTGAGCACACTTTATTTAGAAAAGAAACACGTTGGCCTGGTTACTATTATCGAGGTGATTATATGAAACTTGATGATGAAAATTGGCATTGTTTAACTGTTTCAAGACGTGATCCTAAAACAGGCAAGTTTACAATGGAAAAACAACCTGTTTACCACATAATAGACGAAAAAGAGAAAAAGCAAGCTTCTTAGAATTTTAAACATATCATGAGCTTAATTGAAAAGTCAGATGAGGATATCATCAAAATTGCGGAACCTATCTGGAATAACTTAATAAAATCTTCAAATATTAAAGATTATGGAGGTTTTACGAAAGATTTCTCATCTCAAATGCTTTACGGAGCTAACGAAGTTGAGTTAGGTAAGCAGTGGGCAAATAATGAATTAATATCTACCCTAAAAGAAAATTGTAAACCTCTTGGTTGTCTTAGAAGGGGTATCTATGTGACTGTGATTTATAAGCAAAATAGCACTAAAATTGCTGGAGACTTTATTGGTAGACTTGTACTAGGGGAAGAGGATGGAAGCATTAAAGTTTTTGGAGCCACTATCTTTTAAAAAAATATTTCAATCATAACAATTTAAACTTGCAAAACTGGGTATAATCGTGCTATTTCGCAGTTATGCTTAATAATTTAAATATAAAAAAAATTTTTAAGCATATACCTCATAATTTAAATTCATTTAATTCTAAAATTGTAGTTTACGCAGGTTTGATAGCTTATTGGGGTGTAATATTAGTGGGGACTTTTCTCCAAATTATTTAGTTATTCTTAATGGAATACTTTCTTCCAATTGCAGAAGTATATGTAAGTTTACCTTTAATCTTTATTTTAAGTTTAGTAGTTGGAATATTATCAGGTTTATTTGGTGTAGGTGGTGGATTTTTAATGACTCCATTTCTAATTTTTATGGGTATTCCACCAGCATATGCAGTTCCAAATGAAGCTAATAATATTTTAGGTACATCTATATCTGGATCAACAACTCATTATTTAAAAGGTACTTTAGATTATAAGATGGGATTGATGATAGTTGTTGGTGGCGCTGCAGGAACTATTCTTGGAATTTTAACTTTTACATATTTTAAAGATATAGGAAAAATTAATATCGTAATTTCTTTATCTTATATGTACATACTTGCAATAATTGGAACCTTAATGCTTGTTCAAGGTATCACCGAGATAGATAGAGCAAGAAAAAAAATAGTTGTCAAAAAAAAATTACATCAACACTATTGGATACATGGCTTACCATTAAGAATGAGGTTTAAAAAATCTAAATTATACGAAAGTGCATTTACGCCAATTATAATAGGACTGATAGTTGGATTTATTGCTGCAATAATGGGTATTGGTGGTGCATTTATTCTTGTTCCAGCTATGATTTATATAATTGGAATGCCAACTAAATTAATACCAGGTACATCATTATTTGTAACAATTTTTGTTAGCGCTATTGTGACTATTCTTCATGCATTTAATTATGGATCTATAGATTTAATTTTAGTTACAGTTTTAATTTTAGGTTCAATTTTAGGAGTTCAAGTTGGCCAAAAGATTGGAGAAAAGGTTGATAGCTCACAATTTAAAACAATATTAGCAGTTCTTTTACTTTTGGTTGGTATAGCAGTAGCTTATGACTCATTTTTTGCAGATCATTCCGCAAGGGAGATGCAAAGTAAAGGTGCTGAATCTTTAACACCTCTAGCCATTTTTGTTAAAAATTTATTAAACGATGCTCCAATTTTATATGGAATGTTTTCAATTGTTTTAGCGCTTGTATTAGGTGTTGGTGCGGCAATTATAAGAAGATTTTTATCAAATTTAAAGAAGAAGTACGTACATACACCGCCACCTGCTTCACAAAAGTAATTTAAATTTAATACAATTTTGGTAAATAGAATTATGAGAAAATTTTTAGTATTAATATTTTGTATTTTAAGTTTTCAAGTTTCCGCAATGGAGAAGAAAACTACTTTTGATAAAGATTTATTTCAAAAAGCCCAAGATGATGGAAAAGTAGTAGTTGTAAGTTCTTGGATTAAGTATTGCTATTCATGTGCTGGACAAATGAAAATTTTACAGAAAGCAGAAAAAGATTTTAAAAATATTAAATATTTTTCATTTGATGTAACAAACAAAGAAATTTCCAATATTTTTAAAGTTGAATATCAAACCACTCTTCTAATATTTAAGAATAACGAAGAAATTTATCGAAGCATCGGAGAGACTAGTAAAGAAGAAATATATAAAGCTATTGAGTCTTCAATATAAGATTTAAGCACTTCTATATAATTTAGTCATAACAAATTCTTTATGACCTAACGCTTCTGCGCAGGTTAGCCTTCCATTTGCAACTTTAATAGTTGATTTAATGAGCTCATCTCCAGCTTGGTCTAAATTCATTTGTCGTGACAGTATTTTTGAAACATCCACATCAATATGTTCGCTCATCGTTTTAGCTGTTAATGGATTTGCAGTTAGCTTAATTACTGGCTCTATAGGATTTCCGATTATATTACCTTGTCCAGTTGGGAAAAGATGAATGTTGAAACCACCAGCTGCTTGTAAAGTAACACATTCTGCAGCAGCAGATGAGGTATCCATAAAATATAAACCTTTACCTTTTGTTGGCTCCTCTGCAGGCTCCAAAACATCGATGAATTGTCTCGAACCAATCTTTTGAAAGTTCCCAAATGCCTTTTCCTCAATTGTAGTTAAACCTCCAGCTATATTACCAGCCGTAGGTTGACTTTCAGAAAGATCATCAGTTGCTTCCTTTAATATAAAATCGTTATAATCACTCCAAGTCTTCATAAATTTTTTCTGAGCTTCAGGCGTTTTTCCTCTTTTAGCACAAACATTTTCTGCACCAGTTAACTCTGATGTTTCACCAAAACATAAATGAACCCCTAATGGTTCTAATTTATCCATCAGATTTCCAACAGTAGGATTTGATGCAAGACCAGAAGTGGTATCTGACTCTCCACATTTTACTGAAATCCACAAATCGCTCATTGGACATTCTTCTCTTTGTTTCTCAGATGCCCACATAGATAACTCTTGTGCTTTTTTTGAAACTTTAGCAATTGTATCAATATCCCCAACACCTTCGATACTAAAACCTTCAACAGGCTTTCCAGTTTTTGCTATCGCATCTACAATTCTTTTTGTCCACTTAGGCTCAATACCAATTACAATTACAGCTGCAACATTTGGATTTTTACCAGTTCCAATCATTGTTCTAAAATGTAACTCTAAATCTGCACCAAATTGAAGTCTTCCGTATGAATGAGGGAGAGCAATTGTTCCTTTAATATTATTAGCTACAGCCTCGGCACATGCATTTGAAATATCATCTACTGGTAAAATTATTACGTGATTTCTTGTACCAGCTCTTCCGTTTTCTCTTTTATAACCTAAAAAACTTTTTGGAATTTCCATTTTACCACTTTTTTGTTTTTACATTGTGAACATGCACATGCTCACCTTTTTTAATATTTTTAACAACTTTACCAATATCGTGACCATACTTTAATATAGTGTCGCCCTCTTTTAGATCAGTCATTGCTATCTTATGTCCCAGGGGTATTTCACTGATAGATTGGATTTTAGCAGACTTATCATTTTCCATAATCCAGCAATTACAGTCCTGATTTGGTGTAATTTTCTCAATTACAACTACGCCTACGTTGTCTTTCTCATCGTGAATTATGACTTCTGTGCTACTCATGTTGACTATTTCTTATTTGAAATTCTCTAGATCTTATATATTAATCACATTCATTAACAAATAAAAAATTGTAGAGAATTCTTATGACTAAAATGACAACAGAAGAGGCTTTTGTAAAAGTTCTTCAAATGCATGGAATAGAGCACGCCTTTGGTATTATTGGTTCTGCTTTTATGCCAATATCAGATTTATTTCCAAAAGCAGGAATAACTTTTTGGGATGTTGCGCACGAAACTAATGGTGGCTTGATTGCTGACGGTTATACAAGAGCAACCGGAAAAATATCAATGGTCATTGCACAAAATGGACCTGGTATTACTGGACTAGTAACACCAATCAAAACAGCTTATTGGAACCACACACCTCTTTTGTTAGTTTCACCTCAAGCGGCAAATAAGACAATGGGCCAAGGAGGTTTTCAAGAAGTAGAACAAATGAATCTATTTAAAGATATGGTTTGCTACCAAGAAGAAGTTAGAGACCCATCAAGAATGGCTGAAGTACTTAATAGAGTTATAGAAAAAGCAATCAGAGGATCTGCACCAGCACAAATAAATGTTCCAAGAGATTATTGGACACAGATAGTTGATATAGAACTACCACCAATAATTAGATTTGAAAGACAAGGTGGTGGAAAAGATGCAATTGATCGTGCTGCAAAATTATTATCTGAAGCAAAATTTCCAGTTATCTTATCTGGGGCAGGAGTAGTTATTGGTAATGCTATTGAAGACTGTAAAAACTTAGCTGAAAAGTTAGACGCTCCAGTTTGCAACGGTTATCAGCATAATGATAGTTTTCCAGGAAGTCATCCTTTGGCAGTAGGACCTTTAGGATACAACGGATCAAAAGCAGGAATGCAGTTAATTTCAAAAGCAGATGTTGTTCTAGCTTTAGGAACAAGATTAAATCCTTTTTCAACTCTTCCTGGCTACGGCATTGATTACTGGCCAAAAAATGCAAAAATTATTCAAGTTGATATGAATCCAGATAGAATAGGATTAACAAAAAAAGTAACAGTTGGTATTTGTGGTGATGCTAAAATGGTTGCACAACAAATATTAGAAAAATTATCTAAAAATGCAGGAGACTCGGGAAGAGAAGAAAGAAAAAATTTAATACATCAAACAAAATCAGCATGGTTACAAACTTTAACTGGTCTTGATCATGAGGAAGATGATCCAGGAACAGTTTGGAATAAAGAGGCAAGAGAAAGAGATAAAGATAGAATGTCTCCTAGGCAAGCCTGGAGAGCCATTCAAGAAGCTATCCCATCAGATGCTATAATATCAAGTGATATCGGTAACAATTGTGCAATTGGAAATGCTTATCCAACTTTTGAAAAAGGTAGAAAATATTTAGCGCCTGGACTATTTGGTCCGTGTGGTTATGGCTTCCCCTCGATACTTGGTGCAAAAATTGGATGTCCGGATACACCAGTTATTGGTTTTGCTGGAGATGGAGCATTTGGAATAAGTATGAACGAGATGAGTTCGTGTGCAAGAAAAGAATGGCCAGCTATAACAATGGTGATTTTTAGAAATTATCAGTGGGGTGCTGAAAAAAGAAATTCGATTTTATGGTTTGATGATAATTTTGTTGGAACAGAGCTTGACCCAGAATTAAGTTATGCCAAAGTTGCAAATGCCTGTGGCTTAAAAGGCGTTACAGTTAAAACTATGGAAGAAACCACAAAAGCTATTAAACAATCATGTGAAGACCAAAAAAAAGGAATCACAACATTTATAGAGATTATTTTAAATCAAGAATTAGGCGAACCTTTTAGAAGAGATGCAATGAAAAAACCTGTTGAAGTTGCAGGAATTAAAAAAGAAGACATGAAGATACAAATTGCTGAAAACAATTGATCCAAACTTAGAAAGATTTATCCATAAATATTCAATTTTCAGATTTTAAAGTAGAGATGAAGACTTAAGTAAATTAGATTTAATTATTTGTCTTAATATAAAAGATACAATAATAAGATTATTAAATTTTTGAAAAAAATGAAACTAATTAAAGTAATACTCATAAATTTATTTAATTACGGATTTCTTGAATACATTAAAATGTCCTTTTACGAATTAGTGTACCTCTCTAGAAGTGAATACAGAAAACATTTTTTTCATGATGAAAGTATTACAACAAACTATGAAGAAATAGATTTTAAAAATCAATCATTAATATTTGATGGTCCATATCATCCAACTCCAATTTATCATTTAAAGTTAATTGAAAAAGTCCTACAAAAAATGAATTTAAAAAGTTTTACATTTATAGATTTCGGTTGCGGTGCCGGTAGAGTTACTTTTTTCTTTCGTAAAATGTTTAAAAAAATAATTGGAATTGATATAAATCAAAATTATAAAAAATTTTTTAATGAGGAGATTTTTTTTTTAAAAGATATAAGGAAAATAAAATCTTTAAACGATTTACCTATAATAAAAGATAATAATAATTTTGTATTATTTTTTTATCGTCCAATTGAAGATAATTCTCTCTTTAAAATAATTAAAATTTTTAACAAAAAAAAATTTATATTATTACTATAAATGTAAAAAAAAATAATTCGGAAAATCTTTCTTTGGTTTATGAAAAGTATTTTGCTGATACTAGCAGAAATATTATTATTTACTCAAATTTTTAGTTTTATAAAATAAAATTTTGATAAACCAAGGTATATAATAAATTATAGTTGTATTTTTAAACTTACTTTTACCAAATTTTCTTAATGGAGACATGCTAGGAACTTCAGTAATTTTATAATTATGTTTATAGGCTTTTGCCAAAAGCTCAATTGCAAAAGTAAATCCCTTCTTTGATTCTATTGGGAATTTTTTTATTATTTCTTTTGAAAAAAGTCTAAAGCCATTTGTTGGATCAATTGTCCCTAAATTAGTAAAATGTTTTAACATAAATGATACTATATTAACTAAAATTTTTTAATTAAGGGTTCTTTAACTTTGTTATAGTCACCACCACTCATCAATCTACTTGCACAAACAACATCGTATCCAGCACTAAACTTTTCATACATTTTATTTATAACTTCATAGTTTTGATGATCTTCAGCTGTATATAAAACAACACTGTCACTATTAGAATATTCAAAAGCAGTCTTCATGGCACCATTTAATCCTAAATATTTATTTTTAATTAAAAAAATTCTGTCATTATCAAATTTTTTTTTAATTACATCAAGTGTTGGATCATTATCGAAATCAAATACTACAGTAAGTCTAAAATTTGCTTTAGTTTTTTTTAATATATTCGAGATAGTTTCATAAATATTGTCTTGCTCATAATACACTGGAATAATAATTTCTAATTGATATTTCATCTATTGATAATCAAATTAATACTGAGTATATACTATCGCATAAATATTCATATTCTTTTATGATTAAACTTGATAAAAAATTTGGCAAAGTAAATTACTGTCATGTATGTAACTCAAAAAAATTATATAGTGTTATAAAAATTGGATCTACAGGACTATGCGATAGTTTATTAACAGAAAGTCAAATTAAGAAAAAAAATGAAAAAAGTTATCCTTTAAATCTATATAGATGTAAAAAGTGTCAACTTTTACAACTAGACTACATTGTAAATAATAAAAAAGTTTTTCATTTAAATTATCCATACAAAAGTGGAATTACCAAAAGATTAAAAGAATTACTTTATGCAAATAGTGAATATTTAAAAAAGAATTTTAATTTTTCAAAAAAACCTTTAGCCATTGATATTGGATCTAATGATGGAACCTTACTTGAGGGCTTTAAAAAAAAAAATTTTGAAGTATTGGGAGTTGAACCAACCAATATTGCAAATCTAGCTAACAAAAGAGGAATTAAAACCATTAAAAAATTTTTTGATCTTAAGACTGCAAAACTTATTAAAAAAAAGTTTAAAAAAGCTGAGGTTATATCTGGCACAA
>JBJLDV010000006.1:0-51931 GCA_045566195.1 Candidatus Pelagibacter sp. | reverse complement strand
TTTGGTGGGCGAAGAGAGAATCGAACTCTCACTTCTTGCGAAACACGATTTTGAGTCGTGCGCGTCTACCAGTTCCGCCATTCGCCCTTTACTTTGCATAAGTTATTATATTAAAAATCAATAGTATAAAAACTTAAATTGTAATAAAACCAAAAAATGTACAAAAAACTCTATTTAAAATCTTTAGAACTTGCCTCACATAAAAAATCTGAATTCTATTTAGCTGTAGTATCTTTTATTGAGAGCTCTTTTTTTCCGATACCTCCTGATGTGATGATTGTTCCTATGGTAATGGCTAAAAAAGAAAAATTTATTAGAATTTTTTTAAATGCAACAATTTTTTCTGTTTTGGGAGGAATACTAGGTTATTTTATAGGGTTTATTTTTTCAGACTTAGCAATGACTGTTGTTGATTTTTATAATTATGAAGGCAAAGTTAATGATTTAAAGTCAAAACTAACTGAGGGTAGTGGTATATATATCTGGCTCTTTACACTTTTCTTAGCTGGTTTCACTCCTTTGCCATTTAAGGTGTTTACAATAACAAGTGGATTAATTGGATTTAATATTTTAATTTTTATTTTGATTTGTTTAATTTCTAGAGGATTAAGGTTTTACTTGGTTTCTTTTTTAACATTTAAATTTGGTGGACCATTTGTTGAATTTATAGAAAAAAAAGGAGCTTTATGGTCTACAGTTGTTGGGCTTCTATTAATACCTTTTTTTTTGTTAATTTATTTTATCATTAAATAAGATGAATTTTGTGAATAAAAAAAACATATTAAGTTATATTTTATATTTTAGTATTTTTGCTTTACTATTTGCTTTTTATGTAGAGTTTGTTTTGGGTCACCAACCTTGCAATTTATGTTTATTAGAAAGAATCCCTTATATTTTATCAATAGTAATTATAATTATCTCATTGATTTTTACAAAGCTGGAAAAAATCACCTTTATTATTCTGGGAATTATTTTTTTTCTGGCTACATTGTTATCAATATATCATGTTGGTATTGAACGAGGCTTGTTTGATGAATCTTCAATATGCAAAATTAGTTCAGGCCTAAATATATTAGATAAAGAGCTATTATTAAAAGAATTAGAAAAAAACACTATAAGTTGTAAAAATGTTACATTTACAATATTAAGCCTTTCTCTTGCTACAATAAATACATTTGTATCATTGATAATATCTCTTATAACATTTTGGATATTTTATAATTATGAAAAAAAGTAGCAAAAAAAAAATTGAGGAATTTATAAGAGTTGATCATGCTGGCGAAAGAGGAGCTATAAAAATTTACGAAGGTCAACTATTGGCTCTGAATACAGTAGTTAAAGATGATGCGATGAAAAAAACGATCGAAGAAATGAGAGAGCACGAAAGAGAACATGCAGATTATTTTGAGAAAGAGATTAAAAAGAGAGGTATACGACCTACAAAATTTTTACCTCTATGGGACTTACTTGGAGTCGGTCTTGGTTTTGGTTCAACTATTTTGGGTAAAAAAGCTGCAATGTTGTGCACTGCCTCAGTTGAAGAAGTAATTGATGAACATTATCAAAATCAAATTGACCAAATAGAGAGTGACGAAAAAGAATTAAAAAAGAAAATTATTAAGTTTAGAGAAGATGAACTTCATCACAAAGATATTGCATACGAGCAAGGAGCAACTAAAGAGGGAATTTACTCTTTATTTGATAAAATAATAAAAACTGGTTCAAGAATTGCAATTAATATTTCTGAGAAAATTTAATTAAGGTTCTAGCTCGACATCCCAATATAAATAATCAATCCAAGTTTTATGGAGAAAGTTAGGTGGAAAGTTTCTCCCATTTTTATGTAGATCTTCGGTGGTAGGTTGGTAAGGCTTTTGATTAAGAATCATACCTGATTTATGCAAAAGTCTTCCGCCCTTCTTTACATTGCAGCCTGAACAGGCTGTAACAACATTATCCCAATCAGTTTTTCCACCCTTTGACCTAGGTAACAAATGGTCAAATGTTAATTCTTTTTTACTACCACAGTACTGACAGCTAAATTTATCTCTTAAAAAAACGTTAAATCTTGTAAAATTAGGATTTGATAATGGTCTAATATAACTTTTTAAAGCAATAACACTTGGTAATTTCATACTGAATGATGGGCTATGAACGATACGATCATAATAATTTACAATTGAGACTCTATCTAAAAAAACAGATTTAATTGAATCTTGCCAACTCCATAATGACAAAGGGTAATAACTTAATGGCCTATAATCTGCATTTAAAACTAAAGCAGGACAGTTATCAAGTGATGTACTTTGGTTAATTATTGTCATTTTAAAAGATTAACTTAAAAAAAATTAATAATCAACATTTTCAAAAAAATAAGCTAAAATTTTATTATAAAGATAAATTTTTTTTTATATAATTTAAAGCTAAGCTTGAAGCTTCTACAGGAATATGGTGACCACAATTTTTTATAATTTGCGTATTGACATCTATATTATTTCTGATCAAAAAATCTTTAGCTTCTAAAAGATTTGAAACTGGGACTACTTCATCTGCGTCACCATGAACCAATAATATATTTGGATTATTTTTTTTTCTTTGTTCTAAATCATTCTTATCAATAATCTTACCTGAAAAACCAACTATGCAATTAAATTTCTCCTCAGAAACTAAACCTAAATTTATTGCCATCATACATCCTTGACTAAAACCACTTAAAACTATTTTAGAGCTTGGAATATTGTATTCTTTTTTTACTTCTTGAATAAATTTTTGAAGAATACTTTCCGCTTTTTTGGCCTCACTGAGAATATAATTTTCGTCATCTTTGCTTAAATCAAACCACTGATAACCAATTGGATTGATAATACATTTTTGATGTCCATTAGGGCATAGAAATGTCGTATTTTTTAAAAACCTTTTCCAATTCAAGCTTAACATACTAATGTCTGATCCATCACCGCCATAACCGTGAAGCAAAATGACCACGTTTTCAATTTTGTCAGTATTGTCAGGCTTAATAATTTTTGTATCTAGACAAAATGTCATAATTTTATTTATTATATTTGTTTATTAAAAAAATATATATATATCAAACGATGGTTTCAGAATTATTAGTAAAAATTTTTGCTATAGCACTTTTAATGGCGGTTGCGGTTGTGTTGATACTTGGAATTGGTACTTTGTTTAAAGGTGGTTCAACAAGTAAGAAATACTCCAATAAACTAATGCAACTTAGAGTACTTTTACAATTTATAGCTATTATTGTTCTTGTTGGACTTGCTTATTTTTTTAAAGATTAATTAAATTTAGAAAGCCATTTAATAAAGTTTTCATCACCAAAATCTATTGATCCAATGATTCTTGCAAATTCTTCACCTTCTTTATTTATAATCACTGAAGTGGGTAGACCTCTTAAAGTAAAAGTTTTTGCAAGCTTAATTGAATTATCAAAATACAACTCTAAATTTTTGATTTTAAGATCATCAAAAAAAATTTTGGATTTTTGTATGTCTTCCTGACCAACATTAATTGGTAATATTTTTAAGTTTTCAAAAGCTTTTAAATTTTTTAAATTATCTAAAGATGGCATTTCTTCTTTACAAGGTGCACACCAAGTAGCCCAAAAATTTATAATTACCAGTTGACCAGTAAATTCATTAAGATTAATTAATTTATTATCTACATCTAAAAAGGTTATATTTTTTAGTTTCTTATTTTGCTTGTGGATAACCAAATTTTTAATATTTGGTTCATCCGAAAACGAAATAACTGTTGATATTAAATAAATAACTACTAAAAAAAATTTATAGCTTAATAATTTCATTCTAAAATGTATAGTTACATATCATGAGTAAAAATAAAAACAATAAACCAGTTTGGAGCAGCAGAATAAACCAAAAAGATATATCTGCGTTTCAAAAAGTAGGCTCATCTTTAAATATTGATAAACGGCTTTTTAGAGAGGATATATCAGCATCTATTGTTCATGTAGAAATGCTAGAAAAGCAGAAAATAATAAGTTTATCTGTAAAAAATAAAATTGTTTGGGGACTTAAGAGAATTCTAAATGAGATTATAAAAAAAAAGTTTACCTTTGATGAAAGGAATGAAGATATTCATATGAGTATTGAAAAAAGACTTTTTGAAATTTTAGGCGATGATGCAGGTTTTATTCATACAGCAAGATCTAGAAATGACCAAGTTTTAACAGATTTAAAAATTTGGTTAAAAAAATCTACAAATGAAATTATCGAAGAATTAGATAAGACTATGAAAATATTTTTAAAGTCTGCTGAGAAAAATATTGATACTATAATGCCAGGCTTTACTCATCTAAAAAATGCTCAGCCAATATCCTTTGCGCACTATTTAAATGCATATATCGAAATGTTTTTAAGAGATAGAAAAAGATTTAAAAATAGCTTAGAAAATCTTAATGAAAATCCTTTAGGTGTTGCAGCATTTTCTGGTACCTCATTCAATATTGATAGACTTTACACAACAAAAAAACTTAATTTTGAAAAGCCTACGCGAAATTCTATAGATACAGTTTCAGATAGAGATTTTGTTTGTGATTTTCTTTATTCAGTTTCTATTTGTTCAATTCATATATCAAGATTTTCTGAAGAATTTATAATTTGGAACTCTGACATTTTTAATTTAATTAATTTAAATGATAAAATAGTTACTGGATCATCTATAATGCCTCAAAAGAAAAATCCTGATCCACTTGAGTATTTAAGAGGTAAGTCAGGCATTACAATGGGAAACTTAATTTCCATGATGACAATATTAAAGGGTTTGCCACTTTCTTATTTTAAAGACTTACAGGATGATAAAGAATTAATTTTTAGTTCCTTTGATCATATTAAAAATTGTTTACGAGTTTTAAGAGAAGTATTAAGTAATTTCACTCCAAATAAAAAAAGGATGTTAAAATTAACTAAAGTTGGTCATATAACTGCAACAGACCTTGCAGATTTTATTGTTAAAGATTTAAATTATCCTTTTAGAAAAGCATACTCTATTACTTCTAAAATAGTAAATATGGCTGAAAAAAAAGGTAAAGTGATTAACGAATTATCTTTAGAAGAAATAAGGTCTATCGACAAAAAAATAAATGAGGATGTTTTAAAAGTAATAGATACTAGAAATTCAGTAATCTCAAAAAAATCTTATGGCGGAACATCTTTTGAGAATATAAAGAAAGTGATAAAGAAATATAAAAAAGAAATAAATGATTAAAAAAATATTAATATTACTATTCTGTACTATAATTTTTTATTCTTGTGGTAAAAAATCAGACCCAGAGTATAAAGAGTCAAATATAGTGATTTTTAAATCAATAATATCGTGATGAAATATAGAAATAATAATCTTTACGTTGAAAATATTAATATTCGATCTTTATCAAATAAGATTAGTACACCTTTTTATTGTTATTCTTTTGATAGACTTAAAAATAATATTAATGAGTTTAAGAAAAACTTTAGTAAAATTAACCCATTAATTTGTTTTTCTGTAAAATCTAATAATAATTTAAATATTTTAAAGATTATTAAAAATTTTGGGCTTGGTGCTGATGTTGTATCTAAAGGTGAGCTTTTAAGAGCTCTTAAAGCAGGTATTAAACCACAGAAAATTGTTTTTTCTGGAGTAGGAAAAACTCCAGATGAAATAAGTTTTGCTATACAAAAAAAAATTTTATTAATTAATGCAGAATCTGAAAATGAATTAAAAATAATTCAAAAAATTGCTTATAAAAAAAAGAAAAAAATTGATGTTGGCTTACGACTTAATCCAAATATTGATGCAAAAACTTTAAGAAAAATCTCTACTGGGAGAAATGAAGATAAATTTGGTATTTCTGATAAGAGCTTTGTAAAACTTTTAAAAAAATTTCACAATTCTAAAAATATTAATATTAAATGTTTGAGCGTGCATATAGGTAGCCAAATTTTAGATTATCGACCATACTCAAAAATGGTTAGTGTTATTGACAATATAATAAAAAAAACAAAATATAAATTTGATTATATTGATTTGGGTGGTGGAATGGGTATCGATTATCATAGTAATTCAAAAAAACTGGATTATAAAAAATACAGCCTAGTTATTAAAAATTTTTTAAAAAAACATAAAGTAAAAATAATATTTGAGCCTGGTAGATCAATTATTGGAAATACAGGATCTTTAATTTCAAAAGTTATTTATGTCAAATCATCGTCAAAAAAAAATTTTGTCATATTAGATTCAGCAATGAATGATTTCATGAGACCTGCTTTATATGGTTCTTATCATAGAATTATTCCAGCTATCAAAAACAATACGGTAATTAAAAAAATACATGATTTTGTTGGACCTATATGCGAGACAACAGATAGTTTTTTAAGCTTAAAAAAATACCAAAAAATTAATGAAAATGACGTCTTGGCAATTTGTGATACGGGTGCTTATGGCATTGTACTTGCTTCTAATTATAATTTAAGAACAAAACCCGCGGAGATAATGATTAATAAATCAAATTTTAAGGTTATTTCAAAAAGAGAAAATATTAATAAAATTGCTTAAACTCATAAATAATGATTAGAAATTTTCTTTTCTCGATTTTTTTCTATATTGGAATTATTTTTATTTGTATAATTTATTTACCCGCATTAGTCTTACCTTATAAAGTAACACTCACTGGAGGAAGATTAATGGGTTACTGGGCAAAATTTTGTCTTACTTTTTTTTTATCAACAAAAATCGTTGTCAAAGGTAGAGAAAATATTTTGGATAATGAAAAATTTTTTATAGCATGCTCTCATCAATCTATGTTTGAGACATTTTATTTACAAATCATATTTAATTCCCCTGTTTTTATTTTAAAAAAAGAATTACTTAATATTCCAATATTTGGTTGGTATCTAAAAAAAATTAAATCTATTTCAATTGATAGAAATAAAATAAGTAAAGAAAATTTAAATTTTTATGAAAAAATAAAATTATCTTATAAAAATTCAAACCGTCCCATCATCATATTTCCTCAGGCTACAAGACTTAAACCTGATGACAGAAGTGACTTTAAGAAAGGAGCCTCAAGAATTTACGAAATATTAAAGTTAAAATGTCAGCCTGTAGCTATCAACTCTGGAATAGTGTGGCCAAAATCTGGGCCTTTAGTTCCAAATAAAACTCTTACAATATCAATTTTAAAACCAATAAACTCTGACTTGAATTCTAAAGAATTTCTAATTTCCCTTCAAAGAAATATCTATAAAGAACTAGATGATCTTAATTAACCCTTCATAGGCATTACAACATAAATACTGTCAAAATCAGAAGGGTCTTTTATTAAAGCAGGTGAACCTGAGTCGTTCAGAAAAATTTCTATTTTCTCACCATCAAGTTGAGAGGCTATATCTATTAAGTATCTTGAATTAAAACTTATATCTAAGTCGTGATCAAACTTAACATTAAGAGTCTCTTTACCATCTCCACTACTTGCATTATTTACTGACAAATTTAATTTGTCTTTTTCAAGTTTAAATTTTACACCATCTTTTTTATCTAAAGAAACTGATGCAACTCTATCAACAGAACTTAAAAATAATTGCAAATCTACGTCTAATTTTTTTTTATTATTTTTCGGAACTACCTGAATATAATTTGGGAATTTTCCGTCAATTAATTTTGAGATCAAAATACTATTATCTAATTCAATTTTAATTTTTGACTTTTGAGAACAGATTTTTATATTACCATCATAATTTTCCAATAAAGCACAAATTTGAAAAATTGTTTTTTTAGGCATAATCATAGGTTCAAAATTTATTTTATCTTTAAGTAATACTTTTGATATAGACATTCTATGGCTATCTGTTGCTGCTGCAGTTAAATAAGATTTTTCTTCTATATGATTTTGATGAATATAAATTCCACTCAAATAATGTCTTGTTTCATCATTGGAAATTGAAAATTTACATTTATTTAATAGCTTTAAAAATTGTTTAGCATTTATAGTAAACTCATTTTCATTAAAATTTTCATCCGTTAATGGAAATTCAGTTGCACTCATGCAGTTCAGGTTAAAAACTGACTTTTCAGACTCAATCTGAATTTTATTTTCTGAAGTAAGGTTGAAATTAATTTTTTTTCCAGATGAAAATTTTCTTATGATATCATATAAGGTTGAAGAAGTCGTAGTAGTTTTACCTTCTTCAATCACTTCAACATTTTGAATTTCATTCACAAATATCAAGTCGAGATCTGTTGCCGTAATCTTTAGTTTTGAATCATGAGCCTCGATTAAGATGTTAGATAGTATTGGTAGAGTGCTTCTTTTTTCAATTACACCTTGGCAGTAACCTAAAGATTGCTGTAAATCCTTTTGATTAACACTAAATTTCATTTGAATTATTATATAATATTTGATTTTTTAGACTATCAATATTGGCACAAAGTTCTGTGTCATTTTTTTTTAAATTTTCAATCGTTTTAATTGAGTGAATTACAGTTGTATGATCTCTATTAGAAAATTCTCTACCTATTTCAGGTAATGATTTTGATGTTAATAATTTAGTTAAATATATTGCTGTTTGTCTAGGTCTAACCAGATATCTTGATCTTCTAGATGACAACATCTCATTTTTTGAAATCTTAAAAAATTTACAGACTAAAGATTGAATAGTATCAACTGTAACTTTATTTTCGGACATATTTAAAAGATCTTTTAAAACTATTTTTGTTTCTGACAAATTCGGCACTTTATTATAGATTCTTGAAAACGATACTATTCTATTTAATGCACCAACCAATTCTCTAATACTATTTTTTACCTCTAAACTTATAAATTTTTGTATTTCATCAGAAATACTAATTTGCCCTGAATAATACTTATTTAATTCGTCGGTTTTCAGTTTAATGATTTTATATCTAAGATCATAGTCTGGTTGTTGAATATCAATAACTAAACCTCCAGAAAATCTAGATTTAATTCTTTCCTGAATTTTATTAAGTTTATTAGGTGGTCTATCAGCAGAGATAATTATTTGTGATCCTTTGTCTAATAATGCATTAAACGTATGGAAAAATTCCTCTTGCATAGCTTCCTTGCCGTTCATAAACTGAATATCATCTATTAAGAATACATCCGCATTACGAAAATACTCCTTAAACTTTACCATATCATTAGATTTAATGCATTTTACAAACTGATACATAAATCTTTCAGCAGAAATAAACATTACTTTATTAGTTTCTTTAAGAGCCAGACCTATAGAATTTAATAAATGAGTCTTTCCCATGCCTACGCCTCCATAAATATATAAAGGATTATAATGAGAAGTATTTTCTGAAACTTTTTTTGACGCTTCAAATGCAAGTTTATTACTTGAACCAAGTATAAAATTTTCAAAATTTTTATTTGGATCTATTCTGTTATATTGAAAGAAAAAATCCTTGATAAAAGAAACATTATTATTTGAAGAACTAGAATTAATAATATTTTTATCGTTATCATTAATATCTTCTTTGTCATTATCAGCTATTGAAATTTCTATTCTATTAATCTCATTTTTATGAGATTTAACTATTTGTAAAATTTGGTCTAAATACCTTGATGTAATCCAATCTCTTAGAAATCTTGTTGAAACTGATAATAATATGTAATCATTAAATTCCCCTGAGAAATTAATTTTTCTTAACCAACTTTCAAATATATCCTTGCCAAATTTATTCTTCATTTCCAGCTGGATCTTTTCCCAATCTACTTTCTGAATTTCGTTTTTGTTTAATGTGTTTTTGTTTTTCATGAATTAATAATGTGAAATTCAATTAAGACCATTGAAAAATTTAATCAACAAATATTTTGCTTTTCATAAAAATAAATAAAATCTCAGAGTGTATTTTTTATTTTTAAATTAAATTAAAAATAGAATTTTTTTTTAAACCTTTAGGTGAAATAAATTTACAGCTAATTTTTATTTTGAAAAAATATTATAAAAAATTTGATAACTACATATAGTAAATTAAATTTTTAAAATCTTTTATTTAGTGCAAATCTTAAGTTGCAGAATAAATAACAATTTGGAGTTGATTAAAGAGAATTTATTTTTTTTGTCAGTCTTGACAGATTTCTTGTTGCGTTTCCCTTTTTGATTATACCGGTCTTAGCTATTTTCATTAATTCTGAATTTAGCTTTGGCAAATAAGATAGGGCATCCTTTTTATTTTTCTTTTCAATTAAAGTGTTCATTTTTTTAATTGCAGTTCTAAATCTACTTTTCCGAGATTTATTTATTAGAGTTTCTCTGGTATTTTTTCGAATTGTTTTGATTGCTGATTTTGTATTAGCCATTTCGTGAGGAGATATAGCTGCTGAATGATGTATGGTCAACAATTTAATTTCAGATTTTTTGACAAATATTGCAATAAAAACTTGATCTATTTGAAATTACTTTTTTTTTAACTATGCCCTCGCATCTTTTCTTAAGACATTTTTTACCCTCTCTATCGTAAACTTTAAAATGTTTTTGAAACGAACCTAATTCACCATAAGAACTTTTGAAATTTTGAATTGTAGATCCACCTTTACTTATTGCGTTTTTTAAAACTTTTTGAGAGAAAAAAATTAATTTTTTGAAGTCTTTTAAACTTAATTTTCCTGATTTTTTTAATGGATTAATTTTAGAGTAAAATAAAATTTCACTTGCATAAATATTACCTATTCCTGAAACAAATTTTTGATCTATTAAGTAATTTTTAATATTTTTAGATTTATTATTAAGTTTTTTTTTAAAGTATGGAATATTAAAAGCTTTATCAAATGGTTCTGGGCCATAATTTGAAAAGAACTTATCAAGTTTATTTTTATTTTCAATTAATCTTATAAAACCAAATCTACGTGGATCGTTATAGATTATCTTAAATTTATCAAAAAAAATATGAACATGATTATGTTTTTTGGGAAGATTTGGAGAATGATAGAAACTTAAATTAGTTAACAAATTTTTTTTTCTTTTATTAACAATATGTAATGTTCCAGACATTCCTAAATGAATAATACAATAATAATTATTATCTAGAAAAATTATTAGATACTTAGAAAATCTTGATATTTTTTTAATTCTTGAATTTTTTAGTATTCTTACGAAATTTTCTGC
Organism: Candidatus Pelagibacter sp.; assembly: GCA_045566195.1. Taxonomy (GTDB): domain Bacteria; phylum Pseudomonadota; class Alphaproteobacteria; order Pelagibacterales; family Pelagibacteraceae; genus Pelagibacter. The sequence goes on along the minus strand of JBJLDV010000006.1, from coordinate 40,787 downwards.
TATTTTAAATCTTAAATTCCCATTTTTTATTATAATTTTTTGAATTTTTTTAAATGTAATCTTTTTTGATAGCGATTGTTTGACTATTTCTACTTCTGGCAATTCTGGCATTTATTACTATATTAATATTTATAAAAAATAATAAATACAATGAAACAATTTTTACAAAATCAAAAAGATCTAGTTCAGAATGTTTTTAACGATGTATATGACAAATATGATCTTATGAATGATTTTATGTCATTTGGTGTTCATAGATTGTGGAAAAAAGATTTAATAATGATGATGTCCCCTTCAATAAATAAAAAACTTATAGATGTAGGTTGTGGGACTGGTGATATTGGTAAACTGTTTCTAGAAAATGTAAAATTTAAAGGTGAGGTATTTAATATTGATCCAAATAAAAAAATGCTTGAACAAGGTAAAAAAAGACTTAAAAGCTTTAAAAATATTTTTTGGAAGGTTGGAAGTGCCGAAAATTTAGGCTTTAATTCAAGTTACTTTGATTATTATACGATCAGTTTTGGTTTAAGAAATACAAAAGATATTGATAAATCATTAAAGGAAGCTTACAGAGTTTTAAAGCCTGGCGGACGTTTTTTATGTTTAGAATTCTCAAAAATTAACAATTCTAATCTAAATTTTTTATATAAAAATTACTCAAAATTAATTCCTCGAATTGGAAAAATTATAGTTGGCAAAAGTGAACCCTATGAATATCTCACCAAAAGTATCGATAAGTTTATAAACCAGGATGAGTTACAAGATATAATGGAAAGAAATGGTTTTGAAAGATGCAAGTATAGAAATTTAAGTGGTGGAATAGTTGCTATCCATTCTGGATGGAAAGTTTAATGATCAAAAAATTTTATATATTATTTAAAATTGCCAGAAAGCTTGCTTTATCTGATGCAATTAAAATTATCTCTAAAATACATAAGCCACCTCTTATAATTAAAATTTTGGTAAGTATTTTTTCAATTAAGCTATCTCAAGATGATTACAATCTTAAAAATCTAAGTGATGAAGAGAAACTTTGTAAGTCTATTGAGGGTATGGGAACAACTTTTATAAAACTCGGTCAATTTTTGGCAACAAGACCAGATATAATTAGTGAAAAACTTTCTAAACAATTAGAAAAATTGCAAGATAGGGTTCCTCCATTTTCGAGCATTGATGCTAAAAATATTCTTAAAGATGAGCTTGGAGATGACATGTACAAATTAATATTAAACTTAAGTGAGCCAATTGCTGCTGCATCAATTGCTCAGGTTCATAAGGCACAAATAAATGAAAATGGGACTATAAAAGATATAGCAATAAAAATATTGAGGCCAGATATTAAGAAAAAATTTAATGAAGAAATTGATGCTTTAATGCTACTTGCTTATATAATTCAAAGTATTTCATCAAAGACAAAAAGATTAAGACTGATGGAGGTAGTCTTTCTTTTGAAAGAAATAACAAATCATGAGATGGATTTAAGGTTTGAAGCAGCGGCTGCAAATGAATTTGCTGAAAATACAAAAAATGATGTTGGTTTTTATGTGCCAAAAATATATTGGAATTTTACTAGCGAGAAAGTTTTAACTTTAGATTGGATTGAAGGTTTTTCTATTCGAGAAAAAGATATTTTAATTGAAAAAGGCATTAATGTAAAAAATATTGCAACTGATATTATTCAACACTTTTTGAGACACGCAGTTAGAGATGGTTTTTTTCACGCAGATATGCATCAAGGTAACTTGCTAATAGATAGTAGTGGCCAAATAATAACTATTGATTTTGGAATAATGGGTCGTTTAGACAAACTTAATAGAAAATTCTTAGCTGAAATTTTATATGGTTTCATAATGAGGGACTATAAAAAAGTTGCAAATGTTCATATTGTTGCTGGCCTAGTGCCTAAAGATGTTAATGTTGATGAATTAGCTCAAGCTCTTAGATCTATAGGGGAGCCTATTTTTGGTCAATCAGTGAAAGATATTTCAGGTGGTAAGCTACTTAAACAACTTTTTGATATTACTGAGAAGTTTAATATGCAAACTCAACCTCAATTACTGCTACTTCAAAAAACAATGGTAGTAGTAGAAGGGGTGGCAAGAAAACTAAATCCAGATACTAATATCTGGGAAACTTCAAAACCGGTCTTAGAAAAATGGTTAAAAGAAACTAAAGATCCAATTTCAAATTTAACTGAAACCTTAAAAGATTCAACCGAGGTGTTGAAAAGATTGCCAGAATTACCACAAATAATGGATAAGGCAAATCAAGCACTTACTTTTCTTGCTAGCGGACAGATACCACAAAATTCCAACTCATATTCAGCTCTTAAAGACAAAGAAATGGAAATGAAATCATTTAGAAATCAAAGTATTATTGGATTATTATTGCTTGTATTTTTTGGTTACTTAGTATTTTAATTTCAAAATGAATTTTTTAGATAAAAAAAAAATACTATTAATAATATGTGGTGGGATAGCTGCTTATAAATCCTTAGAAATTATAAGATTATTAAAAAAAAAAGGAGCTTTTGTAAAAACTATTCTTACAAAAAATGCTAAAAAATTTGTAACGCCATTATCAGTAGTATCTCTTTCTCAAGAAAAAGTTTACTCAGATTTATTTGATTATAAAAATGAATCTGAAATGGATCATATTTCACTATCAAGATGGTCAGATTTATTGTTAATAGCGCCCGCAACCGCTAATACTATTTCAAAATTAAGCTATGGACTTGCAGATGATCTAGCTGCAACGGTAACATTAGCTTCTAATAAACAGGTTTTTTTAGCTCCAGCAATGAATGTTCGAATGTGGGAACATCAATCAAATAAAGATAACATTAAAAAATTAAAATCATTTGGATATAAATTAATTGGACCTAATATAGGTGATATGGCTTGTGGAGAATACGGGGAAGGCAAAATGTCTGAACCCTCAGAAATCTTAAATTTGTTAGAAGATCATTTTAAAGGTTTAACAAATTTAAAAAAAAAGAGAGCTCTAGTTACAGCTGGTCCAACTCAAGAATTTTTAGATCCAGTCAGATATATCACGAATAGATCGAGTGGTAAGCAAGGTTATGAAATTGCAAACTCTTTAAATAAAAATGGGTTTGACACAACTCTTATATCGGGTCCATCCAGTCAAATTGCTGATGATGGTGTTAATTTAATAAAGGTCAAAACTGCAGAGGATATGTTTAGAGAAACAATAAGTAATTTGCCAGTAGACGTAGCAGTATTTTCAGCAGCTGTTGGTGATTGGAAAATGAAAAAATATAGTAAAGATAAAATTAAAAAAATTGATAATATTGTAATTAATTTAGAAAAGAATATAGATATTCTGAATAATATTTCAAATCATAATTCCTTAAGACCAAAACTTGTGATTGGTTTTGCTGCTGAAACAGAGAATGTTCATTCAAGTGCCAAGAAAAAATTATTAGATAAAAATTGTGATTGGATAATTGCAAATGATGTATCTGATGAAACAATCGGCTTTGAATCAAATGAAAATGCTGTTACGATTTTTTACAAAAATGAAGAAAAAGAAGATATTAAAAAAACAACTAAAGCTCATCTCGCAAACCAAATCGTAGATAGAATATTAAATCACTTAAATTAATATGATTAAAGTTTTAATAAAAAAACTTAATCAGAAAGCTATAATTCCATCTTACGAAACCTCTGGATCATCAGGTCTAGACTTAACAGCTTTAATAGAGAGTGAAATTATAATTCCACCTAAAAAATCTGCTTTAATATCAACTGGATTGTCGATAGCAATACCTGATGATACAGAGGTTCAAATTAGACCAAGGTCGGGTCTTGCTGCTAAATCGAATATAACTGTTCTCAATACACCTGGTACAATTGATAGTGATTATAGAGGTGAATTAAAAATTATTTTATTTAATCATGGCGATAAAGAATTTGTTGTTAATAACGGAGATAGAATTGCTCAAATGGTACTGATGCCGATTTTAAAAATAGAGTTTGAAGAAGTAGATAATTTGCCAAAAACTATAAGAGGATCTGGAGGATTTGGATCAACTGGCAAATGAATAAAAAATTAAATAACGAACATTTAGAGAGATACTCTAGACAAATAGTTCTAAAAGATATCGGTATTCAGGGCCAGAAAAAAATTTCACTTTCGAAAATTCTGATAGTTGGAGCGGGAGGACTAGGATGTCCAGCTGCAGATTATCTAAGTAGGGCTGGGGTAGGAGTGATTGGTATTGCAGATTTTGACAAAGTAAGCTTATCTAATATCCATAGACAATCAATGTACCATTCTAAAGATATCGGTAAATTTAAAGTTGATAAACTCTATGAAAAAATTAAAAAAATTAATCCTTATGTTAAAATAAATAAGCACAAAGTTAAGATCTCCATTAAAAATGTTAATCAAATTGTAAATAAGTATGATCTTATAATTGATGGTACTGACAATTTTAAAACAAAATTTTTATTAAATGATGCTTCTATGAAATTTAAAAAATACTTTATTCCCGGAGCTATAAGTAAATTTGATGGTCATGTATTTACGTTTAATTTTAAAAAGAAAAAAGAACCTTGTCTAAAATGTTTTTACCAGGGTATTCCATCTGATGAAATTCTAAATTGTGAAGCTGAAGGTATACTAGGTCCAATAGCTGGAATAGTAGGTAATATCCAAGCCAATGAAGCTCTAAAAATAATTCTAGATATAGGAAAAAACTTGAGATCAAATATTTTAATATTAAATTTTAAAGACCTTGATTTTAGAAAAGTAAAATTTCAAAAAAAGAAAAGTTGTAAATGTTAAAATTTTTTTTAATTTTAATAATATTTTTTTTTAATTCAAATATATTAGCTGAAGAAAATGATTATTTTTTAATGTTAAAATATAATAAAGTAAACGTTAGATATGGACCTAACAAAGATGATCAAATAAAATTTGTATATAAGAAAAAATATCTTCCATTAAAAGTTATAGACAGAAAAGAAAACTTTAGAAAAATTATTGATCATAAAAATAATAATGGCTGGATTCATATTTCTCAATTAAAATCACCAAAATCATTAATTATGATGGAGAATAAGACTTTATTTAAAAAAAATAGTATATTTTCGAAACCTATAATTAAACTTGAAAAAGGAAAACTAGTATTAATTAAAAAGTGTAAAGAAAACTGGTGCAAAATCAAAACCAACAAAATAACTGGCTGGCTTAGAACTGAAAATGTTTGGGGTATTAATTAATTATTTTTGTTGCGAACAAATATCTTTAATTACTGGCATATTCGCACAATCCCCACATTTTGTAATTTGAACTATACAACCATCATTCAATACTTGAACATCAACAGTTCTATCACACTTAGAACATTTTGATGCAATTGTAAGTCCACATTTTTTGCAATTATAGTTTTGTATTTCCATAACTATAAAATAGAAAATGAAAATTATTTTTCAAGTAATTTCTTCGCTAATAATAATTGTTATCAAAAAAAAAATTTATACACTTATTTTTTTGCATTAATGATAATCATTCGCAAAAAATTATTTTTTTGATTTACTCGCCCACCACTTATCTAAAATAAAGTACCAAACAGAATTTGCCAAAGGCTCAACTATAGCATCGGTTAGAGCTATCATAAAAGATACATCTGCTACCAACATTAAAACCGTTATTGCGATTGCAAAATGTCCAATCGTATAAATTACAGTTCGTAAAATCGAACCTTTATTATTTTGAAATATATCTTTTGAAGCTCCGAATAAGCCTTTAGTTATTTCTGTCATTTAATTTTTTAAAAGGATTTTCTAAAACACAAGCAACTAAATGAATTCTTGCTTGTTCTCCGCCATTGAAAAAATTATGAAACTTAGTGTTATTTGTAATCGTAACATGTCCATCTGCTGGCAGATGTTTAGCTACATTTTCAATAACCATTGAACATCCTTTATTGGTGATGATAGGAATATGTAATCTCGGTTCAGGATCCTTGTGCCAACTTAGTGTAGACCGTGGTTCCTTTAAAAGTAATCTTACTCTTCCAAGTTTGAATTTTTTTCTTAGTGTTTCATAGACTTCTTTAAAGTAAGTATTTTCAAACTCAGGCATTAATTCTGTATATTTCGATTCATCTATAGCAATATCTCTTGAAACAACTTTCCCTGACTCGTCTGCTATAGTCCAATACTTTCCTCTCACATTATGGCCTTCTACAGACTCATTATCATTCGGGATTCTGTTTATTGGTATCGCTCCAAAATGACTGATTCCTAAAGAATTAAAATTTTTACTTTTTAAAATTGAATCAAGATCATCTCTTAATTTTAAAATATTAAATTTAAGATCTGGAACTTGGTAGAAATCTTCAAAACTTACTTGTGTCATTTAATTACCCTTAATTTTTAATTTAAATCAAAACGATCTAAATTCATCACTTTTACCCATGCAGAAACAAAATCAGTTATAAACTTATCTTTAGAGTCTTCGCAAGCATAAACTTCAGCAAAAGCTCGAAGTTGCGAATTTGACCCAAATATAAGATCGGCTCTAGTCGCTGTCCACTTAGTTTTACCTGTTTTTCTCTCTTTACCCTCAAATAAATCTTCTTTAGGAGAAACTTCTTTCCACTCAATATTCATATCTAGCAAATTTACAAAAAAGTCATTTGTTAATTTTCCAACTTTCTTTGTGAAAACACCGTGCTTAGAATTATCAAAGTTTGTTCCAAGAACACGCATACCCCCAACAAGAACCGTCATTTCAGGTCCTGTTAAGTTCATTAGTTGTGCTTTATCAATTAACATTTCCTCAGCAACAGTAGAGTGATCAGCATCTGCAAAGTTTCTAAAACCATCAGCTCTAGGTTCTAATAAACCAAAAGAATGTATGTCTGTTTGATCTTGAGATGCATCACCTCTTCCTTGAGAAAAAGGTACTTTTATTTTTTTACCAGTATCTTTTGCAGCTTTTTCAATACCAACTCCACCTGTAAGTACAATTAAATCTGCCAATGATACTATCTTTTTTTTACTATCGAACGATTTTTTTATTTTTTCTAAAACTTTTATTACTTTTGATAATTGTTTAGGATTATTTGCTTTCCAATCCTTTTGAGGTGCTAGACAAATTCTTGCACCATTTGCTCCACCTCTCTTATCTGATCCTCTAAAAGATGCCGCTGAAGCCCAAGCTGTAGAGACCATTTGTGAAACAGATAAACCAGACTTAGCAATTTTATTTTTAAGTATGTCTATATCTTTATTTTTTAGCTTATACTTATTTTTTGGAATTGGATCTTGCCAAATTAAATCTTCTTTTGGCACTTCGTTACCTAAGTAATTAACCTTTGGTCCCATATCTCTATGAGTAAGCTTAAACCAAGCTCTTGCAAAAGCATCAGCAAACTCTTTGGGATTACTGTAAAAATGTCTAGAAATTGGTCCATATTTTGGATCTAATTTCAAAGATAGATCTGTAGTTTGCATCATTGGAAGATTTTTCTTCGATTTATTGTGAGCATCCGGTGTAGTTGATATAGCATGACCATTTTGTTTTGGTTTCCATTGGTGAGCTCCAGCAGGACTTTTTGAAAGTTCCCAATCATAACCAAATAAATTTTCAAAATATCCCATGTCCCATTTAATTGGATCTGAAGTCCATGCACCTTCTATACCACTACTTATTGTGTCTTCAGCTTTTCCGCTTTTGTAATTACTGTTCCAACCAGTTGATTGATATTGAATTTTAGATCCTTCTGGCTCAGGTCCTTTATGTGATTCTGGTGCTGCTCCATGTGACTTACCAAAAGTATGTCCACCTGCAACTAAAGCAACTGTCTCATAATCATTCATAGCCATTCTACCGAATGTTTCTCTAATATCATGTGCCGCAAGCAATGGATCTGGATTTGCATCAGGTCCTTGAGGATTTACATAAATTAGTCCCATATGTGAAGCTCCAAGTGGGTTTTCTAATTCCCTTTTACCACTGTAACGATTTACTCCTAACCATTCTTTTTCTGATCCCCAGTAAATATCCTCTTCTGGCTCCCATATGTCTTCTCTACCAGCGCCGAATCCAAAAGTTTTAAAACCCATCGACTCAAGCGAAACATTTCCTACTAAAATAAATAAATCTGCCCATGAAATTTTTTTTCCATATTTTTGCTTAATAGGCCATAATAATAATCTTGCTTTATCTAAATTCACGTTGTCAGGCCAACTATTAAGAGGAGCAAATCTTTGATTTCCAGTACCTGCACCTCCTCTACCATCACCAGTTCTGTAAGTGCCTGCCGCGTGCCAAGCTAATCTTATAAAAAAAGGACCATAGTGTCCGTAGTCTGCAGGCCACCAATCTTTTGACTCTGTCATTAATTTAAGTAGATCTTTTTTAAGTGCCTTATAATTTAATTTTTTAAATTCTTTTTTGTAGCTGAATTTTTTATCCATAGGATTCACTAAAGAGGAATGTTGGCTAAGTATTTTTAAATTTAGCGCATTAGGCCACCAATCTTTATTTGTTTGTCCTTTTCCAGTTGGATGTTTTGCTGGTGTGCCTGCTCCAGTAAATGGACATTTACCTATTTCTTTATTAATTTCGCTACTCATAAATTTAACTCCTATGTTAATATTATTAGTTTATAATTAGTCTAAAGTAGAAGTCAAGTAGTTTAGAATGTTTATAAACTATTGAGAATCATTCTCAACGTTTATAACTACATCAATGTCTTTTATAGATTTTCCTTTTGGAGGATTTGGAATATCTTTTAGTTGAATTTTATGAGAGTCGATATCAATTAGTTCATTTGTTTTAGTGTCAAAAAAATGATGGTGAGAGCTTATGTTTGTATCAAAATAACTTTTATCATTTCCTAAAGAAATTTCTTTAACGTATCCTTTTTTTTTAAAAGCATGCACAGTGTTGTATACTGTTGCTAATGAAATTTTCTCATTGAAATCTTTTTCTATTATTTTTGAGAGATCATTTACTGTAAAATGAAATGTTTTTTCTGTATTAAATAGAGCTTCGCAGATCTTAATTCTTTGTTTTGTTGGTCTTAAGCCAGAATTTCTCAATTTATTGATAAAATCTAGGTTTTTCATTGTTGTTATTTATAATAGTTCTAAACTATTTCTATATTATAATTTATTTAAATCAAGTAATAAGGTTACAAAAATATGAAAAAGAATTCCTTCAATTATGATGAGTTAATTAATTGTGGAAAAGGTGGTCTTTTTGGACCTGGAAATGCAAAACTTCCTTTGCCACCAATGCTAATGTTTGACAGAATAACTGAAATTAGTGAAGATAAAGGTGCTTTTAAAAAAGGATTAATAAAAGCTGAACTAGATATAAAAGATGATATGTGGTTTTTTGATTGTCACTTTAAAGAGGATCCAGTAATGCCAGGTTGCCTTGGGCTAGACGCTATGTGGCAATTGGTTGGTTTTTATCTCGGCTGGCTTGGAAATCCTGGAAGAGGTAGGGCGCTAGGAGTAAACAGTGTAAAATTTACAGGAGAAGTTCTGAAAAATGTAAAAAAAGCAATTTATGAAATAGATATGAAAAGAATTTTAGTAAAAGAAGGTACTTCGGTTGGCTTAGCTAATGGTATTCTGCTTGCTGATGGGAAAAAAATATATACTGCTGAAAACTTAAAAGTAGGACTATTTAAATAATGAAAAGAGTTGTTGTAACAGGTATTGGCGTTGTTTCATGCTTAGGAAATAATCAAGAAGAAGTTTATAAATCTTTATTAAATGGAAAATCAGGCATTACTTTTTCAGAGGAATACAAAGAGTACAACTTAAAAAGCAATGTTCATGGAAAACCAAACATAAAACTAGAAGATCATGTTGATAGAAAATTTATAAGATTTATGGGACCAGGATCTGCTTATAATTACGTTTCTATGTCTGAAGCAGTTAAAGACTCTGGATTAGAGGACAAAGATGTAAGTAATATTTCAACAGGAATGATTATGGGCTCGGGAGGACCGTCAATAGAAAATGTAATTTTGGCCGCAGACAAAACAAGAGATAAAAGTCCTAAAAGAATGGGTCCATTTATAGTACCAAGAACTATGTCTAGTACAGCCTCTGCAACTTTAGCCGTCCCTTTTAAAATTAAAGGTGTAAATTATACAATTAGTTCTGCGTGCGCGACCAGTGGTCATTGTATAGGTAATGCAATGGAATTAATTCAACTCGGAAAACAAAAAATTATTTTTGCTGGAGGAAGTGATGAAGTTCACTTTGCAATGACTGCAATGTTTGATGCTATGACTGCATTATCTTCAAAATATAACGATACGCCAGATAAAGCTTCTAGACCTTATGACAAAACTCGAGATGGATTTGTAATATCAGGTGGTGGTGGTGTAATAGTATTAGAAGAATACGAACATGCAAAAGCAAGAGGTGCAAAAATTTATGCTGAACTTACCGGTTATGGTGCTACATCAGATGGATATGACATGGTAGCTCCTTCTGGTGAAGGTGCTGAAAGATGTATGAATATGGCTCTAAATACAGCAAAAAATAAAATTGATTATATAAATACTCACGGAACATCAACACCAGTTGGAGATATTACTGAGTTAAATGCAGTTGGTAAAGTATTCACAGACTATAAACCAAAAATAAGTTCTACAAAATCTTTAGCTGGACATTCACTTGGTGCTACTTCCGTCCATGAGGCTGTATACTGTCTAATTATGATGAAAAATAATTTTATTGCCGCTTCAGCTAATATTACCGATATGGATGATGAAGCTAAAAAATATCCAATAGTAACTAAAGTCGAAAAAAATGTAACCTTAAATTCTGTAATGTCTAACAGTTTTGGTTTTGGTGGTACTAATGCGACATTAGTATTTGAGAAAGTATAATATGGATTTAATGAAAGGTAAGAAGGGGTTAATAATGGGAGTGGCTAATGAGAGATCTATAGCCTGGGGTATCTCCCAAAAACTTGCTGAAGCTGGTGCGGAACTTGCATTCACATACTTAGGTGAAGCGTTAAAAAAAAGGGTAATTCCACTAGCAGAAAAATTAAATTCAAAAGTTACATTTAGCTGCGATGTTGAAAAGAAAGAGGAAATAATAAAATTATTTGAAGATATTAAATCTAAATGGGGACATATTGATTTTGTTGTTCATGCTGTAGCTTTTTCGGATAAATCTGAATTATCTGGTGAATATTTAAATACTTCTAGAGAAAATTTTTTAAGAAGTATGTTAATTTCATGTTTTTCATTTACTGAAGTAGCAAAAGAAGCTTCGAAGATTATGAAAGAAGGTGGGAGTATGTTAACCTTAACTTATGAGTCTACAAAAGCAATTCCTAACTATAACGTTATGGGAGTCTGTAAATCTGCATTAGAAGCAAGTGTAAAATATCTTGCTCGAGACTTAGGTGAAAAAAAAATTCGGGTAAATGCGATCAGTGCTGGTCCTATAAAAACACTAGCAGCTTCTGCTATAGGTGATGCAAAATTTCTATATAAATGGAATGAGGATCATTCTTTTTTAAAAAGAAATGTGGACATTCATGATGTTGGGAATTCCGCATTATACTTATTGAGTGAACTTGGTGGTGGTGTTACAGGTGAAATTCATTATGTTGATGCAGGCTATAATAAAGTTGGAATGCCAGATCCAAAAAATATGAAATAAATGTCTAAGAGATACAGTGGAAAATCTTTTAAAGACGCAAGCGTAATGAAAAAACCAAAACTTTCCCTAAAAGAAAAAAGAAAACTGAAAAAAGAAAAAAAAAAGAGTAAATGAAAAAAGTTTTTTTACTCCTATTAATAGGTTTATTAAACTTTGGAAATTATGCTTTTTCATCAGAAGAGACCATTAAAGCACTAAAAAAAGGGGGTAAAATAATTTTCATAAGGCACGCTATTGCTCCAGGAAATGGTGATCCAGACAATATAAATCTAAAAGATTGTAACACCCAAAGAAATCTAAGTAAGGAAGGTATAAAACAATCAGAAAAAATAGGTAAATTTTTTAGAGATAATAAAATCAAAGTTGATAAAATTTTATCAAGTGAATGGTGCAGGTGCAAAGATACTGCAAAATTTGCATTCAATAATTATAAAATACTTAGTGCATTAAACTCTTTTTATGATGAAAAGTTTGCTCATAATGAAGATAAACAAATTCATGAGTTAAAGAGCTACATTGAAGATTGGAAAAGTAATAAAAATTTAGTTTTAGTAACACATTACGTTGTAATCTCTGCAATGTTGAATAGAGGTGTTTCGTCTGGTGAGATTGTAGTTTCTGACAAGAGTTTAAATATCATAGGAAGCATAGTTACTAATTAATAATTTAAACTGCGTTTAAATGCTTGTTTTAAAAATTTCAGATATAATTAGATTACTTGATATATGAGACGTCTATTTTTAAAATTATTTGGCACCTCAATTTTAGGTCTCCTAGTTGCACCATATAAACTTTTATATTCTCAAACAAAAAAAATAATTAATCAAAATCTTACAAATGAACAAAAAAATATACTTTTTAATGAGGGAACAGAAATGCCATTTACGAGTAGTCTCTTACATGAAAAAAGAAAGGGTTTTTATCATTGTGCAAACTGTGGAAATAAACTTTTTAGTTCAGTAACCAAGTTTGATAGCGGAACTGGTTGGCCATCATTTTCGGAGGCTTTACCTGGAGCGTTTAATACTAAGATAGATTATACATTTGGGATGAAAAGAATTGAGTATCACTGTGCGAAATGTGGGGCTCATCATGGTCACGTATTTGATGACGGTCCTAGTGAAACTGGAAAAAGATTTTGTAATAATGGACTTTGCTTAATATTTATTCCATCTGATTAATAAAATAAATTTTTTTAACAACAGCCGCAGCTTTTCTTCTCTTTATTTTCTAATTTAGTATCGGATTTAGTTTCTTCTAGTTCTTTTTTTTGATTTTCAAAAGTTTGTTTTTCTTTTAAAATTTTATCCTCAAAATATGCATAAAGCGAAGTAAAGCCTAGCTTTGATGCTTTTTTTTCTTCATAGCCTCTTCTACCTTTTAAATTTTCGATTATTTTTATTATTTCTTGATTTTGCATATACTAATTTCTATATAGCAGCTTGTTTAATAGATAGTTTAACTTTTCCTCTATCAAATCCAATAACTTTTACTTTTACTTCATCACCTTCTTTAACTACGTCAGTTACTTTAGCTACTCTTTTATCAGCAAGTTCTGAAATATGGACAAGTCCATCTTGTTTTCCTAAGAAGTTTACAAATGCTCCAAACTCCATAATTTTCATTACTTTACCATTATAAATTTTATTTAATTCTGCTTTAGCAGTAAGATCTTTGATCATCTGCATTGCTTTATTTCTTGAGTCTTCATCAGGAGCTGCAACTGTAACTTCACCTACATCATTGACATCTACTTTTGCACCTGATTTTTCTACTATTTCTCTTATAGTAGCTCCACCTTTTCCTATCACTGTTGCAATATCTTTTTTGTCTACCGTGATTTTTTCCATTTTTGGAGTATGTTTACCAACGTCATCCCTTGACTTACCTAATGCTTTATTCATCTCTCCAAGAATATGAACTCTTCCATCTTTTGCCTGATTTAAAGCTTGCTCCATTATTTCAAAAGTAATACCGGTAATTTTAATGTCCATTTGAAGTGATGTTATTCCATCTTTAGTCCCGGCAACTTTAAAGTCCATATCACCTAAGTGATCTTCGTCACCTAAAATATCTGATAAAACACTAAAATCATCTCCTTCTTTAATTAATCCCATTGCTATACCTGCAACTGGTTCCTTAATAGGTACCCCAGCGTCCATAAGGGCTAATGAAGCTCCACATACTGTAGCCATGGAAGATGAACCATTAGACTCAGTTATTTCTGATACAATTCTAAACGTATATGGAAAACTTTCTTTTGACGGTAATGAAGAATTAATTGCTCTCCATGCAAGTTTTCCATGTCCTATTTCTCTTCTACCAGTTCCAATTCTACCTGTCTCTCCAACTGAAAATGGCGGAAAATTATAATGAAGCATAAATCTTTCTCTTTTTAGACCATCTAAACTTTCTATCCTTTGCTCATCATCAGATGTTCCAAGAGTGGTTGTTACGATTGCTTGTGTTTCTCCTCTTGTAAATAATGCTGATCCATGAACTCTTGGCAAAATTCCTACTTCACACATTATGGGTCTTACATCTGCTAGTCCTCTACCATCAATTCTGTTTTTATTTTTAAGGATATCAGTTCTTACAATTCTTTTTTCAAGATTTTTAAGTTCATGATTTACATCTAGATCACTATAATTTTCATTTTCTTCATATAGTTTTTTTGCTTTTTCACTAATTTCAGAAATTTGATTTGATCTATCTTGCTTGTCTCTTGTAGAAAATGCTTTTTTTAAATCATCAGTAAATTCGGATTCAAGTTTTTTTCTAATCTCTGAAAGATCTTTCTTCTCTGTAGTCCAATCTGGTTTTTTACACTCTTTTGCAAGATCCTCGATCATTTGTATAATTGGCACAAAGTTTTCATGACCAAATTTAACTGCATTGAGCATTTCCTCTTCAGTTAAACCATTAGCCTCAGACTCTACCATTAGAACTGCATCTTTAGTTCCCGCAACTACTAAATCTAATTTTGATTTTTCTAAATCTAACTTCGATGGATTTAAAACATATTTACCATCAATAAAACCTACTCTTGATGCTCCAACAGGCCCCATAAATGGCATTCCAGAAATTGCTAATGCTGCTGAAGAAGCGATGATTGATAAAACATCAGCTTCATTTTCTTTATCATAAGAAATAACTGTTGGTAATAATTGAACTTCGTTTTTAAATTCATCTGGAAACAAAGGTCTGATAGGTCTATCAATTAATCTAGATATTAATGTTTCACTTTCAGTTGGTCTTGCTTCCCTTTTAAAATATCCACCTGGTATTTTACCACCAGCGTAGTATTTTTCTTGATAATTTACTGATAAAGGAAAATAATCAATATCTGGATTTACTTTTTTAGATCCTACAACTGTTGCCATAACAACAGTCTCGCCACATTGTGCAATTATTGCACCATCTGCTTGTCTTGCAATTTTACCTGTTTCTAAACTTATTTTTTTTCCTGCTATCTCTATTTCTTTCTTAAAAACTTTAAACATTTATTTCCTTATATTTAATTTACTTATTACATTTTTATAAGACTCTAATTTTTTCTTTTTTAAATAGTCTAATAATTTTTTTCTTTTATTAACTGCTCTTAACAATCCAACTGATGAATGTTTATCTTTTTTAAAATCTTTTACATGTTTTGACAACACCTCTATCTTTTCAGTTAGTAATGCAATTTGTACTTCTGAAGATCCTGTATCTTTTTCATGAATTGCGAGTTCTTTTGCTTTCTTAATCATACTTCTTCCTGTCTATTTGTTTGTTTTATTAAACTTTCAATTTTTTCTGCATATTCAAATGAATCATCTTTTACAAATAATATTTTTGGTAAAAATTTCATAGTTATTTTTTTTGAAAGAACTTTTCTTATGACAAATGAAAATTCCTTTAATATATTTATAACTTCAGTAGCATTTTTTCCTCCAAGTGGCAAAACAAATGCTTTTGCAGTTTTAAGATCAGGGCTCATTCTTACCTCGGTAACAGTAATAGTACTTGTCTCTAAACTAGGTAATTTAGCTTCACCCCTTACGAATATAGTTCCTAATGCTTGTTTTATCATTTCCCCCACTCTTAATTGTCTTTGAGTTATAGGTCTACTAGATTTTTTACTTCTCATATTCTTCTCTCTGTAATTTTTGCGTTGTAGACCTCTATTATGTCATTTTTTTGAAAATCACTAAAATCTTTTACTGTAATACCACACTCTAAACCTGCACTCACTTGCTTAGCTTGATTTTTCTCTCTAAATATAGAGCCAATCTTTCCATTATAAATAATTGTACCATCTCTTATTATTCTTGCATTGGAATTATTAGTTATTTCACCATCTATAACTTTTGAACCAGCTACTTTACCAACCTTAGAAACTTTAAAAATTTCTAAAATTTCTGCTGAACCAATAATTTGTTCTTCCACATCTGGTGATAAAAAACCTGACATTTTATTTTTGATATGGTCCAACACTTCATAAATTATATTAAAAGATGCAATTGAAATTTTCTCTTGTTCAGCAAGTTTTTTTGCTTCTTTCGTCGGTTTAACATTAAATGCAATTAATATTGCTTTTGAAGCTTTTGCCAAAGTTACATCAGTTTCTGTTACCATTCCTATATCTGATAAAATAATTTTAGGCTTAATTTCGTCATGTTGAATTTCAACTATTGAGCTTTTTATAGCTTCAGATGAACCGTGAACATCTGATTTAATAATAATATTTATTTCTTCAGAGGTTTTATCTTTAAATGCAGATTCTTGAGTTGCAAATTTTAGAGGATTTTTTCCAACTTTCGATTCTTCAACCCGAACATCACATAAAGATTTTGCTTCTTTTTCGTTTTCTAAAACCAAGAAATCATCTCCAGATTTTGCTGCACCATTAATACCAAGTACTTCAACAGGAGCAGCGGGAAGCGCAACATCTATATTTTTTCCTAAATCGTTATTGATAACTCTAACTTTACCCCACTGTAAACCACTTACAAAATAATCACCCCTTTTTAAAGTTCCACTTGTTAAAACAATATTAGCAACAGGGCCTCTGCCGACATCTATTTTGGACTCTAATACTACTCCTGTAGACTTTGTTTCATAATCAGTTTTTAAATCTAGTAATTCTGCTTGCAATATGATCGACTCAACTAACTTATCTAAATTTTTTTTAGTTTTTGTTGAAATCTCAACCATCAAAGTATCTCCTGATAATTCTTCTGCTATTAGCTCGTGTTCCAGTAATTGATTTTTAATTTTTTGAGGATCAGCTTCTGGTAAGTCACATTTATTTATAGCAACCACTATTGGAACCTTGGCAGCTTTTGCATGTTTAATGGACTCAACGGTTTGTGGTTTTACTCCGTCATCTGCTGCAACAACCAACACTACTAAGTCTGTTAATTTTGAACCTCTTGCCCTCATTTCAGTAAATGCTGCATGCCCAGGAGTATCTATAAATGTAATTTTTTGATTATTATGATTTATTTGATAAGCTCCAATGTGTTGTGTTATTCCACCGAATTCTCCTGAAACAACATTTGCACTTCTTAATACATCCAGCAAAGAAGTCTTTCCATGATCCACATGCCCCATCACAGTAACAATTGGTGGTCTATTTTTTAAATTGCCAGATTTAACCTCTTTTATTTTCTTAGTAATTTCTTCAGCTTTCACTTCTTTAATTGGGTTATGACCAAATTCTTTAACTAAATACTCGGCAGTATCAGAATCAATAGAGTGATTAATTGTTGCAGAAACTCCCATACCAAATAGATGCTTTATGATACTACTTGATTGTTCTGCCATCCTATTTGCTAATTCTCTAATAGTAATTACTTCAGGAATATTAACGTCTCTTTTAACTGGCTTTAAAGTTTCTCTTACTTCGTCTTTTTGTATTATTCTATTCTCTTTTTGTTTTGCTCTTTTTAAAGCTGCTAAACTTCTAGATCTTCCCTCATCTTCTCCACTTAACGCTCTTGAAATTGTAAGCTTTAATTCTCTTCTTTTGTTTCCTGCTTTTCCTTTTAAATCTTTTTTATCTTTATCATCTTTAAGTCTCTTAGTTGCTCTTTGTTCAGCTAGTTTTCTTTTTTCATAATCACTTGATTGTGGGATAGGCTTTGAAAAAGTTGGACTTTTAGGCTTCGTAACAAATTTTGAGGTATTATTAAAAGGTCTTTTTGATTGGAATTTATTTGATTTTTTGTCAATAAATACTGAATTTTTTCCGTGTGCTTTTACTTTCTCTATATTGGAAATAGATTTTTTTAAATTCCCAGATAATGTTAGTTTTGTTTTTTTTTTCTCCATTAAGCATCCTTCAATCTTTATAAATTTTATCTCTTGCCGACATAATTAATTGATCTGCCTCATTTTTGGATAAAGCAAAATCCTCCAGGTATCCTTTAATTTTAATTCTTTCACCTTTAATAATATCATATCCTCCTGTAAGCTCATCAGACGCTAAATCAGCAAAATCGTTTAAGGTTAAAATTTTTTGTTCTCCTAAAGTAACAAGCATACCAGGTGTTAGTCCCTCATGACTGATTAAATTACCTTCTAATCCAAGATCCTTTATTTTATTAGAGATTTCCTCTTGATCTTTCTGGTAAGATTCTTTTGCTCGATCTATAAGCTCTTTAGCAGTATCTTCTTCTATCCCCTCTATTTTAATTAAAGCATCAACAGTTGAATCTTTTATATCATCGATAGATGAAAAACCTTCCGCTACAAGTAATTGACCTAGAGTTTCATCTAGCTCCAAATTTTTAACAAAATTTTCTGTTTTTTCCTTAAACTCAGATTGTCTTCTCTCCGAGTCCTCCTGATCAGTCATAATATTAATTTCATAATTCATAAGTTTTGTTGCAAGCCTAACATTTTGACCTCTTCTACCTATTGCCTTACTCAAGTTCTCGTCAGTAAGAATAACGTCTAATTTTTTATTTTCTGAGTCAACGTTTACTCTTTGAATTTCTGCTGGTGAAAGTGCATTAGACACAACTACTGCTGGATCCTCAGACCAATTTACTATATCAATTTTTTCTCCTTGTAACTCATTTACCACTGCTTGAACTCTGCTACCTCTCATTCCCACACATGCTCCTACTGGATCTAAAGAGTTATCTATTGCTTTTACACAAATTTTTGCACGACTTCCTGGATCTCTTGATGATGAAATAATTTCTATTAATCCATCATAAATTTCTGGAACCTCTTGAACAAATAATTTTTCCATAAATTTTGGATGTGCCCTTGATAAAAAAATCTGCTGACCTCTAGGCTCTCTTCTTACATCATAACAATATGATTTAACTCTATCACCTGCTTTAATATTTTCTCTTGGTATCATTTCATTTTTTTGAATAATTGCTTCTGTCCTTCCTAGATCGACAATTACATTTCCAAACTCTAATCTTTTTACAATACCACTTAATATTGTATCTTTTTTATCTACAAAATCGTTAAATTGTCTTTCTCTCTCGGCCTCTCTTACGCTTGTGCTTATAACTTGTTTTGCAGTTTGAGCAGCAATTCTTCCAAAGTCAAAAGCTGGCAAAGACTGTAATACAGTGTCGCCTATATTTTTATCTTTGTTATCATCGCTAAGCCCGTGTGCTTCTTTTAAACTAATTTCAGTGTTTATATTTTCAGGGTTTTCCACAATTACTAATTTTCTAAATATAGCAATGTCACCACTATCTCTATTTATTTGAACTTCTATCTCGTTATCTTGACCAAACTTAGATTTAGCAGCTTTAGCTATACCCGTTTCCATAGAATTTATTATTAATTCTTTATCAATAGATTTCTCTAACGCGACTGCTTCAGCAATTCTTAAAAGTTCTAGTTTGTCTGATCTTCTATTTAGCATTTTATTCTTCCCAAAAAAAAATGGGCCGAAGCCCATTTTTGAAATTTCAATAATGTAAGTGAAATATAGGTATTTTTTTTATATTTTCAACTTTTTCTTATTTAAATATTGATGACTTATCAGTTTTTTCCCATGAAAAAGCCCCATTAGACTCTGGTTCTCTTCCAAAATGACCATAAGCAGCAGATTTTTCATATATTGGTTTATTCAAACCTAGCATTTCTCTAATTCCTCTTGGACTTAAATCAAAGTTATCCTTAATAAGTGTTTCTACATGTTTATTTTTTTCCTCGTCATTAGAAAAAAGGTCAACATAAATTGATAGAGGTTTAGATACTCCAATTGCATATGCTAATTGAATTAAACATTTGTCTGCAATTTTTGATGCTACAATATTTTTAGCAAGATACCTTGAAGCATAAGCGGCAGATCTATCAACTTTAGTTGGATCTTTGCCCGAAAATGCACCACCACCATGGGGTGCTGCCCCGCCATAAGTATCTACAATTATCTTTCTTCCAGTTAAGCCACTATCTCCATCTGGTCCACCAATAACAAAGTTACCAGTAGGATTTATATAAATCTCTTTTTCATCAAGATTTCCTAATAAATTTTTTGGAATTGATTTCTCAATATATGGCATACAAAGCTCTTTGACTTTTGCTAAGTTAACATCTTTAGAATGCTGTGTAGAGATCACTACTGATTTTACATCTGTTGGAACACCATCTTTATACTCGATAGTAATTTGACTTTTTGAGTCTGGCTCTATTCCTTTTAATTTTCCAGATTTTCTATCCTCGGCCATCAATCTTAAAATTCTATGCGAGAAATGAATTGGAGCAGGCATAAGTACATCGGTTTCGTTACATGCATAACCAAACATTATTCCCTGATCTCCAGCTCCTTCATCTTTATTTCCTGATGAGTCAACACCCATTGCAATATCAGCTGATTGAGAATGTAAGTGACTTTCAATCTTAGTTGCTTCTTTATAAGTAAAACCCTCCTGATCATAACCAATATCCTTGATACAATCTCTAACTTTAGAAATTAACTCGTCTTTATTAATATCAGGTCCTCTTGTTTCTCCTGCTAAAACAACCTTATTTGTAGTAGTTAATGTTTCGCAAGCTACTCTTGCTTGGGGTTCCATTCCTAGATATGTGTCTACAACCATATCTGAAATTCTGTCACATACTTTATCTGGGTGTCCTTCTGAAACCGACTCACTCGTAAATAAATAATTTTTTTTCATTTTATCTCCCTGTTCTTTTTAAAAAAAAAATTAAACTAATATAAATCACAACTAAATAAAAGAATATATTGTTACGTCCATATGATGAAAAAATTGTTAATTTGTTGAGCTTTTCTAATTTTTTTGTAATCAATACACCACCTTCGGTTGACTCATGAATTTTTATCACTTTTCCCTTAGGACCAATGATTGCAGAAATTCCATTATTAGAAGATCTAATTACACTTTTTCCTTCCTCTATTGCTCTAAAAATTGAATGAGTAAAGTGTTGAGATGGACCAATTGATTTTCCAAACCATCCATCTTCTGAAATATTTATTATTAAATTAAAGTTATTCGTTTTTGATAATTTTCCTGAATAAATAATCTCATAACAAATTAGCGGTAAAATATTTAAATTAAAACCATTATTTTTTATTTTTATTATATCTCTATCAATCCCTCTTGAAAAAGATTGATAGTTATATGCTACACTTCTTAATCCAATTTTACTTAATAAAGATTCCAAAGGTAAAAATTCTCCAAAAGGAACAAGTTTATTTTTGTAGTAAAGTGACTTTAAATTTAACTGATTATCAAATAAAGCTAATGAATTGTGTATCTTATTTTGCTCATCTAAAACTAAATCATTAATTCCAATTATAATAAGATGTTTATCACTAAATACTTCAAATAAATCTTTATACTTTGATATGTCATTCAAATAAGTAGAGGTTATAACTCCCTCAGGCCATATGAATATTGTTGGCACATCTTTATCTGGATTACTTAAACCTATGAGTTGATTTATTATATCTTCTTCATTATCAAAATTATAAAATCTGTTTATTTCAACTTTTGAAGAAATAGTTTTTATTAAACCCCCTTGATCAAAACTAGATACGATACTTGCATCTTTTAACCTTGAGTTTCCTATTAAAAAAAAAGATAAGAAAATAATAAAAAGAAATGATGAAAAAATCACCTCAGATCTAGTTTTATATAAAAATAGAATAGACGGTAGCAAAAAAAAATTTATACAAAGCAAATTTAATCCATAAGTCCCAAATACAGATAACATTTGGATAAATAATAAATTTTCAGAAAAAGAATAAATAAATAGATTCCAAGGAAAGCCAGTCAATACAAAACCTCTAATAAATTCAAAAAAAGCTAAAAGAAGTGAAAAAATTAAAATTAAAATTAAATTATTTAATTTTAAAAAATAGGATAATAAAAAAACTGGTAGAGCAATAAATAAGGCAAGAAAAGATGGAATTAAAATTATAGAAATTGGTATTAAAACTTTAAGTTGAGAGTCGAATGTTAAAGAAATTGATATCCAATATAAACTAGACACAAAATAACCAAAACCAAATAACCATCCATACAAAAAATAATTTCTCTTTGAAAAATTTTTATTTTTAATAAGGAAAATTAATAAGAAACTTAATGTGAAAAAATTAATATAAAAAAAATTATAGGGAGGTAGGCTCAAAGAGCTTATGGATCCCAATAAAAAAATAATTAAAAAGGAAATTTTTTTATATTTTAATAATTTTATCAATTTTTCTTTCTACAAAGTTAAATATTCTCTCTTCTTCTTTAAACATATTAATAAAATCTTTTTCTTTAATATGATCATAACCTAATAAATGAAGAAATCCGTGTATAAATATTTTGATAACTTTTTTTTTAAAATTCAAATTATTAATCGATCTTGGATTATTCATATACTGATAGCTTATTATTACATCTCCAAGATAAAGATTATTTTTACTTATTTCCTTGTTTAAAGGAAATGAAAGTACATCAGTTGATTTATTTTTTTTTCTAAATTTTTTATTTAGTATTTTTATTTTTTTATTATTAGATAGTAATAAAGAAAAGGCTTTATTTTTAGTTTTAAAATTATATTTTTTTGGGAATAATTTTAAAATTGCTTGGAAGAAAGCTTTTGGCCTTTTAATTTTATTTTTCCACTGAAGTTCATCAACAACAACATCAATTTTAATCATTGTTATGATCTGAATAGGCTTTTACAATTTTCGAAACTAATGGATGTCTTACTACATCAGTGTGGTCAAAATCTACGACCGTTATTTCCTTTAAATGTTGTAAAAGTTTCTTAGATCTATTTAATCCTGACAAAGATTTATTAGGTAAATCAATTTGGGAAGGGTCTCCATTAATTACTATCTTAGAATTCTCTCCTATACGGGTAAGAAACATTTTTATTTGTGTATCAGTGGCATTTTGAGCTTCATCTAATATTGCAAATGAATTTTTCAGAGTTCTACCTCTCATAAATGCAAGTGGAGCAATTTCAATATCACCGACTTCAATTTTTTTTTGTATTTTTTCAAAATCTAACAAATCATAAAGTGAGTCATATAATGGACGCAAATAAGGGTCTACTTTTTCCCTCATGTCTCCTGGTAAAAAACCAAGTCTCTCACCAGCTTCTACTGCCGGTCTAGAAAGTATTATTCTTTCAATTTTTTTTTCAAGAAGCATCGTTAGAGCTACAGCAACAGATAAAAAAGTTTTTCCAGTTCCCGCAGGTCCAGCTGAGATAATTATATCGCTGTTGCGTAATGCCGAAACATATTCTTTTTGCTTTTCAGATCTCGGTATAACAGATTTTTTTGGTGTCTTAATGATATACTCAATTTTTTTATTTAGACTATTATTTTCGTCTATCATAAATTTACTCACTGATGATACTATATCCTTTTTTTCAATCGATCCATTAATTATAAACTGGTCACATAAAAATTGAATAGCATTTTTAATGATTTGATTTTTTTTACTTTCACTTTTTACTATTATAGAATTACCTCGAAAATAAATGCTTGTATCAGTAAGATTTTCAAGCTCTTTAAGGTTTTTGTTAAACTCTCCTACAACACCCATTAAAAGCTCATTATTTGGGAAAATTATACTAATTGAGTTATTATCAGAATAAACAAATTTAAGATCTGTATTTATTTTTTTTTTGGTATTATTCAATTCTATGCTGCCTCAGTTTCATTTATATTTATTTCTCCAAATAAACTGTTTTGATTACTGTTTATTATCTTAACTGACACTACTTTTCCAACTAAATTTTTATTACCTTTAAATATCACAGATGTCATATATTCATTTCTTCCAAATAGATTTTTTTTATCTTTCATTACATTTTCAACTAATACATCTATATATTTATTTTCAAAACTTTTATTTTTTAATTTTTGGTTATTAAATAATAATGTTTGGAGTTGTTTTAATCTTTCTTTAGATAATTTTTCATCTATTTGTTTATAATTTGACGCTGTTGTTCCTGGTCTTGGACTAAATATAAATGAATAAGAATTGAAAAATTTTAGATGCTTTACTAGATAAAGTGTTTCCTCAAAATCCTTTTCAGTTTCTCCTGGATAACCAATTATAAAGTCGCTTGAAAATTCAATGTTTTTATTTATTTTTTTTAACTTTGCATATGTTGCTAAGTAATCTTCTACTTTATGTTTTCTATTCATAAGTTTTAAAATTTTATTTGATCCAGATTGAATGGGTAAGTGAATCAGGGGCATTAATTTTTTAGAATTTGCGTAACATTCTATTAGATCATCACTCATATCTTTTGGGTGAGAAGTAATATATCTAATTCTCTTTAGCTCTTTAATTTCCTCCAGTGATATTATTAAATCTGATAATTTAAATTGCTTACCCTTTTCGTTGCTACAGTATGCATTTACATTTTGACCTAAAAGTATAATTTCCCTAGATCCTTTTTCCACCAAATTTTTCGCTTCACTAATAATTTGATTAAATGGTCTTGAGTATTCTGGACCTCTTGTATACGGGACTACACAAAAATGACAAAACTTGTCACAACCTTCTTGAATTGTAATAAATGACGAAACATTGCTTAAATTATTTTTAATTTTACTTAAATACTCAAACTTAGTTTCAGATTCAAAGTCAGTAACTTCAAACCTTGATTTATTTTTTTTAAAGTTTTCAATAGTACTATTAAGTTTATGATAAGATTGGGGTCCAATTACAAAGTCAATATATGGTTCTCTTTTTAACATTTCTGTGTTTTCAGCTTGCGCTACACATCCAGCTATAATTACGATTGGTTTTTTTTTACCCTCAAATGTTTGCTTAACTCTCCCAATCTCATGATAAACTTTCTCTTTTGCTCTATCTCGAATATGGCAAGTATTTAGAATAAAACAATCAGTCTCATCTAAAAATGAAGTTTTAACAAAACCAATTTTTTTAACTGTATCTAAGATACGATTTGAATCATACTCATTCATTTGACAGCCAAAAGTTTTGATAAATACTTTTTTTACCATCAATTATTTTTTTTTCTTAACTCCATAGAGTTCAAGCTTATGATCCACTAAATCGTAGCCATATTTTTCGGCTACCTTTTTTTGAAGTTCTTCAATTTCATTATCAACAAATTCAATAATCTCTCCAGTTTTTACATCAATTAAATGATCATGATGACTTTCTCTCATCTCTTCATATCTGGCTTTACCACCTTTAAAATCATGTTTAGCTAAAATTCCAGACTCCTCAAATAATTTTACAGTTCTGTATACTGTTGCAATGCTAATTTTTGGATCTATTTTGGATACTCTATTATAAAGTTCATCAACATCAGGATGGTCGGACTCTCCATATGTATCTTTAGATTCTGAAATTACTCTAGCAATAATTTTTCTTTGCTCTGTAAGCTTAACACCCTTATCTAAACATCTTTTTTCTATTGTTTCTGACATACGGCAATTTAACTCTAATAGAGTGGATTAATCAAATTTTTTTTAATTTTATATTTTCTACATAAATTTGGCAAATTTTTCCAATTATTCAATTTTTTTATATTTTCCTTTGTAAAATCTGAAAAACTAAAACAAAAATAATCAATATTTTTTACTAAATGGATACCCTTTACAATAGACAAGGAGTTTCTTATTCCAGCAAAACTTCCAGGTCCTCTATTAACGTAAATTTCATTCAATTGATCTAAAGATATTTTATTTTTCTTTAAAAAATTATTAATTAAAATTGTAATTTTGTCAAAATTACTTTTACTATTTTCCTTACTACTAGTATAAATATTTTTATTACTTATTATGATTAGTAAAATATTTTCTGCTGTAGCATCAATTATTAATCTTTTCATTTTTTTAATATTTACAGTGAACTCTATTGCAGAGGAAAAAAATAGTAAATATTTTAATAATGAACTTGGAACACTTTCTCTGATGTACCATAGATTTGATGAAAATAAATATCCCTCTACAAATATAAAAATGGACATTTTTAAAAATCACATTCAGATTATAAAGGAAAAAAATTACCAATTTGAGGATCCAGACAATTTTCAAAAAAATTTTGAAAGTCCCAAAAATGAAAAAAAAATCTTAATTACTATAGACGATGCTTTTTCATCATTTTATGAAAAAGCATGGCCCTTTTTAAAAAAAAACAAAATCCCTTTCATTCTGTTCGTTTCTACTGAACCAGTAGGTAAGAATGGTTATATGACCTGGAAGCAAATTAAAGAGGTTGAAAAAGAAAAATTTGCTTATATTGGAAACCATTCACACTCACATGAATATTTATTAGATTTAAATTTTCAGGATTTTAAAAAGGATATTAATAAATCTATAAAAATATTTAAAAACGAATTGGGTTACAGTCCTATTTACTACTCACATCCTTTTGGAGAGTATAGTCAAAAGCAAATAGAATTTTTAAAGAAAAAATTCAAATTTGCCTTTGGTCAGCATTCTGGTGTTATTGATGTAAACAAAGACAAATATCAACTACCAAGATTTCCAATAAATGAAAAATATGGTGATTTAGATAGATTTAAATTTGTGATTGACCTATTACCTCTCCAATATAAAAGTATTGAACCTGTTGATATGTATATAGCTCAAAACAATCCTCCAAAGTTAATTATAGAGTTTTTTGAAAACCAAAAAAATATTAAAAAAATTAATTGTTTTTCGGACGAAGGTAATAAATGGGATAAGTCTAATATAGTTTTTAATGATCGAAAACTTCATGTTAATTTTAGAGATAAGTTTTTATTCAGAAGAGGAAGAGTTAATTGCTCACTTAATGACAATGGTTGGCATTGGTTTGGAATTCAATTTTCTGTTAAAGAAATTAAATAAGATTTTTTAGTTTTATACTAGTTGGAAGAAGTTTCACTTTATCAAAATCCTGTAAAGAATTTTGTTCAATTATTTTTTTAATTATTTTAGTATATTCCACACCTGTGGCAGCATATTTATCTAGATGATCTGCTAATTCAAGACTATCTAATTTTTGGTCTCTATCCCTCATCAATGCTCTAGCTTGCCTAAATTTTCTATAACTATTATGAGTATTTAAGTTTCTTTGATATGCTCTGACAGATGCCTTTAATACTTTAAATTTCATTACTTTGTGAGATCCATCACTTGAATTTGCTCCGGCTGGTTTTATCCCTTCTCCTGAAAACGTCCATTGACCAAATAATGCATTTCCTTCAATTGCAAACCTTGAGGTCCCCCATCCAGTTTCCTTTGCCGCTTGTGCCAATGCTAAAGAAACAGGGACTTCATCCATTCTAATTTTTAATGTAGATAAATCTTTGTTCACTACTCCATATTGTTTAAATTTTGAATTTAACCACCTAATTTCAGGATTAGAATTGTTATTTTTATTTAGAATTGTAAATAGCTTAATTCTGTCTAATTTTATTCTGTTATTTTCTTCAAGAACCAGGGGTAAAATAATCTCTAAAAATAGTTTTTTCTTTTCTTTTGTATTTTGAATTTTTCTAATTTCCTCTGGCAGTAAAGATAATTTAATCGGTTTTACTAATTTTGATTTTCTTATATCGTCAAGATCATACTCAGTATCCTTAAATAATTCCTTAACAGTAGATGCACTTAATCTAACTGTATCAGTGGGCATTTCATCAAACGAAAAGATATCTTCAAATAAATTTTTTGTATCTAAAATTTGATCAATATCATCCTCTTTTAACGGTTTTCCATCTAAAACTTTTTGAAAATCTAGTTTTGAACTATTTTCAACTGTTTTATTTACTATTTCGAGATCTTTTTTAATATCTACTGAGAGGGGTAAAAGGAAAAAAATTAAAATTAAAACTAAGCCACTTGCAAATGTATAATATAAACTTTTAAGTTCATTAAAATAAAAAAAATTTCTCCTTTTTTTTAAAACAAAACCTTTATCA
This sequence comes from Candidatus Pelagibacter sp., assembly GCA_045566195.1. Taxonomy (GTDB): domain Bacteria; phylum Pseudomonadota; class Alphaproteobacteria; order Pelagibacterales; family Pelagibacteraceae; genus Pelagibacter. The sequence continues at coordinate 12,717 of JBJLDV010000006.1, read as the reverse complement.
CTAATAATCTTTGATAATTGTTTAAAATTTAATTTTGTATTTTTTAATATTTTAATATTAATTTTAGATTTATTAAACATTTTGATTTTAGATTGCCTCAACTTGTTTAACATCTGGAATGTAATGCGTCAAAAGATTTTGAACTCCTTGTTTTAGTGTAATTACTGAACTTGGACAACCTGCACAACTACCACGTAGTTGAACCTTAACTATACCGTTTTTAAACTCAATAAATTTAATATCACCTCCATCTCTTGCTACTGCAGGTTTTATCTTTGTATCAAGGATCTGTATGATTTGTTTTTCAATTTCTTGATAATTTTCAACATTTTCTCTTTGAGGTTTTTCCTCTAGAATAATTTCTTTTCCATTAGCATAATATTCGTTTAACAATGCTAATATAATATGCTTAATATCTTCCCAATTAATATTCTCTTCCTTATTTACAGACAAGAAATCCTCATCTAAAAAAATACTTTCAACCCCATTAATTGATAAAATACTCTTCAATAAAATATTGCTTATTTCATCTTTTTTTTGAATCTCTAAAGAACCAATGCTTGATACTTTTTTTCCAGGTATAAATTTTAATGAGTTTGGGTTTGGCGTTGTTTGAGTTTGTATGAACATATTATATATATAAGTACAATTTTCTAAAATTAAATGACTATATTTAAAAACCTACAATTTTTTTAAGCTCTTCAACTTTTAATTTTGCTATTTTTTCTGCCTTTTTTGATCCAGATTTTAAAATATCATCTATAAATTTAGGATCTTTTTCTAGCCTACTTATTTCATCTGATATAGGAGAAATTTTATCGACTATAATTTCTGCTAGTTTGCTTTTAAAATCCGAAAAATTTTTTCCACTAAAATCGTTAATTGTACTTTTTAAATTTTGATTTGATAAACTAGAATAAATACCTAAAAGATTTTCAACTTCAGGTCTTTCATTAAGTTTATCATCGCTAGCTGGCATTGACTCGTTGTCAGTTTTTGCTTTTTTAATTTTATTTACTATTTCATCTTTACCGTCTTTCAAATTTATCCTGCTAAAATCTGATGGATCAGATTTACTCATTTTTTTTCTTCCGTCTTTCAGACTCATTATTCTTGAAAAATTTTTTTGAATCAATGGCTCAGGTACTTTTAAGAAATTTAAAGAGTTAAAATCTGAATTAAATTTTTGAGCAATATCCCTTGATAACTCTAAATGTTGTTTTTGATCTTCGCCAACTGGTACATGTGTTGCATCATACAGCAAAATGTCTGCAGCCATTAAAACTGGATAGATATAAAGTCCAACACTTGCTTTTTCTTTATCCTTACCTGCTTTCTCTTTAAATTGAGTCATTCTATTTAACCATCCCATTCTAGCAACGCATGCTAAAATCCAAGATCCTTCAGCATGAGCTGGGACTAATGACTGATTAAAAATAATACTTTGCTCAGGCTTAATTCCACTTGCTAAGAAAGCTGCTGTGGTTTCTCTAATATTTTTTTTTAACTCATTGGGATCCTGTTTAACTGTAATAGCATGTAAATCTACAACACAAAAAATGCACTGATTATCTTTTTCATTTTGTAAATCAACAAAATTTTTTATCGCTCCAATATAATTACCTAAATGAAGATTGCCTGTCGGCTGTACTCCTGAAAATATTTTTTTACCCATAGATTAATACTTTAATTTAATATCTGACATTTTAAAAGCTTTAGTAATAATAGATAATAAAAAATAAACTATTAATGTAAAAATTACCAATGACAATATAGTTATCAATTTAAAGCTACTATCATACATTAGGTATTTTTGAGATAGATTTAATAAGTAATAAAAAAATAATGATGCAATTATTGATGTAAAAATAATTTTTAAAAATGAAAAAATAATTTCTATTCTAAATGTAAAAAAATTTTTATTTGTTAAATAAATAAGTAATAATATTGAGTTGATCCAAGATGATACAGACGTAGCAATAGGTATTATTATAAATCCAATTTGATTAAAAAAATATAAACTTATTATAATATTAATGATTACTGAAATGACTGAAAAATAAAATGGAACCTTGGTATTTTGTCTTGCAAAAATAAAACTTGAAAATACTTTTATAAAGGCAAACGCTGGAAGGCCTAAGGCAAAGTAAAAAAGGGCATTTGCAGAATTTTTAACACTCTGTATATCGAAGGATCCATAACCAAAAAGTGAAGATGTAATCTCTTCTGATGCAATTAACAATGCAAAAGTTGCTGGTAAGCTTAGAAATAAGCTAAGTTCTAAAGATTTATTTTGAATCAAATCTATTTTTTTTTTTTTATTTTCCTTTACGTATTTACTTAAGTTCGGCAGCAATACTGTTCCTATGGCTATACCGGCAATCGCTAAGTTAATTTGATAAATTCTATCAGCATAGTACAAATATGAAACTGCACTGGCTTGAAACGATGCAATAATAGTTCCCACTAAAATATTAATTTGGGTTACCCCTGATGAAAATATACTTGGTAATAATTTATTAAAAAAAAATTTAACTTTTTTTTCTACTTTTAATTTTAAAGCAAAACTTATTGGAATAAAATTTTTAACAAATTTCATTAATATTGCAAATTGAATAAAACCTGAAATCGTTACAGCATAAGCAAGATATTCTACTAAATTGTCACCTAAATATTTTGTTAATAGCAAAGTCAAGATCAGAACTATATTTAAGACTATTGGAGCTGCGGCCGCTAAAGCAAATTTATTATGAGAGTTTAGCACTGCAGCAAAAAATGATGCTAGACTGATAAAAAATAAAAAAGGAAATGTGATTCTTGTTAAGTATATCGTAAGTTCTAATTTATCAGAATTTTCTTTAAAGCCAGGTGCTATTAAAAGTATAAACCATGGCATAAAAATTTCTATTATTATAATTAAAAAAAATAAACCAATTATCAATAAGTTAAAAACCTCATTAGCAAATTTTTTTGATTGATTCTTACCTTTTGTTATTTCAGCTGAATAACTAGGAACAAATGCAGCATTAAAGGTACCCTCTGAAAATAATCTTCTAAAAGTATTTGGTATTCTAAATGCAACAAAAAATGCATCTGCTAGAGGGCCCGATCCTAAGTATATTGCAATTAATAAATCTCTTAAATATCCTAAAATTCTACTAAGTAGAGTAAAGAAACCGAATGTACCAGTTGACTTAATTAAGTTCATAAATCATATTAGTCTTAATTTAGCTCTATTTGTATAACTAATTGCATTAAATGAAAAAAAATAAAATTGAACATTACTCTGATAAAGAAGCTTTAGAGTTTCATAATAATATTAAATCTGGAAAAATTGAGATTGTTTCATCAAAACCAATGACAACAAAAAGAGACTTGGCACTTGCCTATTCTCCAGGTGTTGCAGCACCAGTAAAGGCTATATATAAAAATCCTGACTTAGCTTACGACTACACAACAAAAGGGAATCTTGTTGCGGTAATAAGTAATGGGTCTGCAATTTTAGGTCTTGGAAACTTGGGAGCAATTGCCTCAAAACCTGTGATGGAGGGAAAAGCAGTTTTATTCAAAAGATTTGCTGATATAGATTCAATTGATCTTGAAATTGACTCAAATGACCCTAATGAAATAATAAATTCTATTAAAAATTTTTCTAAAAGCTTTGGTGGTATCAATCTTGAAGATATAGCTGCTCCAGATTGTTTTATTATAGAAAAAAAACTTAAGGAAATTTTAGATATTCCAGTTTTTCATGATGATCAACATGGTACTGCGATTATTACATGTGCAGCACTAATGAATGCAATAGATATAGCTAAAAAAGATATTAAAAAAATTAAAGTTGTTGTAAATGGGGCTGGTGCCTCCGCAATGGCATGTACAAATCTTTTTATTAAATCAGGGGTAAACAAAAAAAATATTACTATGTTGGATAGAAAGGGAGTTATTCATAAAAAACGTGGAAATTTAAATGAATGGAAATCTGTTTATGCGATAGATACTAAAGATAGAACTTTAAAAGATGCAATTAAAAATGCTGATGTTTTTTTAGGACTTTCTTCTGCTGGAGCTTTAAAAAAAGATATGGTTAAGTTGATGTCTAAAAATCCAATAATATTTGCATGTGCAAATCCAGATCCAGAAATTACACCTGAAGAAATAGAAGAAGTAAGGAAAGACGCAATTGTTGCTACGGGTCGATCTGACTACCCAAATCAAGTAAATAATTTAATTGGATTTCCTTATATTTTTAGAGGCGCATTAGATGTTAGAGCAAAAACTATTAATGAAGAAATGAAAGTTGCAGCAGTTAGAGCAATTGCATCTCTGGCAAGAGAACGAGTTCCAGACGAAGTGGTTGCTGCTATGGGTGGTGAAAGACCTACTTTTGGGAGAGAATATATAATACCATCTACTTTTGATCCAAGATTAATAAGTGTAATACCACTGGCAGTAGCAAAAGCGGCAATGAAAACTGGGGTGGCCCGAAAAAAAATAGAAAATTTTAATATTTACTCTGAGCAATTAAAACAAAGACTTGATCCGTCAGTTACTATTATGCAAGGAATTAATAATCAAATTAAAAAAAACCAAAAAAAAGTTGTTTTTGCAGACGGTGAAGATGAAGATACGTTAAAAGCTGCAATTGCATTTAAGAATGCTGGACTTGGTATACCTTTAATTGTTGCTAAAGAAGAGATAGTTAAAAAAAAGCTAAAAGAAATTGGTTATGGCGAAAATTTTAATATTGAAATTGTTAATGCAAAAAAAAATAAGTTATTAAGAGAAAAATATATAAAATTTCTTTTTAATAAACTTCATCGAAAAGAAGGATTGCTTGAAAGAGACTGTGATAAAATGGCAAGAAATGATAGAGTTATTTGGGCATCTTGTATGGTTGAGTGTGGAGATGCAGATGCGATGGTAACTGGAAATACTAGAAGATACTCCTCATCACTAAAAAAAATCACAAAGGTAATTGATTCGAGACCAGGCGAAATAATGTTTGGTTTAAATATGGTTGTGAGTAAAGGAAAAACTGTATTTATTGCTGATACTACTGTTCATGAATACCCAACTTCTGAACAAATGGCTGAAATTGCAAAATCTGCAGCTAGAGTAGTAAGGTTATTTGGATTTGATCCAAAGGTAGCTTTTTTATCACACTCAACTTTTGGTCAACCAATTACGAGTAGAACCAAACATATTAGAGATGCTGTTGATATACTTAAAAAGATGGATGTTGATTTTAAGTTTGATGGTGACATGCAGCCTGATGTAGCACTTAGTTCAGAATATAAAGATCTTTATCCAATGTCTGAGATTGTTGGAAATGCGAATGTGCTTGTAATGCCTGGTCAACATAGTGCTGCTATCTCTTATAAAATTATGAAAACTCTAGGTGATGTAAAAGGTATTGGCCCCTTATTAATAGGATTGGGTAGAGCGATAGAAGTTGCACCTCTAAGATCGTCAACATCTGATATTTTAAACCTCGCGTCAGTAGCAGCTTATTCTGCTGGCGTAATTAATTATGGAAAAATAAATTAGTGAAATGTTAACAGAGTTTTTACTGTTGCTTATTTTATATTTTATTTTTTTATGGACTACATCATGGATTAGATATTTTAATAATATGGATGAAAGATTTGGTGATACAGTTTGGAGATGGAGTTATGATTATCCAGTCAAAGGAAAAAGAGATATATCAAACTTAGATGATGAAAATTTTGTATTGTTGAGAAGAAAAAGAAACAGAGCAGTAACTATTATGTACTGGGTTTTTTTTTTAAGTTTTTTTATATTTATGTCTTTTATAAGTAAAATTTTATTTTTTTTATTAAATTAATTTTTTTGGATTCTTAAATCTTCAATTAATAGTATACTCCCTATAACTCTTTTAACGTCTAGAATTGCCTCTGCCTCTTCCAAAACTTGTTTCAATTCATCTTTATCTTGAGCAATACCATAAATGTAAATTTTTTTCTTATAAGTATCAATATTATAGTTAGTCGATTTAATTTTTTTATTAATTATCATTGCTGCTCTCAATTGACTTGTAATTAAAATATCTTTTGCTGATTGTTTGAAATTAAACTCCTCTTTTATTATTATGTTATTTTTTACCGATCTAACACCTTTAGTTTCCCACGCCATTTTAGTAATTATTAATTTTTCCTCAGGATCATCAACTTTTCCAGTAATAAAAATTCTACCATCTAATACTTTTAAATTTATTGATAAAATATATTTTTTATCTTTTAAAAGAAGCCTCGATGATAAACTTTTTTGCATTATATTGTCATCAATCTGTGTTCCAATTGATCTTGGATCTAAGGCTACGCTAACTCCTGTACCAAAGATTCCTTGGGAAGATGTACCAACACAATTTGAAATTAAAAAAAATAAAATTATTGATAATATAAATTTAAGTTTCATTTTTTAATTTTAAGCAAAAATCATAAATTTCTTTTTTAGAAATTTTTTTATTTTTACTAATAGTATTTATAATATCCTTTATACTTGATTTTTTTATTAATTTTTTAATTTTTTTTTTATCATCATCATCCAAAAAATTTATATTTTTTGTGGTAATTGGCGAAATAACCAAAGTAATCTCACCTTTAAAATTAATTTCTAAATTATCAATATTACTTACCTCAATTCTTATATGTTCTTCGTATAATTTGGTTATCTCTCTACAAATAACCAAGTCTCTATTATTAAAATATTTCTTAATAAATAATTTTTTTTTTTGAAACTTTTTTGAAGAAATAAAAAAAATAATAGAGACATTCAACTTTGATAATAGTTTCAATTCACTTTCAATTTCTTTTTTCTTTTCAGGGAAAAAACCATAAAAAAAATACTTACCTTCAAAACCACTTACAGAAAATGCGGCTGTCGCAGAACAAGCACCTGGGATACTAAAAATTTTTATTTTTTCGTTTATTGCTTCATTAACTAAAATTGATCCTGGGTCAGATATACAGGGGGTTCCGGCATCTGTTATTAAAGATACTATTTTACCTGACTTAAGTAGATCAATAATAGTATTGAGATTTTTTTTTTCGTTAAATTTATGATTTGATATTAGTTTATTTCTAATCTTATATTTTTCTAATAGTTTTTTTGATACTCTTGTATCTTCGCATAATATACAGTCTGATTTATTTAAAACCTCTATAGCTCTTAAAGAAATATCTAAAAGGTTACCAATGGGTGTAGAAACAACATATAAACCATTTTCTAACTTATTTTGGTTAAAATCAGTGAATGAAATCATCAAGTATTATAAATATAATAAAGATATCAAAATGAAAGAATTTAATAAAAATTTTATAAAAATAACATTTGTTTTTATTCTAAGCATTAGTTCAGTTTACTCTGAAGAAAACATCAAAATTGGTTTATTGGTGCCATTATCTGGAGAGTCATCAAATATAGGTAAATCTATAATCCAATCAGTAAGAATGGGTGTTAATAAAATTGATAAGGAAAAATTATTAATTATTCCTAGAGATACCGAATCTGATCAGGGCAAAACATTTGAAGCAGCTTCAGAGCTTTACTCTAAAGGAGTAAGGATTTTTATTGGTCCAGTATTTAATGAAAATTTAAATGGTCTTAGTAAATTTCAAGATGCAATATTTTTATCGCTAACAAACAAAACCATTGGTAATCCTGAAAATGTAATCAGCTCTGGAATTAATGCTAAATCACAATTAATAGCTATCAAAAAATATCTTAAAGCTAATGATTATAATAAAACTTTAGTACTAATTCCTAAAAAAAACTTTAAGGAAGAAATTGAAGAAGCAATAATAAAGTCAAAACTGAAAACTAAAAAAACATTTTATTACGATGCAGAGCCAACAAAATTAACTAAACAAATAGAAAAGGTTACTAAATATAAAATTCGTAAAAATAATCTTAAGGATGAAATTAAAAGAGTTGAAAACTCAGATGAAAATAACAAAGAAAAAAAATTAGAGTTATTAAATAAGAAAGATACATTGGGTAAAATTGGATTTGACTCAATTATAATAGCTGATTTCAGTGAGAGTTTAAAAAGTGTTACCACATCTTTGCTTTACACAGATGTTTCTCCAAAAAAAGTTTCTTTTATATCTTTAAATCAATGGTTCGATGAAACTTTATTTAGAGAAAAGACCTCACAACCAATTGGGTTCCCCTCAATTGATATAGATAACTATTATAATTTTAAAAATGACTATAAAGATATCTACAATGAGCATCCTAGCCAAATAGCAATACTTGGGTATGATTTAGTTGGTCTATTATACTACTTATTATTACAAAATGATTTTGAATTTAGTGATAAGTTGTTTAAGAAAGATAATAAATTTAAAGGCATAACAGGAATATTTGAAATTAAAAATAATAAAATAAATCATATTTTATCATTTTATGAAGTTGTAGATGGAAATTTTAAAAAAATTTTTTAATTTTTTTAAATGCTTTAGATCGATGATCAATTTTAAATTTTGTAGTTTGTTTCATCTGACTAAAAGTAACTTTTTTACCATTAGGAATAAAAATCGGATCATAACCAAAACCATTTTTTCCTTTTTTTTTATTCGAAATTTTACCCTCTATCTTACCAATTGATTGCACAGTTTTAAATTTTGGACCATAAATTGTAATTGCACAGATAAATCTTGCTTTAATTTTTTTTTTTCGCCAGTCATTATCTGCTAAATCTAATTTTCTATAGACTTTTCGTATTGCTAGACTAAAGTTATTTTTTTTTCCTGCCCACCTAGCTGAATAAATTCCGGGAGCTTTATTTAAAATATCAATTTCAAGACCAGAGTCGTCTGCAATACAAATTTTACGTGTTTTTTTTGAAAAATATTTAGCCTTAATCAGTGAATTTTTTAGAAATGTTTTGCCTGTTTCTTTTGGGCTTTTCAATTTAAAGTGTTGGGTCGTATAAATTCTTATTTTTTTGGGAAGCAAATCTCTTATTTCCCTTATTTTTCCTTTATTATTTGACCCTATTAGTATCTCAACAAATTTTTTATTTTTCATCTAGAAATTTTATAATTCCTTACCATATAGATCTCTATGGAAAAAGAAGAAATTAAAAAAGATAATCAAAAAAATTTAGAAAAAGATATCGTCAATGACAAAGATAAATCCGAAGAAGCTAAAAATGAACAAACAGAAAAAGAATTAACTCCAGAAGATAAAATTAAAGAATTAGAAGATAAAGTAGTTAGATCTTATGCAGAAATGGAAAATCAAAGACGTAGATATGAAAAAGAAAAAGATGATGCTTTTGACTATGGGGGTTTTTCTTTTGCAAAGGAGTCTTTAAATTTAATTGATAATTTAGATAGATCAAAAATCTCATTAGAAAATGATGAGAAGTTAAAAGATACTGAAGCGTTAAAAAAAATTGTTGAGCATTTAGATATTATCCATAAAGACATGCTAACGATATTAAAAAAAAATAACATAGAGCCTATTAAATCAATCAATGAAAAATTAGACCCAAATTTACATCAAGCTATGATGGAAGTTGAAGATGACGAAAAAGAGCCAGGTACTATAATGCAGGAAATTCAAAAAGGGTTTATGATGAAAGACAGGCTTTTAAGACCTTCTTTAGTTTGTGTATCTAAAAAAACTCAAAAAAAAGATGAAAACCCAAAAAAAACTGAAGAAAATAAGGAAAATAATGAGAAAAATTAGTTATCCAATAGCTTGTAGATTTAAAATTAACTCTTATATGAAAGTGAATAGGAAGAAATTATGAGTAAAGTTATTGGAATAGATTTAGGAACAACAAATTCTTGCGTAGCTATAATGGACGGTACGCAGCCTAAAGTATTAGAAAATGCAGAAGGTGCTAGAACTACTCCTTCTGTGGTAGCATTTACTGATGAAGAAGAAAAATTAATTGGTCAACCAGCTAAAAGACAAGCTGTAACAAATCCAGAAAATACAATATTTGCAGTTAAGAGATTGATTGGAAGAAATTTTAATGACCCAACTGTTAAAAAAGATTTAGAAACAGCTCCATTTAAAATTATCAATTCAGAAAAAGGTGACGCATGGATTGAGTCTAAAAGCAAAAAGTATTCACCATCACAAATTTCTGCATTCGTTTTACAAAAAATGAAGGAAACTGCAGAAAAATATTTAGGTCAAGAAGTATCAAAAGCAGTTATTACTGTGCCTGCTTATTTTAATGATGCCCAAAGACAAGCTACAAAGGATGCAGGCAAAATAGCTGGTCTAGAAGTTTTAAGAATTATTAATGAACCAACCGCGGCGTCTCTTGCATATGGTCTAGATAAAAAAAAACAAAATAAAAAAATAGCTGTCTACGATCTTGGTGGTGGAACATTTGATGTATCAATCTTGGAATTAGGTGATGGTGTTTTTGAGGTTAAATCAACTAATGGAGATACTTTTTTAGGAGGTGAAGATTTTGATAATACCATTGTTGATTATTTGCTTAATGAATTTAAGAAAGAAAATGGTATTGATTTAAAATCAGATAAGTTAGCATTACAAAGATTAAAGGAAGCAGCGGAAAAAGCAAAAATTGAATTATCATCTGCAACACAAACTGAAATAAATTTACCTTTTATCACTGCAGATAAAACTGGGCCTAAACATATAAATTTAAAAATGACTAGGGCTAAACTAGAGGCGCTTGTTGAAGATCTTATTACAAGAACAATTCCACCTTGTAAAACAGCACTAACAGATGCTGGATTATCTGCGGGTGAAATTGATGAAGTTGTACTTGTTGGTGGGATGACTAGAATGCCAAAAGTTGTTGAGGAAGTTAAAAATTTTTTTGGGAAGGATCCTAATAAATCAGTTAATCCAGATGAGGTCGTTGCTATGGGAGCTGCTATACAAGCTGGCGTTCTTCAGGGTGACGTTAAAGATGTTCTTTTATTAGATGTAACTCCATTATCATTGGGTATTGAAACTCTTGGAGGTGTATCAACAAAATTAATTGATAAAAACACGACTATACCGACAAAAAAAAGCCAAGTATTTTCTACTGCTGAAGACAACCAGCCAGCCGTTTCTATTAGAGTTTTACAAGGTGAAAGAGAAATGGCAGCAGATAATAAAATTTTGGGAAACTTTGAACTTGTTGGGATCGCTCCAGCACAAAGAGGAATTCCACAAATAGAAGTTACGTTCGATATTGATGCTAATGGAATAGTGAATGTATCTGCAAAAGATAAGGGTACTGGTAAAGAACAAAAAATTCAAATTCAAGCTTCTGGTGGTTTAAGCGATGAAGAGATTAATAAAATGGTTAAAGAGGCTGAAGCGAATAAAGAGGCTGATAAAGCTAAAAGAGAAGCAGTTGATGCAAGAAACCAGGCTGATACGTTAGTTCATTCTACAGAAAAAAATTTAAAAGAGCACGGTAGCAAAGTCTCAGAGGCTGATAAAAAAGCAATAGAAACTGCAGCATCAAATTTAAGAAATGCATTAAAAGGAACGGATGTTGAGGACATTAAAAAGAAAACACAAGAATTAGTTCAATCTTCAATGAAATTAGGTGAGGCAATTTATAAATCTCAACAAAGCGCTAAACCTGGAGATGCACCAAAAGATAATAAACCAGAAGGAAAAAAAGACGATAACGTTGTTGATGCAGACTTTGAAGAAGTAAAAGACGAAAATAAAGAAAAAAGCGCGTAAGTTATTACAACTATTTGTCTATAATTAGTTATGGCAAAAAGAGATTACTACGAAGTCTTAGGTGTAAATAAAGGCGCAACTCCAGATCAAATCAAATCAGCTTACAGAAAACTTGCTGTAAAACATCATCCAGATAAAAATAAAGGTGATAAAGCTTCTGAGGAAAAGTTCAAAGAAGCATCTGAGGCTTATCACATTTTATCCAACGAAGAAAGAAAACAGAGTTACGATAATTTTGGCCACGCTGCATTTGAAAATGGTGGTGGAGGCAGAAGTGGATTTGGAAATTTTGATTTTTCTAGTAATTTCTCAGATATTTTTGAAGATTTTTTTGGAGAAGGATTTGGTGGTGGAAGAAGATCTAGAAGGTCAAGTAATAGAGGCTCTGATCTAAGATATGATCTATCAATAACTTTAGAAGAATCCTATACAGGTAAAAAACAAGATATCAAATTTTCCACATCAGAAAAATGTAATACTTGTAAAGGTTCTGGGTCAAAACCAGGAAGTGAAGCAAGTTCATGCTCAATGTGTGGAGGTCATGGTCAAGTACGATCAAGCCAGGGTTTTTTTACTGTACAACAAACATGTCCACAATGCTCAGGATCAGGTGAACAAATAACAAATCCATGTTCAGATTGTGGGGGACAAGGAAAAAAACAAGCTTCTAAAAGATTATCAGTTACCATACCTAAAGGAGTTGATGATGGAACAAGAATAAGGCTTTCTGGTAAAGGTGAAGCTGGCTCAAAAGGTGCTGGTAACGGTGACTTATATTTATTCATTAATGTCTATTCCCACGATTTATTTAAAAGATCAGATGAAAATCTATTTTTTGAATGTCCAATATCAATTGCTGATGCAGCCCTTGGAACATCAATAGAAATACCAACTATCGATGGTGGTAAGGCAAAAATAAAAATTCCTTCTGGAACTCAAAGCGGTAAACAATTTAGATTAAAAGGTAAAGGGATGCCTTATATGAGAGGTAGTGGTAACGGAGATCTTTAT
>JBJLDV010000005.1:0-53072 GCA_045566195.1 Candidatus Pelagibacter sp. | reverse complement strand
GTCTATTTAGCAAAAAACGTCCTGGTAGTACATAAGTTAAAAATTAACTCAAAAGTTGAAAAAATTAAAAAAATCAATAAAATCAACACATTATTGTTGCATTTTTGTCACTTAAGTTAATAATTTTGCATTAAAGCGATTATAGAAGCAATAACTAGGAGAGCAATAGCAGATATATTATTTATTGTCTTAGGATTCGCTTTAATCCAGAATATTAATTTATTCGCAAGTATTGCGTAACCCATCAAGGATAGAAAATCTAAAATAACATAAGTAGAAATCAAAATAAAAAATTGAACAATATAATTATCTTGAAAATCAATAAATTGTGGAAAAATAAAGGGAAAAAACATCCAGGCCTTTGGACTAGTTCCAGCAATAATGAAACCATCATAAAAAAAAGATAAAGTATTCTTCTTATCTATTTTAAGAGATTTTGGGTTATTTAAGTTAGAATTATATAAATCATAAGCTAAATAGCAAAGATATATAATTCCAGCCCACTTAAAAATTCTTAAAAATGAAGGATTATCTAAAAAAAATGAGCCAATAACAAAAATTACTAAAGTTGCTTGGATTATGTTAGCAGTAATATCTCCGAAAGCAGTCCATATACATTTTTTAACTCCATAATTAATTGAATTAGAAATTATGACTATTCTTGGTGTCCCAGGAGTTATAAATAAAAATAAGATAATTTGTAAAAATAAAAAGAATTCTAAAGGAAGCATTTAAGGGATAGTCCTAAAAAACCGGGAGCTAAAGATGGCTAGATAGGACTATCTAAAGGATAATATAGCACATGTTTAAAAAAAATCATAAATGATTTATTTAAAATGTTGAAAATTTGTATGAAAAAAAGTCACAGACCCCAAACAAAAGTCAAAAATCCAGAGCCAAATCAACAGAGTCCAGATTGGGTTATATGGGCAGCCTGGGCGGATAGGATAACTTTTGAGGATATTAAAAAAATCTCTGGAAAGACAGAAAATGAGGTGATCAAAATTATGAGAAAAAATCTCAAACCCTCATCTTTTCGACTTTGGAGAAAAAGGGCGAAAAACCAAAGTATAAAACATAGAAAAAAATTTGAGATAACAAGGAAAGAAATAAGAAGAAAAATTAAAAAAAATGACTATATATAAGATATGAAATCTATAGTGATGTATACAGGTCCGTCATGTAACTTTTGTGACGCTGCAAAAAGATTACTCGCAAGGAACAATGCCACTTTTACAGAAATTGATATTACTTCAAAAGAAGGTTTAATGGAAGAGATGATTCAAAAAGCTAATGGTAAAAGAACAATACCTCAAATATTTATTGATGATAAACATATAGGTGGCTATCAAGAATTAAGAGCTTTAGAGAAAGAAAATAAGCTTCAAGATTTATTAAAGTAACTACTAATCTATTTAATTGTAATTGTAACTTTTGGTTCTTGTGGCTCAAACCTACAAAGATCTGTTCCTACTTCTGCGGCTTTTATTGCATTTTGTGTTCCAAAAGAAATGTCTATAGTAGGTGAAATTAATGCAACTGTGTAAGGAGTTGCAAGTGTATAAACCAGTATATGATCGTCAGATGTATCTCCTTCAGCATGAGTTGATTGATGAGTTGAGGATCCAATGCCTTGGTCATATTCCACAGTATTTGGATCTGATGTTGATGAACATGCAGCGTTCTCACAAGTTTCCATTTGATCATTTTTCATATATACATCTGCTTCTGCAGCGGTCCCATCATCTGCCACAACAGGTGTTGTATCATATTTTTCTGTACCACTTAAACCACCAGGATAAGCAGAGTCTGATAATGCTGTGGTTGTTCTACAAGGTGCAGTTACACCTGGAACTGTTATATCTGCTTTAATTGTCATTTTTCTATCAATAGTTACTCTCATATGAGTATAAGTTTCACCAAGTGGCAAGAGTGCTGGATCTCCAAAAGTAGCTGCTGCAAGTCCTGCATCAACCGATGCAATGTCGACAGTCTTTTCTGTTTCTCCGATAACAATTGCTCCTTCGCAACTAGTAACACCTGTACTCGCAGTACAAAGTTCAACTTTTTTCATTATAACTTTATATACAGTTGGTGCACCTAATGCACTTGCTGAATAAGAATTAGTTACAAAAACAAGTAATAAAAATTTTGCTATGATTATTATTTTAAATAATTTATTCATTAGTCTGTCCTCGATATCGTAGATTTACCTTTAAACTCAATCATAATTTTGTTGTTTCGTTTTACTTTTGTTAAAAGCTCGCCTGACATATCTTTTTCTTTCTTCCACTTTGTATCATTGAAAAAACCATCTTGAAGTGTTGGACCAGTTCTTGGAGGGTAAACAAATATAAACTTTGCATACCTATCATCTTCTAAACCTTTTTTATTTTTATCATCATAGGCAAATTCAAAACTTAAAGTAGGATGTATGAGAAGCTCTGATCCATATTTTCTTCCTTTAATATTATCTCGATCTTCACCTTCCCATTCATAAGCGTTCACAAATACATCTGCCCAATGCATATAAGGGACTTGAGATGATAAATTTAAATCATAACCATCTAAAACTTTTTCATCAGTTCCATCCCCTAATCCAAAATAGTAATTATAGCCAAAATCTAAAACTGCGCTTCTCGCCTCTATACCCAAACTTGATCTTGTGTTTCCATTATCATCATAATCTAAAAATGCATTAAAACCTGTCATCAAAGTATTTTCATTACTTAACATTCTTTTTCCAAAACCTAAATTTCCAACAATTCTTTCCTCATTATCTTTTTCTGTATTGAATAAAGAAAATTGAGTAAAGACATTACCACTATCTGTTTTTTCAATTTCCCGAACTCCGAGTATGCTGTAGTCCGGTTTATAATTGTCTCTAACGTCTATACTGACCTCTGTATCACCTTCTCCTGGAATTAAATTTTTAACAATTTCAGCAAGATTAAAAAACTCATAATCATCAGCAAAACTTGATGATGTAATCATTAAAAATGAGCAAATAGTTAGAAAAAATTTTTTCATTGCATAATTTATATATCAGAAAATTAGAAATAATAAATTATTGTAATTTAATAGTATTAATAAATTACTAAGTAAAAAGACCGAGAATCAATCATTTATCAGTATTTTTTAACTTACCTTTTTTTATTAGGTCTGTATTTGTAATATTAATTGCCATACATGTAATATCGTCTCTTAATTTATCTGCACCCCAGTTCAACTCTTTCTCTATAGAATTAACAATACTTTTTGGAGTTACTTCAGAAATTTTATTTATAATTTTTTGTACACCCTCAGCTCCTAATTCTTCCCCATTTTCTAAATAACCCTCTGTTACACCATCTGTATAAACCACAAGTGTTTTGTCTTTAATATTAATGGTATTTGACTTTACCATCGACTCAGAGAAATACTTTACAATTCCAATTGGTGGCATTTCAGATTTTATATATTCATAATTTTTATTTTGATCGAATGACAGAATGCTTTCATGACCCGCATTAATAAAAACTAATTCACCAGTTTTAATATTTAGCTTTCCAAAAACTGCTGTAACGAACATTCCTTTAAATTTAGCCTCAACAAGTTCATTATTTACACCAAATACAACTTTTTCAATTGGAAATTTTAAATTAGTAAGTGTTCTAAAAATTGAAGATGCTTTTGCCATATACATTCCAGCTTTAATTCCTTTTCCAGAAACATCAGCTAGTGTAAAAAAATATTCTTCAGGTGTAGATCTCACCACATCAAAGTAATCCCCTGACACATCTCTTGCAGGTACATTTGTTGCAAAAATAAAATTTTCAAATTTAGATATATCTGGGAATAAACTTTTTTGAACACCTGCTGCAAGCTCTCTTTCTTTTAAAAGTTTAGCTTCTTTTTGCAAGTTTTCTAATGCAAGTTTATTTTCCTCAATAAACCTAAAATAAAGACCTGTTAAGAATGTTAGAGTTACAATGAAGATTGGATAACTTATATCAATGAGTTCAGATCTAAATTTATAAATTGAAAATCCAATAATTATTATCATTAAAATATTTCCAAAGAAAATTGATAAACTATGTCTTGGTTTTATTTTCTGAGATAAAATAAATGTAATAAGGGCAACAATTATAGAAAATAGTAACTCGAAAACATATGTGTTTGGATTTCTGATTAGATAAGAGTTATCCAAAATATTTTCTATAACATTTGCATGAACCTCAACTCCTGGAATTGTAATACCTAAAGGAGTTTTAACTAAATCAAACAATCCTTGAGCGGAGGCACCTATAAGTACATATTTATTTTCAAAAAATTCTTTATTAAAATTTCCCTCATAAACATCACTTGCGGAAATATATTGTTTCTTTTGAGATTTTTTATACTTAATCCAAATAATTCCATTTACATCAGATTCAATTTTATTAGGTCTTACATTTATTCTTTGAATTCCGATCTCATTAAGCTCTACATATATATTTTTTTGATTAGAACCTATTCTAACCATTTCCAAACCCATAGTTGGATATAATTTTTTATTAAATTGAACGATCAAAGGTAGAGATCTTATGATTCCGTCTGATTGATCTAGAAATGATATTGAGCCTAAGCCCTTTACATTTTTTTCTAATTTTTCTAATGATCCTATTGAATAAGGATAAGAGTATGTAAATTGTTTTGGATCTCCTCCTTTTGATAAAAACCTTGCTTTTGCTTTTCGATCATAATTTGAATAAGAGGGAACATTGCTTCCTAATACTGCAATTACAGATTTAGACTCTTTTAATTTTTCAGAAAAAAGCTCATCAGGGCTTTTAAGTTTTTGAAGTTCCGCAACATCTGATGGTATTAAACCATAAGATTTAATAATTTCTTCTGGAGATTGTTTATCTTTTTCTGTAAAAAAAATATCAAATCCAATTGCTTTTGGAGATGATGTATTAAGTTGATCTATTATTTTTGCAAAAACTTTCCTGTTCCAAGGAAACTGACCAAACTTTCCCAAGCTATTTTCATCAATATCAACAATAACAACATCACTATCTTTTTTTTGTGCAAATATTTTTTGATATAAGTCAAAACTTAAGTACGAAACTGATTTTATAAATGGAGGATTGATTATTTTTAATGAAATTAAGAGCAAAAGAATTCCAATAAAAACTAAGTAGTTTGAATATTTTTGCAAAAAGACTTTCACAAAATGAATTTATATTTAATTTAGGTAATGTAAATAAAACTTAGCGTAAAAAGAGTTGCTTATTTCTTTTTCTTTCTTTTCTTCTTAGCTTTTTTCTTCTTAGCTGCTTTTTTCTTTTTAACTATTCTTTTCTTTTTAGCTATTTTCTTTTTCTTTTTAGGTTTTTTCTTTACAGCTTTCTTTTTCTTTTTAGGTTTTTTCTTTACAGCTTTCTTTTTCTTCTTAGCTGGCTTTTTCTTCACTGCTTTTTTCTTCTTAGCTGGCTTTTTCTTCACTGCTTTTTTCTTCTTAGCAGGTTTTTTCTTTGTAGCTTTTTTCTTCTCTTTTTTAGTTGCTTTTTTCTTAACTGCTTTTTTCTTTTTACCTTTTTTCTTTTCTGCTTTAGCTTTTTTCTTTTTACCTTTTTTCTTTTCTGCTTTAGCTTTTTTCTTTTTACCTTTTTTCTTTTCTGCTTTAGCTTTTTTCTTTTTATTCTTTTTCTTTTCTGCTTTAGCTTTTTTCTTTTTCTCAGCTCTATCAGCTTTTATAGCTACTTTTTTTTCTTTATCTTTTTGAATATTTTGTTTTATTATTGTTTTAATCTCTTCTTTTTCAAAACCTAAAGATTTCAATTCTTTTTTTAATTCTTTTCTTAACACTTTTCTCTCAGCTTTAGCATCACTTGGAGTTAATTTTGCTACTCTTAAAGCTTTCATCTTTTTATTAAATTTCTTTAACTGATTTTTTGTAATTCTTTTTGCTTGTCCTGGTGCCTTATTTTTCGTCATTGAAGTTGTGCTGTAAGGGTTATTTAATAAAGTTTGACCAAATTTATTACCGACAAGCACTGCTCCCGGTCGCATACCTAAAGTATTATTTTTCCCTGGGCCTATTAATAAAGTATCAGTTTTTCCTTTTGAAACAATTGTTTGAAATTCAGTTCCTCTTGAACCTAGTGTACCTTCTGGAACTTCAACAGTTAAACTATCCGGATTCTTTTTGCTTATTAATCCAGAGATTACTTTTAAACTTCCTTGTTTGACACTTGCAACAATTTTTCCATCGTTAGTTTCTGGATCAAACACAAATGTATCCATTACTACCTCTGAGTCTTCACCCACGGTAAAAGTTGATTGATCTAAAAGTAAGATTTGAGTACCTGAGCTAGCTCCAGCATAAATAGTTTCATTTAAATAAATTTTATCACCAGCTTTTAATTCTCTGGTTTCAGTTTTTACTGTTCCTGATATAGCACCAACAATTCCAACTAATTGTTTTTCAATAGTTAATTTTTCTTCAGCATTAACGTTAATGCTTAAAATGAAAATTAAACTTAGGAATATCGATAATATTTTTTTCACACCTAGAAAGTAACAAAAAATATAAAAAATTAAACGAAAAAAACTCAAATTGAGAGGCTTAAAACTCAATTATAAGGGGATTTATTAAAATAATTTACAACTAATTTAATCTTACGGATCTAGAAAAACTTACTGAGAAGGAATCGGTTATATAATCATAGTTCAATATATTAGCCTCTGAAATCATTTTTTCGTAAGATAAGTTTATAAAAAGACTTCTATTTGGATCAATAGTTGGAAATATATCACCAATTGCTTTGGTTAACATAATATCAAAAGTGTTTGTATAATCTGATCTTAATTTATTTGAATTTACGCTGGTATCTTCTTTTTTATAATCATTAAAACCCACAGCGTTACTGACTGCAATATAAGCCCATGGGAAAGCAAAATTTAATCCAAAACCCACATCATAAGTTTCGTAATCATTTCCTGCATCAACACGAGCATCTGTATCACTATATCCTAAACTAAAAGATGTTGAAATTATTTCAGTTAATATATAGTCATGACCTAAAGTAAAGCCATGTGCAATTGAATTAGTATCCATCGCGGTATCATCAGTTGAATTGTGATTTCCTTTTGAGTCTGCAAATGAGTATCCATAACTAAAAGAGTTTCTTTCACCAACTGTAAAAAATCCTCCTATACCATACATATTTGAAAAACTATCTGCATCTGTTTGATAGTCCGATTTACTTAACATGTAGTAAGGACTTAAACTTTGATTTCCTAAAGTAGTATCAAAGGCAAATGTTAAACCATAACTTTGAAAATCATCATCAGTTTCTTGATGTTGCTCTGATGAAGTGTGGTTAAGATTAATTAAAAAAGAAGATTCTTCTCCAATCGGTCTCGAGGCTGATAAGCCTAAACCACCACTTAATGTTCTATCATATTTTGCAGAATTGAAACCGCCTATTACATCAGACGTACTTTGTAATCTTGTTTTTGAAACACTATTAACATTGTCAGTATAAACTCCACCAACTGAGATATCTGCTGTTAAATTCCATAAAGATGGCTCTCTATCTTTTAAACCTTCCTCTATTTCTAATAAAGTTTCTAAATCTTCAGGATCTAGATCTCTTCTTAATTTCATTTCTTCTATAATTGTGTACGCCTTTTCTGGAGAGTCGACCTGAACTAATACTGAGAGTAAATATAATTTAATCTCAACATTTTCTGGGTAAAGCATGTTTAATCTTTCAAGAGTAGAAATCGTTTGCTTGAAGTTTCCCATTTTTCCTTGCTGTTGAGCATACTTTAAGTTTAAATCTAAATCGTTCGGTTTTTGCAAAATTTGCATATAAGTAATATTTTTTTCAGATGACAATGCAGAATTTGTAAAAAGACAAATAAATAAAGCTAAACTAGTTAAAAGCTTTAATAAGTTAAATTCTTTATAATTTAAATATTGTTTTAATGAACTCATAAAATCAAAGAACTTAAATTAAATAATCAAAATTTCAATTTTTTTTAAATATTAAAAGTATAGATAAATTCAGGTTTAATTAAACTTTAAGGACTTATATGCTCAAAATAGGTTGTATTAGATTTTAAATAAGTATTATCTATAAATACTCATTGGATCATAATAACAATCCATTTGTTCAACTGTTTCAAAGAATATCTCATTGAGTTCAGAGGTATGAACTGTTTGACAGATATTTTCGCTTTTAACTTCATGAATAAAATTTTTCTTTATACTGTTCATGGTTAGTGAACTGGTCAAAGACGTTGTTGATTGAAGAATATTTCCCGTCTCCACAAAGGTATAACTTGGCCCAACCAAAGATGAATATTGGGTGCAATTACTTAAAATTGGAAGCAGCATCAAGGTTAATAATAATTTCTTCATAAGTTAAACATATTTAAATATTATTTTTTTACAAAGTAATAAAGTATCCATTTTGAGTAATTTTCTCATAATTTAGTCTTTTTTTTTCCAAATTAGATAAAACATGAATGGTACAATTGCAGGTACAAGACCAAACCAGATCCATTCATCCCATTTAAAACTTTTATCAAATCCAGAACTATTGATGCCATTCCACCAAATTAAATAGCCAATCAAAACCATCCAAATGATGCTAATGGTTGATAAAATTTTAACTAAATTTAATTGTTGTCCGGAAAATAATTTATTAATGAATTCTTTAAAATTATCAAACATCTTATTTTTTGCATCAATTAAAAATTGTTAGCCCCTTTAGTGTTTAACGTTAAAATGTCTGCTTCAGTTCCTGTGCAAGCAGATCCGTCCCACTTACAAGCTTTTACGACAAAACCTGTTGTATGTGTATCCACACAAAATCTATAACCATCAGCATCAACTACAACATCATCACCTGTAGTTTCAAATAAATCTGTATTGATCTCCGCAGTTTCATCATCATCAGGTGTGCATCCAGATTGAGTGAAGTAATCTCCATAAATAGATTGGTATTCTTGTTCTTGAAGTGCAATTTGTTGCATTGCATTTGTTGCAGCAGATTTTTTAGCTCCACCTATATAACCATTGTAAGCAACTGTTCCTATTGCAGCGAGGGTTCCAATGATTGCAACTACTACTAATAGCTCAATCAAGGTGAACCCTCTAATAAGTTTAACTTGCAAAGTTCAATACTCTAGTTTTTATACCAACAGTAATTACTCAAATACTTGAACTGTGGTTGTAAGAGTTTTAGCCGCTGAACAATCTTTATCATAACAAGTTGTAAGCAATATTTGCTGTGTAGCGCCATCATCAGCTACTGTCAGTACTACATTACCTCTTGGTTTTTCAGCAGGTGTTGCATTAACCGCCGCTTCTCCTCCATCGTAAGGATCTTTATCTTGCAATCCACCTACTAGCGCAGTAATAAGGTCAGCTGTAGAATCATCACAAGCTTTACCAAACATGATTTCATTGTTTTCATCTAATGCACATTTTGCAGCTTCATTAGCTATAAACTTAGCAATACCGTTATGTATTGATTTTGTAGAATTTTCTCTTGCAGCTCCAATATATCCATTATAAGCAACAACTCCAACAGCTGCTAATGCGCCAATAATTGCTACAACAACTAGTAATTCAATTAGTGTAAATCCTTTTTTGTTTTTATTTTTATTAGTCATAGACCTCCCTATAATCTTAATATTTTTTAATAGCTTATTCTTATTATTTATAATCGTTATGTAAAGAATGAAGTTATAAAAATATGTGAAAAAAACCGAATATTTTACTAAAATGTGCTCATTTTGGCTCAAATTTGAGATTTTAATAATGAATTAATAATGTTATCAGTACAGGCTCATGAGTTATAAAATTACAGAAGAAGGTAATATATCTACAGTTTTTCTTAATGGAGAGATTGATATGGATGTAACTGAAAAAGCAAAAGAAGTTATATTGCCCTTAGTTGAGTCTGGTAAAGAAGTTCACCTTAATCTTAAAGATGTATCTTATATGGACTCTTCAGGTATTTCAGTTCTTATTGAAAGTCATCAAAAAGCTCTAGAAAATAATACTAAAGTTGTTGTTAAAGAAGTAAGTAAATCTGTTTTAAAAGTAATAATGATGGCGAAGCTAGAGCAAATATTAAACTTGGGATAATGGATTTAGCAGAGTCTAAAGATTTTTTGGTTCATACAGCTAGTTTAAAAGATGTAAGAGTCTTTTCAAGAGAGGTGTTTGAAAAATTAAAAATTAATAATGAACTTAAAGACGAATTAGTTTTAGCAATAGCTGAGGCAGCACAAAACATAGTTAAACACGCTTATAAAGGTGTTGAAAATACCTCAGATCATATGCAGATTAAAATTTCCCTTAAAGGTGATAATTTAGAAATTGGATTTTTTGATAAAGGCAAACCTGTTGTTGCGGAAAATATCCAGCATAGAAAATTAGATGATATCAAACCAGGTGGTTTAGGAACTTTTTTTATTAAACAAATAATGGATGATGCAGTGTTTAAAAAAGACCAACAACAATGGGTTAACCATTTAATATTGTCAAAGAAGATTTAACCGCCCATTATTGCACCAACATTGAATATTGGTGAGTACATCGCGATCATTAATCCACCAATCATTATACCCATAAATACTATCATGATTGGTTCTATTAAACTCGACATATTGTTTACAGCAGTATCAAATTCACTTTCATAATACTTTGCAACTGAGTTGAACATTTCATCAAGTTGTCCCGTCTGCTCACCAACAGAAACTAACTGACTAAAGGTTGGTGGAAATAATGGTTCTTTCAAAAATAATTTTGTAAGTGTTTCACCAGAAAAAACTCCTTTTTTTACATTCTCTAGGGCCTCAGTAACAACAACATTGGAGCTTACAGATTTTGCAATTTCTATACTTTCTAATAAATTTACTCCAGCAGCACTAAGATTTCCCATGATCAATGAGATTTGTGCGATTAATGATTTTAAAATTAAATCACCAAAAACTGGTAATTTTAAAACTTGTCTATGCCACTTGTATTGTATTGTTTTATTTTTAGTTGTTAAGTATTTAAATAAAAAATAACCTCCCACCAAAGAAAAAAGTAAAAGCATTCCACCAGTCCCTCTTAAAAAATTACTCATACCCATTATTATTGCTGTTGGCTTAGGTAGCGCAATACCCATTCCTTCATACATTTCAGCAAATACTGGAACAACTTTAACTAACATAAATGCACTTACGACCATAGCAGTAGTAAACATTATGCCTGGATACATAAGAGCACCTTTAATTTTCTTTTTGATTTTTTCTTTTTTTTCTAAATCATCAACAATTTTAAGAAGAAAAACATCTAGTTTACCGCTGGCCTCACCCGCTTTAATCAAGTTTACATAAACATTATCAAAGTACTGAGGATATTTTTCAAAATTTTTAGATAATGTTATTCCACCCTCTAGGCCTTTTCTTATATCTTCAATTACCTCTTTAATTGCAGGGGACTCAAGTTGATCTCGTAACATTGCAAGTGTTTGCAAAATTGGCAGTCCAGCTTTTACCATAGTGGCAAACTGTTTTGAAAAAATTAAAATTTCCTCTACTTTTACCTTTTTTTTTCCAAATAAAGAAAAACCTTTCCCTTTACCTTTGGTTTTTTCTTTCTTTTCTCCTGTTTTCTTCTTTGTTTTAATTAGATTGGTAATAATTAATTTTTGCTCTTTAAGTTTAAAAGATGCTTCGTCTTGATTAAGAGCTTCTATTTCACCCTCAACATATTTTCCCGCAGAAATGCCTTTGTAAGAATATATTTCCATTACTAACTAGCTGATAAAACTCGCTCATATTCCCTGAAACTTAACTCTCCATTTGCAATCATCCTTCTTCCCATATCCTGCATGGTTTGAAAGCCTTCTTTAATTGCAATTTCTCTTAGTTCAGGTGTTGTAGCTTGTCTTAGAATTGCTTCTTTAATTGGTTTTGAAACAACTAATATTTCGTAAATTCCTTGTCTACCTTTGTAACCGCTGTCTTTACATTTTGCACAACCTTTCCCTTTTATGGCTTTTGTTCTGGAAGCTTGCTCGGGTGAAAAACCAAGATCAGTTAAAACTTTAGGTGTTACATCTTCATCGGGTACTCTACAATCTTTGCAGTTTCGTCTTGCTAATCTTTGGGCAAGAACCATTTGAGTTGCTGCACTTATTAAATAATCAGGTGTACCCATATTTTGTAAACGCGTAATGGTACTAGGTGCATCATTGGTGTGAAGTGTACTAAATACTAAGTGACCAGTTAATGCAGCTTTTAATCCTATATCAACCGTTTCTTTATCTCTCATCTCTCCAACCAATATTATTTCAGGGTCTTGACGTAAAAAAGATCTTAATGCAGATGCAAATGATAAACCTATATCATCTTTTATTTGAACTTGCCCCACACCATCTAATTCGTATTCCACAGGATCCTCTGCTGTTAAAATATTTAAATGAGGTTTGCTAACCTCTTTTAAAATACTATAAAGTGTTGTTGACTTACCAGAACCAGTTGGTCCAGTAACAAGAATAAGACCTTGTGTACTATGAATAGATTTTCTTAAACTTTTTAAATCTTGATCTTCAAAATTTAGTTGTTCAAGTGTTATATCTCCTGCATCCTTGTTAAGAATACGCATAACAATTCTTTCATTATTAGCTGTAGGCAAAATGGATAATCTTAAATCTACAACCTTTCCATCTATTTTAAAATTTATTGCACCATCTTGTGGTAATCTTCTCTCTGCAATATCTAATTTACCCATAATTTTGAAACGTGTAACTACAGCTCCATAATTATCATGTAGAAATTTTTTATATTCTTCTTGCTCTTGAAGCATTCCATCTAATCTATATCTAACACGTGATGTGAATCTATAAGGTTCAATATGAATATCACTCACTCCCAATTTTATTGCATCCGCTACAACAGCAGTACTAAATTTAATTACTTCAGATTCATTTTCTAGAGATTCAATATCTTCCTCTGGTTTTTCATCTAAAACCTCTCCAGCATCTCCAAGATCAGAATCAAAAGTTTTGGTTCTTACTTTATCTTTATTCTCTTTCCTTATGGCTTCAGTGGTAACATCTCCACTCTCACTTTGTAGTTTTTGAATAAACTCAGATATTTGAGATACTTTAGCTGCATGAAGTTCAATATTCTTTTTTGTTATAGCTTTTAAATTTCTCATTAAACCAAGTTTTGAACTATCTGATATTGCTATGTGTAAATCTTTTCCATCAACTTTAAATGGTGCAACAAAATTCATATTAATATAATTTGATGGAAGAACTGATTTTACATCATCGGTAATTTGAATTTTTGATAAGTCTACAACTTCTAAGCTCTGTTCTTTAACTAAAACATCTAAAATTTTATCTTCATCACATAACTTAAGTTCAAAAACAGCATCAATTTGTGATTTATTTTTTTCGGTGCTTACTTTTTTAATGTTAGGTAAATCTTTTCCTGAAATAATATCGTTATCAATCAAAACATTGATTAAATTTATTTCACTTTCTCTACTTATTTTTAACATTTTATAAAACTCTTGGCGCTATGAATATTAATAATTCATCTAAAGTATCACCTTTTTCAGAACCTTTAAATAAATTTCCTAAAACGGGTACATTTCCAAGGCCTGGCATCTGTCCTTTTCTGTTAAATACCTTATTTTTTTTAATTCCACCGATCACAACTATGTCTCCATCTGCAATTAAAAGTTTAGTACTAATTTGCATTGTATTAATTGATGGTTCTGCACCAGAGGCTCTATTTACTGAGTCATTACTAACAGAGACTTCTAAAAGTACATTTCCATCTCCAATAATACTTGGGGTAACCTCTAATTCTAAAACAGCAGGTTTAAATTGTACATCAGCCCCTTCTGAACCTGTGGCTTGGTATTGAACTTCTTCACCTTGTTGAATTGTTGCAACTTGATTATCTAGAGTAAAAACTTTAGGATTAGAAATAGTTTTTCCTAAACCCATTTTTTCCAAAGCTTGTATTTCAGCCTTTAAGACAGCTGTTCCTGTTCTTTTTAATATCCCGATACCACTTGTTGCACCTGCTGCTGGAAAATTACTTATTGATCCAGCGTCACCTGCAAGACTTCCTGTTGTTCCTGAGACAGCTCCATCTGTCATTGCTCCACCTACTATACCACCAATAGACTCTTGATTTTTTTGGTAGGTTCCACCCAATCTAGTACCTAATGTTCTTTCAAATTCAGAATCTGCTTCTACTATAAATGCCTCTATTAAGACTTGCTTAGTTCTCACATCAATTTCGCTTATAATTTTATCAACAACATCTAAATCTTCGCTTTTACCTCTTACAATAATTGATCTTGTTGTAACTTCTTCAGTAATTTGAATTGGAGAAAAACTACTATCTCCTGAACTTGTAAATAATTCAGTAATTGTACTTTTAGCTTGTGCAGGTGAGATATAATAAAGTCTAAAAATTTCAGATACAATTGGTTCAACTGAATCTTCTAATTCAACTTTCTTTTTTACAGCTGCTGCTCTTGTTGATTTGTATGTTTCTTGTGCTGTTAAAGTTGAGGGAGAATGTACTCTAATTAAATTACTGGTAACATCTATATCAGCGGCGAAATTTTTCATATCTAGTAAAGCATTAAAAGCTTTATCCCACGGAACATTAATCAGTTCGGCTGAAATTGAACCCGCAACCTCGTCTCCAACTAAAACATTTATATCTCCTACTTTTCCCATCAATTGCATTGCTTCTGCGTAATCTAAATTTTTAAATTTAAATGACACAATCTGTTTTAGGTTGTCAAATTCATCAGGGATCAATAGATAATTTCTTTTTTGTTGAGAAGATATTTTTTTTCTTTTTTGCAATTTTGTCGTATCACCAAGAACTGGTTGTGGTCCCATATCTACAGTTTTTTCAACCTCAATTTTTCCTGCCTTCCTGATATCTTCTTTTATAAGTGGTGTGTTATGCTTAAATCCCTTACTTTTTTTTGAAAAAGGTTTAGTCGCACACGCATTTAAAACTAATAATAATATTGAAATTAAAGAGATTATTTTTAATGATTTAATATTCACTTCTCTCCTTAATTTGATTTTTAAAATCCATTATTAAATATTTTTCTTCAGTCTGAAAAATAGCTTCTTTGGTAGTCATATCAACAAGCTTAACTCCGTCATTTAATTCTTCATATATAGCGACTGTAATTACTTCACCATCCTGGTTAATGAGAGACACAAAACTATTTGATTTTGATTTTATGATCCCAACTAACTTATAAGTATATAAATCAATTTTTTTTTGTTCACTTAAGCTTGATGCTCCTTCTGTAATAACCTTAACTCCACCAGAAAAAGAAGAGTCACCAACAAATGGATCATTCAAAGGTAAAGCTTCTTCTTTATTTTCTTTATCATGATTATCCGCTAAAACATTTGTGCTAAATGTAATTAAGGTTAGTAAAATTAACTTTATAAATACTTGCTTAAAAGAACTCATCTGCTAGCCCCACTATTGTTAAAGTTCCACTTACTTTTATCGCTCCAGTTGAATCTGTTCTTCCCACTTGTATCTTTTCTGACTCGAAATTCAACATTTTATTAGATAACGATAATGCCCTTTTAAATTTGATATATCCTAAAAAATTGCCATTGATCTCAAATTTAACTGGTATCTTGTAATATGCGATATTTTTAATTGCATCTTTTTTACTTTTTGCTTTTTTCTTCTTTTTCTTCTTCTTCTTCTTCTTTCCTTTATTAAGTACATCCGATTTTGACACCTCAGTTGGCTTACCCTTCTCTATAACTGTAATGACCAATCCATTGATAGATGCAAACTCACTTAAATTTTGATAAAGACCTTCTACTTCTGCTTTTGAGTGAAACAAGGTTGAGTAGTTTTCATATTTAGGTTTAATTTTTTTAATTTTTCTTTTTACAGATAAAATATCATTATTAAATTTAACAATTTCCTCTTGCTTATTATTCATATCGGTAATTTGAGCTTTCTTTTCTTTAACAATTGGATTTAAGATAGCGTAATAGATAATTAAAAAAACTATTATAGAACCAAGGCTTATACCAATTTTAATTAAAGTTTTTCTATCAGCAAAAGCTAAAACTTTTGCTTTCAAGTCATCCATATTTAAATTCTTTAATTCATTTAAATCCATAATTATCCTTTAACCTTTACAAAAACTCTAAAGCCTTTCATGGTTTGATCACCTGCTTTTACTTTTGGCATTTTCATCGATGATAAAGATGCTTGAGTAATTAAATTTTTAGACTGCAGGTTTCTAATTAACGCAAGTATGTCATTATCACCTGCTGCAATTCCTGTAATTATAACTTGACGTTTTCCATTGTACTCAACTGAATCAAACTTAACTCTATTAGGAACACTCGTTGCAATCTGTGCTAAAACTCTATAACTCAAATCCTTATTGGATTTAAGACTGTTACTCAGTTTTAGAGTAGCTGTCATTTTTTTTAATTCTTTAGTAACTTTAGCAAGTTGATTTGTTTTTGATGTATGTTCTGCAACGACTGCATCATAAACTTTCAATTTGTTGTTGTAGCTATAAATATTCCAAAATGACAATGCGAACAAAATTAAATATATTCCAGCGAAAGCCCCAACCAAACCTTTGTAAGCAAAGTCTGAAAAAGCCTTCATTTTCTTTTGCTTAATCATCCCCTCTCTATTCGGAAGAAGGTTGATATTTTTCACTGCAGTAACAAATTTATAGTATCCAAATACATCGAGCTTTCTAAAAGCAAGTCCAACAGTTGTAGAAAAATATGATCTGTTGGTTAAATTAATTTTACTCTCTAATTGCTGAGGTATATTTAATCCTTCAAACGGATCAAATAAGTTAAATCCAGTGTTTACTAAACTTTTTCTAAAACTTGATAGATAGTCATCGACATTAGGTAAATTAGAAACAACCTTTATATTTCTTACTCTTTTTTCATATTTTGTCTCAAAATCTTGGACCGCTTGTTTAACCTGAGTCATGAAACGCCTTACTAATGCATCTTTTTCTTCTTGATCTTGAGACTCTTTTAAAATTTTTCTATCTTGGCCTCGTAAAAAAATATCAGTAATAATTGGGTTATTATTATATAAAATCATTACATAATTTTCGTCCAAACCAAACTCTAACATTGCAGTAAAATTTGTATCTTCAGTTTTATTTGAAATTTGATTTATTTGGTCAACAGCAGATTTTAATGCAAAACATTTGACATCAATTATTACAGGATTTAATCCACTATTTTTAATAATATTAGTATAGTTGTTTATATCTGCTAATTTAGAGGCAACAAATAATATATCCATTGTGTTATCTTTGGAATTTCTATTTATTACTTGGTGGAATATTGAATAATCATCTAAATTATCAGTTAGCTGAACTAAATTTTCCCACAATGAATTTGTATCAATTGCTTTTTTCAATTCTTCATCATTCATTAATGGAGCAGTAACAACTCTAATAATTGCATTAGTCACTGGAATAGCAATTGCTGCATTAGGTGTAGATATTTTTGATTTTTGTAAAGCTACGTTTAATTCTTCACTTACTTTTTTTTCGTGTTCAATAATTGCTGCATCATCTGGTAAATCAATTGGATGTACATAAAATTTTTCTAGAACCCACTGGTTTGCTTTGTTTGATGAAATCTGCGTAAGTCTAATTTCTTTACCTGTAATTTCAACACCAACTATTTCCTCTCCCTGAGCTGTTTTTTTTCCTAATTTTGATTTTATAAAATTATTAAATTTTTCTTTTACTTTATTTTTATCAAAATTTAATTTTGGAGAACTTGTATTTTGTTTTCCAAAAGAGGGTGCTTTGAATTTTATGTTTTTTAATTTATTAAAAATATTTTTTACTTTTGATTGTTCTTCATCATTTGAAACTTCAGTTTGATTGATAGAAATATTATCTTGTGTCTCTTGCTTCGTTTCAGTTATTTTTTCTGTTAGATTTTCTTTAACAATTGCTTCTTGTGGGTTTGATAAATTTGTTTCATTAGGAATTACTTCAGCAGTAGTTTTTTCTAAATTTTCTGGAGTTGCATCGTTAATAACATTTTCTGAAGAAGACTGCTCTGGTTGATTTTGTTCTTTTTCTTTCTCCGCATGTACATCATCAAACCATTTTTCTAAAATAGGAATTGCTTCCTCTAAATTTGGTGTTCCCGATGACGAAATTTTTTGTTTTCCATCTATATAAAGTCTTCCAACCCAATTTTTTGATTTTAATTCGCCCTTATATTTATCTTGTCTTACATAAATGTGTAATCTGCCATCTTTTTTATGTATTACCTGGTGTTCTTTTTTTTCATCCGCATTTTCAGTGATTTTATCATCAACAGTTGTCTCATTTTTAATTTCGTCTTCATTATTTTCTGCTAAATTATTTTCATTTGAAGAATTTTCATTATTTTCATTACTATTGTCAATTTCAGGTTGTTTTTCTTCATCACTCTTTATATTAGTCTCTTGAACTTGCTCAGTCTCAACATTCTTATTATCAGATTCAACTTTTGGTTGATCATTTTTATCTTGATCATTCTTATCTATAATGACACCAAATTTTTCTTTTTCTTTATCGTCCATAATTTTTTAAAGTTTTATAATTTCTCTAACACAAACATATCGAATCTCTAACACAATACAGAAAAAAGTCTAACACAATATGCAACTTATGGTGGTCATTTTAGGTCAGGTCTTCTATTAGTGTTGATTTTATTGGTTTTTTTTAATTTTAATAATAATTAAAAATTTTTATAGCCTAAAGAATAATTTTAAGAACTCTAACACAAATAAAAAAAATCATTTTGTGTTAGAGTAAACAAAAAAAAGTAAAATTCAATAAAGTCAGTAAAATCAACGTTTTTTTAATTTAAACTTTAAATTGAAAATTTGTGTTAGAGTATAATTATTTTGTGTTAGAGCTTGATATTTTTAATCCAAAACATAAAATTTAAAAAATTTATAAGAGCAAAAGTCCTAATCATATCCGTAGGAATGTTAATTTTTTTTAAAAATTTCGGTTTTTTTCAGATTACAATCAAAAATTGAATTATTTTTTGACTAAATTTTAAATTTTTAGTTTTTTTTTGAAAAAAGAGAAAATTTTAAGTTTTTTTTTTAAATTTTATTAAAGAAAGTTGTTTTTATAAAAATTTAAATATTTTTTTTTATAATTACTTCATTGCTTTTCCAACAAGTGTAGCTTCTGCTTCTAGACGCTCAATAGTTCCGGCAAATGTTGCTTCGTTTGCTCCATCAGGCGCGTGTCCAGCTTCAAATGCCATTGATCCAAGACCTACACTTGCAGCTGTTGCAGTAGTAAACTTTCCGTATGTAAAAATTGCAGACTCTGCATCACTATCTGAAGTATCATGATTGTACAAATCAATCATTTCTTGAGTTGTAGAAAATTCAGAAGATTGTAAAGTTGTATTTGATGCAAGCATTGTATCTTGTGCACCGTCAAACATATCATGATCAGTTTGACCTTCGGTAAGATCAAATCTTTTAACTGTTTTAGCAACAATAGGTACTGAATTAAATGATGCAGTTCCAGAATTATATGTATAATATTTTTCTGTTCCACCTGTTCTAGTTATTTTCGCATAAACATCTGCACTTATTTCTTGTAATTTAAAATTAACGTACACACGACCTCTAGCCTGCTGAGTTGCAGATGAATCAAAAACATCATTGCTGCTGCTGTAAGTTTTAGAATCGTAAGAGGTAACTTTTGTTAATGTCATCCAACCAGTATCATACTCTATAGTATCTTGGTCTAATGTTGGAACATGATCATCACCAAACTTATCTGTATTTACGTTTTCCTTTGCATCTTTTATTCCTTCAGTTATTTCACCAGAGCCTTCGCCACCTGAAAATGCTTGTAATATTTCTGCTGCATCAGCATCAACTTGTAAATCAAATTTTTCTGCATCTTCTTTAATATCTTTTTTTAAATCAGCTGTATTAATTATATTACTAGTTGTTGTTTCAACATTAATATTATTGTCAACGTTTGAAACTGAATGGCTTAGAGATGAAGCGATCTGAGAAAGCGATGTAGTACTCGCTGGTGTTATATTTGAAATGTCTGCATAAGATGCAGAACTTAGTAAAGTGCTAGCTATAATTATTTTTAAAGTATTTCTTTTCATAAATTTAATTTTCTATCATCGCCTGATAACCTGGATTGGTTATGCTAACCATATTATTTCCATCTGATATTTGCAAACTACCTGGTATCATACCTAAAGAGTTGTTAGGTCCTGGCCCTAGCAAAACTATAGTACTCTTTTTATTTTTTTCTGAAAGTACAACAAATTCAGTTCCTCTTGCACCTAATGTACCTTCTGGCAATTTAACTTCTAAATTATCTGGATTTAATTTACTTATTTGTCCTGTAATAAATTTAACTGTTCCTGACTTAACTTCTGTTACAAAGTTTCCGTCATGTGTTTCAGAATTATAAATAAAATCATCTATTGTTAATTCCGTATCTTCACCTAAGGTTAAAACTGTTTGATCTAGAAAAAGTATTTGTGCATTAGAAGCTTTGCTAGTTAATATTGTATCCCCATAAAAAACTTTAGAGCCAGTTATTAATATTTCTTGATTTTGGTTTTTAATTTCACCAATTGCTGCACCTATTACTCCTATGAATTCCTTTGAGAATGAAACGCTTGTACTTAATACAAACATTAAAAAGGTATAAAATATCAGTGTTTTTTTAATAATCTTATTCATTCTTTAAAATATTATTCAAATTTATTCTTTTAGTTAGACCCATGGTATAAAATTTTCTAGATATATCATGATTCAATATAGTAGATCGTACATCAGAGTCTTTAAAAGTCAAATTGTAAAATATACTATTATCCATGTTAATAGATCGTAACATCGGTATAATTTGATTCACTTGGCCGTTTAAGCTTAAAACTGTTGCATAACTTTCATCATGTCTATCAAGTGATGAGTTTACTAAATTTTCTCGTTCATCATATTCATTTTCTAAATATGTACTACGGAATGAAAGAGTTCCAATTGGAAAAATTGTTGTTGCGGAAATACTTACGCCTTCACTATCATAACCATCATAGGCTTTAGCACTTTCAATATTACTTTTAATAATTTTTGCACTGAGTTGTGTCTTGTTTGAAATATTATAATTAAATCTTAAATTACTTGCTAAGGTTTCAGCATCGTTGTCGCTTGCTTTCATAAAACCAATTCCATTTCTATATTTACTTTCTGAATAATTAATAGAATAATTTAAATTAATTTTTTCATTAATTATAAAAGTATTATTAAATCCAACACCCTGAGATATATAATCTTCTTGACCTCTATAATTTGCATCATTGTAATAGAAGTAAGGAGACAAATAGTGATTTCGGATTGCTTTAAAATAACTTACTGATCCTGATGTGATATCACTTTCACCTTTAAATTTTTTATTATTAGTATTTATATCAAGACCTAGGTTGAAAAAAATTGATGAAGTATCATTTAAATTTTTACCATAAGTAAACGCACCACCTCTTTTATAAGTTTTATCATAACCAACTATTGTTATATCGTCTGGAGAGGAAAATGGTAGTAGTGTATTTTCTGCGTACCAATGTTTTGAGTTAGGTGTAGCACTAATATTGTTTTCTTCTGTTTGAGAATATTTAAGATCAAGGTAAGCAAACCAAGTTTGTTTTTTTTCTTTTTCTTGAATTTGATTTTTATCAACTAACAACTCTGCTATTGCATTTTTTGTTTCGTCAGTTGTGTTAGGATCGTTTAATAAAGTTTGTAACATCAGGTCAACTTTAATCTTCGAATCCATGTTAACTAAAATAGAAAGTAAATATAATTTTATATCTACATTTTTTGGATAAAGCATACTTAATCGTTCTAAGGTAGCAATCGTAAGTTTTAAGTTACCTTCACTTTCTTGTTGCTTAGCATAATTTAAATTTAGTTCTAGATCAGATGGATTATCTAAAATTTCTTCATATGTTATTTTTGATGCAAAAGATTTTTGACTAAATAAAAATATTACAAATAATAAATAAGTTATTAGTCTCATAAATTTTAAGATGTCTATTAAAAATTAAATAGTAAAAGTTTTATTTGATCTCCCAAAATTATATATACCAGAGATCCTAGGATAATAAACGGTCCAAAAGGAATTTGAGTTGATAAATTTCTTGATCTAGTAACCAAAGTTGGTGCGACATATAATAATGCTATTATAGATGAAAAAAAAATTACAATTGGTACGCTAACCCATCCAAACCAAAATCCTATTGCAGATAAAAGCTTAGCATCACCTAATCCCATTCCCTCTTTGTTTCTAATTTTTTTATATAAAAATATAATTGTCCATATAATTAAGTATCCAACTACTCCACCAATCAAAGAATTCACAAAATTTGGAAATAATTCTATGTCTAAACCTGGATAAAAAGACTTTATAAAACCTAAAAACATTAATGGAAAGGTGAGCTCATTTGGAATGATGTAGTGTTCTAGATCAATAAAGAAGATAATAATAAAGAATATACTCAAAACTATAAGCAATAAGGTCGTAAAACTAAGACCATATACATAATAAATGAGACAAAAGCTTAAAGCTCCAATTAGTTCAACAATAAAGTATTGAAAATTTATTTTAAAATCACAATTCCTGCATTTTCTTTTTAAAATCAAAAATGAGATTAAAGGAATATTATCATACCATCTTATTATTTTTTTACACTTAGGACAGGAAGATCGACTAATAGCAACTCCTTGTTCTTTTGGTAATCTAATTATACAAACATTAGAAAAACTTCCCCAGATACTTCCTAAAATAAAAAAGAAAATAAAAATCACTAATTAGATTTTAAATTGCGATGCAACATTTATAAGACCATCAATACAGTATTGAATAAAAACTACTGCATCTTGAATGTGCAAATAGAAACTTGGTGAATTAATTATTAATTCCATTGTTGTTAAAAATACCAAAAAAGCATTAGAATGCCAATTATAAAAAATGTTTTTTAAATCAAAAAAAATAGAGCCAAAGAAGGAAGATAATACTTTAAATCAAGATTTGGCCATCATTACACAAATGAATCAAGAGTTCGCTACCTCTTTAGATTTAAATGAGACTATGCAAACAGCTTTAGAAGTAATTATAAAAAGATTAAATGCACAAGCTGCAAATATATTTTTAATTGAAGATAAGAAACAAGTATTCCAATGCATAGCATCAAAGTACCAATCTTATTTAGATGAATATGAAATTCCATTAACTCAAGGTGTAATGGGTAAAGCAGTTCTACAAAAAAAATGTATAAGGGTTGGAGATGTAAGAAAAGATGTAAGAGAGATTGCTGAGTTTTATTTTGATTTAGATAACAAAACAAATTTTACAACTTACTCGGTTCTTTGTTCACCATTAATTGCTGCGAATGAATGTATTGGAGTAATTCACTGTCTGAATAAAAAAACTTCTGCTAAACTTTTTGAAGAAAATGATAGAAAACTTCTTGAAACATTGTCTGCTCCTGCAGCTTTAGCCATTCGAAATGCAAAAATGGCAAAAGAATTAATTGAAAAAAATAGAATGCAAAAAGAAATAGAGATTGTAGGAGAAATACAAAAGACATTGTTGTCACAAAATAAAGAAGATAATTTTCCAATTGCTGGAATAAATATTCCTGCAAAAGTTGTCTCTGGAGATTTTTATAATTTTTCTGAGATTGGAGAAGGAAGATATGGTTTTGGAGTTGCTGACGTATCAGGTAAAGGTATAAAGTCCTCTTTATTAATGTCAAAGGCATCAAGTTTATATAGATGCTTAAGTAAAACAATTTTTTCTGCTTCAGACTTATTAAATTTATTAAATAAAGAAATTTGTGAAACTGCCGCAAGAGGAATGTTTGTAACTATGTTGATTGGAATATATGATAGCAATAAAAAGGAATTGCTTTTAGCAAATGCGGGTCATGAACCACCACTTATATTTGATAATCAACAAAAGTTTTCAAACTTTGTCGAGGCCGACCCTCCTTTAGGAATAATGCCAAAAATAAAATATAAAGAAACTAAAATTAACTTTTCAGATAGCTCTATGTATGTATTTACTGATGGTATAACTGAAATTAAAGATCCTTCTGGTGAAATGTTAGGAGCTGAAGGTTTTCAAGAATATATAAAAAAATATCAAGATAAACCAAACAATCAAAGACTAAGATTAATCGTTGAAGATATTGTAAAGTCTGGCAAAATACAAAAAGATGATTTAACAATTGTTGTCGTGGATAGTATTAAATGAGTTTAACCAAACTAATGTCATTCGTTGCTATTTTAATCTCAGTGGTTCTTTATTGGACAACTGCAAATGTCTGTAGATATAATTTTGCCATCGATAAAAAAACTAATATATTAAATGTTCTTTCTGAAGAAATTGATCCATCGATAGGTAAAGCTAAAGTTTATTATTACAAAGAACTAAATTGTTCCTCTGTAGATTGGTCTTTTGATTATAATAGGGTAATAAAAAACTTAGAGGTCGTATCCGTTATTGTATATCAACAACTGACTACTGATATTAGAGGAAGATCTTTAGAATAAATTTTTTTATTAAAAATTTTCTCTCCATGAGTTTCTGAATGATCTAAATTGTTTTTCACTAGCTAAGATTTCAACTAGAGTTTCACTACTCTCAGATGGCCCAGCAAGGTTAGCAAATAGACTTCCTCCAAAGACAACAAATCTCGATAAAATACCAGCTCCAACCTCATAGCAGCTACCCTTAGCAACAGATGGATCTATATGCATAGAATCTAATGAACCACATTCATCATCATAAGTACAAGCGAATGAAGTTCCTAAGCTACATTCTTCTGTGTTTGGTTCATATACTGGAAAATAAACTTTTCCTTTAGTAATAGTGGGTGCAGCTGAAGTTTTTCTAAACTTATTACCTGTTGTTGATTTGGGATTTATGTCTGGAGTACCTAAGTGATATCTCCATGCATCTTTATTTTGTGTTACATTACAAGTTGGGTAATCAGTACCTGTCGTATTTACACAATCAGAACTTTTGCTTATTCTTGGAGAGTTGTCCTGCGCTAAAGCAGTAGCAGCGTCTAGGACAAATGTATCACTTCCACTAAGGAGTGGCGTTGTAGCTGTTGAAATAAAGTTTGGAAAATCTCTATCTCTAATACCATAAACAATATTATCCATTTCACTTTTACCATCTTCTCCTTCAGTTTCTGCTATTCTATTAAAATTACCCGTTCCACCAAATAACCAAAGATTTCCAGAGTCTGCCCCAATTGCAGCTTCCATTTCAAAAAAACTATATCTTTTATTTTTATTATCTGCCTCAAGGTTCATAAGAGTTTGTTGCTCATATAGAGTACCTTTAGAAGTTAAATTTATTTTAGTAATTTTACCCTCTAGATCGTTAATATAAACTAACGCCCCTCGCCAATCAGCTGTAGGTGCATTATGGGCTGTTATAACAACTGGGCTTGCTGGTACTGAATTTGTTATCGGGCTTCCATAATTAAATTCACCAGTAATACCCATCTTATATCCTTGTTTATCACTGTCTAATATTCTCAAAAAACCAAAATTTTCATCTTCAGATGCGCCAACTAATCTTCCAGCTCTATGTTCCATTTCACCATCGTTTGTATCTATCTCTGCGCCACCTTCTAAATCAACAATAAAGACACCTGAACCTACGCATTTAGTTCCTGAGCCCATTCCACCACCCATGACTGCAACATAACGATCGTTTAGAATATTACTATCTCCACTTCCAGAAGGGATTCTAAAAATTCTTGGTGTAGACCATGTTTCCCCTAATCCACTATAGTCGTACTCTTTATTACTTAAACCTTGACCTTCGCATGTAGTTTCAATTTTTATTTTATTTGGGGCTGTAGGATCTACTCCCTGATTAATAGTTTTGTTTTCACCAAAATTTACTGTTAAAGATGTACCTGAATATGTCGCTGTTACTCCAGTCATTGGAGTCCAATCGTCACTTATTAACTCTGAAACAGTTAAAATTCCATCTTTGACAGCTCCACCCGCTCCAATAGCACTATCTGGTAAATTAATATTATCAAACGTAAATTCTGAGGAAGTGTAACAAGTAGTTGCTCCATCAGAGTAAGATGTATTTAAAAAAGGAGTAGATAAATATTCATCATCATCTTTGCACGCAGCTTTTAGATCTCGATTAGTAAACGCATCTACTAATTCGTCATCTGTGGTGTCATCTGGTGTATTCAAAAAATCAGTCAATACTTGAGGTAAAGCTAAATCAAGTGCTTCGGCCTGAGAATAGATATCAGCTGCATGTAAACCCTCATTTGATTCTTCTAAAGCGATGGTTGCTCTTTGGTAAGGTAATCTTATTATCTTACCCTTATGATCTATTCTTATAACTTCTTTACTATAGGAGTCGTTATATATAGAGAACATATGTAATGGTCCTGTTCCAACTTCACCATCAGCTCCAGCGGTAACTTTTGGAATAGTCACATCTAATACCGAGAACCCTGCTCCACCTCGACCATAAGGTATAAATAATAGTGTTCGCCATGATTTCATTTCCTCATATTCTGATCCGTCTGAACGTAGTCCATAAATAAATGCGTCATGAATAACGGGCGATCCATCAACACCAAATATTGCATTTGTTCCACCAGCCTTTAAATCTGACTCAAATGCTCCATCATAATTTTTATTAATTAAAAGTGGTAATTGTGCTGCTATAAAAGGAGGTACGAATGCCCACTCTTCGCTTCCATCATCACTATTGAATGCATGCAGTGTTCCTCCATTTGAACCTGCATAAACAATTTTAGATCTGCTTTGATTACCTGATTTAAAATTTTGATATCCCTTAGTTGCTCTCCAATATGCCTCTGAATTATTACTTTTAAAGTTTGTACTAGCATTTGGTGCACCTACTTCAACTAGCTGTGAATGATAAATATCGGCTAAAATTGAGTCTCGATCTTCTGTGATATTACATGCTCCACTACCTTCTGATCCATTATAATCAAAGTAATCAACCCCTCTTACAAAATTAATTAAACCTTTAACGTCGTCATCTATTCCATCTTCCACACCTGGGGTATTTTTTACACCACATGTAGATGTTGAGTTATGATAATCTCTAACCACATTACCTGTTAATTCAAATAAATCCTGTATTGCTGTAGCGTTATCGGTATTCCAATTATTCCATTTTCCATTTCCAGTATAACCTGCACCAGTGTGTGTTACGGTATCAATTACTGTCCAAATATTTCTGCCAGCTGAACCTTTTTCTTTAAGTTCAACAGCAGCATCCCAGTTTCCACTTGCATTAGTCTTTGAAGTATCATGGTCGATCTCTCTATTTCCATCTGAGTCGATGTTAATTGATTTTCTTAAAAGACTTCCAGTCCATTCTCCTCTTTTCTCATAATTAAATTGAGCTTGATAAATAGATCCTCCTTCTTCAAGACTTGCAGTAATTGATGGTGATGAAAAAGATAATCTTTCAGCAATAATTTGTCTTATTTTCGATTCTATTTCAGTCTTTAAATCTTCAGGAGTATCTGCACCAATTGCTCTTTCACAGCCAGTCTTGTCAGCAAGTCCTTCAAAAGTATATGGATCTATATCATCACCCGGCCCACCAGGGCTTATACAAGAGCCAGCTCTTGCTAGTGCATCAAATCTAGGTTTAGCACTAGTATTATAAGATCCACCATATCCAACTAAAAGTGTTGTTACATCTTCTTCTGTTCTTAATAAATTTAAAGTCGAAAAAGCCTGTCCCCAATTCATTATGTGTCCATCACTTATTACAATTACATAATTTAACTGACACGGTAAATTGTCGTTTTTAACTGGTGTGTCACCTCTAAGATTTCTAAAATAGTTGTATGCTATCTCTGCAAATGAATTTCCATCAGTACCCCATGCCATTCCGATTGTTGGTAAAACTTCAACAATTTTATCTGCACCTTTAGAGCTCACTCCAACATTTAAACACCAATCATTAAGACAAGGATTAGATGTTCCATCTGGGTGAACTGGATCTCCGTCCCATCCATCCTCATTGTACCAGCACCAATTATAAAAATGACAAAGTTTTTCACCTCCTCCTCTTGCTGTCCAATCCCAAGCTTGGGCACCTCGCCAATCTGTTGTACCTGAATTCCAATGCCCAAACCCAAAGTTTGCACCAGATGTTAAAGAACTATCCGTTACTATGGCTTCGATGGCGTCTTTTGCTCCTTGAAATTTTGTTACCTTGCCACCACCAAATCTAGCTCTCCATGCTGTATCTTTTTGTGCAGCTGTTAATTTATTTTCATCGAATTTATGAATAAATGAGTTTCGATCACCTACTAGAACTCTTGAGGAGCTAGCAAATAAATTATTCGAAACACTTGTGCTTGCAGCTCTACCAGGGTTATTAAACTCAACGTCAGAAGCTGCTACGGCTCCTGGATCTTTATTATTAAATACATCACCTGTTCCATTTTTACCTATCGATAAATCTAGACTTGCTGTAAAATTTGTATGATCTACTTCAATTCTTTGAAGAAGGTGTGAGTTAAAGCTTGTTGTATAAATCTTATTATTTTCAGTTTTAGAATATTCAATAGAATAAATGTCTTTTATGTCATCCGTATAAGTATTTTTAACACCACCCCTTTGTTCTACTCTACTATTATTTGTATTTATAAAGTATTCCCAATTTCCATCAGTAGGACAATAAAGATTATCACTATCTTTTGTTAATTTGTAACCGAGAAGAGCTTTACTTGCTGATAAATAAATATAATCTCCATCATTACTTACCGTCATTGACCAAACATTGTTATTTTTTAATTTTGTACCAAAATGTGAACTATTACCTATTGAACATTTTTTTTGTTTCCCATTTGTCAAATTTTTTACATACATTCTACCTTTATGTCCTCCAGAGAAGGTTCTTCCTGCTGCAAAAAGAATTTCCTCACCATCAATAGTTCTTATCTCTAACAATCTTGGTAGCGCTATACCTGTTGTGCCAGATTTAATTACTTCTACACATTTACCTGTGCTATCAATTGCAATTATCTGCCCACTATTTTGTGTTGAAAGTCCATAGACTACATCGCCTGAAGTTACGTCTCCAGCCCAGCTTTTATTTACTTTTGAATTTGTACCACAGTCTGGGTCACTATCACTTCCTTTAAAATTAATTTGATTTCTTGCAAAAGTTATATCTCTTTTACCTGTGTTTAAAAATTTTGAAAAACCTCTATTATTTTCAGCAAAAATTATACTACCATCACTTAACTCTACTGACCAATCAATACCGTAAGTACCGTCATCACCTGATACTAAGTTTCTCATACTAACAGAGCTATCTAATAATATTAAAATATTTGCTGGAACATCTCCTTCACCTGTTCCAGGGGGAATTGGTTTTGTAAATGATTTTGGAACTATAAATAAAAATAATATAAAATTTATAATTACTATTTTTATCAATCTTTTAATTTTCATTAATATTCCCCTTCAATTAATACGTCAGAATAATTTTGTGAAGTTACAGCAACACCTTCTATAATTTCACCAGTATTAGATTTGATTTTATAATAATAAATCTTCTTTTCACCGATGGTCCAATATTTATATCCAGCCCAATTCTTTTCAGTATCTATTGCTCCAAAATTTGCTTGAACATATTGATTTAACAAACCTTTGTTACTCTCGTCGTTATTTGAACCATTTTGTACTTCTATCTCGACAGCTCCAACTTTATTATTTACTACATATCCTTTAATAAGCACTTCTCCAAAATCAATATCTTCACAAAAAGAATTTTTTTCAGCAATGTACACTGATACCGGTCCTGTTACTTTTGACTCACCTGATTTTAATGTGCCAACCAGTTCTCCTTGGGAGGACGTATTATCCATACTCTCTTCATCTATCGTGCCAAAAATATTTTCTATAGTTGATTTGTCTGAGCCTATATCTATAGCTAATAAATCACATGCCCATGATTTTTGGGTTACAAATAAAGTTAAGCTTAATAATAGTGTAAAAAGATATTTTTTTTTCATTTTTTTTTATATAATAACATTTTTTTTAACCTGGCAAAACTACTAAGCTTTCGAGTGGTATTATTGCCTTATCATCATCATAAATTCCACATGCGTAAATTCTATATGCTGTTCCTGCTTTAATGACATCTATGGATCCTTGCGCGACACTTGATCCTGCTTCCTGAAATTCAGCCTTGCCAACATTAACCATAAAATACTCATAAGTATAATTATTCAAAAAACGTTCCTCAATTTCTTTAAATTTTTCTTC
Source organism: Candidatus Pelagibacter sp. (assembly GCA_045566195.1). Lineage (GTDB taxonomy): Bacteria > Pseudomonadota > Alphaproteobacteria > Pelagibacterales > Pelagibacteraceae > Pelagibacter. Next base: position 22,637 of record JBJLDV010000005.1, on the reverse strand, counting down.
CTTATCAGTTGCTGATTCATAAATTTTATCAACAATTGGCTTAACAATATTATAAAATTTACCTCCTGTATGATGCGCAACTACTTTTTCTAAGTTGATAATATTTCTAAAGCTTTTGTAACATACAGATGATTGGTCTACATCAATGGTATTTGTTGGGGGTATACCTTTTTTGCTACTATCTGTTACTGCAGTTTCAACACCATCTTCAATTGCTCTTCTTGGTAAGCCTAGGAATGAGTTTACCAGATATTTTTCAGCTTCCAGCAGTCCTGTTTCTGCAACATAAAATGCCTGTTGACTTAAGTCGTCATTATTATTGTCTCTATGATCACTAGATGACAGTACAATTAAAGTTCCACCCATTAGTGACATGGCTATTAATAAAACTAGGGATAAAATTAAAGTAAACCCCTGAATATTTTTATTTTTATTTATCATCTTCCTATATTTCTCGTATGAATGCTTACAACAACATTATCTCTTAAATATTTGTCATCAAATCCAGTGCCAGTATATCTATCTGCGTTTAATGTTTTTAAAAATTTTTTATCTTTGGGTTTGTTTTTATAAAATTCTTTATTCGATCTAAACATTAATGACATATCAACTTGCTTTATTTTATAAAGAGCTGCGCTATTGTCATTGTTTGGTAATGGATAATCACCATCTTTATATAAATGATGGCCGTTCTCATCAAATAATAAAAATTCCATATCAATTAAATGTGATCTAACTAATTGATTTGTGTAGCATTCTGTACATTTGCTAGTCCAATTACCTAATGGATTCTCAGAATTTTCTATCCAACTTTCCTTAGTTTTATAAATTCCATAAAAATCATTGTTCTCATCTCCATCCTCATTGTTTATTGGCAATGCAAAATATGATAGTTTGTATCTCTTATATTTTTGTATTGGATCATTTTTATCGAAATCCCCATAAACAATATGTATGCTGTCACAGCAAGTATCAGTAGGTCGATTTTTTTGTGGGATAGGTGGATCCGTACCTGCTGCTATTGTATCTGCAGCAAAATATCCAAGGGTATCTCTAAAAACTATTAATGGATCGTGGGTATCTATTATACCTCTTCCATCTTCTAATCCAGAAATATGAGTTAAGTTATCATCAAAAGTAATATCCTCAGTATTTTGACCATAATAATATTTGAAACCTGCAAGCCTAATATCTTTCATCATCATACCAACAATATCTCTGCTAGAACTACTAATTCTTGCTTTGTCGGTTACTTGTTTATAGCTGCTATTAACAGCGGTATAGGATGCAAACATTGCACCCATCATTAAAGCTGTAACAGCAATCCCCACTAATAATTCGATTAGAGTAACGCCTGATATTTTGTTTAAATTTTTTTTCATCATTCTTTAAAAATATAATCTGCTTGAAAATATAAACTTCTTCTTTTGTTACCTCCATTAGTGTTAATCTCTACTCTACCTATATAAAGTTCATCAAAAATAGTATCAGAGCTTCCACTCATACAGCCAGTGCCAGTTGCACAAATTTTAAAAACTTTAATACTTTTTGTATCTCCATCAGTAACTTTGCTTGGATCCGATCTGCACTTAAGGTAACGATCTTCACCTAAAATAACATTCCATCTATTAATTTTATTTTCTGGAGCACTTTTTGTTACTTCTTCTTTTTCATAAATACTTGTCACTTTATTAAAAATTGGACCGCCTTTATCACTACAAGAGGGGAACTCGATTGGATTTTTTTCTATATAATCTGCATATTTTAAAAGAGTGCACTCTTCACCATCCTTAGTTACCGGTTTACCATAATCGTTTATTATACAGTCTTTAGAGGCTGGATTGTCACCATGTGTTTGATCCCTCGAACCAATCATATCCTCAGCTATCATACTAGTGATATAATTAATTTTTGTTCGTTCAGCTGAAACATCAATAGAATTAACAGAATAATTTACTAACTGAAATACAGCAAGAAAACCGATTGCAACTATCGCTGTTGAAACTAAAGCCTCTACTAAGCTAATACCTTTTTGTAATTTATATTTAACAATATTTGTCATTGTGTTACCCAATCGTTCGCCCATTTGTATAAATTTATACTACCAAATCTACTCCATTCTATACGAAAAAAATTCTTCTGAGTAGGGCCATCACCATCTAAAAGACAGGCTACTCCAGAGTTCCTTTGACATATGAACAAATTCTCTACAGCCTCAAAATCCCCACTGGCATTAGAATTTAAAAACATTCCATCTGCACTATAATAAGTACCATCTTTAGAAAAACATATACTTCCACCATCATCATTAATTGAATCCTCATCAAAAAGTCCGACTAAAATTTTTGTTTCATCAATTCTTATTTGATTAACAGTCAATTCATTGCTGGTTGCACCTTCATCATCCCAATCAATATCCATTCCACATCTTTCTTCGAATTTATGAAATGGTTTCTGAGTTGAACCATCCCATTTATCTCTAACTAGATCGGTAAACTTATTTAATTTTAAACCGTTAGTCTCTAAAACTATTTCTTCTGCATCTCTATCTCTATAAATTTGGAATTGCACAAAACTGTATTGTCCTCTTTGAACTTGTGAATAAATACTTCTAATCATAGAAGCTACCTCTGTTGCTTGGGATCTAACAAGTCTTTCTGCTCGCCATTTAGTAAATGGACCAAAAGCTGTTGCCGACATTGCTCCAATGATAGCAATTACGATAATTAATTCTAAAAGTGAAAAACCTTTAACTTTCTTTGCCTGCATTTGCATCAATCTTTCCGGCAGCAGCAAGGTTCTCTAAAGATTTGGACATAGTAATCATACCATCTTTAACTGCAGTCTGCATAATGCTTGGTATCTGGTGAATTTTTGCTTCTCTTATTAAGTTTTGAATTGGAGGAGTACACTTCATCACTTCAAAAGCACCTACACGACCTTGACCATCTTTTGTTTTTAATAATCTTTGGGTTACAACCATCTTTAAAGATGTTGATAATTGTGCTCGAATTTGTGCTTGTTGCTCTGGAGGAAAAACATCGATAATTCTATTAATCGTATTTGGTGCCCCACTAGTGTGTAATGTTCCAAAAACTAAGTGACCAGTTTCTGCGGCTGTAAGAGCTAAACCTACAGTTTCTAAATCTCTCATCTCTCCAACTAAAATTACATCAGGGTCTTCTCTTAATGCAGCCTTCAGCGCACTTGCAAAATTCTCTGTTTGTTTACCAACCTCTCTATGCGAAACAATACTTTTTGCATCGGTGTGAATAAATTCTACAGGGTCCTCTACAGTAATAATGTTTGCAGTTCTTGTTCTATTAATTTCATTTACAATAGCTGCAAGTGTTGTAGATTTTCCTGAACCAGTTGGACCAGTAACAAGGACTAAACCTTTGTGCATATCAACAATATCATATAATGCATCTGGTAGATCAAACTGTCCCATCTCTGGTATTTTACTTTCAACTCTTCTTAGTACTGCAGCTGGACCATTAAGTGTCTTATAAAAATTTGCCCTAAATCTTAGTCCACTTATTGTTACTGAGGAGTCTAGCTCGTGAGTGTCTTGAAATTTTTTAGTTTCGTGTTCATTGCAGTTTGTGGTCATTAAATCTATTAGATCTTGTGGTTTTACTGGCACATCTTTGACCATAATAATTTCTCCAGTTTGTCTATAAGCTAAAGATGAGCCTGATCTAAGATGAAAATCTGAAATCTTTTTATTATTTTTTGCAAGCTCTTCAAGTTTTTCAAACATGTGATTAATTATATATAATTATTTGTAAAATTAACATAATACTTTTTAAAATTTATAACAAACAAGTAGCTCAATATGGGTTAAAAACCAAGTCTTCTTAATAAAAAATAGCTATTATTTTTTTTCTTTAAACAACAAACAAACCCCATTGTTGCAGTATCTTTTTCCAGTAGGTTTGGGGCCATCATCAAAAATATGCCCGTGATGAGCTCCACAATTTTTACAATGATATTCTGTTCTTGCATAACCAATTAAGTGATCTGTTTTTATCTCAAAAGCATCTGGTACTGATTGATAAAATGATGGCCATCCAGAGCCGCTTTCATATTTTGCATCAGAATCAAAGAGTTTAACATCACAATTGGCACAATGATAACTGCCTACTCTTTTCTCGTAATTAAGTTCGCTAGAACCTGGTGGTTCTGTGCCTTCTTCAAATAAAATTAATTTTTGTTCCGCAGATAAATTATTATTTATTTTTTTTACCATTTTAATTTTTTTTAGTTTTTTTATTAGATAATGAGATACCTATAATAATAAATATTGCACCCAAAATATGATAAAACATAAATTTTTCTTTAAATATTAACATTGCCATTACAGCGCCAAATATTGGCATCAAGTGAAGAAATATTCCAGCTCTGTTTGCGCCAATTATACTGATACCTTTTATCCAAAAGAAAAAGGAGGCTAATCCAGGAAATAAAACTACATAAGCTAAAGTTAGATAAAAGGGTTGACCAAACTGAATTTTGCTACCTAATGACATTTCAATTAGAAATATTGGTATTAAAAAAATGAGACCAGAAATTATTACTATTTCCAATAATGCAATTTGAGAAATTTTTAATTTATCTTTTTTTAAAAAAGATGAATAGATTGCCCAAGCAAACATGGCAACAACCATTGTGATATCACCTCTATTAAAATCTAGATTACGAATTAAATTTATATCAGCTTTAGTAATTATAAAAATTACACCAATGAGAGAAAGTCCAACTCCTGATAATTGAAAAATATTTGTTTTTTCTATTTTTAAAAAAGAAGAGATTAAAATTATCCATACGGGTATTGTTGAGATCATCAAGACACCACTAATTACTTGTGTATGATAAAGAGAGTAATAAACAATCGAATTAAATATTGTAATACTGGTAAAACCTAAGATTATAAAATGACTCATTTTAGATTTTATATAATCAAAACTATTTATTATTTCTTTGTATGTAAAAGGTAAGAGAATTAAACCAGCAAAAAACCACCTATAAAAATTTAATGAGAATGGTGGTATTTGATAAATACTAGCAGCTTTTCCAACTATAAAATTTCCAGACCAAAATAATGTTGCAAAAATAAGTAATAAATAAGCTAGTCCGTTTTTGTTTTGCACAAAATTAGGAAAATCTAAAAGAACTATAAGGTTCTAAATCTAGATTTGTTTTTTCATTTAAAATCATTTTAGAAATTATCTTTCCAGAAATAGCGCCTAATGTCCATCCCAAATGATGATGTCCAAATGAATAAAATACATTTTTATAATTTTTTGAAGGTCCAATCACTGGTAAAAAATCTGGTAGTGTAGGTCTAAATCCTAACCATTCATCCTCATGATCTGGCAGTCCATCTAACATATACTTTGCATTATTAATTAAATTGTTAATTCTTTCCTTAGATGGAGGATTTTTTAGACCACCAAATTCTACGGTTCCAACTACTCTTAGACCTTGTTCCATTGGTGTCATTCCAAAACCTCTGTTTGAAAATACTACTGGTCTTGATATTAATTTTTCACAATTTTTAAAATGTATGTGATAACCTCTTTCAGTTTCAAGTGGTATATCTTCATACAAATTATCAGAAAATTTTTTTGAAAACGCTCCGCACGCTATAACAACTTTATCGAAAATAAATCTTTGAACCTCAGATCTTATTACAGGTTTTTGATCATCAAAATTAAGATCTCTAACTTCGTGCTTTAAAAACTTACCACCCTTTTGAATAAATAAATCAAAAAGCTTTTCAAAAACTTTTTTTGGATTGTTTGTATGTCTTGCATACGGATAGTAAACACCCCCATCATATATTGGTTTTAAGTTTGGTTCTAAATCATGAATTTCTTTTGGGTTGAGAAGCTGTTGATTGACACCAAGTTCATCTCTTATTTTAATTTCTAAATTTCGACTTTCAATATTTTGATTATTCCATATATACATAATCCCATTATTGATGACTAAATTTTCTAAATCTATTTCATCGAATAATTCATCATAAGCAGGTAATGCTAAATCTAATATTTGATGCATATATTTAGCTGTGTGCATCATATTTTTTTTAGTACAATTTTTTATAAATTTAAAAAACCAAGGTATCATTTTTGGAACGTAGTTCCATTTTAAGGCAAGCGGTCCCGTTGAGCTCATTAACATTGCTGGGATATCTGTAAGTACATCAGGTCTGTTCAATGGAACTGATGCATAAGGTGAGAAATGTCCCGCATTACCATATGAAGCTCCACATCCCGGTTCATTTTTGTCGAATATAACTACTTCATGTCCTTTTTTTTGAAGAAAAAGAGCGTTACAAACTCCTTGTATTCCAGCACCAATAATACCAACTCTTATTTTACTCATTAATAATCATACAATAATTTAATGTTTTGTTTGTAGCGACAAATTAAGCAAAAAAGTTAATGAATTATTTGTTTGCTGTGAATTTTAGTACTCATGACTATACTTAATCCAATCATTGTAGCCAACATTGATGAGCCACCATACGACATAATAGGAAGTGGTGATCCAACTATAGGTAGCAAGCCTAAAACCATTGACATATTGACTGCCACGTAAACAAAAATTGCAGATCCAAATCCATAACAAAAAAGTTTACCAAAATAGCTTCTTGATTTAGAACCAATATTTAAAATTCTAAAAATTAGTACTGCATATAAAATTAATAGAATTAAAGAACCCACAAATCCATGTTCTTCTGAAAATAATGTAAAAATAAAGTCTGTATGCTTTTCAGGTAAAAATTCAAGATAGCTTTGAGTACCTTTTAAATATCCTTTGCCTGTAAGTCCTCCTGATCCAACTGCAATCTTTGATTGGATAATTTGATAACCGGCTCCTAGAGGATCTCTATCTGGGTTAAAGAAACTTAAAACTCTTAACTTTTGATAAGGTTTTAATATTGAAATGACAAAAGGTAACGATACAACTAATGTAAGACCTGAATAAACAAAGTATTTAACATTAAATCCTGCCAGCCACATAACAATTATCCCACTCATCGCGATTAATATTGAGGTACCTAAATCTGGTTGGCTAATTACTAATAGTATAGGTAAAATTAGGATCACAATTGATATAATAATATTTTTAAAGCTATTAATATTGGTCATTTGTTCTCTATGAAAATATCTTGCAAAACAAACTATAATTGCAATTTTCATCAGTTCAGATGGTTGTAAGTTAATAAAATATAAGTTTATCCATCTTTGCGAACCTGATGCAGTTATACCGTAAATTGATGCCCAAATTAAAAAGGCAAGAGTAATTGTATAAAATAAATAAGCTGTTGAATGCCAAAATCTTAAATTGATAAAAGATAATATAATCATCATTGAAAAAAAAGTTACAAATCTTACAAAGTGACTTTTAGAGTGATATAAAAATTGTCCACCATCTGTAGAGTACATAGACAAATTACTAATTACACCTAAACATAAAATACAAAAAATTAAAATAAAATCAAAAGATCTTAATTTTTGGAAAAAGGTGTATTGGTCAGAATATGATGATTGTTCAAACATTTTATTTAAATTTCCATTAGTCTATTTTTTCTAATTTTTTCTCTTTCTTCATGACGATCGATAATTTTTTTCATTAATTTTTTTGCTAAAGGTGCTGCTGCTGAACTTCCTGATCCTCCATGTTCGACAAAAACACTTAATGAATATCTTGGATCTTTATATGGACCAAAAGCAACAAACCAAGCATGATCTCTTTCTTCATAAGGAATTTGAGATGTATCTAAATCTAGCTCCCTTTGAATTTTAGTAATTTTTTTTACTTGGGCTGTACCTGTTTTACCTGCAAACCGGTATTTTGGATCATCAATTCTAGATCTATATGATGTTCCTCTAATTTCGTTGGTTGATGCATACATTGCTTCTAAAACGAATTTAACATTTTCCTGATTTCGGAAAAGTTTTGTATATTCCTTCTCTCCTTTATTAAAAAGATCTTCTGCTGATCTAATTAATGAAGATGAATTATCATTGTTAACGACTAAACTTTGTGACATTTTATATTTAATTTTTTCTATTGGTTCTTGATTTTTATCCAAGGTAATTCTTGGAAATATTTTAAAACCTCCGTTTGCTAATTGTGCTGTCATCAGACATAATTGTAGTGGCGTTGTTTGAATATACCCTTGACCAATTCCAGTTATTAAGGTTTCACCTAAAACCCATCCTTTTCCTAATGCATCCTTCTTCCATTTGGTCGAGGGAACTAGGCCTCTTTTTTCCTCAGAATATAAATTTTTAAAGACTGTATTTCCTAATCCAAATCTTCTGGCTGTTACATTAAGTCTATCTACACCCAATCTTCTGCTCATTTCATAAAAAAATGTATCGCAAGATTGTTTTAAAGCATCTCTTAAATTTACAACTCCATGTCCTTCTTTTTTCCAGCAGTGATATGTTTGGCCATACAATTCGGTTTTACCAGAGCAATTCACTTTAAATTTTGTAGATATAACATCATTTTCTAAGGCTGATAAAGCAACAATGGGTTTAATGATTGATCCAGGGGAATATAATCCTGATATTGTTTTATTAATAAGGGGCTTTAAAGGATTCTCTCTTATTGAATCCCAATCTTTGTGACTTATTCCATACATAAACAAGTTTGGATCGAAAGATGGTGACGAGTGCATTGCAATAATTTCTCCGGTGAATATATCCATTACACTTATTGATCCTGCTTTATCTGCTAATAATTCGTTACATAATTTTTGAATTTCTGTATCAACTGTAAGTTTGATTTTGTCTCCTTTTGCACCCTCTTGAAAATCAACTTGATTAATTCTTTTACCAAAAGCGTTTACTTCATATCTTTTAACACTATTTGTACCTATTAAATTATTTTCAAATGTTTTTTCTAATCCTGATTTACCAACTCTTAATCCTGGGACATGTTTATTTTTTATTTCTTCATTATTTATCAAATCATTTTCGCTCGCTCTTGCTACATAGCCTAAAACATGTGTATAATTTTCTTTAAATGGATAACTCCTAGCAACAGAAAGAACTGGTTTTACTCCTGAAAGTTCATGTAAATAAAAATTAACTTTTGAGAATTGATCCCAGGTTAAGTTTTCAGATATTATAAGTGTTTCCCAATTTTTTTGCTGACTTTTCTTTTTTACAATTTTACTAAATTGCTTATCAGTCAATGATAAAATATTTTTTAATCTTACCATTAAGTATTTAAAGTCCTCTACTTGTTCGGGAACAACATGTAATTGGTATACCTTAGTATTTCCAGCAACTACATTTCCAAAAAAATCCTCAAATTCTCCTCTTACTGGAGGCAATCTCCATTCTCTTAATCTATTTTTATCGGATAATGTTAGATACTTTTTGTTCTCTGTGATTTGTAAACTAAATAATCTTGCAACTATACCTGTAAAAATAATTCCTTTTGCAATTTTTAAAATAAAGACTCTTCTATTAACTGTATTATATTTCCTAACATTAGAACCTCCATCATCAAACATTTGTAGCTCCAAATACAAGATTTTTATAATACTCAAATAAACTACTAAAAATAATATAAAATAAGAATGTAAATAATATATTTACTAGAACATCTGAATAAATAATTTGAACATTAAAAAAAACATTTGATATTGCAAACATTAATGAGTTTACAACTAGAATTGTAAAACCAAAAAAGAACCAATCATTAATTTTACTTGGTCTTAATGTTATATTCCTTAAGTACGATGAAAAACCACATATAAAAAGGTAGCTCAAAGAGCTTACACCAATTGGAAGTCCTACGACTGCATCATTAAATAATCCACTTAAAAAAATTAGTCCATAGCCTAAGCTACCTGGTCTTTTAAGGCTCCAATAATAAATAAGTATAAAAGGAAAGTTAAAAGAAAAATATTTTAATTCCAAATAGTTAAAATCAAATTCATTTAATGTTGCTATAAATAATAAAATTATAGGACCTTTTTCTAAAAATTGTTTAAATATGTTTAACTTTGATAATTTAGTCACTAATTTTCCTCCGGAGAAAATGATCTTAATTTTACAAATCTTAATTGAGAGAAATCAGAAAAAAACGATACATTTATATCTAAATTTGACTGTTTTTTATCAATTTCTCCAATTGGAATTCCTGGTTTAAAAATGCCTCCAGCTCCAGACGTAAAAACTTTATTTTCATTTTCGATTAAAGTTTCTTCTTTAACATACTGAATTTTTCCATTCTCTTTTCCAGTTCCTGATAAAATAGACTGAATACCATTTGGCAGTATATCAACTGGTATTTTGCTATTTAAATCTGACAAAAGTAACACTCTAGATGTTGTAAAATTTAACTCTACAATTTTACCTACTAAATATTCTTTATCCAAAACAGCCATCCCAAGTTCTGCTCCATGCTTGCTACCTTTATTAACAATTATAGATTTTAAAAAAGGACTTTGCTTATCTACTATTACCTTTGCAAGAATTTCATTTGACGAGAAATTCAATTCATTTAATGTCTCTTTTAGCCTCTCGTTCTCAGCTAAAATAAATTCTGAATTATAATCTTTTGTTTCAAGATCTTCGACTTTTTCTCTAAGAATTTTATTTTCCTCATAAACCAAAAAATGGTTTTTTGTTGCTATAAAACTTTTTTTAATAAGATTTTCGGGAGTTGAGAATACAAATGTTGATCGATAGGCTATTTCTTTAAGAGATATTTTTGAGTAATTTATAATTTTAAAATCATACTTTCCTAATATTAAGATAGCTAACGTAAGTAGAATTAATGCTGATAAAGAATACTTTTGTTTATTTTCTTTCTTTAAAAATGCCGATCTTATAGCAATTATAAAATCATCTCTACTTGAGGGTTGCATTTTTCAAATTAATACTCTGATAACATTGTATTAAATGTTTCTTCTTGCTCTAAAGCCTTTCCTGTACCAATGGCCACACAGGCTAAAGGATCCTCAGCAATATGAACAGGTAAACCAGTTTCTTTAGAAAATCTTTTATCAATATTTTTTAATAATGCTCCACCTCCAGTTAATGTTAAACCCATGTCAACTAAGTCAGCTGATAATTCTGGAGGAGTATTTTCTAAAGCGTCTTTAATCCCATTAATCATTTCTCTTAAAATTGGATTTAGCGCCTCTACAGTGTCTTCCTCTGTTATATTAACTTCTTTAGGTGTTCCAGATCTTAAATCTCTACCTTTGACTGCATAAGTATTATTATTTGTTGCAATAGCAGTACCTATTTCTTTTTTAATTTTTTCCGCAGTACTATCACCGATCATTAAATTATATTCTTTTCTCATGTAACTGATTAAAGCATTATCCATAGCATCACCTGCAACTCTTAAAGAATTAGAGTATACAACTCCACCTAATGACATAACTGCTATCTCTGTTGTTCCTCCACCAATATCAATAACCATTGATCCTGTTGCTTCAGAAATTGGTAAGTTAGCACCAATCGCTGCTGCTATTGGTTCCTCGATTAACTGTACTCTTCTAGCTCCTGCTGCAAGTGCACTATCTTGAATTGCTTTTCTTTCAACTGGAGTTGAACCAGTTGGTACACAAATTAAAATTCTAGGATTTGCAAATGTACTTCTTTTATGAACCTTCTTAATGAAATGTTTAATCATTTCTTCTGTAACGATAAAGTCTGCAATTACCCCATCTCTTAATGGTCTTATCGCTTGAATGTTTCCTGGAGTTCTTCCTAACATTGTTTTTGCCTCATCTCCTACAGCTAAAACTGATTTTTTACCTTTGTTATCAACGACTGCAACAACTGAAGGTTCATTAAGAACCACACCCTGTCCTTTTAAAACAACTAGTGTATTCGCTGTACCTAAATCAATAGCCATATCTTGGCTCCAAATTGATGTAAATTTATCTAAAACTCCCATTTTATACTCCTCCTTTTATTTTTTGATATTGTATATCTTTTGATAGTGACTTCTTTTCTCTTTTAATTAACATTTTATTTAAAGCATTCAAATATGCATTTGCTGATGCAACTAAGGTATCAGTATCTGCTGATTGTCCAACTGTAGTTCTGTCATTCTCTTCGATTTTAACACTAACTGTGGCTTGTGCATCTGTACCCTCAGTAACTGCATGAACTTGATATAAAGATAATTTTACATCATGAGGGTATAGTTCTTTAATACACTTGAATATTGCATCGACTGGACCATCTCCAGTTTGTGAAGTTTTTTTAATATCTCCAAAAACATCTAAAGTCATCTCTGCTCGTTGAGGCTCACCTGTTCCTGCAAACACCTTTAATGATTTTAAATTTATTGCGTTAATCTTGTTATCAATTATTAAGCTGTCATCAACTAATGCAACAATATCTTCATCATAAATGTGTTTTTTTTTATCTGCTAAAATTTTAAATTTTCCAAAGGCAGCTTGTATAACATCGTCAGTTACATCTGTGTAACCAAGATCGCTTAATTTATCTTTAAATGCATGTCTACCAGAATGTTTTCCCATTACTAAAGATGTTTTTTTTACACCAACGCTCTCTGGTGTCATGATTTCGTAAGTCTCTCTATTTTTAAGCATTCCATCTTGATGAATTCCAGATTCATGAGCAAAAGCATTTTTACCAACAATTGCTTTATTAAATTGAACTGGAAAACCAGTGGCATTTGAAACTATTTTTGATGCTTTGCTTATCAGTTCAGTTTTAATACCTGTATCAAACGGCATTAGATCATTTCTAGTTTTTATTGCCATTACAATTTCTTCTAAAGCGGCATTACCTGCTCTTTCACCAATTCCATTTATTGTACATTCTATCTGTCTTACTCCTGCTGATAATCCTGCAAGTGCATTTGCAACAGCTAAGCCTAAATCGTTATGACAATGTGCGGATATTATTGCTTTATCAATATTTGGAACATTATTTTTTATATGAGTAATAGTTCTAGCAAATTCTTCAGGAATTGAGTAACCCACTGTGTCTGGAATATTTATTGTCGTAGCTCCACATTTAATTGCTAGTTCAATAGTCTTACACATAAAATCTAAATTTGTTCTTGTTCCATCTTCACATGACCACTCAACATCATCAGTAAATTTTCTAGCGTATGTAACGCTTTCTTTAATAGCGTCTATAACTTGATCATTTGTCATATCAAGTTTGTGTTTCATGTGTACTGGACTTGTGGAAATAAAAGTATGTATCCTAAATCTTGGTGCGAATTTTAATGATTCATGACAAGCATCTATATCTTTTTTTAATGCTCTTGATAAACCACAAGGAATTGAATTTTTTAATCCTTTACTAATTGCTGATACAGCTTCAAAGTCTCCTGGAGAAGATATTGGAAATCCTGCTTCAATAATATCAATTCCCATCTCATCAAATACTCTTGAGATTTGTATCTTTTCCTCAACACTCATAGAGGCTCCTGGAGATTGCTCCCCATCTCTCATAGTTGTATCAAATATATATACTTTATCTTTTTTGCTCATAATTTTGTAAAAATTTGGTAGCAGATAATACTACCTCTCGTGTAGATTGCAAAATAAAATAATTGTTACGCCCCAATTTGGATGTAAATTTTTTTAATTCTTATCGCTATCAACTAATTTCTTCTTAGTAATCCAAGGCATCATAGCTCTAAGATCTGCACCAACTTTTTCAATAGGATGTTCAGCTAATTTTTCTCTAGTTTTGAGAAAGTTTTTTTGACCATTTTTACACTCATCCATCCATTCCTTTGTAAACTTACCTGATTGAATTTTTTCTAAAACTTCTTTCATTCTTTTTTTGGTCTCATCTTTATTTATTATTTTGGGACCTGAAACATATTCACCATATTCTGCGGTATTAGAAATTGAATAGTTCATATTCGCAATCCCACCCTCATATATAAGATCAACAATAAGTTTTACTTCATGTACAGTTTCAAAGTATGCCATCTCTGGTTCATATCCTGCTTCAACTAATGTCTCGTAACCATTTTTAATTAATTCAACTAGACCACCACATAAAACAGTTTGTTCTCCAAATAAATCTGTTTCTACCTCGTCTTTAAAAGTTGTTTCAATAATTCCCGAACGACCTCCACCTATCGCAGATGCATATGACATTGCAATATCTCTAGCATTACCTGAACCATTTTGATGGACTGCAAATAGACATGGAACTCCTCCACCTTTTTCAAACTCACTTCTTACAAGATGACCTGGTCCCTTTGGAGCGACCATAAATACATCTAAATCTTTTCTTGCTTTAATAAGATCATAATGAATATTTAATCCATGAGCAAAAGCTATTGAAGTACCTTCTTTAACACGTTGTTCAATATGATTTTTATAAATTGTAGCTTGAAGTTCATCGGGAGTAAGTATCATTACTACATCTGCCCACTCTGCAGCGTCTGACAGATTCATAACTTTTAAACCTTTAGACTCAGCTTTTACTTTACTTGAAGACCCTTCTCGTAAAGCAACTACAACATCTTTAACGCCACTATCTTTTAAATTAAGTGCATGTGCATGTCCTTGGCTTCCATAGCCAAAAATTGCAATTTTTTTATCTTTAATTAAATTATTATCAGTATCTTTTTCATAGTACATCTTCATAGTTTTTTCCTTTATTTAAATGTTTCTGCTCCTCTTGTCATTGCAACTGCTCCAGTTCTGGAAACACTTACTAGTCCAAATTTTTTTAAATTATTTGACATTTTATCAATATCTCTTCTAAGTGCTGTAATTTGTATTACGCACGATTTATTTGTTTTATCCAATATTACAGCATTAAACTTTTTACAAGCATTTAAAGCTTTGACTCTCTTATTGTTATTGCCGACTAGTTTAAATAATGCCATTTCTTTAAAAATTACTTGTTTATCTTCTCTTTTAAAATCAGCTACTTTATGAACTGGTACTAATTTTTTTAATTGTAATTTAATTTGATCAACGACTTGTGGTGTTCCAGTGGTCACGATAGTAATTCTTGATATATTTAATTTAGAGTCAATTTCAGCAACCGCTAAAGATTCTATATTGTAACCTCTTCCTGAAAATAACCCTACAACTCTTGCTAAAACACCTGCTTCATTATCTACCCAAACAACAATGATGTGAGTATCAAGTTTTCCTTTTTTTCCAGGTATACTATAAGCTGATTTTGATTTACTCATTAAACTAACGTTTTGCCTTTTCCAGTTATTTTATTCTTCTCTTGATCTTTTGGACCTAATAACATCTGATTATGTGGTTTTCCTGATGGTATCATCGGGAAGCAATTTTCTTGTTTATCCACCAAGCAATCAAATATTACGGGCCTATCTGTATTAATCATTTCAATAATTTTATCATCTAGTTCTTCAGGTGTTTTTGCTCTTATACCAACACACCCATAAGCTTCAGCCAGTTTGACAAAATCAGGGAGGGCTGCTGAGTAACTTTCTGAATAGTTTTTATCATGTAAAAGTTCTTGCCATTGTCTAACCATGCCCATGTACTCATTATTTAAAATAAATATTTTAATTGGTAGATTGTATTGAACAGCGGTAGACATTTCTTGAATTGTCATTAAAACTGATGCTTCACCAGCAATATCAACAACTAATTTATTTGGATGAGCTATTTGAACACCAACTGCCGCTGGTAAACCATAACCCATAGTGCCTAAACCGCCTGAGGTCATCCATCGATTTGGTTTATCAAATTTATAATGTTGAGCTGCCCACATTTGATGCTGCCCTACTTCTGTTGTAATGAAAGTATCTTTATTTTTTGTCAATTCATAAAGTCTTTGTACTGCATATTGTGGTTTAATCGTTTCATTACTATTTATATATTCAAGAGATTTTTTCTCTCTCCATTTTTCAATTTGTTCCCACCATTTTGATATCTGTTGTTTATTTGATTTAACAAAATTAGGTTTTGTTTTTTTTATTGTTTTAACTATTGCTGAAATTACACTTTGAACATCTCCAACTATTGGTAAATCAACTTTAACATTTTTATTTATAGATGATGGGTCTATATCTATGTGAACTTTTTTTGACTTTGGAGAAAACTCATCGATTTTTCCTGTTATCCTATCGTCAAATCTTGCACCTATATTTATCATCAAATCACAATCATGCATTGCATTGTTTGCTTCATATGTTCCATGCATACCTAACATTCCTAAAAATAAATTATCATCTCCAGGATAACAACCTAGACCTTGTAATGTAGAAGTAATTGGAAAACCCGTAATAGATACAAGTTCTCTAAGTAGTTCACTTGCTTTTGGACCAGAGTTAATTACACCACCACCTGTATAAAAGATTGGTTTTTTTGCTTTTGACATAAGTTTAACTAACTCATCGATATCCTTATGGTTAAAATTATTGTGTATTTTTCCATTAGATTTATTTTCTTTTTTAAATTTTGAGTAATTCGTTTTTTGAAACTGAATATCCTTTGGTATATCGACCAAAACTGGTCCTGGTCTTCCAGTAGTTGCAACCTCAAAAGCTTTATGAATAATTTTTGATAGATCTTTTATATCTTTAACTAACCAATTATGTTTAGTACATGGTCTTGTAATTCCAGTTGTATCACACTCTTGAAATGCATCTGTGCCAATTAAATGAGTAGGTACTTGTCCAGATATACAAACTAAAGGTACCGAGTCCATATATGCATCTGTTAGTGCCGTCACTACATTTGTAGCTCCAGGTCCAGACGTTACTAGTACAACACCTGGTTTACCAGATGATCTTGCGTATCCCTCAGCAGCATGTCCAGCTCCTTGTTCATGGCGAACTAAAATGTGTTTAATCGATGAATGATTTTTTAATTCATCATAAATAGGCAGTACTGCACCACCTGGATATCCAAAAATAAAATCTACATTTTGGTCTTCCAAACATTTAAAAACAATTTCAGCTCCTGATATCGATTTTGGCATTCAACCAATCTAGCTGAAGTTGTACTGATTGGTCAAGATTTAGAATGAAAATTTTATAATTTTTTTATGTATGAATTTAAATGCTCGGGCATAACTTTATGCCAATCTTTCATCTGACCTCTTGCCCAAGTTAGTTGTCTTTTAGCGTATTGTCTTGTTTTTATTGCTATTTGATCCTTTGTTAAAACCAAATTTTGTTTATTAGACAAGTATAAGCTAATTTCATTTATGCCAATTACCTTGTTAGAGCTTTTGCTTTTACCAATATTCTTCTTTAAAAAATTTTTTACCTCTTCGATTGCTCCATTTCTCAGCATCTTATTAGTTCTTTTTTCAATTCTAACAATTAGATCTTGTCTCGGAAAATCAATAAAAATTTTTATAAAATCACTGTCTTCAAATAAAATCTGAGTTTTTTCAAACCATTTATAAAGAGATACTTTTGTAAATTTTTTTACCTCATAGGCTCTTATAGATCTTTGAATATCTTTAGAATTAATTTTATCTTTTACAAGAGGGTCAATTTTAATTAGATTTTTAAAAAATTTATCCTGTCCTAATTTAGACTGTAATTTTCTGATTTTATTTCTAAAATAAATAGGAATTTTTGGTATTTTTACCAATCCACTTGTTATTGACTTAAAATATAAACCAGTTCCACCAACAAGTATTGGAACTTTATTTTTTTTTTGAATTTCTTTAATTTTTTTTAATGCAAACTTTTGCCACTGTCCTGTTGAAAAATTTTTTTTAACATTTAAAAAACCATATAAATGATGTTTTACTTTTTTATGATCTTTTTCTGTAGGTCTTGCTGTTAAAACTTTAAGCTCTTTATAAACTTGCATACTATCTGCATTTATAATTTCTCCCCCAATTTTTTTTGCGAGCTTTATTGCAAACTCAGACTTTCCTGAAGAGGTGGGACCAAATACTAAAATTATTTTAGACTTGGTTTGCATTTTTTATTTTAACTTAATGCCAATATAACTTATTTGATTTTCGTTATTATAGATAACAACTAATATAGATTTATTTTTTGAAACTAAAGATGATTTAATGATGTTTTGCAAATCACCTGGAGTTTTGATTTTTTTCTTTTGTGCCTCAATAATTATATTATTTACAAATAAATTTTTAATAGGACTTTCCGGGTCTATTGCTGTTATTACTACACCAGTTGTGCCTTCTGGAAGTTTTCTTTTTTCTATATCATCATTGTTTAAAGGTCTTACCTCGATTTTAAGATCTTCAATTATGGTTGACTTTAAAGCTTTTGGTTTTTTTGGTTTAAAATCGCTAGAAGTTTCTAATCTTCCTAACTTTATTTTTTTATAAATTTCTTTTTTATTTCTCCAAATTTTAACTCTTACTGTCTTTCCAACTTCGGTTTGAGCAACAATAATTGGTAATTCTTTCATCTGTTTGATGGGTGTACCATTAAATTCTAAAATAATATCACCAGCTTTTATTCCACCTTTTTCTGATGGACTACCAGGTGAAACGCTTGATACCAATGCACCTCTTGGTTCATCTAATTTTTCCGCTTCAGCAATTTCTTTTGTAACATCCTGAATTCTTACTCCTAACCAACCTCTCTTAGTTTCTCCATACTTTATTAATTGATCAACTACTTGTTTTGCATTATTTGAAGGTATAGCAAAACCAATTCCTATTGACCCACCTTGACTTAAAATTGCGGTATTTACTCCGACAACTTCTCCATCCATATTGAAAAGTGGTCCTCCTGAGTTACCTTGATTTATTGATGCATCCGTTTGAATAAAATCTTCATATCTTGAAAGACCAAGACTTCTATTTCTTGCTGAAATAATTCCTGATGTAACAGTTCCACCCAAACCAAATGGATTACCAATTGCTAGAACCCAGTCTCCAATTCTTGCTATATCAGAATTTCCAAACTTTACTGGTTTAAAAGTATCATCAGAATCAATTTTTAGTACTGCTATATCTGATAAAGGATCTTTACCAATTATCTTTGCTTTGTATTCTTTGTCTCCATTAACTCTAACTAAAATATCATCTGCATCTTTTATAACATGATTATTTGTTACAACTGTCCCATTTTTATCAATTATAAACCCAGATCCTAAAGCACTTGCTTTTCTTTCTTGAGGTGTTCCAAATTCTTTAAACATATCTTCAAAAGGTGAACCTGGTGGAAACTGAAAATTAGGGAATGGGTTAGTCTTTGTCACAACAGTTGTTGTTGTTGAGATATTTACAACTGACGGCATTAGTTGTTCAGCTAAATCAGCAAAAGAGCTAGGTGTATTTGAAGATATAGATGCAGTATTAATATTAAATATTAACATTAAAACTAAACTAAACTTTAAAATTTTTTTCATTATTCTAACTTTTAAAACTCCAGACTATGAAAAATCCAATTAATGCAAAAATAAAACCTGCCGTTCTTAATTGATTAGATTTTATAGTATCAATTTTTTTTAACATATTTTTCATTTTTGATGGAAATAAGGCATAAAGTATACCCTCAATAAATAAGAAAAGACCAACGGCAATGATCAGTTCATTCATTATTCAAATATTATTGAGATGGTTTTTTATTTATATTTCCAAAGAATTTAAAAAACTCACTATCAGGTGAAAGAACTAATGAAGTTTCTCCTCCAATTAATGCTGTCTCATAAGCCTGCATAGCTCTATAGAAAGCAAAAAATTCAGGGTCTTGACCGAAAGCATCAGCAAAAATTTTGTTTCTTTTCCCGTCACCTTCCCCTTTCATTATCTCAGATTTTTTTTGAGCTTCAGCTAAAATTACTGTTACTTCTTTATCGGCAGTTGAGGTAATTGTAATAGCCATCTCAGCACCTTTGGCTCTAAACTCTTTTGCTTCTCTATTTCTTTCTGTTTGCATTCGTGCAAAAATAGCATCACTGTTAGCTTGAGGAAGATCAGCTCTTTTTATTCTTACATCTATAATTTTAATACCAAATTTTTCTGCTTCGTTATTAACACCTTCTTGTATCAACGACATTTGTTTCGTTCTATCTTCTGACAATAATGTTTGAAGTCTTTGAGTACCTAATACACTTCTTATTCTAGAATTTATAATTGTTGACAATCTAGATCTTGCAACTCTCTCATTTCCAACTGATATGTAAAATTTTAAAGGATCCACAATTTGAAATCTTGCAAATGCGTCTACAATCAATCTTTTTTGATCTGATGCAATAACTTCTTCGGGTGGTGCATCTAAATTTAGAATTCTTTTATCAAGAAAAACAACATTTTGAATAAAAGGTAGTTTAAAATTAAGTCCAGGTTTTGATATAATTTTTTTTGGATCACCAAACTGTAAAACAATTGCTTGGTTAACTTCTTTAACTATAAAAATTGAGAAAAATGCTACAACTGCAATAACGCCAACAAATGGTAATAAAATTTTCTTCATTTTAATTTGTCCCTTTTTTTAATTCAGGAAGCGGAAGGTATGGTACAACTCCAGATCCTGCTTCTTTATCAATTATAACTTTATCAATATCTGCCAAAACTTTTTCCATAGTCTCAAGGTACATTCTTTCTTGAGTTACTTCTTTTGCATTTTTGTATTCATTAAATATTGCTAAAAATCTACTCGCTTCACCTTCTGCTTTTGCAACAACCTCTTTTTTGTAAGCTTCGGCTGCCTGTAAAATTTTTTCAGCCTCACCCCTCGCTCTTGGAATAACATCATTTGCATATGCTTCAGCTTCGTTCTTCGATCTTTCCATGTCAGCTCTTGCTGCTTGAACATCTCTAAATGCATCAATTACTTGATCAGGCGGATCTGCTTTTTGTGTCTGTACTTGCGTAATTTGAATTCCTGAATTGTACTCATCTAATATGTTTTGAATAATTTCTTGAGTATCGATTTCTATTTTTGATCTTCCCTCTGTTAAAATCGGTTGAATATCACTTCTTGCTATTACTTCTCTCATAGCTGTTTCTGCAGCTGCTTTAACAGTTCCCTCTGGGTCCTGTATTTTGAATAAGAAATTTCCAGCATCTTTGATTACCCAAAAAACTGAAAAATCTATATTTACTATATTTTCATCTCCAGTTAACATTAAACTTTCTTCTGGCACGTCTGCAACTCCTGTTGATGTAAATCCACTGTCCCTTTCAGACCTAAAACCTATATCCATTCTATTTACCTTGGTAACTTTCGGAGTGATAACGCTCTCAATAGGAAAAGGGATATGATAATTTAATCCAGGTTGAGTTGTCGTTGTAAATTTTCCAAATCTCAAAACTACACCTTGTTCATCGGGTAAAACTCTATAGAGACCACTTAAAGCCCAAATAATTACTAAAACTAATAAACCAAATAAAATTGGCTTGTTACCACCCTCAGATCCGCTAGGCATAAATTTTTTTATAGTGTCCTGAATCTTTCGGATTATTTCATCAACATCTGGCGGTGTTGGACCTTTTCGACCCGATCCATTTCCCCCTCCAGGAGGTGAGCCCCATGGACTACCGCCTCTACTTTTAAAATCATCAACCATGGCTCTCTATATAGTGTCTTTAATTTGAAAAACAAGATAAGTTACCTATATAACCTTACAAATAACAACTAACTGAGACAATGGATCCTACAATTAAACCAAAAAAATTTGTGAAAAACCCAATAAAGGGTGCAAAATTCACTATAGCCATATCGAGTGCAAAAGGAGGAGTTGGTAAATCAACATTTGCCACAAATATAGCACTAGCCCTTTCAAAATTAGGTTTAAAGATTGGTATTTTAGATGCTGATATTTATGGTCCTTCTCTACCAAAATTGTTTTCAATAAATGAAAAGCCTAAGTCTCAAAATGGAAAATTAATACCAATAAACAAATACAATATTCAATGTATGTCCATTGGTTTTTTAACTGATGAACAAACGCCAATGATATGGCGTGGTCCAATGGTAACAAGTGCTATAAAAACATTTACTCAAAAAGTAGATTGGAAAGAACTGGATATAATAATCGTAGACATGCCGCCCGGAACTGGTGATACTCAACTTACTTTTGCACAAGAGATTAAAATGGACGGAGCTATAATAATATCAACCCCACAAGAAATAGCCCTTCAAGATGTGATAAGAGGAATTAAGATGTTTGAAAAACTTGGAGTTGATATCGTTGGACTTGTAGATAACATGAGTTATTTCATAGGTGATGATGGAAAAAAATACCATTTATTTGGTGAAGGAGGAGTGAGAAGAACTGCTACTGAATATAATAAAAATTTTTTATGTGAAATTCCTATAGATCCAGAGGTAGGTAAATTTGGTGATCTTGGAACTCCTATTGTAGAAAAAAACATTAATCATAAAATTTCTAAAATATATATTGAATTAGCAGAAAAAATAAAAAATAAATATTCAATTTAATTCTAATCTTTTATCAAAACTGTATAATTTGTATTTTTAAGAACTTCCCTTAACTGATAATTAGAAATATTTTTTTTAAAATTCTCATTTTTCTTAATATTTTTAATTATAAAAATATTTGGTATTAAATCTTGATTAATTTGAAAATTTTTATATTTAATCATTAACCTTTCTTTTTCGCTATTTGGAAAAAAAGTATACCACCAAATAATTGGGGGGATATCCATAATTCTCTTTTGCATATTTTTAGAATATTC
>JBJLDV010000004.1:0-55371 GCA_045566195.1 Candidatus Pelagibacter sp. | reverse complement strand
CATAAATTTTTTATTAAAGATCTAAAAACAGTCCAAGATGCAATTAATGCAATTAAAATCATGGAGGTAAGAGGTGCCCCTCTGATTGGAGCTACTGCCGCATATGGTTTGGTATTGGCTCTTTTAGAAAATAATGATCAAACTTTTTTAAAAAAATCCTCAGAGGAGTTAATTAAATCTAGACCAACAGCTGTTAACTTAAAGTGGGCAGTAGATAGAATGATCAAAAGAATATCAGGCGTTAACAGTGAAAAAATTTTAGAAATTGCATTGACCGAAGCAAAAAAAATATGTGACGAGGACATTAATTTTTGTAAGAATATAGGTTTGAATGGATTAAATATTATTGAAGAAATTTATAATAAAAATAAGAAGCCAATAAATATTTTAACTCATTGTAATGCTGGTTGGTTAGCAACAATAGATTGGGGCACTGCTACTTCGCCTATATACCATGCTCACAAAAAAGGAATTCCCATCCATGTATGGGTTGACGAAACAAGACCTAGAAACCAAGGAGCAAATTTAACTTCGTACGAACTTAATGAAGAGGGAATTAAAAATACTATTATTGCAGATAATACTGGTGGTATATTAATGAATAGAGGCGAAGTTGATCTATGTATAGTTGGTACAGACAGAACACTAGCTAATGGTGATGTTTGTAACAAAATTGGAACTTATTTAAAGGCCTTAGCTGCCAAAGATAATAATGTTCCATTCTATGTTGCTTTACCAAGTTCAACAATTGACTGGGAAACAAAAAATTCAAAAGATATACCAATTGAAGAAAGAAGTTCAGATGAATTATCAGAAATCGAAGGTGTAGATCAAAATGGAAAAATTATTAAGGTAAGAATTTATCCTCAAAAAAGCAAATCCATGAATTTAGCTTTTGATGTTACACCAGCGAAGTATGTTACAGGATTAATTACCGAAAAAGGAATTTGTGAAGCATCTGAAAATGGGTTAAAGGAATTATTTAAATGAGAAAAAATTTGTATTATATATTATTTTTAATAATAGCATTTATCATGCTTTATGTTTCAAGAATAGAGTATGGATCATTTAGTTTAAGCAAATCTATGAAGGCATGTGTAATTGCCCAGAAAAAAATTTATAAGGATAGAAATATTGAAGATATTAAAATTTTTTGTAAGACAGAAATAGAAAAAAACTTAAGCAAGTAATGAATAATTTAAGAAAAGAAGTTATTGAGTATGCAAAAAAACTTAATAGTTCAAATTTGTCACCTTTAAGATCTGGAAATATATCAATAAGAGCAGAACAAGATGGAAAAGAAGGTTTTTTAATTACTCCTTCAGGAATTAAATATGATCAACTTAAAGAAGAAAATATTGTTTTCTTAGAGTTGGATGAAAGTTTAAATAATGATAAAATATCAAAAAATGATTTAAATCCATCATCAGAATGGAGATTTCATCAGGATATTTATATCAAAAAAAAGGATGCATATGCAATTGTGCATGCACATTCCCCACATGCCACAGCTGTTTCTGCCCATGGAAAAAATATACCAGCCTTTCACTACATGATAGCGTTAGCAGGAGGTGATGATATTAAATGTGCAGAGTATGCAACTTTTGGTACTAAAGAATTATCTCAAAATATGCTTTCAGCCCTCGAAAAGAGAAAAGCATGCTTGATGTCAAACCACGGTCAGGTTGCATTTGGTAAAAATTTAGAGGAGGCATTTGAGCTTGCACAAGAGGTAGAAAATATTTGTCATCAATATATAAATACAATAAAAATAGGAAAACCTAAGATTCTTTCATTTGAAGAAATGAATAAAATTTTAGAAAAAACTAAAAGTTATAAAAAAAACCAGAGGTAACTTTTTATGGGTAAAGTAGGTGAGCACATTACTCTTGATATCATTGGAACAGACAAAGAATATGAACCCAAGTTCTTTGAAAAACTTGTCTACAAAATTGCAAAAAAAGCAAAAGTTACCGTTCTAGAAATTTCAAAATATAAATTTGAACCACAAGGATTTACATTAGTAGCTTTACTTGCGGAGAGTCACATAAGTTTTCATACATTTCCTGAAAAAGGAATTATAAGTTTTGATTTTTTTACTTGTGGTAAAGTAAATCCAATTGTTGCTCTAGAAGTTCTAAAAAAAGAAATTAAACATAAACGTATAGTTAAAAAAGAATTTAATAGAGATACAGTAAGTTATTACGATGATATTTATAGTTCACCTGGACTAAAAAAATATTACATGGTTAGAAATATATTGGAAGATTTTACTTCAAAAGTGGGCCAACATATTGAAATTTTAGATTTGGAACAATTTGGTAAGTCTTTATTCATAGATAATGAACTACAAGTAGCTGAAAGTGACGAACACCTATATAGTTCAACATTTGTACATTCAGGTTTAAAACTAAATCCTAGCAAAGATAAATCAGCGATAATTGGTGGTGGAGATGGTGGAGTAGCAAGAGAACTCATTTCGAAAGGATTTAATTTAATTGATTGGTACGAGCTAGATCCCGAAGTTGTTCATGTTTGTGACAAACATTTATCCAAAATAGGTGAAAAAGCTACTACAAAAAATTCTGTAAAGTGTGTTTGGGGTGATGCCTTTGAAAGTATTAAAAAAGTAGAAGATAATAAATATGACAAGGTATTTGTTGATCTTAACGATGATCAATATTGTATTGATTTAGCGGCAAAAAATATAAATTCTTTAAAAAGAATTTTAAAATCAAATGGAACAATTACAGCTCAAGTAGGAAGCCAAGACAAAAAACCAAAACAAGTTGATAAATGGCTAAATTTATTTGAAAAAAGCTTTGGCAATACATCCTTAGATAGAATTTATATTCCAAGCTTTGATTGTTCTTGGAACTTTGCATCGTCCTTAAATAAATAATTTCTTTTTTAATATTAATTTTTGTGAAATAATTCCTCAAATAAATTTGGAGGAGAAATGAATATAATTAAAAAATTCAGCTTAGGATTGTTGATAAGTTTATTTTTAACAATATCTGCTAACGCTGATAAAATAAGAATAGGCACAGAGGGTGCATATCCACCATGGAATTCCAAAGATGCTTCAGGTAAATTAATTGGATTTGAAGTTGAGTTGGCTTGGACACTTTGTAGATATATAGGACAGCAGTGTGAAATTGTTGAACAAGATTGGGATGGTATGATTCCAGCACTAATCATGAGAAAATTTGATGCTATAATGGCAGGTATGTCTATTACTGCAGAAAGACAAAAAGCAATTAGTTTTTCACAAGGTTATGCTGACGAAGTTGCATCATTAGCTGTTATGAAAGGTTCAGACCTCGAGGGTATTGATACTTCTGAAGGAATTAATCTTACAAAAAAGACAGGTGCAGTTAAGAAAGATCTTAAAACTTTAACATCTGCTTTAGCTGGTAAGACTGTATGTACACAAACAGCTACAATTCACCAAAATTTTTTAGAGTCTGGTGATGTAGGAAAAATAAATGTTCGAACTTACAAAACTCAAGATGAAGTTAATTTAGATTTAACTTCAGGTAGATGTGATGTTGCGTTAGCAGCAGCCGTTGCATTTACTGACTACGCAGAGAAATCAGGAAAACCAGTAGTTTTAGTTGGACCAACATTTTCTGGTGGTGCATTTGGTAATGGTGTTGGGGTTGGTATTAGAAAAGATGATACAGAACTTTTAAATGCCTTTAATAGAGCCATTGATAAAGCAAGAAAAAATGGTGACATTAGTAGAATTGCTACTAAATGGTTTGGCTTTGACGCTTCTATGTAAATGATTTTAGATTTGGCGACTATGATATATAGTCGCCAGTCTATATGGAACTTCTAGCATTTGGAAAAACAGGATGGGGTGATGAGCTATTCATCGCCACATTAATGACAATTGCTGTTTCAATAACAGCTTTGTTGATAGGTTTCATTTTTGCTTTAATTTTTACACCATTAAAATTATCTAAAAATAAATTTCTAAATCTAATTGCAAATTGTTACACAACAGTAATTAGAGGTGTTCCAGAATTATTGGTAATTTATTTATTTTTCTTTGGTGGTAGTGGGGCAGTAATGTTTGTAGCCTCTATATTTGGATATAATGATTATATTGAAATTAATGCTTTTATAACTGGATCTTTTGCTATTGGAATTATTTCAGGAGCATATTCAACTGAAGTTTTTAGGGGTGCTATTCAGTCAATTGATAAAGGACAGTTTGAAGCTTCAAAAGTTTTGGGTTTAAAAAAACCAATTCATTTTATTAAAGTTATTATGCCCCAAATGTTAAGACTTGCAATTCCAAACTTAAGTAACGTTTGGCAAATTACATTAAAAGATACTTCATTAATATCGGTGACAGGTTTAGTAGAAATAATGAGACAATCATACATCGCCGCTGGTTCAACAAGAGATCCACTTTTCTTCTACTCCTTTGCAGCAATATTATACTTGTTATTAACTTTTTTAAGTATGAAATTAATTAATCAGTTAGAAATTAAATATAGCAAGGGATACTAATGGATTTAGATTTAATGATAACTAGCTTTCCAAAGTTACTAAATGCCACTTTGATTACATTAAAATTACTTTCTGTATCTTTAGTGCTTGGACTATTTTTAGGATTGTTTTTTGCTATATTGAGATTAAATAAAAATCCCTTTATCAATAAATTTGCTTATGGGTATTCATATATATTTAGAGGAACACCATTATTGGTCCAAATATTTATAATTTATTTTGGACTTGGTCAGATAGAGTCTTTAAGATCATCTTTTTTATGGGTAGCACTAAAAGAACCATACTGGTGTGCGATTATAGCATTTGCCCTTAATACAGGAGCTTATACTTCTGAAATTTTAAGATCAGCTTTTCAAACAATCAAACCTGGTTTTATAGAGGCAGGTAAGAGTCTTGGAATACAATCAAAAATAATTTTTTATAAAATTCAAGTTCCTATAGCTATTAGACAATCTCTCCCAGCTTATGGTAATGAAATTATATTAATGCTAAAGGGCACTTCCTTAGCAAGCACTGTAACGCTTATGGATTTAACTGGAGTAGCAAAATACATAATATCAACCACGTTTAAACCAGTTGAAGTATTCATTGTTGCGGGAGGAATTTACCTATTTATAACTTTTATAATTCACAATATAATTAAGTATTTAGAGAGGAAGTATAGCTACTAATACCCAGTATATTCTTTTATTTCTTTAATTTTAGATCCAGTATAATTATTTATTTCTAATTTTATATTTCCTCTTTTATCATTTAAAAAATGTATATCCCTAGAGGTTTTAATAAATGTTTCACCAAAGTCAGAATTTTTTTCGCACAATCTTTTCTCATTTTCTATATCCCAAAGTTTATTATTAATATCTTTTAAAGATTTAAATAGATTATTTAATTTATTATCAATTTTAACGTTTTTTTCAAACTGGTTCTTTAAAATGACATATTCTTCACTTATAAATTTAAGCTTATTATTATCTTTAATCTTATCTTTCTTAATTTCTAAAATGGACAACTTATCTAACAACTCACCAACAGAAACTTCAACGAGAATTTTATTCATAAATAATAATAGTATGTTAAATTGTTAAAAATATGTCTAATATTTTAATAATCAAACACGGTTCTTTAGGAGATATAGCGCAAGCTAGCGGGGTAATACAAGATATATTTGACAATCATAAAGATGATAAAATCTATTTATTAACAACAAAACCTTACTTTGATTTATTTAAAAAAAATCCTTATTTAGCTGATGTAATTTTAGATAAAAGACTTTCCAGATTTAATTTGATTTACCTTTATCTTTTAATGAAAAAGATAAAAAAACTTAATTTTTCTAAAGTCTATGATTTACAAAATTCCTCAAGAACTAAATTTTATAAAAAAATTTTGTTTCCTCAATCAAATTTGAATACATGGTCTTCATCTGAAACAACATTACCAGAAGGTAAAACAAAAGAGGAATTTGATAAAAAACCGGTTTTAGATAGGTTTGCACATCAACTAAAGACTTCAGGCTTAAAAATTACTAATACTATGTACCCAGATTTTTCTTGGAGTTGTGAAGATATATCTAAATTAAAGTCAGAATTTAATCTTAAAAAATATATTTTGCTTTTCCCTTTTTGCTCTCCCCATTTAACTTTAAAGAAGTGGCCGTACTATAATGAATTAATAGATATACTTAAAACTAATTACAAAGATAAATTTAGATTTTTTGTTGCCCCAGGACCCAATGAAATTAATGAAGCTAAAAAAATTAATGCAGATTGTGTATTAGATAATGGAAAATCAATTAAACTTACTCAATTATCTTCTTTAATAAAAGATAGTTCTTTTGTGATTGCAAATGATACTGGGCCTGCGCATATGACCGCTCATCTTAATGCAAGGGGATTGGCTTTATTTGGATCACATACAACGGCTTATAAGGTCAGTATAGAAAGAGAAAATTTTAAACCTATTCAAGTAAACAATCTTAGCAATCTAAGTGCTCAAAAAGTTTTTGAAAGAATTAAAGAAAAAATTTAATAATAAATTTTGTCTGCTAAACCATAGCAAAGTAATGCACTCATTATAGTAAACATAAGTGGAGCAATTACAGGTTCATTACCAGTTTTTTTTGTAACACCGGTCTTATCTATTTTTACTGAATAAAAATTGCAAAGAAAAATACATAAATTATTTACAAAAACTAAATTAAAAAAAGCCCAAGAACCCTCAAGACCATTAGGTCTAATAAAACCTACATAGATCGACATTAAAAAAACTGCCAACATAAAACCACCAGCCAGTCTAGTCATTATTGCACCAGTTGGCGCAATATCAAATTTTTTCATGAAACTTTTAGTTCCAACAATTGTTTGAAAAGCATAAATTCCAACACCTAGGAAATGCACTATAAATATTAGTAAATAAAAAATATTATTAAACTTATCTATCATTAATAAAATTTATAAGATTCTTTTATAGTTTTCAATAATTTTATCCCAATAAAAGTTTTTGGAATTTTCTTTTGCAAGCTTGCCGTACTCTTTATATTTTCGGTCTTTTAAAAGTGTATCAACTGACGCACTTATGTCTTCCAAACTGTTTCCATCACAAATTAAACCTGTTTTTTCATGAATTATTGCATCAGATGCACCACCGTCTTTTCCTCCAATCGATGGAACACCAAATTGTGCAGCTTCTACAAAAGCAATACCAAAACCTTCAATAGATTTTTTATCAATAATCGAAGGCATTATAAAAATATTTGATGATGCAACTAAAGCATTCTTTAAATCATTCGATATATTTTTTAAAAAAATTACCTGATTACCAAGATTTAATTGCTCTACTAATTTTTTAATATTCTCTTCTTCATCACCGTACCCAATACAAAGATAAATTATATCTGGATAGATTTCTTTTAAATTTCTTAGGGCCATAATTACTTTTTCATGATTTTTCCTTTTATCAAAACGTGAAACTGTGATTAATCTATTTTTTTTAGCACCAAATATATCTTCTGCTTTTTTCATTAAATCTTGAGGTACTTTGTAAACCGGATCAATTCCTGGGTTAATCACAATGATTTTTTCAGAAAGTACACCTAAATCTATTGCTAAATTTTTTGTAAAATTTGAATTTGCAACCACATACTCAATATTGTTTAAAACATTTAAAACTCTTTTGTTTAACCAGGAACCTTTTTTATGATTTATCTCTTTAGAATGTATTAAACAAATTTTTTTTTTATTAGTATTTATATTTTCTAAACTTTTCCAGTGGTCTGCTATTAAGCAATTAATTTTAGTATTTTGCTTTATAAAATCGTTAATTAAAAAAGATTTTCTATATTTTCTCAAAATTTTTGGACCCTTAACTCTCTCAATTGAAAAGGATACTTTCTTATCAAATTCTATATGATTTTCATGATAATCAGCAAATACTTTTACCATATTTAGTTTTGATAAAGAATTTGTCAAACCCCACATTAGGTTTTGCATTCCCCCAACTTCAGGAGGAAAATTTCTGGTTATTATTAAGTACATTAAATTATTTGATCCACTTTATATTACATCCCATACTTGGTATTTGATCCTCAGGTCCTTGACCTGTTTTAGAAATCTTTTTTAAAGCCATTAACAAATCACTTTCCCCAGATCTTATAGGTTTTAAGTCTTTTAATTCTCTTATTCTTCCTCTGTATTGAAGTTCTAGATTATGATTATAAGCAAAAAAATCCGGTGTACATACAGCTTCATATTTTTTAGCAACTTCTTGAGATATGTCATGAAGGTAAGGAAAATTAAAGTTATTATTTTTTGCAAATTCAATCATATTTTCAAATGAATCTTCTGGATAATTTTTTACATCATTTGAACATATAGCTACTGAATTAATTCCAAAATTTTTTATTTCTTTGCAATCATTAACAAGATCTTCAATTATAGCTTTAACATAAGGACAATGATTACAAATAAACATTATTAGAGTTCCTTTTTCTCCCTTGATATCGTTTAATGAAAGTATTTTATTTTCTGTAGATTCCAGTTTGAATTCCTCGGCTTTTTTTCCGAAATCACATATTGGTGTTTTTGTAAGAGCCATGATAGGTTAATATATAATTTATGTTTTATGATTTAAAAGATAAAAAACCAAAAAACTCTGGCGAAAATTGGGTAGCTCCAAATGCAACTGTCATTGGAGACGTTACTTTGGAAAAAAATTCAAGTATTTGGTTTAATGCAGTTCTTAGAGGAGATATTGAAAATATTTATATAGGAGAGGGATCGAATGTTCAAGATGGGAGTGTTTTGCACACTGATCCTGGCTATCCCTTGAAAGTTGGTAAAGATGTAACAATTGGACATATGGTTATGTTACATGGATGTACAATTGGAGATAACAGTCTTATTGGAATAGGGGCAGTCATACTTAATAACGCAAAAATTGGAAAAAATTGCATTATAGGGGCTAAAGCTTTGATAACTGAAAACAAAATTATTCCAGATAATTCCTTAGTGATTGGTTCACCTGGCAAAGTTGTAAGAGAGATTACGGAAGAAGAAAAAAAGGCAGTCTTTGAAAATACGAAACACTACCAAGATAACTGGAAAAAATACGCTAAATCTATTTTTTAATATTTATAAAAGGAGAGGGGTATTCTTTTATTATATACCCCTAGGCTCCAAATAATTTATCCTTTAAACAATTCTAATGCTTTATTAAGCAATTCTTCTGATTTGGCATGGTCACCATTCTTGTGAGCATTCATAGCTGTATCTCTAAGTTCTTGAGCCTCTGCAATTTTAGCATCTATGTTTTTTGCCATCATTGGACAAGATCCTGCGAATGCTGATCCAGAAAATAGAATTATTATGGTTGTTATTAAAAATTTTTTCATAATGTTTCCTTTGTTAAAATCCCATATTTGACCAGTTATCTTTATCGTTATACTTGTCTAGTTCTTTTTTTGACAAAGGTCTAAAAAGTATAACAGCAACTACAACCACTAAAATAATGAGAATTGATGTCTCCATGAGCTATATATAATTTATAAAAATTTAATTTCACTGCGACTTAAAAACATATATTCTAAATTAATTTAAAATTTATGCCAACTTACACATTAACCAATTCAAATTTTTATATTTCATCCAAACAACAAAAAAAAATAGCTAAGGGAATCACTAAAGTTCATAATATTGTAACTGGTGCAAATACTTACTTTGCTCAAGTGATATTTAATAAAACAAAAAAGAATAATCATTTTATGGGTGGAAAAATAGTGAAAGAACCTTCTTTATTTTTACTAGGTCAAATTAGGTCTGGTAGATCAAAAGAAATAAAAGATAAGCTAATTTCTGATTTAAAAGATGTATTAGTTAAAAATTCAAATCTAGATGAAACGCAGGTTTGGGTTTACATCAATGATCTGCCACCATCTCAGATGATAGAATATGGTGCAGTTTTGCCTGAGTCTGGCAAAGAAAAAGAATGGTTTTCTAGTTTATCACCAAAACTTAGAAAAAAACTTTCTGCATTAGAGAAATAAAGAATTAATCATGGAAAATCACAATTTAAAAAAAATTGCTGAGACTTACAAATCCGACAAAATAGAACATGGTTACATTGAAATTTACGAAAGCTATTTTCATAAATTAAAAGAGGATAATTTAATAATTCTTGAATTAGGTATTGCTGATGGCAAATCATTATTGACTTGGTCAGATTATTTCAAAAATTCAAAAGTAGTTGGAATTGATATACACAAGATAAATTTAGATGAAAAAAACTTAAATAGAAGTAACATTGACATTCATCAAGGATCACAAAGTGATGAAAAATTTATTAGTGAGATAATCAGTAAATATAAGGAATTTGATATAATTATTGATGATGGTAGCCATTTATCAAAAGATGTTAAAAAAAGTTTTGAACTACTATTCCCCGTACTAAAAAACAAAGGTTTATATGTTGTTGAGGATATTCAAACTAGTTATAACCATTTTTTTGGTGGAAATCCCTTTGACCTGAAGTATTCAAATTCACATATGAATTTTTTTAAACATTTAACGGACAGTATAAATTATCAAGAAATAGCAAACCCATTTTATATTAAAAAAAAATACGACTCTCAAATATTAAATATTTCGTTTCATCATAACATTGTTTTTTTAAAAAAAGGTGTCAATGATAGAGTAAGTAAAGAGGTTATCAATCATTCATATGAGGATATGAAATTTAAAGAAAAAACAAGCAGATCAGGAAATAGTTTTAGATATTTTTTAAAATATAAAATTTTATTTAAATCTTATACTTTATTTTTATTCTTATTTAATTTAATAAAAAGAATTATTTTATTGCGATTTTGAAAATTAAGGAACTAACCAAGAATTTTTATTGGTTTCTAGATCAAACTTTGCCCTTCGATGTCCTTTAGCTGCAAGATATAGCCATTCAATAGTTTTAATTTTACATTTAATTACAGTAAAATTTCTATAACCTTCTTCACTTTGTTCCATTGTGTAATCAAAATCTTCTAATTTAGATATCATTCCAGAAGTTGGATTTTCTGAGGTAGTTCCAGGAGGGCTGTCGGTTAAGTAACAACGTCTACTTATATGTTGTGTTTTCTTCCAAGACTCCTCTGTTATAGAATTTTGATTGTTAACTTCACATTCTACTTTCACTCTTAATTGTATCTTTTCTTCTTTATCGTAAAAAACTAAAGAGGCATTTTTATTTTTTTTAAGAATATCTACTTTTGGAGACCTTAAATCAGTGTGAAATTGTAATAGATTACTTGATCTGTCTGACTTACGTAAAACAACAATTCTGCCATCAACCTCATCTTGATGAGCACAAATAAAAACAGGAATTCTGAAAGGAGAACCTCTATTAGTCACAGCGTCCTCTAGCATAGACCAAAACTTATTTTGAATTTCTTCTAAATTTTCATAGTATGCTGGCTGCATACTCTATTACTTTCTAAACCTTTTAACTAAACTGGATGTGTCCCATCGGTTTCCACCCATTTCCTGAACTTCACCATAATATTTATCAACTAGTTCTGTAACAGGTAATAAAGAGCCATTGTTTTTCGCTTCATCCATTGCAATTTTAAGATCTTTTCTCATCCAATCAACAGCAAAACCAAAATCAAATTTATCATCAATCATTGTTTTATATCTATTTTCCATTTGCCAAGATTGTGCGGCACCTTTAGAAATAACCTCAATTACATCTTCCATGTTAAGACCAGCCTTCATACCAAAATTTATTGCTTCGGATAAACCTTGGACTAAACCAGCAATACAAATTTGATTAACCATTTTTGCGAGCTGACCATTTCCAGCACCACCAAGTAATTTCATTTTTTTGCTGTAACAATCAATTTTATCTTTTGCTTTATCAAAATCTACTTGATCACCACCAATCATAACTGTAAGTGCACCATTTTCTGCACCAGCTTGACCACCTGAGACAGGTGCATCCAATGCACCAAAGCCATTCTTTTTAGCGTATGCATATATCTCTCTTGCAATTATTGCTGAAGCTGTCGTGTTATCAATATAAACAGATCCTTTTTTAATTGTTTTAAAGGCCCCAGATTCGCCAAAGGTTACTTCTCTTAAATCATTATCATTACCAACGCAGGTAAAAATATATTCAGCATCCTTAGCAGCTTCTGCAGGCGTTTCTGCCATTTTACCTTTATATTCATTTACCCACTTTTCTGCTTTTGATTTAGTTCTATTAAAAACAGTTACATTGTGACCACCTTTTGATATATATCCTGCCATTGGATAACCCATTACACCAAGACCTATGAAAGCAACATTACAACTCATAATTTTTTTATATGTTTAAAAGTTTAAGTTTAAAAGTAATTTTATTTGGATTTATTTTTACATTTTTTTCTAGTTTTGGACAGAGTTATTTTCTTGGGTTATTTAACTCAAGTATACGTGAAGCACTTTCTATCTCACATGGACAATTTGGCTCAATTTATGCATCAGCAACACTTCTTAGTAGTTTTGTTTTAATTTGGGTTGGAAAAAAAATAGATGATATAAATATTTTTAAATTTGCTTTTTTTGTAATTATTTTGCTATCATTATCTTGTTTTTTCTTTTCCAAAATATCATCCATTACAATTTTATTTATCGCTATTTTTCTGATGAGATTTTCGGGTCAGGGAATGATGTCACATACCGCAACCACTACAATTTCAAGATATTTTACAAAGTCAAGAGGCAAGGCTCTAAGTACAAGTTGGTTTGGATTATCAACCGCTGAATTTATATTACCAGTTTTAATAATTTATCTTTTAACAGTTTATGATTGGAGAAATATTTGGATATATATCTCTATACTAATTATTTTATTATTACCTATTGCATCATTTATTTTATTAAAGAATTTGAATTTTGAATCTAGAGAACAAGATAATAGAAATTCGAAAAAAATAATTATTAAAAACTGGAAAAGAATAGAAGTTTTAAAAGATTATAGATTTTATATATTATGTGCAAATATGTTGGCAATGCCTTGGATTGCAACAGGAACTTTTGTTTATCAATCATTTATTTTAACCTCAAAAGGATGGGGGCCATATGTGATAGCTCAATCTTTTATGGTTTACTCGGTTCTCTCTGTATTAACTCTTTTTATAGCAGGTTTTTTAATTGATAAATTTACTAGTAGAAAAATTTTAATATATATGAATATTCCATTATTATTTTCAGTATTTGTAATTATTTACTTTAATCATCCACTAACATCTTTTTTATTTTTAGGTCTAATTGGTGTATCAAACGGTTTAGCTAACGTATTGGGCTCCTCTACTTGGGCAGAAATTTATGGGGTAAAACATATAGGGTCTATTAAAGCATTAACTACAGCTCTTATGGTTTTTGCAACAGCTTTTGGAACAGCATTGTTTGGTATTTTGATAGATAAAGGTTTTTCAATAGAACAAATTGCAATGATATCTGGTGTTTACATATTTACAGCATTGATAATGCTATTTTTAGTAAGAACTAAGTTAAATCCGGTTAAAATAAAAAAATAAAATACCTTGATTTATTTTATTCATGAGTATAAATACCTCGCATGGCAAGAGTAACAGTTGAAGATTGTATTGATAAAGTTGAAAGTCCCTACGAATTAGTCCTAGTTGCAAAAGAAAGAACTACACAACTAAATTCAGGAGTAGAACCTTCGGTTAGCATTGATAATGATAAAAATACAGTAATTTCATTAAGAGAAATCGCAAAAGAAAATGTAAAAGTTCAAGACTTAAAAGACAGTGCAGTTTATAAGCTTAGAAAGCATGTTGAGCAAGTAGATGATACATCTATAGAAGACGAAGAAGTCGGGGATGATTTTGAAAACATGTATAAAGGTGAAATTTCAAAAAGTGGCGCTCCAATACTTCCGTCAAAAAGAGCAAGAAAAATTCCAGAAAAAATTCAGGTTTCAAAAGATGATTTGGCTGAAATATCTGGTGGAGCTCAACCAGAAGTGAATGTAGAGACAGAGCAAAGTGAAACTACAGAAAATGAAGATATA
Organism: Candidatus Pelagibacter sp.; assembly: GCA_045566195.1. Lineage (GTDB taxonomy): Bacteria > Pseudomonadota > Alphaproteobacteria > Pelagibacterales > Pelagibacteraceae > Pelagibacter. The sequence goes on along the minus strand of JBJLDV010000004.1, from coordinate 41,286 downwards.
TCTTTAGATCAAGTAACGGAAGCTGAAGAGCAACCAAAAGATCAGGTTGCTGAAGATACTGAAAATAATTCTTAGTCTAAACTAAATTTAACAATCAAGAATTAATAATAAAATCTGCTGCACGCTCAGCTATCATTAAAGTTGGAGCATTTAAATTACCACTTGTGATCTCTGGCATAACAGAAGCATCAGCGACTCTAATATTTTGTAAACCGTGAACTTTTAATTTTTCGTCAACAACTGCTGTATTGTCAGTACCCATTTTTAATGTGCATGATGGATGGTAAGCTGTTTCTGCTTTTGATCTTATATAACTCTCTATTTGTTTATTATCATTAGCATTTTCTCCAGGTCCGATTTCTTTTCCCGCATAAGGCTTCATTGAGTTTTGACTTAATATTTTTCTAGCAACGTGAATACATTTTACTGTCTCATTAAGATCGTACTCGTTCTCTAAATAATTAAATTGTATTTTGGGATAATCATATGGGTTAGAGCTATTTAAAGTTATATGACCTCTACTTTTTGGTTGATTCAAACTTGCATGCAGCTGATATCCATGTCTATCTGGATCAACTTTTCCGTGATCTATTACAAAAGCAGGAAAAAAATGAAATTGTATATTTGGATATTCTTTATCTGAAGAAGATTTACAAAAACCACCAGCCTCTAAGAATGAAGTAGAACAGGGACCACTTTTATTCATAAACCATTGTATACCTGCTTTAATCATATTAAATTTATTTACATAGGTGTACAGAGTATCTGGAGTTTTGCATTCTTGTTGTATGTATGTTTCAAGATGATCTTGAAGATTTTTACCAACTCCATCTATATTATGAATAGTTTCAATTCCTTTATCTTTTAAATGTGTACCTGGACCTACACCTGATACCATTAACAATTGTGGTGAATTTATCGATCCTCCACTAAGAATAACTTCTTTATTAGCATAAATTTTTTTAACTTTGTTTTTTATCTTAACTTCAATTCCAATTGCTTTCCTTCCATCAAAAATTATTTTTTCAACAAAAGACTCAGTAAATATATTTAAATTTTTTCTATTTTTTACTGAATTTAAATAATATTTTGATGCACTTGCTCTTTCACCCTCATGAATGGTAACATCATACATACCAAATCCCTCTTGGTTTTCGCCATTCATATCGCTATTAATTTTATATCCTGCTTCTTTTGCAGAATTCAGAAATGCTTTAAATAATGGATTTTTATTTTTTGATTGATTAATTGGAAGTATGCCATCTCCACCTCTATATTTATTTTCCCCACCAGACCATGTTTCTATTTTTTTAAAAAAAGGTAAAACTTTTTCATAACTCCAGTCTTTAAGACCAAATGATGCCCACCTGTCATAATCATTTTTATTACCTCTTACATAAACCATACCATTGTGAGCAGAACATCCTCCAATCATCTTACCTCTTGGGCAAAATAATCTTCTATTATTTAAATATGGCTCAGGTTCAGAATAATACTTATAATTATATTTTGGATCATGCATTGCATAAAGAATAGCAAGTGGCATGTTTACTTTCCAAATGTCACTTTTTTTACCAGCTTCGAAAATAGCAACATTATTTTGAATTTTTTCTGACAATCTGTTAGCCAAAACACATCCAGCTGTTCCTGCTCCAATAATTAAATAATCAAATTTCAAAGTAATACTCTTATTGTGGGTGATCACCCTCTATAGCAATTCTGTCCATCACTCTTTCGTGTCCTAAGCCTCTACCTGGAAAAAAGTCCGTTAGTCCTTGATGTAATGTACTTCTGTTATCCCAAATTGCTACAGCATTTTCAGTCCATTTAAATCTACATGTAAAATCCAATCTCTCTTGGTGTCTAAAAATTTTATCCAAAATTTCATCACTTTCATTCTCTTCCATATCTAAAATTCTTTTTGTATACATTGAATTTACATATAATATTTTTTTTCCAGTTTCAGGATGAGTTCGAACTACAGGATGTATATTTGAATATTCATTTAGGTTACCATTACCCTCCATAGCATTGTAGGCATCAACAAAAGCAGCGGCACCTAAAGAGCTATGAACTGCTTTTTTATCTTTTATTTTATCTTTTATTTTGTCTTCTAATGTTTCATAAGCTATCTCCATATTAGAAAACATTGTATCGCCTCCTACGGGTGGTATTTTTAAAGATCTTAAAATAATTACCTTTGTTGGTTTTGGATTATAACTAACATCAGTGTGCCAAGTTTCACCCCACTGATGTTTTTCATCTGGTTCTTTAATTATTCTCAAAATTTCTGGATATTCTTCTCTTCCCTTTACATAAATATGTTTTTCTAGAGGTCCAAAATGTTTAGCTAAATTAATTTGTTCTTCGGATGATATATCTTGGTTCCTAAAAAAAAGTGCTTTATGTTCTAATAATAAATTATTAATTTTATTCCAATTTTCGGTCGTTGAATCTTTTAGGTCTATACCTGTGATTTCTGCACCTAATGCGCCTGATAGTAAATTAGTTTTAATCATTTCAATTTTTATAATCGGGTTCTTCTTTATCTAAAATCAATCTTATTTGATCTAAATGAGCTCTTCCATTATCTGATGGATAATCAGACCATTCTTGAGCAGTTTTTTCTGCTACCTCGTGGGACGCTACATTTAATTCCTTACCAGTTGCTAAAGCTGTTAAATAAGTCTCAGCAGATCTTTCAAAATAATATAAGGCATCAAATCCATCTGAAATAGTTTCACCAGTAGTTAAAATTCCGTGGTTTGCCATTAATAAATTTTGTTTATTCCCTAACGCTGCTGCCATCTTCAATGACTCTTCTTCAAAACCCATACCACCATACTCATCGTATAAAGAGACCCTATTATAAAATCTCATTGTATTTTGATCTATTGGAGGAAGGGTAGGATCTTTTAGAGTTGATAGGGCTGTTGCATATTTTGAGTGTACGTGAAATATACATTTTGCATGAGGTACTTTTTGATGAATTGTGCCATGAATACTTATAGCTGTAGCATCCACAACATCTGGTTTAGTTTTTAGATCTTCAATATTATCATTTGTTACTAAAATTAAATCGCTAGCTTTAATTTGACTAAAATGAATACCAGCCTTGTTGACGTAAAATTCACCAGAAGAACCAGGCACACACGCACTAAAATGGTTTGCAACCCCTTCATTCATATTTAATCTTGCAGTCCACCTGAATGTAGCTGCTAAATCTTTTTGTAATTCAGTTATTTTCATTTAAATAATAATGAATTATATTAGATTATAATAATATGAACAATAAAGTTTTTGTAACTTGTGCAGTGACTGGTTCTGGTGATACAGCTAGTAAACATCCAGATTTACCTAAAACTCCAGAACAAATAGCAAAAGCCTCTATCGAGGCTGCAAAAGCTGGCGCTGCAATTGCGCACATTCATGTAAGAGAGAAAGATGGAACTCCAAGTAGAAGACCAGAATTATATAAAGAGGTAGTCGATAGAATTAGATCTAGTGGGACTGATGTAATTTTAAATTTAACAACTGGCATGGGTGGAGATCTTGATATTGGTCAAGGTAACAATCCTCTAGAATTTGGACCAATGACAGATATGGCAAATGTGATGGAAAGAATATCAAGCGTTGAACAATTTCTTCCTGAGATTTGTACTTTAGATGCAGGAACTTTAAACTTTGGAGATAGTTCAGTCATTACAGTTAATACTCCCAATGATTTGAGAAAAGCTGCAAAAAAACTAATGGAAATTAAAGTCAAACCAGAAATTGAAGCTTTTGATTTAGGCAATATGTGGTTTGGTGCGCAATTATATAAAGAAGGATTGTTAAGTGATCCTCCAATGTTTCAAATGTGCCTTGGAATTCCATGGGGTGCGCCTGCTACCACTTTAGCAATGCAAGCAATGAAAGACATAATGCCAAAGGAGGGTGTTTGGTCTGGATTTGCAATTTCAAAAAATGAAATGCCATTTGTTGCTCAAACAGTTTTAATGGGAGGTAATCCAAGAGTAGGGCTTGAAGACAATTTATATCTATCAAAAGGTAAGCTAGCAACCAATGCTCAGCTAGTAGAAAAAGCTATAAGAATAGTAAACGAATTGGGTTATTCTACTATGACCCCTTCAGAAACAAGAGAAAAATTAAAACTTGTTAAACACAAGTAATGTCTAATATAAAAAATGTTGCAGTCATTGGAACTGGCGTAATCGGAACAGGTTGGATTATTCGTCTTTTAGCACACAATAAAATTGTTTATGCATTTGATAAAGATATCAAGTCAAAAAAAAAACTAATAGAGGAGATTAAAAGAGCTTGGCCTTATACAAAAAAACTTTTTAATAAAAAAAAATTAAATTTAAAAAATTTTAAATATTTTACATCTTTAAAAGAAACTTTGAAAAACGCTGATTTTATCCAAGAATGTGCAACCGAAAATTATTCTTTGAAAACTAATTTACTTAGTAAAATCGGAAAATATTCAAAACAAAATACCATTATTTCATCTAGCTCATCAGGATTGCTTCCTACAAGAATTTATTCAAAATGTAAGAATCCTCAAAGAGGAATTATAGGGCACCCATTTAATCCTGTTTATTTATTGCCAGCTTTGGAAATTGTGCCAGGAAAAAAAACATCTAAAGCAATTTTAAATAAAGCTAAAAGATTTTATAAATCAATCTCAATGAATCCAATAATGGTTAAACAGGAGTTGCCTGGTTATTTATCAGATAGATTACAAGAGGCTTTATGGAGAGAGGGGTTACATATTATTAATGAAGGTCATGCAACCACAGAGGATTTGGATAGAGCTATTGAAGATGGTCCTGGTTTAAGATGGTCTTTGATGGGAACCTTTTTAACGTTTCATTTAGCTGGTGGAAAAGATGGAATGAAACATATGCTAGAACAATTTGGACCAGCTTTAAAACTTCCATGGACAAAATTAAAATCTCCAAACTTATCAAAGAAACTAATAAATCGGTTGGTAGATGGAACCAAAAAACAATCAAGAGGAAAGTCTGTAGCAAAAATTTCTAATATAAGAGATGAGTATTTAGTTGATTTATTAAAGCTTAGGAAAAAGTATGAGAAGAAAATTAGAAATTAATCTAGTCTAGTAGCGTTACCATCAACACCTATAATTTGTCCAGAAATTCTTTTAGCATCATCAGATATTAAGAAGCTACACATGGATCCAATATCTTCTTCATAAACCCAACTATTAATTGATGCCATAGATATAAACTCTTTTTCAATAGACTTTTTTGAAATTTTTAAAAATTTGGCCTTATCTCTTATTACCCTAACCATACGATCACCTTTTATAGTTCCTGGACATATAGCATTTACTCTAACTTTAAATTTCCCTAGCTCCATTGCTAAAGTTTTAGTTATTCCAACCACAGCCCATTTGCTTGCTGCATAAGGAGATCTGAGAGGAAAACCCATTATACCTGCTCCAGATGCCATATTGATAATTGAACCTCCTTTATTATTTTTTAACATTGGAATAGCAAGTTTAGTAAAATAGAAATGACTGATTACATTTATTTTTAAGGTATTTTCCCAATGTTTAGAGGATAATTTTTCAATAGTTCCCGTTGGTCCTGCAACCCCAACATTATTAATTAAACAATCTAACTTTTTTGTTTTTTTTAAAATTTTTTTAAATAGTTCATTTACATCTAATTCGTTTGAGGCATCACAGTGATAAATAAATAATTTTTTATTATTTAGAGGATGTTTTTTTACTTTATTTAAGTACTTTGACTCCATGTCACATATATAAACAGTTGCCCCTTTTGATAAACAGACTTTTGCTGTTGCCCAACCAATACCTGAAGCACCTGCTGATATTAAAATTTTTTTATTTCTAAGAGATTTATCCATAGCTCTATTACTTTAATATTGTATGAGGGTAAAAAACAAGAATATTTTTGTGAAAAATTTATTGAAAAACCTTTAAAAAATATTAAGAATTTAAATATGGTTAAAATTGATAACGTTGAAAAAAAAGACAAAAATTTAAGTGTTAAGTGGAGTGATGGTGAACAAAGTAATTTTAACTATTTATGGTTAAGAGATAACTGTCCCACAGCTCATGATAAAGACTCAAACCATAGAATGTTTAATATTTTAGAGGTTTCAAAAGATATAAATCCAAAAAATTATTCTTTAAATGATGAAGGAAAATTAAAAATAGAATGGAGCGAGGGTAATCATACCAGTTACTATGATCCTAAGTGGCTCAGAGAAAATTGTTACACAATAAATAATAAAAAGAAATATATTTCACCATATCAACTATGGGATAATAGTTTATCAAAAAACTTTGAATCAATTTATATAGATCATGATGAGATCATTAATTCTGATAAAGGTTTGGTGAAATGGTTGGAATTACTTCATCACAAAGGTATAGCAATAGTTAAAAATGCTCCAATAGAAAAAAAATCTGCTTTTGATGTTCTTCATAGAATTAGTCATGTTAGAGAAACATTTTTTAAAACACCATTTGAAGTAATCAACATTCCAAAACCTAATAACTCTGCATACACCGCACATGCTCTTAGAAATCATATGGATTTACCTTGGTTTGAGCTTCCACCAGGTTATCAGTTCTTGCACTGTTTAATAAACGATGCTCAAGGTGGAGATTCTTCAGCTATAGATGGCTTTGCTGTAGCTGAATATTTAAAAAAAAATGAAAAAGAAATTTTTGAAACATTAATTTCAGTTCCGTTAAAGTTTAGAGATAAAGATTATACACAAGAATCTCATAGAAGTTTTCATGCGCCAGCAATCAGCTTAACTAAGGATAAAGATTTTCATGATATAAGATTTAGTGTTGCAACTATGGATGCTTTAGATTGTCACCCAGATCAAATGGATAAAGTTTATAAAGCGCATCATAGATTTGGAAATCTTTTACATGATGATAAATTTCAAATAAAATTTAGATTAGGCCCTGGTGACATATTTTCATTTAATAATAGACGAGTTTTGCATGGAAGAACTGCTTTCGATCCAAACTCAGGACATCGCCATTTACAAGGATACTATTTAGATAGAGATGAAATTATTGGTAGATTAGAATACTTAAAAAAACAAAAATCATAAATTTTCAAAAATCAGATTATAATTTTTTCTATACTTTAAAAAATAATTTTTATTCTTAATCGTATAATAGTATTTTTCTTTTTTTATTTTTTGTATTTTTTTATTATTTAAAAATTTTTTATCTAATATTAAACATTTTAATTTTTTATTTATTGAACTTTTTAAAATTGATTTAATACTTGAACGATTAGAAAAAGATAACCCTACTTTAATACTAGAGTTAATTTTTAAAAGGTTATCAATATTATCTTTATTAAATGAAATAAAAACAACTTTATTAAAACCTTTTGTTTCATTGATTAATTTACTTAGTAATCTCTTTTCAAGAAATGGTTTAATTTCAATGAATATTGGATATTTGTTTTTCGAAAGTTTAAGGACCTCAGCTAAAAGTGGAATTTTAAAACTTTTATACTTAATTTTTTTTAATTCTTGATATTTAATATCTTTTATACTTTTGTTTATTTTAAATATTCTTTTTAAAGTAAAATCATGGAAACATACAAATTTTTTATCTTTTGTTGCATGAATATCTGTCTCAATCCCATATTTTTTTTTAAAAGAAGCTTTAAAAGAATCTAAGCAATTCTCTTTGAATTTCTTATTTAATATTCCTCGATGAATTAAATGCATAAAAAAAAGGCCCTTATAAAAAGGGCCTTTAATTTTAGAGTTTTAAAAGTGTTATTTTAACCAAGGCTTCCACTTATCTGGATTATTGTCTAACCACTCTGCAACAACTTCTTTTACAGGTCTTTTCTTAATATCAACTTCAACTAACATTTTAGCTTGATCGATATTTTGTAAAGACATGTTTTCGAAGAATTTCTTAGCTTCTGCATTTTCAGATTTTGCAAAAACAGCTGGGTTACCATAATTCATTGTATAGTCTTTTGCCCAACCAGTTGCAGGCCAACCTTTTGTTCCACAATCTTTCCAGTTATTTGCTTCTGTAAACGTATCAGGATCACAAACTTTATGATCTGGAAGCTGAACTCCAACCATGTCATACTGACCAAAAAACCAATGTGGTGACCATAGGTATAACATGAAAGGTTCTTTTCTCATGTAAGCTGCTTTTGCTTCTGCTATTGCTGCAGCTTCAGTTCCAAGTTCATCTGCTTGGAAATCAATTCCTAAAAGATCAAGTCTTTTTTGGTCATGACAGTTCCAACCAGCTACTGGACATGCGATAAGTCTACCTCTGTTTCCAGTTTCGATAGTAGCAAATTTATCCTTATGTTTATTTAAATCTTTCCAAGTTTTTATACCAAACTCTTCAGCAGCATATCTTGGAATCCAGTAGTCTGATAAACCAATTATTCCTGCTGTACCTAGTAAATCTACACTTCCATCTCCACTGTAAGATCCAACTACTTTACCTTCGTAAATAAGATCTTCATTCAGCATAACAGAGTCCGCCTCAGCGTAACTTGGCCAGCTTTCGCACGCAAAATCAATTTCTCCTGCTGCAATTGCTTCCCATAAACCTGTTCCTGATGGAAATACAGTTTGTTTAACTTTGTATCCATATTCTCTTTCAAGAATTGCTACAGCTACTTCACAAGTTATAATACCACCTGTCCAGTCAGCAATAGCTGCGTGTAGTCTCTTAGCAGCATTTGCTTGCCCTAAACTACCCACTAATAGCACTAAAGATAAAAATAGTGCTGATATTGTTTTTGTTAGTTTCATTAAGTTTCCTCCCTTAAATTTTAAAAAAGCATTGTAGTGCAAAACTTATATAAATGTAAACCGGACAAAAAATGGCGTAATTTCTTAATTAATTACTTTGTTTTATAAACCTAATGCCTGTCTTTGCTTTTTTGTCCACGCGAGAGTTATTCTATCTATGATTATTGCAAGAAGCACAATTCCAATACCTGCGGCAAGACCTCTTCCAGTGTCAGATCGAGCCAGGCCATTAAACACTTCTAATCCAAGTCCCTTTCCACCTATGAGTGGAGTAACAATTTGCATTGCAAATGCCATTATAACAGTCTGGTTAAAACCTATTACCAAACTTGGAACTGCTAGTGGAAACTTTACTTTATTTAATGTCTGAATTAGGGTGCCACCAAATGATCTTGATACTTCTGAATATGTTCCAGATACTTGAGTTAAACCCAGTGATGTAAGTCTTATTATTGGCGGTATAGCATAAATTACAGTTGCCAAAACAGCAGAGACAATACCACCACCAAAAAACATGAGTACAGGAATTAAATAACAAAAATAAGGAAGTGTTTGCATTGCATCTAAGACAACATTCTGAATATTCCTAAACCTCTCATTGTAAGAAGCTATTATTCCAAGAGGTACCCCAATTACAAAACATAATGCAACAGAGACTAAAACTGATGATAAAGTTATCATTGAGTGAGACCAAATTCCACAAGCCCCTATAAAAGATAATAAAAGAGCTGTTATAATCGCAAATCTTATTCCCACAGTAATATATCCTAATGCAACAAAGACAGCCATAGTATACCACCATGGTATGTGCGTTAAGAAAACATCTAATGGACGTAGTAAGTTCAGATAAACAAATGCTCTCAAACCCTTTGTAAAAGAAATGAAACCTGGATTAACAGTTAAGCTTTCCACAGCGTTTGTAATTGGTTGTCTTATAGATAATCGCCATTCTTCGGGAAACGAACCAATCTTTATAAAATATGCGTCAACTAAGATGATTAATAAAAAAACTATAAAGGAAGGAATTATATAATATCTTTTACTTATAAAATCCCCAATATCTTCTGCAGATATTTTATTAAATATTGAGATTAAAGATTTGAATACGTAAGCGATCAAATTTGTTATAAACAAACAAATATACTTCATTATATCATGAGTAATACTTAGAGGTTTTTCTATGAGTCTAGCTATTTGGTGCTTTGCCCAACTTTGAGGCAGTAAATAGAATTTTTGAACATCTGATGGAAGTCTTTCTTTGTCTTTACTAAAAGCCATACTAAATCTATCAAACATTATTGCCATAAATAAAATACAAAGCCCACCTTCCATTGCCCAACCTACATCTAATCTTCTGATGGCTTGCCAAACTTGACCACCAATTCCTTCAGCTCCAATAAAACAAGCAAGCACTACAAGTGCAAGAGCCATCATTATGACCTGATTAATACCCATCATTATACTAGGTAAAGATAACGGAATTTTTATTTTAAACAAAAGTTGTAATTTATTTGAACCAAAAGAGGTTGCACTTTCAATTGTTTGTGCTGGTACTTGCCTTATACCAGTATTAGTTAATCTTATGATCGGCGGCATTGCATAAATCATTGTAGCTAGAATTGCTGGTGCTCCACCTATGCCGAAAAAAAATAAAGCTGGAAATAAATAAACAAAAGCAGGCATCACTTGCATAGTGTCTAAAACTGGTTTCATAAAATTTTCAAACCTATCGCTTTGTGAGCAAAAAACTCCTAAAATGAATCCAAAAAAGACACAAAGTAAAACAGAAAGTCCCATTAAGGCCACTGTCTGGAGAGAAGGTTCCCACATTCCAGTTGCACCCCAAAAATAGACAACAAATAATGAGTAGAGCCCTAACCTTAGTCCTCCTGCAATCATACATGGTAAAAAAATAATTGCTGTTATCAAAAGCCAAGGTGACTCAAGCAAAAAATCTTCTACAAAATAATAACTAGCTTTAATATATCCAGCTATAATTTTGGTTATCCATCTATAGTTTTTTTTTAAAAAATCTTCTCCCTCGTTAACCCATGCAGTAAATGTAAATTCGTCTGTAACAAACTTTGGAAATTTTGACGGCCCTTCACTTTGCGAAGAAAGCCAAAAAGCTATTAAAAAAACTATACCAATGATTGAATAGGTTATTAAGTTTTTTGACTGGTTAGATTTTCCTAAGATTTCAGTGCTACTAGACATATTTATAAAATTAGAATAATTAAATTTACTTTTAAAGCAAAATATTGTGTATGTTAACAATAAATTATAAGTTTAAGAATGAATAAAGACCAAAAGATTACTTGTTCAAATATTTGGAAGCTATTTGGCCCAGATGAAAAAAGAATAATAAAAAATCTAGACTCTAGCCTCTCTATTAAAGAAGTTCAGGAAAAAACTGGCCACGTTGTTGCAGTTAAGGATGTTAGTTTTTCAATTCAAAAGGGTGAAACTTTTGTGGTAATGGGTTTATCAGGAAGTGGAAAGTCTACTTTGGTAAGATGTATTTCTAGATTGATAGAACCTACTTCAGGCACGGTAAAAATGGATGATGTTGACGTAACTAAAATGAGTGCCAAAGATTTGTTAGAGTTAAGAAGAAATAAAATGAGTATGGTGTTTCAACATTTTGGACTTTTTCCTCACAGAACAGTTATAGAGAATATTGGATACGGATTAGAAGTCAGAGGAACAAAAAAAGATATTAGATTAGAAAAATCTATGGAAGTTTTAAAAATGGTTGGATTAGATGGATGGCAGAATAATTATCCAAGAGAGCTTTCAGGAGGTATGCAACAAAGAGTAGGGTTAGCAAGAGCATTAGCTGTAGATCCCGAAATTTTAATTTTTGATGAACCTTTTTCTGCATTAGATCCACTTATTAGAAGGGAAATGCAAGATGAACTTTTAAAAATTCAAGAAAAACTACAACGAACTATGGTTTTTATTACGCATGATTTTTTAGAAGCAATCAAGATGGGTGATCACATAGCTATAATGAAAGATGGTGAAATTTCACAAATAGGAACACCGGAAGAAATAGTATCAAATCCAAAAGACCAATATGTAAAAGATTTTTGTGAAGATGTTCCAAAATATAAAGTTCTTAGCGCAGGAAAAGTAATGAGAAAAGAATGCTCAACTGAAGCAAAGAAATTATATGAAAATAAAGTAAACTGCATTGAAGATAATTTAAAGATCGAAACTTTGATCGATCAATTAAGCGAAGGAGATCAAGCTTATCCAGTAGTTTGCTCTTCATCTGGAAAGTTGCTTGGTGAAATTGATAGGTCGATTGTTATGCAGTCAATGAAGTCAAAAGTTTAATAAACTTTTTTACTTACTTTTAAAGTTCTCTTCTTTTTTTTGTCTCTCCAAATAATAATCATTCCAGCAAAAATAATTCCTAATACACCCGGAAATAGTTGATCAATCGGCGCTTCATTAAAAAAAAACCATCCGAGAAAGAATGAGGAGGGTATTGCTAAATATTCAAACACAGCAAGCTTACTAGCTTCAATCAATCTGTAAGAATAAATGAAAAGAATACCAGCAGCTCCACCCAAAATACCAATTGATACCAACATTAATAAATCTTTATAACTTTGGATAAATTTATTATCGAATGTGATAGCCAAAAGAATAACTGCACCAAAAATAGAGGCTATCAAAGAATAGAACTGAATTTTTGCCGTTGAATTATATTTAGGTATAAATTTAAGAATTATAATTGCAACAGCATATAAAAAACCAACCATAAGAGGGTAAATAGAGTAATAAGAAAAAATATCACTTGTTGGCTTCATTATCATGGCTACACCAAGAAAACCTATTATCACTGCTGACCATCTATAAATACCAACTTTATCATTTAAAAAGAATATAGATAAGATCACAATAAAAAATGTTGCAGAAAATGTTAATGTGGACGCAGTTGCAAAATCCATATTATTTATTGCGATAAAATAAAACACATTCATAAATAAAAAACAAAAACCCCTTATAAAACAAAGAATAATAAATTTCTTGGTCAAATTTTTAAAAATTTTTAAGTTTTCATTTGTGTAAAAAATTAATGCTAGCAGAGGTATAATTGCGAACAAATTTCTAAATAAAACCATTTGATTAGTTGAATATGTATCACCCAAAAATTTGACAATTATTCCATAAATATCAATAAAAAGAACTCCAAGAAACATTGAACCAACTGAGAGATAAATAATCCTTGAATTAGATTTTACTGATGAATTCTTCATTTACTTTTTGATATAATTGGTAGTATATAATTAACTTATTGATACAAAAATGCAAAATTTTAAACTAAACGAAACTGAAATTTTATCAAATCAAGATTGGACTTTTCCAACTAATACTGCTTATGGGCCTGGTAGATTCAAAGAAATCGGTGATCAATGTAATAAATTTGGAATAAGAAATCCTTTAATTGTCACAGATAATGGAAGTACCAAACTACCTTTTATTAACGAATTAAAGGAACTTTTACTTAAAGCAAATATTAAATCTGACCTATTTTCTGAAATATCTCCTAATCCTAGAGAGGATGAAATATCAGTTGGTTGTAAAAAATATAAAGATGGAAATCATGACTCAATAATTGCTATTGGTGGTGGTAGTGCAATGGATGGAGGTAAATTGATATGCCTCACAGCAAATAACGATATACCACTTAGAGATTTCGAATTTGAGTTAACGCCACCAAAGATAAGTAAAGACAACCCATTTCCTAAAATAATAACTATACCAACTACAGCAGGTACAGGTGCAGAAACAGAAATTACAGCTATGGTTACTTATTTAAAAGAGGGAATGAAATTTTGTATGTGGCATCCAGATGTAAGACCCGTTCTAGCTTTAGTTGATCCAGAGTTAACTTTAGGATTACCATCTTCATTAACAGCGTGGACAGGAGTTGATGCAATGGTCCATGCAATAGAAGGTTATTGTGTTCCTGGATTTCACCCATTATGTGATGGATCTGCTTTAGAAAGCTTATCTTTAATTTCAAAATCTCTTTACTTGGCGGTTGAAGAACCTAAGAATTTAATAGCGAGAGGAGGGATGCATATTGGTTCTTACTTAGGTGGAGTAGCTTTCTTAAAAGGACTTGGCAACGTTCATTCTATATCTCACATGGTTGGTGCAGAATTTAATACACAACATGGATTAACTAATGCAATCATATTACCAGTTGTTCTAAAATATAATTTGTACGACATGGACGAAAAAGTTAAACGTATGTCAGAAGCAATGCAATTTAAAGATCATTCAATTGACTCTTTTATAAATAATATTGAAAAAATGTTAGACAGACTCCAAATACCCAAAAGTCTAAGTGAAATAGGAGTAACTGAAGACTGTGTAGATCGAATTGCAGAGAAGGCAATGAAAGACCAAGCTTATGCAACTAATCCAAAAAAAGCTTCTTATGAGGATATGAAAGAGATGGTCATGCAAAGCATTAAAAAAGCTAGATAAGCTTTTATGCTGGAAAGCCAATCAGTAAAAGAATTACAAAATATAATAAAAAGTCGTCAAATTTCAATTAAAGAAGTTGTTGAATATTATTTGGATAGAATTGAAAAATTAAATCCTGATTTAAATGCGATTGTTCTTCAAAAAGATCGAGAATTAATAATAAAAGAGGCAATTGAAAAGGATAAAGCTAAAGAAATTGATAAATCTTTAAATGGATTACCTATTGCAATTAAGGATCTAACAGATGTAGTAGGATTTAAAACAACTTACGGTTTTCCTGGATCAAAAAATAATCAACCTAAAAAAAATTCATTATTTGTAAATAGATTAATTAACAAAGGAGCAATTATTATTGGGAAAACAAATACAGCAGAGCTTGGCGTTGGAGGCCATACAATTAATAGACTTTTTGGACCAACTTCAAATGTTTACGATTTATCAAAATCTGCTGCTGGATCGAGTGGGGGAGCTAGCTCAGCTGTTGCCGCTGGATTATTACCATTTGCTGATGGTACAGATCAGATGGGATCGTGTCGAGGACCTGCAGCATACGCAAATATTTATGGTTTTAGACCTACACCAGGTTTAATTCCAGTAGATCGCACTACCCAAAATTTAGACTTACCTATACTTACTACACCAGGATGTTTTGCAACAAATCCGAATGATATGTCGATTTTACTAGATGAAATTGTTGGAAGTGATTCATTAGATAAATTTTCATTTGATCTAAGCGGTTCGTTTAAAAACCAAAATATAAGTGATAAAGAATTTTCAGCATTTAAAATTGGATGGTTGTCAAATATGAATGGGAATTACAATATAGAAAAAGATATATTAACAATTTGTGAAAATAAACTGAAAGATTTAGAAAAAATAAATATTAAGGTAGAATTACTTAAGCCAAAAATAAATACTGATATTTTATGGAATAGTTGGACCACATTAAGAGCTAAAGGTATATATGAAGATACTTTAGCCATGAATATTTCAGATATTAATACAATGACATATCAGGCAATCTGGGAATATAACAAAGGTAAAGAAATTAAATCTGAGGAAATACGATTAGCCCTAGATCTAAAACAACAATGTTTAAGTCAAATAAATTTAATTTTTCAAAATTTTGATTTTTTAGCATTGCCATCAGCTCAAATTTTTCCTTTTGATAAAAATTTACAATATCCAAAAAATATTAATAATATCGAATTAGATACCTATCATCGTTGGTTAGAAGTTTTTATATTATCTAGTCTTTTAGAATTACCAACCATTACAATACCAGTTGGTTTCAATAAAGATGGGATGCCAATGGGAATGCAAATCATTGGAAGGAATAAAGATGATTTGAAGGTATTTAATTTTGCAAATATGTATGAAAAAGCTTTTAATTTTAGTAAGAATAAACCTAAATTAACATGAGACACCCACACCATTATAAGATTTCAGTTGCACTAGCAGTTTCAGCAGGTGCTTGGGGAATATATTGGTTGCCACAAAGAATTCTAGAGGATGGTGGTTTGACTGGAGGTTGGGGCACAATATCTCAGATGATAATTGGTACCTTGATATTATTACCCATTGCAATTTGGAGATTAATTAAAAAAAGAGATACAGGATTTGAATTTCCAGCAATGGGAATTTTAATTGGAGGAGGGTTTATATGTTACGCATTAAGTTTTCTTTTAACTGATGTGGTTAGAGCTTTAATAATGTTTTACATGACTCCAGTTTGGACAACTATTTTTGAAATGATTTTTTTAAAAAAAAGACATGGTTGGCAACGAGTTGTCAGTTTAAGTTTAGCTCTTGGTGGATTATGGGTAGTTTTTGGCCAAGGAGGAAATATTCCTTTACCAAAAAATGCAGGAGACTGGTTAGCTCTTACAGGTGGAATTATGTTTGCTGGAGGAATGATCAGATTAGAAGTTATTAAAACTGATGGTGTATTTCCAATAATTTTTGGTTTTTTCGTCTACGGAACATTGTTCAATATTGTAGCAGGTCTTTTACTTGTCGATTATCTTGGGCCAGTACCATCTATTGATGCATTTATTTCAATGACTACTTTCTTGGTTCTTATTTCGGTTTTTTACTTTATCCCCACTGGTATAGTAATACTATGGGCCCCAACTCAAATAGGAGCAGGGATATGTTCGATTCTTTTTTTATCAGAAATTATAGTTGGTGCTGTAAGTTCTAGTATTCTTACAGACGAACCATTTGGGTGGCGACAGATTGTTGGATGTTCTTTGATAATTATAGGTGGAGTAGTTGCTGTAGTTTTATCTCCAAAAGAAAATGTAAGTAAGCAATAAAAAACTTATCCTTTTATCATTTTTGATACATTCTCAAATTTATTTTTCCAAATTACAAAACTTAATACTTGATTTTCAATTGTTGTAATTGCGTGTGGTTGAAAACTTTTATGAAGTCTTGTTTTTGTTGATGATAATATTTCTATATTTTGATCTTTGCATTCAAATTTAGCTTTACCTGATACTATGAAATATAATTCCTCAGCCTCATGATTATGCCATGGATAATAAGCATTTTGGTCTAGAAAATTAACATATAAAGCCATTTCCGAAGTTTCATAATGTCCTGTAGGACCTATTAATTCAAAAAAACCATATTTACTTAAAAAATCTTTACCAACTTCTTTTTCCTCATATCCTTGCTCCCAATTAACATAAGGAGATAAGTCACTAATTGCTAGATGTAAGTCTGTATGATTGGTATTTAGTTTTTCCCTCCAATTAAAAAGTTTATTTGTAACGGGGGCTCTTTTAGATTTAATATTTTTAAAAATTAAATTATCTGGAAATTTAACGAAATTAGAAAGTTCATTGTTATTATTCCATAAATTTTGAATTTCATTTTTTGCTTTATCAAAAATTTCTTCAGTTTTGCTCATTGTTTTAATGTCGATAAAGGTTTTATTAAGTCTGGTCCTACTCCACAACATCCTCCGATTATTTGAGATCCATTTTTGACCCAAGACTTTGCCTCATTTAAATAATTTTCAGGAGTAAAGCTTTCAACTGATTTCCAGTGTGGTTTCTCAAAATATCCGTTATTTGGATAAGTTCCTATAAAGCCTTTATGATTATTTTTAATAATCTTAATAGCATCGTTTATAATTTTGATATCTGAATGTGCTATTAGTATTGGGCCATCATGTAATGAACTAAATTGTTTAATAGCTTTATCAAAATCTTCATATATTTCAGCTTTTGTATTTCCAATACTTTCTTGATACCCGAGCATTACTTTATTTGTTTCTTCATCAAATGCACAAGAAACAGAAAGCCAAGTAGGTAAATTTACTTTTTCTGAACAATTAATAAGAGTTTTTACTGTATCTACTTCTGATGTCATTGCTTCTAAAATAATTAAGTCAATACCTGTATCACCTAAAATTTTTAAATGTTCTTCAAAATTTTTTTTAAGAGTATCTTGCCCCAATCTATACCAACTACCATAAGTAGATATTGAACCTGCAACTATAACTTCGGATTTACTATTTTTAGCTGCGGCTTTTGCAATCTCAACACTTTTTAAATTCCAATTAGTTATATTGTCTTGATATCCATGCTGTTTCATAGATACTGGTGCTAATGCATATGTATTTGTTGTTATTACATCTGCTCCAGCTTCAATATATTTTTCATGGACTTTTAAAACAAGATCAGGACGATCATTAGAGCATTTACCCACCCATAGATTTTTATCCATTGGAGCTCCTACTTTTTCTAATTCAGCACCCAGAGCTCCATCTAAAATTACTACTTGGCCACTCTCTAATTTTTTTTTTATATTAGAGTAAGACATTTTAGTGTTTATTTATTATTTGTGAATGCACAGATCTTATTGCCATCTAAGTCTCGAATATAAGAATAATAAACTCCAGATCCATCAGGTCTTTCACCGCCTGAACCTTCACTCTTTCCACCTATTTTTAAACCAATTTCGTGAAATTTATCTACTGTTGATCTCGAATTTGTTATGAAAGAAACTTGTGTACCGTTACCCCCAGTAGCTTCTTTTTTATTAAAAGGAAGAGTAACATAGAATTCTATTATACCAGGTCCATCCTTTGCACCATATCCTGCACAAACATTATCTGTATCAATTCTTTTTAAATCTAAAACTTTAAGAATTTCATCGTAAAACTTAATTGCTTTTTCAAGATTGCTTGTACCAACCATAACGTACCCAATCACATTTCCTCCCTTAGTTGACTACTTCCACTCTGTAATTGTTTTGACTTCCAAATATTCGTGTAATCCCCAATTACCACCTTCTCTTCCGTTACCTGATTGTCTATATCCACCAAAAGGTGTTCCAGAATCCGCAGGTTTATGATTAACATAAACAATTCCAGATCTTAGTTTTTTAGCCACTCTTTTAGCTTTTTCTTTATCTTCGGTTTGAAAATAATTTCCAAGTCCATATTCAGTATCATTAGTAATCTGAATCGCTTCCTCTTCGTTTTCGAATGGCATTATTGACAAGACGGGACCAAAAATTTCTTCTTTGGCTATTCTCATACTATTTTTAACATCTGCAAATATAGTAGGTTTTATAAAATATCCTTTTTTTAAATCTTCCGGTTTATCTGGACCTCCTGCAACTAATTTAGCTCCTTCCTCAATACCACTTTTAATTAAACTTTGTATTTTATCATACTGAGTTTTTGATACTACTGGGCCTATATGGTCACCTGACTTATTAGCTAAATCAACTTTAATTTTATTTGCTTCATCTGCAGCTTCCTCGACGGCACGTCTGTAAATAGATTTTTCTACTAACATCCTAGTTGGTGCATCACAGGATTGTCCTGAGTTACTCATTACATTTCGAATACCATCTCTGACAGCATCAGGATACGCGTCTGCAAAGACAATATTTCCTCCTTTACCACCAAGCTCTAAACAAACTCTTTTAATTGTATCAGCAGCATTTTTAGTTATTAACTTTCCAGCTCTTGTTGATCCAGTGAATGAAATCATTTCTACATCAGGATGACCCGACAAATCTGTACCAACACCAGGACCATCACCATTCACTAAGTTAAATACACCAGCAGGAAAGCCGGCATCATGTATCATTTCAGCAAAAAGCATGCCAGATAATGGAGCAATCTCTGAAGGTTTCAAAATCATTGTACAGCCAGTTGCTAAAGCAGGAATAACTTTAAGTGCAATTTGATTTATAGGCCAATTCCAAGGCGTAATCAGACCACAAACTCCTATTGGTTCATAAACAATATGATTAACAGAACCTTTATCAAAACCTGGTTCAAAATTAAATTCTTTTAGTCTTTTGATAAAATCTTCTATATGCCCCGCACCTGATGCTGTTTGATTTGCTGAGCACCAATCTTTAGGACAACCTAATTCAGTAGTGATAGCATTAGTCATATCATCCCATCTTGAATTATAAATTTCCAATAATTTTTCTAATAATTTAATTCTTTCATCTTTAGAAGTTTCTTTCCATGTCTCAAAAGATTTTTTTGCAGCCATAACAGCTATATTGGTATCTTCCGAACTTCCTAATGAGATTATAGCACTAATTTCCTCTGTAGAAGGATTTATAACTTCAAAGTTATTTTCCTTTACAGGATTGACCCATTCACCGTTAATATAAAACTTTTTTTTATCCATCATAAATATTAAAATCCATTATATATTTTTAATTGAATTCTTTTAATATTTTCTCTCTATGTTCGTCAAGATCTGGTATATCGCCACGAGTTTTTTCATCTTTATAAGTTGACATTTTAATAGGATTCCCTGCTAATTTAAAATCACCAATTACCTTATGATAAGCTTTTACTATCATGTTTCTTGCATCCACCTGAGGATTTTCAACAGCTTCTTTAATATTAAATATAGGCCCACATGGTATTTTTTCTTTCTCCATCTCTTTAACCCATTCATTGGTTTGTTTGCTTAATAATTTATTTTCAAGAACTTTTTTAAGTTCATCCATATTTTTTGCTCTTGATGAATTATCAGAAAATTTTTGATCTTTACTTATTTCAGGCATCTCAAGAAGGTTACAAAGTTTTTCAAATAATTTGTCATTACCAGCTGCGATTATAATATGGCTATCTTTAGTTTTAAAAGCTTCAAATGGTGCAATAGAAGGATGACGTGACCCCATAGGTTTTGGTATTTCATTCTTTGCAAGATATCTTGCAATTGCATTTTCTAAAATTGCAATTTGACAATCTAACATTGAAACATCAATAAACATTCCTTTACCAGTTTTTTGCCTATCATAAAGTGCTGCGTTAATTCCTATAGCTGTAAATAATCCTGCTGTAATATCTCCAATAGACGTTCCAACTCTAGTAGGTTCAGAATTTGGTTGACCAGTTACACTCATCAAACCACCCATGCCTTGCACTACCATATCATAAGCAGGAAGTTCTTTTAGTGGACCTGTTTGACCAAAACCAGACGCTGACGCATAAATAAGTTTTGGATATTTTTTATTCACATCTTTCCATCCATAACCCCATTTTTCTAAGGTGCCAGGTTTAAAGTTTTCAACTAGAATATCTGCTTTCGATAAAATTTTTTCAAAAATTTTTTTGTCGTCTGCATTTTTTAAATTTAATGCAATACTTTCTTTACCTCTATTCAAAGACATGAAGTATGCAGAATAGTCATCAATAAAAGGACCAAATTTTCGAGAGTCATCTCCAATTTCAGGAGCTTCGATTTTTATAACTCTTGCTCCTAAGTCAGATAAAATCATTGTGCAGTAAGGTCCAACTAGAACTCTAGTTAAATCAACAACTAAAAGGTTTTTTAAAGGTCCATCCATAATTATAGTGTACTTTGTAGTATTGACTCTTATCAATATCTTTATTTTAATGCATTAATTAAATAACAACAGGGGAGATAACAATGTTAAAAAAAATATCTTTATATTTAACTTCATTAGTTTTTGTTCTATCTACTATTGGTTCTGCTTATGCTGTAACGTTAAAAGCAAGTCATCAGTGGCCAGGAACTCAAAGAGCTGATGGATCATACGATCCACGTCATGAGATGGTTCAGATCATTGCAGATGAGGTTAAAAAAGCAAACGTTGGAATAGATATTAGAATTTATCCAGCTAAATCATTATATAAACCTAAAGAACAGTGGAAACCAATGACAACTGGTCAATTGGATATTTCTGCTTTTCCATTAGCTTATGCATCTAAATTCCATCCAGAATTTGACGCAACTTTAATGCCAGGAACAGTTAAAAATCATAAGCACGCATTAAGATTTAATAAAGGTCCAATGATGACTGAAATTAAAAAAATTATAAATGATGCTGGTGTAGTTGTTTTATCTGATGCTTGGTTAGGAGGTGGTTTTGCTTCAAAAACTAAATGTATAAAAAATCCTAGTGACGCTAAAGGACAAGTTATGAGAGCTGCAGGTAAAGCATTCAACCAAATGTTAGAGGAAGCAGGAGCAGGAATTCAAAGTATGCCTTCATCAGAGATATATACTGGTTTACAAACTGGTGTATTGACAGGTGCTAATACTAGTTCTGGAAGTTTTGTAAGTTACAAAATTTATGAACAAGTTTCATGCGCAACTCCTCCAGGAAAATTTGGTTTATGGTTTATGTACGAACCAATACTTATGTCACAAAAATCTTTTGATGCATTGAACTCGAAGCAACAAAAGGCTTTAATGAAAGCTGGAAAAAAAGCTGAAAAATATATGACAGCACAAGTGGAAAACTTAGATAAAAAGTTTGAAGATGCTTACAAAGCTGCAGGTGTTAAGTTAGTATATATGGATGCAAAAGACCATGCTGCATGGGTAGAGATTGCGAAGAAGTCTTCACACAAAGCATTTGCTGAAAAAGTGCCAGGTGGCGACAAGCTGATGGAAATGGCTTTATCAGTTAAATAAAAGAATATATAAAGAACCCCTATTTATTCTATAAATAGGGGTTTTTTTATGAAAAAAAAATATTTACAGATTTGTGATTTTTTGGCGAAGGCATGTGGTGCTTTTGCTGTCTTAGCATTGCTATTATCTATTTTAGTTATAGTTGAATTAGTTTTTGAAAGATATTTCTTTCAAAGAGCTATTACTTGGCAAACAGAGTTAGTTACAATGCTTTTAGTTGCCTCTACGTTTATTGGTAGTGCCTATGTCCTTAGTGAAAAGGCCCATGTTAGCATGGAATGGATATATGATTTTCTATCTAGTAAAAATATAATTAGATTAAAAATTTTCACCTCATTGTTAAGCTTATTATTTTTTTTAATTTTATTTTATTTTGGGTTTTTAATGGTTGAAGAAGCTTTTACAAAAAACTATTCGACAGGTACAGTTTGGGACCCACCTCTTTGGATACCTTATTCCTCGATGATGATCGGGGCTATATTAATGATACTTCAATATATTGCTGAAATTATAAAATTAACTGACTCGAAGGATTACAATTAATGGATCCACTTATAATAGCCATTATAGTTGCGGTATTTACTTTAATAGTACTTTTTTCTGGAATCCCAATTGCCTTTGGACTATGCTTTGTTTCTATAGTCCTTCTTGTTTCATTCGAAGGTTTTCAAATGCTAGATGTTTTCGCAGAAACATTCTATGCAGGACTTAATTCATTTGTTTTACTTTCAATACCAATGTTTATTTTAATGGGAATGGCTGTAGCCAATTCTCCAGCAGGGAAAGATTTATATACAGGTTTAGATAGATGGTTGTGGAGAGTCCCGGGGGGTTTAGTAATTTCTAATATAGGTGCTTGTTCAATTTTTGCTGCTTTAAGTGGATCAAGTCCTGCAACTTGTGCTGCAATCGGAACTATGGGAATTCCTGAAATGAGAAAAAGGGGATATTCAGATCAAATAGCTACCGGCACTATTGCAGCCGGAGGAACTTTAGGAGTTTTAATACCGCCAAGTATTGTTTTAATAGTTTATGGAATTGCAACTGGTACATCTATTGGAAGATTGTTTTTATGTGGCTTAATACCAGGCTTCATGTTAGCGGGAATGTTTGCGATATGGGCACTCATACATAGCTATTTTATTGATAAGGACTCTGCAAAAGCTTTAAAGAACAGAAAACCTCCGACTTTAAAAGAAAAACTTGAAGTACTACCAAGAATTTTACCTTTTTTAGCTATTATAGCTGGAGTTTTATATGTTCTGTATGGAGGTGTTGCTACACCTTCCGAGGCTTCAGGTGTTGGAGCATTCTTAGTATTTGTATTAATTGCAGTTGTCTACAAAATTTATCAGCCAAAAAAAATATGGAATATTGTTAAAGTATCGATGAAAGAAAGTGTAATGATAATGTTTATTATTGCAGCCTCTTATCTTTTCGCATTTACCCTATCTCAACTTTACGTAACTCAGTCTTTAGCACAGAGTATGGTGGAATTAAGCTCTAACAAATGGGTCGTATTTATTTTAATAAATATATTTCTGTTAATAGCTGGTTTCTTTTTACCTCCAGTTGCAGTTATTGTAATGACTTCAGCGATATTATTACCAGTTATAACAACTTTAGGCTTCGATCCTTATTGGTTTGCAATTGTATTTACTATTAATATGGAAATAGGATTAATTACACCACCCGTAGGATTAAATCTTTATATAATAAAAGGAATTACTCCAGACGTGAGCTTATCTGAAATATTAAAAGGTTCTATACCATTTATGATTATAATGGCGTTGGCTATACTAATTTTATGTATTTTTCCTGAGATAGTGACATGGCTACCAGATAAAATAATGGGTAAACCTCTTGGATACTAAAAATAAAATTAATAGAAAAATTTCAGTTGCTCCCATGATGGATTGTACCGATCGTCATGATAGATATTTTTTAAGACTTATAAGCAAGAATGTAATGCTATATACAGAAATGGTTGTTACAAAAGCAGTGTTGCGTGGAGATAAACATAAACTTTTAAAATTTAACAACTTAGAAAAACCTTTGGCACTACAAGTTGGTGGATCTGATAAAAAAGAGTTAGCAGAGGTTGCAAAAATTGCTGAGGACTATGGCTATGATGAAGTGAATATTAATTTAGGATGTCCTAGTAAAAAAGTACAAAAAAATTCGTTTGGAGCATGCTTAATGAAAGAACCAGATCTTGTATCTGAATGTTTGGCAGAAATGAAAAATTCATGCAGCATTCCGGTAACCGCCAAAACTAGAATTGGTTTTGATGATATAGAGGAATTCGATTATTTAAATTCGTTTATAAACAAAATGAAAAATTCTGGATGTAAAACTATTATTCTTCATGCAAGAAAAGCTATATTAAAAGGATTAACCCCTAAACAAAACTTAAATATACCTAAACTAAATTATGAAATGGTTTATGAAATAAAAAAATCTAATCCAGATCTAGAAATCATTATAAATGGTGGAATTACAAGTACAGAGCAGATTAAAAAACATTTAAATTTTTGTGATGGTGTAATGATTGGTAGGGCTATATATCAAAATCCTTATTTTCTAAAGGAAATAGAAAATGATATTTTTGACAACGCAAACGTTTTATCAAGAGAGGATATTGTTAAAAAAATTCTTCAATACTTAGAAGACGAAATTAAAACTGGAACAAAAGTAAATCAAATAATGCGTCACACAGTTGGTTTATATTACGGTCAACCAGGCTCTAAAGAATGGAAAAAGTATTTAAGTGACAACATGATGGCAAGAGACTCTGATTTTCAAAAGTCTAAACATATAATGACAATTGTTCAAAATAATGAAAAAGCAAATCAAGCAAATACTTAATGGAAAATTTAAATTTAAATGAGATAATTAATTTATTATCTGTTCTAGCAATAGCAGCTGCAGTTGCTGGTTTTATGGCTGGACTTCTTGGAGTAGGCGGTGGAATAATTATGGTCCCTGCCTTATATTATGCTTTTACTGTTCTGGACTTTGATATTATTACAAGAATGCATTTATCAGTTGGAACTTCATTAGCGATTATTATTCCAACATCAATTATATCAACAAAAACACATATGGAGTACGATGCAGTAGATTTTAAAATGGTCAAATCTTTTGGTCTTTTTATTCTAGCAGGAGTAATTGCTGGCACATTCTTGGCTGTAAATATGAAAACCCCAGCACTAGTTTTATTTTTTTCTATATTTGCTTTTATAGTTGGTCTTTTTTTTATTTTTTTAAGAGAACAGCTTGTAGAAAATCCTAAAGCAATATCTAATTTTGTTAAAAAAATATCAGGTGTAATTATAGGTTTTATATCTGTTCCACTAGGAATTGGTGGTGGCTCACTAATGGTTCCATTTATGAGGACGTTTGGTTATGATATCAGAAAATCTATTGGTACAGCTGCAGCAGTTGGATTTTTGATAGCCTTGAGTGGAACAATTACTATGATAACGGGAGGTAAAATCATTAATAATGTAAGTTCACCCTTTAGTTTTGGTTATATAAATCTTTTAGGATTTATAGTTTTTGTTCCTGTGACGATGATTATGGCTCGACTTGGCGCAAAAGCTGTTTATAAGATTGATAAAAAACTGTTAAGTAAAATTTTTGGTACATTTTTAATAATTGTTTCATTTAGATCATTTATTGAATATTTAAATATTAGTTAATTTTTAAAAAAATGTTTAATTTAAAAGATATAATCTCCTCAATTGCTGATGTAGGAAAAAAAATATTTAAAAAAAAAGACAGCATTAAAAAAAACGATGTTGAGTCTATAGTATCCTTGTGTGATGACCTCCTTTCAAACAAAGGAGCAGCATTTGGAATAACTGTTGCTAGAGAAATTACAGATTTATATCAAACATTATCAGATGAAAATAAATTAATTTTTTTTAAAAAAATTAATGAAAAGTATAAAGCAAGTCATAGTGAAGTAGACGAGGCCATTAATATTTACAAAAAAAAACAAGACGATAAAAATTTATTTAACTTATTTAGAATTGCAGAAGGTAAAAGAAGAGAATTATTTACCAGAATGAACATGTCACCTAGTGGTACACCAGTAATTTTAAGTTTAAGAGAAGATTTGATAAAACAACTAAAAAATAATCAAGATCTTACATCTTTAGATAATGATTTGAGATATTTATTTAGATCTTGGTTTAATCCCGGATTCTTAAAATTAGAGAAAATTACATGGGAGACAAAAGCAGCCATTCTAGAAAAAATTATCAAATACGAGAGAGTGCATCATATAAAAGATATGAATGACTTAAAAATAAGGTTAGGAGAAGATAGAAGGTTTTTCTCATACTTTCACCCAGCACTTGATGATGAACCTATAATATTTGTACAAGTAGCATTAGGCAAAGGTTTGGGTAAATCAATACAGGAACTTTTAAAGCCAACAACTGCGGGTAATACAAAAAATGATACTGCAACATTCTATTCTATAAGCAATTGTCAGGAAGGTTTATCAAGAGTTACCTTAGGTAATTTCTTAATAAAAAGAGTTGTTTATGAAATTCAAGAAGAGTTACCCCATATTAAAAATTTTGGAACTTTATCGCCTATACCTGGCTTTAGAGATTGGTATTCATATTTAGATAACGAAAAAATTAAAACAATTGTTGGACCTTCTGCAGAAAATATTAATTTTTTAAAATCATCTGATCTTAAAATTGGAGACACAAGAATTGTAGAAAACAAAGAACTAATGATTAAGCTAGTAATGCATTATCTAATGAATGAGAAAAATAAAAAAGGTTTTCCAATTAATGATGTTAGTAGATTTCACTTAGGTAATGGTGCATTAATTGATGATGTTAATGTAAATGCAAACGTATCAGAAGTAGGGTTTAAAAGATCATTTGGTATTATGGTTAATTATCTTTATGAACTAAAAAATATTGAACAAAATCATGAAAATTACGTTAATAATAAAAAAATAAATGTTTCTACTAAACTTAAAAAATATTTATAATTCGAATAAGACCTCAAATCTTGTGGGTCAGTTTGTTTAATATTTTTATTGAGAATAACTATACTTTTTTAGTCATCCTTATGATCTGTGCAGCTATACCAGTTGGTTTTTGTGCAGGATTATTTGGTATTGGTGGAGGTTTGATTTCAGTACCATTCTTATTTTTTATATTTGAAACCTTAAATATAGAAAAGCAATATTTAATGCACTTAACTGTAGGTACAGCTTTCTCAATTACAATTATGACTTCATTTGTTTCTGTTTTTACCCACAACAAACATGGAGTGGTGGATTTTAATTTATTAAAATCTTTTGGAATTTTTGTTGTTTTAGGAGTAATTTGTGGAACATTGTTAGCAGCTTTCTTAGAGACAAAATCCTTAGTTTTGATGTTTTCTATTATAGTTTATTTATTTGGAGCTTATTTATTGTTAGTTCAAGAAAATAAAAAGAAGAATAAAATTAAATTTAAAACTATGCCCAAACTAATATCTGGTTTTTTATCAGGATTTGTATCTGCCCCAATGGGAATAACGGGAGCTATGATAAATGTACCAATACTTAAATATTTTGGTTATCCAATTAAAAAAGCAATAGGAACTGCAGCCGCTGTTGGGTTCATAATTTCGTTATTTGGTGCTATAGGATTTTTTTTATCAGGTCTTATTTTAAATGCAAAACTTCCATTAAGCATAGGATTTATAAATATTCCTGCTTTTATTATATTTGTTCCAATTACAATGTTTATGGCAAGAGTAGGAGCCAACACAGTTCATTCTATGGATAAAGTAAAGATACAAAGGCTTTTTGGTGTATTTCTTTATGTAATAGGAACTATTTTTATTTATAGATTTTTAAATCTTTAAAAAAATTAATTTAAACTAGTCATATTTAAAGTTATCAATTTCTCTTTACCAATTTCTTTACACCAAAGTTCATAACTTTCACACATTCTCCACAACAAATCAAAGGCATTTTGACTATTAGATAAAGGAAATGAGCTTTTAGTATAGTAGGTGCCCGGTTTAAAGTTAAGTTTTTTAATAATAGTATCTTTTTGAACTTTTAATAAACTAATAGTCTCTTGAGGAATTTTTGAATTAGTTTCTTTGTTGATATAGTTATTTTCCTCTAAATCTTTAAATAATTTATCATGAAAATTTCCATTACTAATATTAAGACATTCATCTGAATTTGAAAATATCTCAATAGCTTCGATTAATGTTATATTTGGATTATTTTTTTTAATTTTGACAACATCGAAATAAATTTTCTCTGCAACATACAACATCAGAGGTTTTGAAGTATCTTTCTTCATTTTCAATATTAAGGACTTAAATATTTTTAATCGTGTTTAAAACCTCTTTAGCATGATCTTTAACTCTGACATTATTCCAAATTTTATGCACTTTGCCTTTAGCATTAATTAAAATAGTAGTTCGTATTATACCCATATATTTTTTTCCCATAAAAGCTTTTCTACCCCAAACACCATACTTTTTTAATACAACTTTTTTTTCATCAGATAGAAGCTCAAATTTTAACTTATATTTTTTTTTGAATTTTAAATGACTCTCGATACTGTCTCCTGATATTCCAAATACTATAGTATTATTTTTTGATATTAAGTTATTAAGCTTACTGAAGTCACGAGATTCCAAAGTACATCCGGGCGTATCATCCTTAGGGTAAAAATATAAAATTATATTCTTATTTTTTATTTTATTTAATTCAAAAATATTACCATTTGTAGAAGGTAACTTAAAGTTAGGTGCAATTTTATTTTCTTTAATTTTCATAAATTATAATTTTGCTGATGTAATTTTCTTTTTTGGATCATAAAAGGGCTTTTCAACAACAGTACTTTTCACAGTTTTATTCATTACTTCAATATCTAAATTATTTCCAATTTCACTTTCTTCAATCGATATCATTGCAAGAGCTATATTTTTTTTTAATCTAGGTGAGTAAACTGCTGAAGTTACCTTTCCAACAATTTTATTATTTTTCTTAATTTTCCAAAATGTAGTATTCGGACCTTTAAGTGGATCGCAATCTATTATTAGTCCAACTTGCTTTCTTTTAACTCCATTTTCTTTAATTTTTTTTAAAGCGTCTTTACCAATAAAATTTATATCTGAGTCTAAACTTACCAATCTATCCAAACCAACCTCATAAGGATTTGTATTGATATCAGCATCGGCATGGTAGGATAGCATTGCGCCTTCAATTCTTCTTATAGAGGATGTATGACCAGGTTTTAAACCAAGGTTTTTTCCAGCTTCCATGATTTTTTCCCACAATAAATCTCCTTTTGATCCATCCCTTAAAAATAGCTCATATCCCAATTCACTTGACCATCCTGTCCTTGAAACTATTAAGGGTATCCCATCTAATTCTAACTCTTTGAACCAATAATATTTTAGTTCAATTATGCTTTCTCCAAATAATTTTTGCATAATTTTACCTGAATTTGGACCTTGTAGCTGAAGAGGGGATGCATCGGGTTCGATAATTTTGACGTTTAAACCAGAATTTACAGCAACACCTTGAGCCCATAACAAAATATCGCTGTCTCCTAATGACAACCAAAAATGATTTTCTGCTAACCTTAAAAGTACAGGGTCATTAAGGATACCACCCTCATGATTTGTGATTAAAACATACTTACACTGACCTACGGCTAATTTTGATAAGTCTCTAGGCGTTAATAATTGAACAAATTTATATGCATCTGGTCCAGTTATTTCAACTTGCCTTTCAACGGCTACATCGCAAAGAATAGCTTCATTAATTAGGTTCCAAAAATTTTGCTCTGGATTTCCAAAATCACGAGGAATGTACATATGGTTATAAACCGAAAAACCAGTTGCACCCCATTTAACAGTAGAATTAAAGTATGGTGATTTACGAATTTGTGTACCAAATCCAAAGTCTTTTTTATCTTGCATTATGAGCTTGTATCAAAAAAAAATAATTTCTAAAGGTTAAATTTTTTGATCGTATTCACCAATTTTTCCAGTTTTTTGCAATAAACCGTCTATAAAATCAAAAATCTTTTTTTTTCTTTCGTCAGAAGTAGGACTTTCAGTCACAACCACTAATGAAGGTTTGTTTGAAGAAGCTCTAATCAATCCCCATGAGCCATCCTTAAAAGAAAATCTTACACCATTTACTGTTAAGACTTCCTTAATTTCTTGATTATCAATTTTGATTTTTTTGTCATGAAACTCTTGAACTTGTTTTACAAGATCTTCTACCACAGTATATTTTTCTTCATCCTTACAAAAAGGGGCCATAGTCGGAGATTGATATGTGTTTGGTAGTTCTTTTATAATTTCACTCATCTTTTTATTTTGATTTTCTAAAAGATGACAAACTTGTATTGCAGAATTAATTCCATCGTCATAACCATATCCTAAAGGTTGATTGAAAAAGAAATGTCCACTTTTTTCAAATCCTGCTAGCGCATTTTCTGAATTTACTTTTCTTTTAATATGAGAATGACCTGTTTTCCAATAAATAGTTTTACAATCATTAGATATTAATACTTTATCTGTATTAAACAAACCTGTAGATTTTACATCAACAATAAACTTAGATTTTTTGTGTTTTGTTGACAGGTTCCTTGCTATTAGTAAACCTATTTTATCTGAAAAAATTTCATTGCCTTCATTGTCAATAACACCACACCTGTCTCCATCACCATCAAAACCAAAACCTATATCTGCATTATTATCTTTTACTGCTTTACTAATTGCATGCAACATTTCCATATCTTCTGGATTTGGGTTGTACTTAGGAAATGTCCAATCTAACTTGCAGTCAAGTTCTATTACCTCACATCCTATTCCCTTCAAAATATCTGGCGCAAATATTCCAGCTGTTCCATTTCCACACGCAACAACAGCTTTAATTTTTTTATTTATTTTATTTTTCTTAATAAGATCGTTTTTATAAATTTTTTGAAAGTCTTTTATTATTTTTTCATTTCCTTTACCCTTAATAAAATTTTCTTTTAATGTTATTTCTTTTAATTCTTTCATTTCATCAGGAGCGTGGGTTAAGCCTTTTTTGATACCCATTTTTACACCTGTCCAACCATTTTCATTATGACTTGCTGTTACCATTGCAACTGCATCACTATTTAAATTAAATTGCGCAAAGTAAACCATCGGTGATAATGATAAGCCTAAATCTTCAATTAAACATCCTGTAGATATTAAACCTTTTTTTAAACTTTCTTTAATTTCCTCGCTGTAAGATCTATAATCGTATCCAATTACTACTCTTGGATTATTTTTTTGGGTATGTTTTATTATTTGACTACCTAGCCCTTTACCCAGATTCTCGATTCCTAAAAGATTTATGTTTTCTGGATACAACCATCGTGCGTCATATTCTCGAAATCCGAAAGGGTCTATTTTTATCAGTTCTTTCATGTTGATATTTCTATATTTTTTTTAATTTTTTATTGCAAAAAAATTCATTTGTTCTATAAATGTTCTGTTGATTTTCAATTTATATAGTATATTAAAGAAATCTACATACAACATATAGTTGTTTAACATAAAATTAAGGGAAATATGAACAAATTAGTGTCTCAGGCAATTAAGAAAGCTGTCTCTGAATATAAAAGTACCGAAAATTTACAAGATTTAACTAAAGATAAAAGACCAGATTTATTCTCTTTAAACAGTAACACAGAGCTATTTCAAAATTCAAAAGGTATCACTATTAAGATTGATAGAAGTAGAGATGAAAATTTAACTGATTTTGGTAGAGCAACATTAAGTGATAGGTATCTTGGTGAAAACGAGTCATTTCAAGATCTTTTTGCAAGGGTTGCAAGTCACTATGCTGATGACAACTTACACGCGCAAAGAATTTATAATTATATAAGCAATCTTTGGTTTATGCCATCTACGCCAGTTTTATCTAATGGTGGAACTAAAAGAGGTCTTCCAATTTCATGTTTCTTAAACGAAGCAAATGACAGTTTAAATGGAATTTTAGATTTATGGAGTGAAAATGTTTGGTTAGCTGCTAGAGGTGGAGGTATTGGAAGTTATTGGGGAAACTTAAGATCTATTGGTGAAAAAATTGGAAGAGTAGGAAAAACTTCTGGAATAATTCCATTTATTAAAGTGATGGACTCTTTAACTATGGCTATCAGTCAAGGATCATTAAGAAGAGGTTCTGCTGCTTGTTATTTGCCTATCGATCATCCAGAGATTGAAGAGTTTATAGAAATGAGAAGACCAACGGGTGGAGATCCAAATCGAAAAGCTTTAAACTTACACCATGGTGTTTTAGTTACTGACGCATTTATGAGAGCAGTAGAGCTTGATGAACAGTGGGCACTAAAGAGTCCGAAAGATGGAGCCGTACAAGCAACAGTCTCAGCTAGAAATTTATGGATTAGACTTTTAACAGCAAGAATTGAAACTGGAGAACCTTATATAGTTTTTATTGATACTGTTAATAGAATGATTCCCCAACACCATAAACTCGCAGGCTTAACAGTTAAGACTTCTAATCTTTGTAGTGAAATTACATTACCAACAGGAATTGATAAAGATGGAAGAGACAGAACAGCAGTATGCTGCCTATCATCATTAAATGTAGAGAAGTATGATGAATGGAAAGATGATGAAAATTTTATAGGTGATGTAATGAGATTTTTAGATAATGTAATGACAGACTTTATTGAAAATGCGCCTGAGCAGTTTAGTGACGCTACTTATTCCGCTATTAAAGAGAGAAGTGTTGGTTTAGGTGTCATGGGATTACATTCATTCTTTCAAAAGAAAATGATCCCGCTTGAATCTGTAATGAGCAAGGCTTGGAACAAAAAAATATTTGAACGTATTCATAAATATGTAGACATAGCATCTAAAGAACTAGCTGAAGAAAGAGGCCCTTGCCCAGATGCAGCAGATTATGGAATTAATGAAAGATTTTCAAATAAAACTGCTATAGCACCAACAGCATCTATTTCTATAATTTGTGGCGGTACATCACCAGGTGTAGAGCCTATTGCAGCTAACAGCTATACACACAAAACGCTTTCGGGTTCATTCAATGTTAGAAATAGACACCTTAAACAACTATTAGCAAAATACGATAAAGATAATGATGAAGTTTGGTCTAGCATAACTACGAACCAAGGCTCAGTATCTCATCTAGATTTTTTAACTCAAAATGAAAAAGATGTTTTTAAGACAGCTTTTGAACTTGACCAAAAATGGATAATAGAATTAAGTGCAGATAGAACCCCACACATATCTCAAGCACAATCAATAAACATATTTTTACCTGCAGATGTTCATAAAAAAGAGTTACATCAAATACACTTTCAAGCTTGGAAAAAAGGTTTGAAAAGCTTGTATTATTGTAGGTCGAAATCAATTCAACGTGCTGAAAACGTAAATGATGCAAATTCAACTGACGTTACAGCAAACGTTTATAAATCAAAAAAACAACAAGACAGTCAACCAGAATATGAGGAGTGTTTATCATGTCAATAATTAAGCAAGAAAAAAAAGAGATCATTCAACCAAAAAAAATGGGTCTACTAGTTGAAAACCCTGTTTATAAACCTTTTAGATATCCATGGTGTTATGATGCATGGTTAACTCAACAAAGAATTCATTGGCTTCCAGAGGAAGTTCCTTTGGGAGATGATGTTAGAGATTGGCAGAAAAATTTATCTCAAGCAGAAAAAAATCTTTTAACTCAAATCTTTAGGTTTTTTACTCAGGCAGATGTTGAAGTAAATAATTGTTATTTAAGACATTACACTACTGTTTTTAAACCAACCGAAGTATTAATGATGATGACCGCTTTTGCTGCAATGGAAACAGTTCATATAGCTGCTTATTCACATTTATTAGATACTATTGGAATGCCCGAGTCTGAATATTCAGCATTCATGAAGTACAAAGAGATGAAGGATAAATACGATTATATGCAAGGGTTTAATATGAACTCTAAGGAAGATATTGCAAAAACGGTAGCTGTATTTAGTGCATTCACTGAAGGTTTACAATTGTTTGCTAGTTTTGCAATATTATTAAATTTTCCAAGACACAATAAAATGAAAGGTATGGGCCAAATAGTTACATGGTCTGTTAGAGATGAAACATTGCATTGTAATTCTATGATAAGATTATTTAAAGAATTTATCAATGAAAATCCACAAATTTGGACGCCTCAACTAAAGAAAGAACTTTACGCAGCGTGCAGAACAATAATTGAGCACGAGGATGCTTTTATTGACTTGGCTTTTGAAATGGGTCCAATGGAAGGTTTAACTGCACAGGAAGTTAAAGACTATATTAGGTTTATTGGAAACAGAAGGTTAACTCAATTGGGATTAGAACCTATTTATAAAGTTGATAAAAATCCTTTGACTTGGTTGGATACAATGTTGAATGCAGTAGAGCACATGAACTTCTTTGAAGGAAGAGCAACAGAGTATTCAAAAGCATCGACACAAGGTAATTGGACAGAAGCTTTTAGTTAATATTATCTATCTTTAAG
Organism: Candidatus Pelagibacter sp.; assembly: GCA_045566195.1. GTDB lineage: Bacteria > Pseudomonadota > Alphaproteobacteria > Pelagibacterales > Pelagibacteraceae > Pelagibacter. Next base: position 6,450 of record JBJLDV010000004.1, on the reverse strand, counting down.
AGATTGAACTTGACGGTGTTGGCTACCGTTATATGCAGCTAGCGGTCTGATAAGTTTGTTAGTAGAATGTTGTTCTATAATATGAGCTGACCAACCAGTTATTCTAGATATAACAAATATAGGTGTAAAAAAATCAGTATCGAAACCCATTAAATGATAGGTCGGACCAGTTGGGTAATCAACATTAGGATGAATGTTTTTTTTATCTATCATTACTTTTTCAACTATATCGTAAATTTTTTCAAATTTTTTATCTTTAGTAATTTTAGCAACTTTTCCAAAATATTCTCTCATTGTTGGAACACGTGAGTCACCACTTTTATAAACTCTATGTCCAAAACCCATAACTACTGCTTTTTTATCCAACGCATTATTAATCCAATTCAATGCATTTTCTGGTTTCTTAATTTTGTTCATCATATGCATCACTTCCTCATTGGCCCCACCATGCAAAGGGCCTTTTAAGCTTGCTATTGCACCAGTAATCGCACCATGAATATCTGATAAGCTGCTTGTTATTGTTCTTGCGGTAAAAGTCGAAACATTAAAGCTGTGTTCTGCATATAAAATTAAAGATACATCAAAAGCCTTTACAATGTCTTTGTTAGGAACTTTACCAAAACACATATGAAAAAAATTTTCAGCAAAAGAAAGTTTTTTCTTAGGTGAAATTATTTTTTTACCTTTTCTTAATCTATAAAAAGCTGCCAAAGCAACAGGTGTTTTTGAAAATATCCTCATTGATTTTCTTAAATTTGCCTTTGGTGAATTATCTGTTGTTTCTTTATCTTCTAGACCCATTACACTTACGGCTGTTCTGGCTACATCCATAGGATGTGATTTTTTTGGCATTTGCTTAATAATATTAATTAAGCTTTTTGATAATTTTCTTTCTTTTCTTTCTTCTTTTTCAAATTTTTTTAGCTCTTTACTATTTGGTAGGTCACCATTTAAAATTAAATAAGCTACTTCCTCAAACTTACATTTCGCACATAAGTCTTGAGCAGCGTAACCCCTATAAGTTAAAGAATTAATCTCTGGCATAACTTTAGAAATCGATGTTTCATCAACCGTAACTCCCATTAAACCTTTTTTGATTTCTTCGCCCATTAGTCGTGCCCTTCGGTACTAAAGTTATAAATTTTTTTATCTAAAGAATTGTATTTTTCATATTCTACCAATTCATACAACCTTTTTCTCGTTTGCATTTTATTAATAACATTATTTTGATGTCCGTCTGCGTAAATAGTACGCAGACCATCTTCAACATTTTGCATAGCTAATCTTTGAGTTGTAACAGGATAAATTACAATATTATAACCAAGTTTTTCTAATTCTTTATAACTCAATAACTTAGACTTTCCAAATTCAGTCATATTAGCTAACAAATAACAATCTAAAGATTTTCTTACTTTTTCAAAATCTTTTTCATTAGCTAGAGCCTCAGGAAATATTATTTCAGCTCCCGCATCAATATATGCTTTGCATCTGTCTATCATTTTATCAATACCCTCAACACCTTTTGCATCTGATCTTGCAATAATTTTAAAATTTTTATCTTTTTTTGCATTTACACAATCTTTAATTTTTTTAATCATTTTCTTCTTAGATATAAGTTCTTTATTATCTAAATGACCACATCGTTTTCTTTCAACCTGATCTTCTATGTGAACAGCTGTAATTCCAAATTTTTCTAGTGTCTGGATAGTTTTTTTACATGATTTAAAACCTGTATCTATATCTACAATTGTTGGTAAATTAGTAACACGTGCAATTTGTTTAGATCGATTACTTACATTCTCAAGAGTAGTTAAACCTATATCTGGATAACCTAAGTCATTAGACATGACGGCGCCAGATACATAAACAGCATCATAACCAATTTCTTCAATCAATTTTGCTGTGAGAGGATTGTAGGCTCCAGGAACTCTTAATATTTTTCCACTTTTTAGTTTTTTGATAAAATCTTTTCTTTTTTGTTTTATTTTTTTCTTAACAAAGTGCATTAAAAAATAGCTTTTCTTAAATTTCTTTTTAGTTTTGATTTATTAACCTCAATGTTCAATCTATTAAGCTGCCCAGACTTTAATTTTCTTAGGTTTTGTACTGTTTTTAAAAATCTATCACTCTCTTTTTTAGATATAATATCTTTTGTAAGAGTAATAAATTTTTTAATGTAGTTCTTTCTCTCAAAAGGACGAGCACCATATGGGTGAGCGTCAGCTTTATCTAATTCTTCAATTATTTTTTTACCATTATTTAAGGTAACAACAATTTTAGCTCCAAAAGATTTATTTTTTGGATTTGGATCGTGATATTTTTTTGTCCATTTTTTATCTTCATGGGTTTTAATAGAACGCCAAATCTTAATAGTGCTTCTTCTTGAGGCTCTTGCTTGTGTATAAGATTTCACATGATGCCAATCAGCATCTTCCAGAGCAACTGCAAAAATATACATAATAGAATGATCCAAGGTTTCTCGACTAGCTTTTGGATCCATTTTTTGTGGATCGTTAGCCCCGGTTCCAATTACATAATGTGTATGATGACTAGTAAAAATATCAATTTTTTTAATCTGATTAAGATTAGGAATTTTTTTATTTAATTTTTTTCCAATATCAATTAATGCCTGTGCTTGATATTCGGCAGAATACTCTTTGGTATAAGTTTCAAGGATAGCTTTTTTCTCTTCATTTTTTTTTGGCAAAGGAACTTTATATAATGCTTTTTTTCCATCCAATATTCTTGCTATTACACTGTCTTCACCTTCATAAATTGGACTTGGTGCGCCTTCTCCTCTCATAGTTCTATCAACAGCTTCAATTGCAAGTTTCCCGGCGTGAGCAGGAGCAAAAGCTTTCCAGCTCGAAATTTCTCCTTTTCTTGACTGTCTGGTTGAGATTGTTGTGTGTAATGCCTGTTGTACAGATTGATAAATTGTTTCAGTATTTAGTTTTAACATTGAACCAATACCTGCAGCAACACTTGGCCCAAGGTGAGCTATATGATCAACCTTGTGTTTGTGAAGACATATACCTTTTACTAAATTAACCTGAACTTCGTAAGCGGTTATAATACCTCTTAACAAATCTAAACCACTTTTTTTATTTTGTTGAGCAACAGCTAATAACGGTGGAATATTATCACCAGGGTGACTGTAGTCGGCAGCTAAAAAGGTATCATGAAAATCTAATTCTCTTACAGCTGTGCCATTTGTCCATGCAGCCCATTCGCAATCAAATTTTAAATTCGAATTTACACCAAATATTGTAGCTCCATTTTTTCTAGAGTGTGCGATTGCCATTTCTCTAGATGAGATCACTGATTTTCTATTTAACGATGCAATAGCTACTGATGCGTTATCAATTATTCTGTTAATAACCATATCTACTGATTTTGTATTTAGTTTAGCATTATCACTTGCAATTTCAGCAATCTTCCAGGCTAGCTGCTTTTTTTTATCTAGTTTAATTTTAGACGGGTAAACTTTTACTTTATGAATAATCAAAATATTTCCTAAGTTGTATTTTTAATACATGCAGGAAGAATATTAATCAATATTAATGAGGTAAATATTTTGAAATTATTTTTTCAATTCCAATAAAATCACTAATTAAATGATCATGATGTATTTGATCAGTGGTTTTTTCTGTATAACCGTCTTTTACAAGTATAAATGGCATGTTAGCTGCATGAGCAGCATCTGCATCTGTTTCACTATCGCCAATCATTATAGTTTTTGAAATGTCGCCTTGCATTATTTCAACCACATCAGTTAGATGCCTGGGGTCTGGTTTGCAATAATCAAAGGTATTACTACCTGCAACATATTCAAAAAAATGATTAATTTTAATTTTTTTTAACAAATCAATCGCTAGATAATCTTGTTTATTTGTACATACTCCCATTGAAATATTATTTTTTTTGCACCATTCAAGGAAATTTAAAACACCATTAAATAGTTTACTTTCAACAACAATATTTTTTCCATAATAATCTATAAACTCTGAAACCATTTCTTTTTTAATTTTATCGTTAGTAATTTTACTAAACTCTTTTTTAGCCTGCCCCCATACTGATCTGCCAATTAACGATGCAGCACCTTTTCCTACAAGCTTTCTAATATCCTCAGTTGTTTTAGTTTCATGACCATATTTCTTCATTACATAATTATGCGCTGCCATTAAATCAGGGGCTGTATCAACTAATGTACCATCTAAATCAAATAAAATTGTTAAATTTTGAGTCATTTTTAAAGTATTAAAAAGAAATAATTTGTGAGTTAATAATTATATCTACTTAACTATAAACAAAAATGCAAATGAAACTAACAAATAAACAAAAAATTCAAATCGGATTGAGAAATAAATTTATTAAAAAAGGTGTTAAAATGATTTCACCTGAGACAATTTTTTTTTCAAATGATACCAAGATAGGAAAAAATGTTACTATTGATCCCTACGTAGTTATATCTGAAAAAGTAGCCATAGGTAATAATGTTAGAATTTGTTCGTTTTCACATTTGGAAAATGCTAAAATAGAAAATAATGTTTCGGTGGGTCCTTTTGCTAGATTGAGACCTGGCACTTTATTAAAATCAGGATCAAAGGTAGGAAATTTTGTTGAAGTTAAAAAAAGCACAGTTGGTAAAAATTCAAAAATAAATCATTTATCTTATATTGGTGATACATTAGTTGGTAATTTAGTTAATATTGGCGCTGGAACAATTACATGTAATTATGATGGCATTAAAAAAAGTAAAACTGTTATAAAAGATAAAGTATTTGTTGGTTCCAATTCATCTTTGGTTGCACCTATCACATTAAACCAAAGCTCAATAGTAGGGGCGGGTTCAGTAATAACTAAAAATGTAAAAGCTAAGTCTTTGGCCTTAAGTAGAACTTCACAAACAGAAAAAAAAAATTATAGAAGAAAAAAATAATGTGTGGAATTATTGGTATAACCAGCAACAAACCTGTTTCGTCATCAATAATTAACTCTTTAAAAAAATTAGAATATAGAGGTTATGACTCTGCTGGTATTGCAACAATATTAGATGGTGGAATTAATGAAGTAAAATGCGAAGGAAGAGTAAAAACTTTAGAAAATAATATTTCTAAAATTAAAATGTTAGGTACTGTTGGAATAGGTCATGTACGATGGGCCACTCATGGCGCGCCTAGCACTCTTAACGCACACCCTCATTCCTCTGAGAGCGTTTCTGTTGTTCATAACGGAATAATCGAAAATTCAACCCTTTTAAAAAAATTTTTAGTTGAAAAAGGACATAAATTTAAATCACAGACAGACACTGAAGTTATAGTTCATTTAATTACAGAATATTTAAAAGAAAATGATTTAAAAAGTTCGATTTTAAAAATGTTAAAAAAATTACATGGTAGCTTTGCATTAGGAATTATTTTTAAAGATGAACCAGATTTAATCATTGGCGCAAGAAGAGGCTCACCTTTAGCTGTTGGTTATGGACCAAACGAAAATTATTTAGGATCAGATTCTTACGCACTTAAATCTATGACAAATAAAATTTCTTATTTGAATGATGGAGAATTTTGTATTTTGAAAAAAAATAGCGTTGAATTTTTTGATGAAAGTGGAAATAAGGTAAATAAGAAAATTTTAGAATTATCTTCTGAAGACACTAGCTACGATAAAGGTGATTACAAACATTTTATGGCGAAAGAAATAGAAGAGCAGCCGCAAACTATAAAAAATTGCGTTAATGAGTATTTAGACAAAATTAATAAAGATATAAATCTTTTAAATTTCCCATGGAACAAAAACGAAATATCCTCTGTTATATTAATTGGTTGTGGCACAGCCTACCATTCTTGTTTAATGGCAAAACATTGGTTTGAGCAATTAACAAAACTTGATGTGTATGTAGATATAGCTTCAGAGTTTAGATACAGAAATAATAGATTTAAAAAAGATAATCTTTATATATTTGTATCTCAATCAGGAGAAACAGCAGATACATACGCAGCATTGGATCTATGTAATAAAAATAATATGAAAACTTGCAGTGTAGTTAATGTAGTTGAAAGCTCTATTGCAAGAGACTCAAATTTTGTTTTACCAATACACTGTGGCCCAGAAATTGGCGTTGCATCTACAAAGGCATTTTTAGGTCAAATGTTAGTTTTATATATATTTGCGCTAAAGCTCTCGTATGTAAGAAAAGATATTGATAAAGAAAGTTACTTAAAAAAAATTCACTCTCTTTTAAGTCTTTCAGGGCTTGTGAAAAAGAGCCTAGATACAGAGTCGCAAGTCCAGTCAGCCTGCAACTCATTTGTTGATGCAAAAGGATCTATGTTTTTAGGTAGAGGCAGCTCTTTTCCAATCGCATTAGAAGGAGCGCTCAAATTAAAAGAATTAGCTTATATACATGCAGAGGGTTACCCTGCTGGCGAAATGAAACATGGCCCG
>JBJLDV010000003.1:0-64467 GCA_045566195.1 Candidatus Pelagibacter sp. | reverse complement strand
TCTTAATTGCCTCATTTTCACTTTTCATACCCGTGTAGTGAATAATTATAAATTTAATCTTTTTTTTAGTTCTCTTTGAAACATCAAAGTTTGGGGAGTAATATTTTTTAATATTTTTAAGCATTTTTTGTCTTTTTTTAGGTTTGCATTATATATAAAAGCTTTATAAATAACTAATACTATGAAAAAGCTTGTAATTATAATTTTGCTTAATATCTTTACTGTTGCCATTGCTTATGCTGGTGCTGATGGAGATAATAAAATGTCCAAAAAAAATGGCGAGGTAAAAGATTGCTTCGAAAGGGTTAATAGAGCTACATTTGCTTTTAATCAAGGACTAGATAATGTAATATTTGAACCTTTAGCCAGAGGTTATAGAAAACTACCCACTCCGATTAAAAAAGGCACAAGCAATGTGCTTAGTAATCTATCAAACTTAATCACTATACCTAATAATATTCTTCAGGGTGATTTTAAAACAGCAGGTGTTAATACCGCAAGATTAACAGTCAATACAACAGTTGGAATTTTTGGAATTTTTGATGCTGCATCTCAAATGGGTTTTGTAAAAGATTATAAAAAAGAAGATTATGGACAAACTTTGGGGTCATGGGGTGTTGGAGAAGGTTGTTATTTAGTATTGCCAGTTTTGGGCCCATCAACGGCTAGAGATCTTACAGGAACTTTTGCAAGTGTTTTAGGCGGAGACCCGTGGTATAACGTGACTGTTGAAAATGACACTCATTATTTTTCTGACGCTGATTATTATGTTTCAAAAGGTGGGGACGGTATAAATTTTAGAGCAAAAAATATTGACTCATTTGAAAACTTAGAAAAAAATTCAATGGATTTTTATGCATCAGTTAGAAGCTTGTACATTCAAGACAGAAGAAAAAAAATACTTAATTCCGACAATATCATTGAGACACAGGACGATAGTGATTGGGATGAACTAAAGTCTAATTAGTCTATTAACTAAATGTTAAAAAAAAATTTAAGTCTATATTTATTTTAATATGTGCAATAATTATCACAGAAAAATCATTTTCTATTGAGCCCAATATTTTTGTTCAATCAACTGTTAATAGAGCCTCTCAAATATTAAGTGAAAATACTTCAAAAAACGAAAAAGTTGATAAATTAAAAGTTATTGCAAAAGAAACTGTTGATATCCGTGGTATAGGTTTTTACACTTTGGGAAAGTATAGAAAGACTTTAGACGATATTCAAAAAGATAAATACAGTGAACTTTTTTATGAATATTTCCTAAAAAGTTTTTCGAGTAGATTATCAGAATATTCTAATCCTAAAATAGATGTTCAGTCTCAAGAGAAACTAAGCGAAAATTACACAATTGTTTCTAGTATTTTAATTGCCACTGAAACTAGACCAGAGGTAAAAATTCAATGGAGAATTTATACAAAAAATCCTGAAAAACCTATGATTAGGGATTTAATAATTGAAGGTCTTAGTTTAGCTAGAACACAGAAGGAGGAATTTGCCTCGATAATTCAAAGTAACGATGGTGATATAAATGCTCTATTTACTAGTTTAGAAAAATTTATAAATAATTAATTTTTTTAAATAATTAAAATGACAAAAAGTAGTAAAATTCTTTACTTTATAATTTTGTATGTTTTTATATTTCAAATTATAAAATTTTATAGCTTTTACTCCGAATACTCATCATGGCAATATGTTGAATGGTTAATGAATTATCAAGGAGGATTTGTTAGAAGAGGTCTACCTGGAGAATTCTTATATCAAATTCATCAATTTTTAGGAATTAAACTTGATTTATTAGTACTGCTAACTGTTTGTACTATTTATTTTTATATATCTTTTTTTTTATACAAATCAATAAAATACATCCAATCGTCTTACATTAATATTTTGATTTTTTTATCTCCTGGCTTTTTTTTATATCCTGTAATGAATTCTGAAGTAATCGGCAGAAAAGATTTATTATTTTGTTTTATATTGGGATATTTTATTTTTTTTGAAAAGAAATTAAATGATAGATTTCTTTTTTTATTTACGATTTTAGCAATTATTTTTCTTGGTCTTTCTCATTCAGTTTTTTTATTTTACTCACCTTATTTGGTTTTTTTATTTTTTTTAATTAAGTCAAATAGAAATATAAAAATTAAAACTTACGAGATTTTTTCTTTCCCAATATGTATTTTAGCTATTTTTTTATTAATTTTTTTTAATCAAGGTAACGAAACTATTGTTTATGAAATTTGTAATTCAGTAAAGGGATATGTTTCATCAGAATGTTCAAATGAAGGTCAGATGTACTGGCTAGGAAATAACGTAAAATCTCATTTAATGGCCCAAAGTATAAAAATTAATCATTTCAAAATTTATTTAATCTCTCTTGTTGCTGTCTTTTTATTTATTAGTATAAAATTTTACAATTCAAAGTTTAAAATAAAATATTTAAATCTTCAAAAAGTTAATCCTTTATTTATTTTAATTTTATTATTTTTCTTAACAATTCCGGCCTACTATTTAGGCTCGGACTGGGGAAGATATATTTCTTTATCTTATACTGGAAGTTTTTTTCTATATATTTATTGTATAAAAGAGAATTTAATCTCTTCAAATTATGATTTAAAAATTAATAACTTCTTTTTTTCAGTGCTTATAATTTTTTACAGCTTTCTTTGGACATTTCCTTTCTATCATGCTGAGAAAATTAAAATAACAATAAAAAAACCCTTATTACAAATAATAGAGTTTAAGTAATTTAAAAAAATGTATAGCTTTAATATGGTGGGCCCGCCAGGACTCGAACCTGGGACCAATACATTATGAGTGTACTGCTCTAACCAACTGAGCTACAGGCCCAAATTTATGAATGAATACAATATTTATATTAACTAATCAATGTCAGACTAATTTAATTATTTAGTAAAAATATTCGTTTTTTTGTTACAAGCATACATAATTGAAAGATTAATCCAAAAAAGTGTTGAGCTAAAATCATTAAAAAACGAACCGCTTGGTAAAATTGGTAAAAAATTAATAATTAAATATACAAAACAACCTAATTGAATAGAATTACGAGATAAAATTATAATTTTCAAATTTTTAAATATTAAATAAAAAAATATAGATAACAAAATAATTGAACCCACAAGTCCATGCTCAGATAATAACTCTATGTAAATCTGGTGTGGATGAGTATTTAAAATGTAGTTATCATTTATTTTTGTTTCTATGTTTTTGGTTGTAATAACCCTATAGTTTTTATTTCCTACTCCAAAAATTGGATTATCTTTAAAAATAGCTAAACCAGATTTATACAACTTTAAATAAAGATTATTTTCAATAAATTGATCTCTTTGACTATTATCAAATAACTGAGAAAAGAGTTGTTGGCCATATCTTACTTTTAAATAATTTGAATTCGAAATTATTAAACCTACAAAAATTAGGCTAAATAAAAAGATTGAAATCTTTATTTTGGTACTGATTTTGTTATTTAAAAATAAGAAAATCGCAAGTCCAATTATTGCTTTAATTCCATTAGATCTTTCTCCCGTTATAAGAATACATCCAACTAGGATAAATAAAATTAAAAACAAAACTAATTTTAATTTTAAATTTTGTTTATAGAATTTTTCAAAAAAATAACCAACTATTATAAAGTTAAAACCTAAAAGGTATGAACCTACAATTGGTTCATCTTTGAAAAAACTTACAATTCTATCAAAATAAAGATCATCGCCGTATCCGAGTAAATTTTTTCCAAAACTAAACTCAATAAATGAGTCAAAAACAACTATTAGAATCACAACTGACCAAAAATTTATAAATTTATAATTATTTTTAGAAATTGTAAAAAAAAAGTTTATAGCAATAAATAAAATTATAAACCTTATAAACCCTAAATTTCTAAATATCCCCTCTTTATAATCAATTGATATAAAAGAATTAAAGATTAGATAAACATATAAAGTTAATAGTAAGTAAATTAAAAATTGATTTTTTAATTTAATTTTATCTAATTTTAAGTTTACTAAGAAAACTATAACTATTAATAAAATATTTAATAAAGATATTGAAGGACCTACTATAATTGATATCGGTAAAATCGATATTAAAAATAAATAAATTCCTTCAAATCTTTGTTTTTCCATAAGTTTATTTTTTGAATTTTCTACAGGCAATTCTTTTTGATTTATGCAATGTATTATTATCTTCTTTAATTATTACAACATCATCAAATACATCCTTAAAGTAATTTGCTCTGATTGTATCAAAAATTATAACTGTATTATCATCTGAAACATTAGATAAATATGATTTATAAACTTCAAAATCATAATGAAAGTCCAATGAATATAAAGATGTTATAAGATTAAACTTTTCTTTAGGTAGATTATTTTTATCAAAATTAATTATTGTAAATTTGTCTTTTTTTACTTGATTTAATAAAAGAAAATTCTCTAGTAAATATAGTTTATTATATGCCTCACTATTTAAATTGTCCCATCCGTATTTTATTTTTTTGGATACAAAATCCCTTTCAATAAAAGTAAACATTTCATCTTCAAAGTTATTATTAATCAGAACCTCTAAACCACCTATTCCAGCACCTATACTAAGAATATTCTGTTTAGAATTTAAAAAGCCCTTTATCGTAAGATATTCAGAATACATAATTTTATAATAATCTTGAGATATTTTATCTATATTGATCATGTATTTAGAAAAAATTTTTGAAAATAAATATCTTCCAAATAATTTTCTAATTTTTTTTTGAAATGGGGTTGTGAGTTCTATTCTTTGTAATACAGCTAATTGGGCTAGTTTTCTATCTAGTTTTAAAGATTCCATTAATGTCCACAAACATTATATAGATCAGCTTTCTAAAAAACTTTTTAATTGTTTAGATCTACTTGGATGTTTTAGTTTTCTCAGGGCTTTAGCTTCTATTTGTCTAATTCTTTCTCTAGTCACAGAGAATTGTAAACCCACTTCTTCGAGAGTATGGTCTGTATTCATTCCAACCCCAAACCTCATACGTAAAACTCTTTCCTCTCTAGGTGTTAACGTAGATAAAATTTTAGTAGTTGCTTCACTTAAATTAGATTTAATAGCTTGCTCTAACGGCGCCAATGCTTTTGTATCCTCTATAAAATCACCAAGACTACTATCTTCTTCATCTCCGACTGGTTTTTCTAATGATACTGGTTCCTTTGAAATTTTTAAAACTTTTCGTACCTTCTCTAAAGGCATTCTTAATTTTTTTGCTAATTCCTCTGGAGTTGCTTCTCTACCAAACTCACTTAATATTAATCTTTGAGTTCTTACGATTTTATTTATTGTTTCAATCATATGCACTGGTATTCTTATAGTTCTAGCTTGATCGGCAATTGAACGAGTTATTGCTTGTCTAATCCACCAAGTTGCATAGGTTGAAAACTTGTAACCTCTTCGGTATTCAAATTTATCTACAGCTTTCATTAAACCTATATTTCCCTCTTGTATTAAATCAAGAAATTGAAGACCTCTGTTTGTATATTTTTTTGCAATAGAGATCACCAATCTCAGGTTTGCCTCTACCATTTCTTTTTTTGCAATTCTTGATTCTCTTTCACCTTTTTGAATTCTACTTAACATTTTTTTGAATTCAGTTACTGATATACCGAGCCTATTACTTATCTCGATTAATCTTTCTCTTATATTTTTAAACTCATCTTTATTTTTATTAAAAAATTGTTTCCAAGTTGAGTTTGTGTCTAAAAAGGTTTTTAGATTAGGATTAATTTCATTTCCCACGTAAAACTTTAAAAACTCATTTCTTTGTATTTTGTGATTTAGGGCCAATCTCAGAAGATTGCCCTCTAAAGAAATGATTTTCTTATTTTCACTATAATGTTTCTGAACAAGCTCCTCCAGCACAGAGGGTGAAAGTTGTAAAGATTTAATTTTCTCTAATACATGATTTACAATTCTTTCATAATTTTTTTCTTTAGAAGAGCTAAAACTTTTTCCTTCCAAAGTACTTAATAATCTTTCTTTCTGATACTTTATTAACTTAATGTATTCTTTTGTGATTAAATTGATCGTTTTTAAGACTTTTGGCTTAATTTCATTTTCCATAGCCGCAAGTGTAGGATTAAATTCATCATCATCAGCATTAGTTTCTTCATTTTGATTTTCATTAGCATTTGTTTCAGAGTTTGAATTTTTTTGCTTATTAGATGTAGAGGTATTTTCGTCCTCCATATAATTTGTATCTATATCAATTATTTCTCTAACTAATATCTCATCATTTTTTAATTTTTCATCCCATTCAAAAAACTGTTGTGCAGTAATTGGACTTTGAGACAAAGCATTTAACATTACATCTTTTCCTGCCTCAATTCTTTTCGCTATTGCTATCTCTCCCTCTCTTGATAATAGCTCAACTCCACCCATCTCTCTTAGGTACATTCTTATAGGGTCGTCACTTTTTTCTGAGGACTTACCTTCTTCTTTTGATTGATTGTCTCTCTTTTTTAAGACTTTAAATTCAGATTTTTTTTCTACTAAAACAATTTTTTCATCTAGAATATGTAAAAATGCCTGCGCAAGATTCTGGTCTGATAGATTTCTTTTACCTAAAGATTTACTGAGCTCTTCATGGGTTATAAACCCTCTATGAACACCTCGGCCCATCAATCTAGCAAAAGATTTTGTTATAATTTTTTCCACAGTATTAATATTTGGATGTATCTATATAATATCAATTTTAAAAAAATCTACGCCTAAATTCTTAAATTTAAGTAGTATTTTGTAATTTTTTTAATTCAATTATCTCGTTAAACGTATTTTCACTCAAATCTTTAGAGAATTTTGATTCTAAATCATTTATTTTAATTTCTAAGACTAGATTTTTTAAATCTTTTTTCATTTCCTCAAATATTTCTATTAATTTATTTTCGTCTTTTTTAACATTTTCTGAGATATGTTTAATTGAAGCAAATTTATTAATTTTATCAAAAAAGACATTATCAATGTTTAAATTTTTTTTATTAAGGTCATTGGATGAATTTATAAATTCCTTTAAATAAGAATAAACCTTAGTACCCTCATCTGTTATAAATATAAGATTATCAAAAAGACTTTCTCTCTCTCTAAAGAAGACTAAATTATTTATTATTAGATATAATAAAGAAAATTCTTTTATCTCAGCTTTGCTAAAAGATTTACTTTCATTAAATATTTTTTTCGTTGAACTCAAAGAGGCAACATGTTTAATTGTATATTGCTTGCCTCTTGCTAAGTTTGGTGCAAGTTCTTTTATTTTACCTATAAAATAATCTAATATATATTTTCTTATAAATTCATCTTTTATTTGTTTTGCTATTTCTCTTAGTCGTTTTTCAAAAATAGCTAGAGAAGAAGGAGAATTAGTTGATTGTTTTTTTATAATGTTCGAACAAAAATACATGTATAGGAAATTTTTTTTCTTTATAATAATTTAAAAATTCTTCTTTTCCTTTACTATTCACAAAACTATCAGGATCCTCACCATCAGGTAAAAATAAAAAAGAGATTTGTTTTTCAGGCTTAAGTTCTTTTATAGAACTTTCTGCTGCTCTCACCGCTGCTTTATATCCACTTTCATCCGAGTCAAAACAAATTACTATTTCATTAAAAAATTGATTTAAAATTGTTATTTGCCTATCTGTTAAAGCTGTACCTAGGTTAGCTACACAATTTTCAATTTTATTTTTTGTCAGCCCAATTACATCCATGTAACCTTCGACTAAAAATACTTCATCATTAGAATTTGAAAATTTTCTTGCTTTATTTAAGTTATATAAATTATTTCCTTTTTTAAAAAACTTAGTTTCAGGAGAGTTGACATATTTTGCTAAATAAGTTTCCTTAGAAATTATTCTCCCACCAGCAGCAATAAATTGACCAGTTATTGACTTTATTGGAAAAATTAACCGCCCTCTAAATCTTTCGACATATTCTTTTTTTTTATCATCATAATAAAAAAGCCCGCTATCATTTAAATCTTTTTCATTAAATTTTTTTTGTAATACTTGATAATAATTTTTTTTATTTCTAACAAAACCTAAATCAAAATTTTTGACATCAGTAGACGACAAATTTCTATTTTTAAGATAATCTCTAACCTCTGTAAGGTCTGGGTTTTTTAATAATTCTTCACTATGATAATTTATATAATCTTTGTAAATTTCTGAATAGTTTTGCCAATCATCTTCCCTTTCCTTATCAGCTTTTGAAAAAGTATAAGGTTGCATTCCCGCATAGTTGGCTAATGTTTTTACAGCTTCTCCAAATTTTAAATTTTGAGTCTTCATAATAAAATCAAAAATATTTCCATGTTCACTGGTACTAAAACAATGATAAAAGCCTTTTTCATCATTTACCGTAAATGATGGAGTTTTTTCATTTTTAAAAGGCGAAAGTCCTACAAATTCTTTTCCTCTTTTTTTTAAACTAACTGATTTTGATACCACTGAGGAAACCTTTAATCTTGTTTTAATTTCATCTAGGTATTCTTTAGGATATTTCATTTTTTATTTAAAATTTCTTTTATTATTTTACCAGCTAAGGAAAAATCTATATTATCTCCATTATTATTTTTCAAATCGCCCATTACTTTACCCATGTCTTTTACAGACGTTGCGTTTATTTTCTTTACAGTTTCCTCACATAACTTTTTTGTATCTTCTTCGTTCAGTTGTTTTGGTAAATATTCAAACATTATATCTACCTCATTTTGCTCAATTTCAAGTAAATCCTGTCTATTATTTTTTTTATATATCTCAATTGATTCGGTTCGTTGTTTGATCATTTTTTTTAATAATTTTTTTATATCTTCGTCGTCAGTATTTTTTTTGTTTGGTCCAGATCTATTTTGAATATCTAGATCTTTAAGCCCAGATAAAATTAACCTGTAAGTTGATATCTTATTTTTATCTTTTGATTTTAAGGCATTTTTATATTGGTTTTCAATTTTTTCTCTAAGTGTCATAAAGTTAATTTAACTTAAAGAATATTTTCTTAAAAGAAAAATTGTTTTTTTTTGCAAATTTTGTATTAGATCTGTTGCGTTAGTTATTCTTTTATTGTATTAACCTTTAACTCATGAGTTGTAATTGATCAAAAAACGAAAAGTAAACTCAACAAAAAATTCAAATTTTAACCCAGGTATTTTAGTTCTTGAAAATAAATCAATTTTCAATGGAATTGGTATTGGATATGAGGGAACAGCAACAGGGGAAGTATGTTTTAATACTTCGATTACTGGGTACCAAGAAATAATATCAGATCCTTCTTACGCAGGTCAGATTATTAATTTTACTTTTCCTCATATTGGAAACGTAGGTACTAACAAAGAAGACAATGAATCAAATAAAGTGTGGACTAAGGGAGTAATTTTTAACTCAGAAATAACTAATCCCTCAAATTATAGATCATTAATGGAGTTAGATTTATGGCTAAAAAAAAATAAAATTGTTGGCTTAACAGGTTTGGATACTAGAAGTTTAACAAATTTAATAAGAGATAAAGGGGCTCCCAGAGGCACTATTTCACACAATAGGCAAGGCAATTTTGGAATAAAAAAACTAATTAATTCTACTTTGAAATGGCCAGGTCTTAACGGTTTAGATTTAGCAAAAACCGTTTCTACTAAATATAGGTTTGTTTGGAAGGGTTTTAAAACATGGACAAAGGAACAGGGATATAAAAAAATTAAAAAAAAAAAACTTAAAGTAGTTGCAATTGATTATGGTATTAAAACAAATATTTTAAGATATTTTTCTAATTTTTATTGTGATGTAATAGTTGTGCCATGTGAAGCAAGTGCAGAAGATATTTTAGCTTTGAAACCAAGTGGAATTTTTTTATCAAATGGTCCAGGTGATCCTGCTGCTACTGGAAAATATGCAATAAAAATAATAAAAGATCTTATAAACAAAAATCTCCCTATTTTTGGAATTTGCTTAGGTCATCAATTATTAGCACTTGCCCTTGGCGGAAAAACAAAAAAAATGAAGTTAGGACATAGAGGTGCAAATCATCCTGTTAAAAATCTTATTAACAATAAAGTTGAAATTACTAGTCAAAATCATGGTTTTGAAGTTACAAGAAATAACTTACCTAAAAATATAGAGATTACTCATAAATCTTTATTTGATAATAGTATAGAAGGTTTAAAATTAAAAAATAAACCAGTTTTCTCGGTACAATATCATCCAGAGTCTAATCCGGGCCCACAAGATAGTTACTATTTATTTAATAATTTTATTAAAGAGGTAAAAAATTATGCCAAAAAGAAAAGATATTAAAAAAATTTTGGTTATAGGTGCTGGACCAATTATAATTGGTCAAGCTTGTGAATTTGATTACTCGGGTACTCAAGCTTGTAAAGCTTTAAAGGATGAGGGATATAAAGTTATTCTTGTAAACTCAAATCCAGCAACAATAATGACTGATCCTGAGGTTGCTCATCAAACTTATATTGAGCCTATATCTGTTGAGGTTCTTGAAGAGATTATAAAAAAAGAAAGACCTCACGCAATTCTACCCACAATGGGAGGGCAGACTGCTTTAAAACCTTGCATTAAAGGCAGAAAAATTAGGTTTGCTAAAAAAATATAAAATAGAATTAATTGGAGCTAACTCCAAAGCAATAGCAAATGCAGAAGATAGAAAAAAGTTCAGAAATAATATGTCTGAAATTGGTCTTGATTTACCAAAATCAGAAGTAATTAATAATTTTAAATATGCTGCCAAATGTTTAAAAAAAATTGGACTTCCTGCAATTATAAGACCTTCATTTACTTTGGGAGGTTTAGGAGGAGGTATAGCTAGGACTAAAAAGGATTTTTTTAAAATTATTAAAGGTGGTTTACACGAGTCCCCTCAAAATCAAGTTCTGGTAGAAGAGTGTTTAGATGGATGGAAAGAATTTGAAATGGAGGTTGTCAGAGATAGAAATGATAATTGTATCATAATTTGTTCAATAGAAAATGTAGATCCAATGGGAACACACACCGGGGACTCTGTCACAATAGCTCCTGCATTAACATTAACGGATAAAGAATATCAAGTAATGAGAAATGCTTCAATTGCTTGTCTTAGAAAAATTGGGGTAGAGACTGGTGGCTCTAATGTTCAATTTGCAATAAATCCAAAAAATGGAAGAATGGTAATAATAGAGATGAATCCTCGTGTATCTCGTTCTTCAGCTTTAGCATCAAAAGCAACAGGTTTTCCAATAGCTAAAGTAGCAGCAAAGTTAGCTGTTGGATATACATTGGATGAACTACAAAATGAAATTACAAAAATAACACCTGCCTCTTTTGAACCAACTATAGATTATGTAGTTACAAAAATTCCAAGATTTACATTTGAAAAATTTCAAGACACAAAACCAATATTGGGTACTTCAATGAGATCTGTTGGTGAGGC
Organism: Candidatus Pelagibacter sp.; assembly: GCA_045566195.1. Lineage (GTDB taxonomy): Bacteria > Pseudomonadota > Alphaproteobacteria > Pelagibacterales > Pelagibacteraceae > Pelagibacter. The sequence continues at coordinate 53,010 of JBJLDV010000003.1, read as the reverse complement.
AATGGCTATAGGAAGAAATTTTAAAGAATCTTTCCAAAAGGCCTTAGTATCTCTTGAAACAGGATTGTCAGGATTAGACAATATTTTTAATTATTCAAAAAAAGAAATTTTAGATCAACTTAAAATAAATATACCTAATAAGTTACTGCTAGTGGCAGAAGCTTTCAGGAAAAAAATATCTCTTAATAAAATATTTAAATTATCAAAAATAGATCCATGGTTTTTAAATCAGATAAAAGAAATAGTAGATGAAGAGAATAATATAATAAAAAGAGGTTTGCCAAAAAATTTTATAGAATTTAATAGAATTAAATCATGTGGATTTTCAGATAAAAAATTATCTAAGCTAACTAAAATTAAGGAAGATATTGTAAAAAGAAAAAGAATAGCACTAAAAGTAGTGCCTGTTTTTAAGAAAGTAGATACTTGTGCAGCTGAATTCAAATCATTTACTCCTTATATGTATTCGACTTATCAACGAAATTTTTCTATTAATACTGAATGTGAAGCAGATCCTAGTAATAAAAAAAAAATTATAATACTTGGCGGAGGGCCAAATAGAATAGGTCAAGGTATTGAATTTGACTATTGTTGCTGTCAAGCAAGCTTTTCTTTGAAAGAAGCAGGATACGAAACAATAATGATAAATTGTAATCCTGAAACGGTTTCAACGGATTATGATACAAGCGACAGACTTTATTTTGAACCTTTGGTTGAGGAATATGTACAAAATATAATATTAAAGGAAAAAACTAAAGGTAATCTCATTGGGATAATAGCGCAGTTTGGTGGACAAACCCCTATCAAGCTTGCAAAGTTTTTACATGAAAATAACTTACCCATACTCGGTACACAATATACATCAATAGATCTTGCAGAAGATAGAGATAGATTTAGAGATTTGCTAATTAAACTAAATTTAAAACAAGCTGAAAGTGGAATTGCTGACAAATATAATGACGCAATAAGTATTTCCAAAAAAATTGGTCTTCCAGTGGTTGTTCGACCGTCATATGTCTTGGGGGGAAGGGCAATGGAAATTGTTTATGATGAGAGTCAATTAAAAAAATTTATTAATCAAGCTTTTAAGGCATCAGATAATAATCCAATTTTAATTGATAAATTTATAGATAATGCAATGGAAGTTGATGTTGATGCGATATGTGATGGCAGAGATGTATATGTTGCGGGTATAATGCAACATATTGAAGAGGCAGGAATACATTCAGGTGACTCGGCTTGCTGTTTACCCCCAGTATCTATTAAGGATGCTATACTTAAAGAGATAAAAATCCAAACTAGAAAATTAGCTTTAGCATTGAAAGTTAAAGGTTTACTAAACATTCAATTTGCAATTAAAAAAGATGAAATTTATGTAATTGAAGTCAATCCTCGTGCGAGTAGAACTGTTCCCTTTGTATCTAAAGCAAATGGGATTTCTCTTGCAAAAATTGCATCAAGAATAATGGCTGGTGAAATGCTTTCAAAATATAAATTAAAATACAAAAAAAATAAAAAATTTGCAGTTAAAGAAGCTGTGTTTCCTTTTAATAAATTCCCTGATAGTGATCTTCTTCTCGGCCCAGAAATGAAATCCACTGGAGAGGTCATGGGTTTTGATGATGACTTTGGGATGGCAGTTGCCAAAAGTCAAATTGCTGCATCAAATTCACTTCCAATTAGTGGTATGGCATTCTTATCGGTTAAAGACTCACACAAACAGGAAGTCGTTGGAATTGCACAAAGACTAACGAAACTTGGTTTTTCCATTTCAGGAACAAAAGGAACGGCTAAAATTTTAACAGAGAATGGTATTAAGTGTAAAACTATAAATAAAGTTAGTAGTGGTCGACCCCATATAGTTGATGTTTTAAATGCAAAAAAAATATCATTAGTTATTAATACTGGTGGTGGCAATAGTGAATATAGAATTGATGATGCAAGAGCTTTGAGAAGAGGAACTTTGGCAAATAAAATTCCTTATTGCACAAATATGTCGACGGCTTATTCTTTTCTTGAAGCTATAAAATCACTGAAAACAAAGAAATTAGTAGTAAAATCTCTTCAAGATAATTAATCAACTTTCCAATCAGTTTTAAAAGTTACATAATTCACTTGAAGGCATCTTCTTTCTTTTTGAATTTCTTTTTTTTCCATTCCATGCCACGTACCAGGTCCGCTTGTGAAGAAATAACCATAATTATCTTTGTAAGGCATAGTTTTAACTTTTTCTAGATTATTATCATAAAAGTCTGTGCCCAGATCTTCACTTTCATTTGTTTTATTTACAAAAAGTAAACATGACATTAACTTCTCTTTAATATCACAATGTGGCTTAAGCCAAAAACCTTGTCTATCACATATAACCTCTACCCTAACATAAGAATTGGATAAATTCTTACCTACGAGTTTTGAAACTTTTTCTTGAGTTTTTTTGCTCTGTAATTCTTTTATTAAACTCGTTAAATGAGGAAATTCTTTTGAATTTTCTTTTGTTATAAAACATCTAAACTTAAGAGCCTTACCACCATGAGATAAACCCTCTCTAAATTCAGGTGCCCCTCCATCAATCGCTCTTGTTCCATCATAATTTAAATTATGTTCTATTGGATTATCAATATCAGCATTTACTATTTCATTTATTTGCTCAGCTGTTAATGGTTGATCTAATTCCCAATGTAAAAAAGGTTCTTTAAATTCTTTAGATTTATTTTCAATTGATTTTAAAAAAGACATTATAATTTGTTTTTTAATAATTTTGCAATTTTACTAGTTTCGTCAAGTATTTCGTATTTCCAAGTTTCAAGATTATCATCTAGATTTTTTATAATATTTAATTTTTTAAACAAGTCTCTAAATTGTCTAAATCTATAATCATCCTTTTTTGATGGAATTTCTGCTATGTATATCGGTTTACCGGTAAGTGCCGATTCTGAGATCATTGAAGTAGAATCGCAAGTCACTATAATAAATTTTGCTATTGCCAAACCTGATAAGTAAGCTTTTTTGTCTACATTTTTTATGATTAAATTTTGTTCACCAAAAAATTTATGCGCTAAATCAATTATATTTTGAGGAGTTCTCAATGATGGAATTATGATTGCCTGAAGATCATTTTTAAATGTTAATTTTTGTATTTTTTTAAAAATATCTAATAAATTTTTTTCATTATAATCATAATATTTATTTGGACCTCCCAAGATAAGTAATAAGTATTCTTTTTCTTTATTTAACATCCCAGTTAAATAATTTGAATTTTTTTTAATTTCATCTGATGTTAAGTAATGTATAGCTCCCCTAGAAGTAATTACATTTTCTCCTTTAACACCATCATGTTCTGGCACAATTATGTAGTCAAAGTTTTTTAAAGATACTTTTGGATCCTGAATATGAATGTTAATTATTTTTTTTTTTGAGTTTTTTTTTAAATAAATTGAGGGAATAACACTCTTTCTACCGCATGAAATTATTAAATCAAACTCTGGTATTTTAAAATTTTTGAAAAATAAATTGGAAACAGGAGTTATTTTTGGCGGTAAAAATTTAGTAAACTTATTTAGTTCAACTTTCTGGTGTATGTAATCTATATCTAAAGCTTTAGCCAGACCTTCAACTTGGCTAATCATGCCATGCATACCCTCTGTTAATAATAACCCTTTTAATTTAGACATAAATTACTATATAGCTTTGATATGAATCAAAATCCAACTAAACACACAAAAGTGTTAATAATTGGATCTGGCCCAGCTGGATACACTGCTGCAGTTTATGCCGCTAGAGCAATGCTTAATCCTGTGTTGGTCCATGGCATGGCGCCTGGTGGTCAATTAACTACAACAACTGATGTTGAGAATTATCCTGGATTTGCAGAAGTGATTCAAGGTCCTTGGTTAATGGATCAGATGAAAGAGCAAGCAAAAGCAGTTGGAACAGAAATGATCGAGGATCATATTTCGTCAGTGAATCTTAAATCTAAACCCTTTGAGGCTACAGGTGAAAGTGGTCAAAAATATACAGCCGACTCCATAATAATTTCGACTGGTGCACAAGCAAGATGGCTTAATTTAAAATCAGAGCAAGAATTCAGAGGTTTTGGTGTATCAGCATGCGCAACATGCGATGGTTTTTTTTTCAAAGAAAAAACTGTAGCTGTTGTAGGTGGTGGTAATGCAGCAGTTGAAGAGGCAATGTTTCTTACAAAATTTGCATCAAAAGTAAAATTAATACATAGAAGAAATGAACTTAGAGCAGAAAAAATGCTTCAAAAAAAACTTATGGGGAACAAGAAAATTGAAATTATTTGGGATAGTGTGATTGAAGATGTAATTGGAGATAAGGAGCCTAAAAATGTCACGGGAATAAAAATTAAAAATGTTAAATCAAATAAAATTGAAGAGTTAAAAGTTGATGGACTGTTTATTGCAATTGGTCATGATCCAGCAACCCAGCTTTTTAAAGATCAACTCAATATGGACAATGAAGGATATCTAGTTACAAAGTCTGATTCAACTGAAACAAATATTCCAGGAGTATTTGCAGCTGGAGATGTTAAAGACAAAATTTTTAGACAGGCTGTAACTGCAGCGGGAATGGGATGTATGGCTGCTTTAGAGGCTGAAAAACATCTTTCACACAAATAATGAGCGCCAAGTCAAATTCAACTGAAAAAGTATTATTAACTGGTATAAGTGGATGGATAGCTAAACATACTGCAATAGAATTATTAAATTCAGGCTATGAAGTTTTGGGAACTATTAGAAACAAAGATTTAATTAATCAAACTGAAGAAACAATAAAAAAATATGCTCCAATTGAAAAGTTGTCATTTGTTGAGCTAGATCTTTTAAAAGATGATGGATGGAATAAAGCAGCAATAGGCTGCAAATATATTATGCACATTGCTTCTCCATTTCCTTTTAAAGTTTCTAATAACAGAGAAAGTTTATTACCTGTCGCTGTAGATGGAACTATAAGAGTTTTAAAAGCTGGTTTAAGCGCGAATGTAGAGCAATTTATAGTTACTTCCTCAATTGTAGCCATGTTTAGAAAGCCTAATAGAACTAATCCATATTCATTTGGTGAAAAAGACTGGACTGACGAGAATTGGATACAGGGAGTAAGTGACTATTTTTTATCAAAGACAAAGGCTGAAAGAATTGCTTGGGAATTTATGGAAAGTAAAGGACTAAAAAATAAGATGACCACCATTAATCCTGGAGGAGTATTCGGTGATGCTTTAGATAAAAAAGGGAGCACATCAATAGAATATGTAAGGCAGTTTTTAAAAGGAAAATTTCCAGCAGCTCCTAAATGGGGAGTTTTAATTTCTGATGTCAGAGATGTAGCAAAATCACATGTTGCTTGCATTGGAAATAAAAAGGTTGGTGGCAGAAGATTAATTGTTGGAAAAGAGGTAAAGAAGCTAATTGAATTATCTCAAATAATGTCTGATGCATTGCCTGAGTATGCAAAAAAACTTCCAAAAAAAGAATTGCCAAATTTTATGGTAAAATTAATTAGTTATTTAGACTCAAGTGCCAAAACAATGATTCCGGATTTAGAAATTGTTATGCAGCCACAAAGTTCTTATGCCGAGGAGTTACTTGGTATGAAATTTAAATCTGCAAAAGGAGCTATAACAGATGCTGCAAGATCTGTAGTTAAACTTGGTTTAGTTTAAACTTTCACAAAAGTTTTTTATCCTTTCCATCGCATCTTTTAGTTTATCCATTGAAGTTGCGTACGAAATTCTAAAGAAACCTTCTAAACCGAACGCAGATCCTTGAACAACTGCAACTCCATTACTTTCTAGTAAAGACTCAACAAAATCACTATCACTATTAATTTTTTTTCCATTTTTATCTTTTTTTCCAATTAAACCTTTGCAACTTGGAAATACATAAAATGCTCCATCAGGTTTAATGCAGCTTATTCCTTCAATTGCATTAAGAGAATTTACAACAAAATCTCTTCTTTCTTGAAAAGCTTTAGCTCTTACTGAAATAAAATCCTGTTTACCATTTAGAGCTTCAACAGCAGCTGCTTGACTAATAGAAGATGGGTTAGTTGTTGATTGTGATTGAATTTTAGCTATAGCTTTGATTACCTCCTTATCGCCTGCTGCATACCCTATTCTCCATCCTGTCATAGAGTAAGATTTACTTACGCCATTCATCGTAACTACTTTATTTTTAATTTCTGGAATTTGTGCAATTGTAAAGAATTTAAACCCATCATAAATAATATGTTCATAAATATCATCACTTAGTATATTCACATGAGGGTTTCTCTTTAAAACATGAGATAAATTTTTTATTTCTTGTTCTGAATAACATGCGCCTGTAGGGTTTGAGGGTGAATTTAATATAAGCCACTTTGTATTGTTATTTATTTTTGACTCCAAATCTTTTGCACTTAGTTTAAATCCTTGCTCCTCAGAGCATTCTATTACCACTGGACTGGCCCCAGCAAGCAAGACTATATCTGGATATGATACCCAATAAGGAGCTGGAATAATTACCTCATCCCCTTTGTTAAGGGTTGCCATCATCAAATTATATATAACGTGTTTACCTCCTGCCCCAACTGTAATTTGATCAATTGAATAGGTTAAATTATTTTCCTTTTTAAATTTATTCACAATTGCTTGTTTTAATAAATTAGTTCCATCTACTGTTGTATATTTGGTATCTCCATCTTTTATGGCCTTAATTGCTGCATTCTTAATATTGTCTGGTGTGTCAAAATCTGGCTCTCCAGCACCTAATCCAATCACATCTTTGCCGGCAGCTTTCAATTCTTTGGCTTTTTGAGATACAGCAATGGTTGGGGAAGGTTTTATTCTTTTTAAACTGTCAGATATAATGCTCATTGAAATAATATTTTATTTTAATACTTTGTTTAATATATGCAAAATACATATCAAGATTTAATTACTGATTTAGAGGGAAAAAAGCCAGAAATTAGTGGAAAACTCGAAGGCGGTAAAAAATTTAAAATTGTTTCTGATTTTAAACCAGCTGGTGACCAACCTACAGCAATAAAAAAATTAGTAGATGGTGCAAATAAAGAGCAATTTAACCAAGTTTTATTAGGAGTTACCGGATCTGGAAAAACTTTTACAATGGCAAAAATTATAGAGTCGACAAATAGACCTGCTTTAATTTTAGCTCCAAATAAAACCCTAGCAGCACAACTTTATGGAGAAATGAAAAGTTTCTTTCCAAATAATGCTGTTGAGTATTTTGTATCTTATTATGATTATTATACGCCTGAAGCATATGTGCCACGCTCAGATACTTATATAGAGAAAGAAGCATCAATTAATGAACAAATAGATAGGATGAGACACTCAGCTACAAGATCTCTACTTGAAAGAGATGATGTTTTAATTGTTGCCAGTGTTTCGTGTATTTATGGATTAGGTTCTGTGGAGGCATATAGCAAAATGACATTAACCCTTCAAAAAAATTATGATTATAACAGAGAACAAATAATTAAATCTTTAGTAGCTTTACAATATAAAAGAAATGATCAGAATTTTTATAGAGGAACCTTCAGAGCAAGAGGAGAATATCTTGAGATATTTCCATCACATTTAGAAGATAGAGCTTGGAGATTGAGTTTGTTTGGAGATAAACTAGAAAAAATTGAGGAGTTTGATCCATTGACTGGAGATCAGGTAAGGGAGCTTGGCTTAATAAAAGTTTATGCTAATAGTCATTACATAACTCCAAAACCAACGATCGAACAGGCAATAATTAATATAAGAAAAGAATTAGAAATAACTTTAAAAAAACATAAAGAAAATAATAAACTACTAGAAGCACAAAGATTAGAAGAAAGAACTAAATTTGATCTTGAAATGATTGAAGCAACAGGTTCCTGTGCTGGAATTGAGAATTACTCAAGATTTTTATCAGGAAGAAAACCAGGAGAACCACCTCCGACTTTGTTTGAGTATTTTCCAGATAATACTTTAATTTTTGTTGACGAGTCACATGTAACAGTCCCTCAACTAAACGGAATGTATAAAGGTGATAGATCTAGAAAAAGTACTTTGTCTGAATATGGTTTTAGGCTTCCATCATGTATGGATAATAGACCATTGAAATTTGAGGAATGGGATTTAATGAGAACGCAAACTGTTTTTGTTTCTGCAACACCTGGGCCTTGGGAGTTGGAACAAACTAAAGGTAAGTATATTGATCAAGTCATTAGGCCTACGGGATTAATAGATCCACCTGTTGAAATAAAACCAGCTAAAAATCAAGTCGACGATTTGATGTATGAATGTAAAAAAGTAATTGAGAATAATCACAGAGTTTTGGTCACGACACTTACAAAAAAAATGGCCGAGGATCTTACTGAATACCTTCACGAGAATGGTATAAAGGTCAGATACTTACATTCTGATATTGATACTTTGGAAAGAATTGAAATTATGAGAGATTTGAGAATGGGTGTATTTGATGTTCTCGTTGGAATAAATCTTTTAAGAGAGGGTTTAGATATTCCTGAATGTGGATTAGTAGGAATTTTAGATGCTGATAAAGAAGGTTTTTTAAGATCAGAAACCTCTCTGATTCAAACTATTGGAAGAGCAGCAAGAAATGTTGAGGGTAGAGTAATTTTATATGCTGATAAAGAAACAAAAAGTATTAAAAAAGCAATTTTAGAAACTGATCGAAGAAGAAAAGTTCAGTTAGCATATAATAAAAAACATAATATTGATGCTAAATCTATCAAAAAAGAAATTAGTGATATCTTAGAAAGTGTTTATGAGAAAGATTATGTTAAAATAAGTGAAGGGTCTAATGTAGGTGGAAATTTAAAGAAACACTTAAAAGCATTAGATAAAAAAATGAAAAATGCCGCTTCTAATCTAGAATTTGAAGAGGCTGCTAAAATAAGAGATGAGATAAGAAAATTAGAGAGTACCGAATTAGAAATCACTTTAAATCCTAAGATTAGACAGTACGATGTAAAAAATAAACTTTATCCTAAAGGTAGATCTACCCTTGGGATGCCCGGCACAAAGGTAACAAAAAAAAGAGATAAAAAATGGAAGCAAAAAAGATAATTATTACAGGTGGAGCAACAAGAATTGGTGCTGCAATTGCAAGAAGACTATCTTCATCAAATGTAGAAATTGTAATTCATTTTAATAAATCAAAATCTAAAGCAGAAAAATTAAAGAAAGAGCTTCAAAACAAAGGTGCAAAAGTTTATTTAGTAAAAGGAGATTTAAGTAAAGAATCTGACTTAAATAAAATAGTAAAATTTTCAAAATTTAAACTCAAATATTTTGATTGTTTAATAAATAATGCCTCTCTATTTGAAAATGATAAACTAGAAAACTTTAATACCAATAGCTGGGGCAAACATTTACGAACAAATTTAAGAACTCCTGCCCTATTATCAAAAGAATTTGCAAGAAATATTAAAGGTAAAAATAACAATATTATAAATATAATTGATCAAAGAGTATTTAAACTTACTCCCTATTTTTTTTCTTACACAATAAGTAAAACTGGTCTTTATACTTTGACAAAAACTAGTGCAATGAGTTTGGCTCCCAATATAAGAGTTAATGGAATAGCTCCAGGACCAACAATAAAAAATAAAAGACAATCCGAAAAACACTTTAAAAAACAATATTTAGCCACCCCCCTTAAAAAACAGGTAAATGTAAGTGAAATTTGTAATGCTGTTGACTTTTTTATTAAAAATCGATCTATTACAGGACAAGTGCTGGCTATAGACAGCGGACAAAATTTAAACTGGCAAACACCGGATATAATGGGTGGTAAAGAATGAAAAAAAATAATTTTAAAATTATAAAAATAGATAAAAATAAAAGTTTATTTAATTATGAAAAAAAAGTTTTAATTAAAGAGCTAATTTTAAATCTTAAATTAGGATATTATGATTTTGAAAAAGAAAATCCACAGAAAGTAAAATTTAGTTTAGAAGTAAACTATCAAGATAAAAAGCCTACAAATGATAAAGATTTAAAATCTATAGTTAATTACTCTAAGCTTGTTAAACTAATTAAAAAACTAGTCAAAAATAAACATTACAATTTTCTTGAGACGCTGGCCGAAGATGTCTTTGATGAATTGTTTAAAGATAGAAGAATAGATAAAATATCACTTCAAATAGAGAAATTAGAAATAATAAAGGATTGTTCGTCCGTTGGAATTCAAATTTCAAAAAAAAGAAGTTATGCTAAGCTCTAATATTGGAAAAGAAGTAATTAAAAAAGAACTCCCCCTCATTCCAAAACTTCCTGGAGTGTACAGGATGCTAAATTCAAAAAATGAAATTTTATATGTTGGGAAAGCAAAAAATCTACCTAACAGATTAAAAAGTTATATATCAGAAAAAAATCATATTATAAGAACAGAAAGAATGTTGTCTCAAACAAAAAAACTGGAGATAACAACTACTTCAAACGAGAGTGAAGCACTATTACTTGAGGCAAATTTAATAAAAAAATATAAGCCTAGATTCAATATTTTATTAAGAGACGATAAATCTTTTCCTTTTATATTCATAGGTAATGAAGATAAATGGCCTCAAATAAAACGACATCGAGGAAAAAAAGATAAGAAAGGATTTTTCTTTGGTCCCTTCGCATCTGCGGGTTCAGCAAACTGGACAATTAAAATGATACAAAAAATTTTTCATTTAAGAGTTTGTGACGATACTGTTTTCAAAAATAGAGAAAGACCATGTATTTTATATCAAATTAAAAGATGCTCTGGACCTTGTGTTGGGTATATAAAAGAAAATGATTACAAACAAACGGTAGAGAATGCCATTGAATTTGTGTCTGGTAAATCACGAAAAATACAAAAAAACCTTTCTACTCAAATGGAAAAGGCAAGTGAGGAGCTTGACTTTGAAAAAGCCACAATACTAAGAGATAGGATAAAAGCATTAAATATTATTCAGTCATCCCAAAGAATAAATGAGGCAAATCTAGTAGAAGCTGATGTAATAGCGGGATATAAAGAGTCTGGTAAAACTTGTATCCAGGTATTTTTTTACAGATCAAAACAAAACTGGGGAAATCAAGCATTCTATCCAAAGCATGACCCTGACGAAAATCTTAAAGAAATTTTAAACTCATTCGTTTCTCAATTTTATGAAAATAAAAGTGTTCCAGCCTCTATAATAATTTCGAATGATATAAGAGAAAAAGTTCTCATAGAAAAAGCACTTTCTAAAAAAGAAAATAAACAAATAAATATTTCTACTGCCAAAAAAGGTTCAAAGTTAAAAGTTATAAGTCAGGCAATAAAAAATGCAAAAGATAGTTTGAACAGAAAACTTTACGAAAGTCAGAATAATAAAGAAATATTTGAGGCAGTATCTAAAAAATTTAATTTAGAAACCAATATAAGTTTAATTGAAGTTTATGATAATAGTCATATACAAGGAACAAATAGTGTTGGTGCGCTAATTAGCTATGGTGAAGAAGGTTTTATAAAAAAAAGATACAGAAAATTTAATATTAAAATTGAAAAAAATAAACAAGATGATTTTGGTATGATGAAGGAAGTACTAAATCGAAGATTTAAAAAAGCTATACAAGAAAAAGATAATTTTTTAACATTTCCCGATTTGGTTTTAGTTGATGGTGGTAAAGGACAGTATTCTGTGGCTAGAGAGAGTTTAAATGAATTAGGACTTCATGACATTCCCATAATCGCAATAGCTAAGGGAAAGTTTAGAAATAGTGGAAATGAAACCTTTTTTCATGACGGAAAAGAATTCAAATTCGCAAAAAATGATCCGACGCTCTTTTTTTTGCAAAGAATAAGAGATGAATCCCATAGATTTGCTATTAGCGCCCACAGAGCAAAAAGAAAAAAAGGCATGACCCAATCTTTGCTTGATCAAATAGGTGGTGTTGGATCTATAAAAAAAAGGGCATTATTAAATCATTTTGGGTCAGCACGTGCTGTCGAATCTGCAAGTTTGGATGAAATTCAATCCGTTGAGGGAGTTGAAGAAAAAGTTGCAAAAAAAATATATAATTTTTTTCACGAATGAAAATAAAAATACCTAATTATCTGACTATAGGAAGAATTATAATTGTTCCTGTATTTGTTTTTACATTTTACCTTCCTGGATTTTATGGAGACTTAATACCGTTTACTTTGTTTTTAGTTGCATCTTTTACAGATTTTCTTGATGGATTGTTAGCAAGAATGTTTAAGGAAGAATCTAAGTTAGGAGAGCTTCTTGATCCCATAGCTGATAAAATAATAGTTGCTACAGCTTTAATATTATTAGTGATGGATGGAACAATAAGAAATTATGAGGTAATTGCTGCAATTATTATTTTAACTAGAGAAATTTTAATATCTGGTTTGCGAGAATTTTTGGCTAAAGGTCAAATAAAACTTCCTGTATCTAATCTAGCAAAACTTAAAACATTTCTTCAAATGTTTTCTATATCTCTTCTTTTGACGGGAGAAACTGGAAATAAATTAATTAATTTTCAGGACTATAATGCTCAAACAATTGGAATTATTTTATTATGGCTATCTGCTTTTCTTACACTTTATACAGGTTACGAATATTTAAGAAAAGGTATCGATCATGCAATCTCTGAAGATAATAAAAACTAGGCAGCAATTTTTTTTCTAACAATTTCCTGATAACTTTTTGAAAGATCAATTATTGTATTACATACCTTAAAATTAAATTTATCAATTGATGCTACGGGAGTTACCTCAGCTGCAGTTCCAGTCAAAAAACAACCGACAAAATTCGCAAGCTCTGTTGTCTCTATTTTTCTTTCTATAACTTTAATATTTTTTGATTTTGCAATTTCAATTACTGTTCTTCTGGTAATTCCATCTAAAAATGAGTCTGGTGTAGGCGTATGTAAATTTCCTTCTTTATCTTTAAAAAAAATATTTGCCCCAGTCGCTTCAGCAATTTTGCCTTCATGATCTAACATTAAAGAATCTGTATAACCTTGGCTTTCAGCTTCATGTTTGGATAATGTACATATCATATACAACCCTGATGCCTTAGTATCCCAGGGTATCGACTCTGGTGAAGGTCTCTTCCATTTTGATATATTTAATTTTATTCCATCTGTTTTTAATTTAGGATCAAAATAGGATCCCCACTCCCAAGTTGCTATTGCAACATGAATTTTTGTTTGTTGAGCAGAAATTGCCATCATTTCACTACCACGCCAAGCAACTGGCCTTACATATCCGTTACTCACTCCTTGTACAGAAATAACTTTTTTACTTGCTTCATTAATTTGATTTTCTGAATATGGGATTTTAAAACCCATCCTTTTTGCTGAATAAAAAAATCTCTCTGTATGCTCTTCCAGTTTAAAAATACTTCCATCGTAAACTCTTTCACCTTCAAATACGCAGCTAGCATAATGAAGTCCGTGACTTAAGACGTGTAATTTAACATCACCCCAGTCTACCAAATTATCATTATACCAAATTTTACCAGTTCTTTTATCGTAAGGCACCATAAGAAATTTTATATTTTTTAAAAAAATATCTTTCTAAATATAATATGTCAATATAACTTACCAATATGAAAGATCTTTTATATTTAAAAGATGATCATTTAAAAGAGTTTATTGAGAAGCTTTTTATAAGCTATAGAGAATCTTTTAATGACGCTAAAAAAACTCTTGAAAAATACTCTTTAGGTGTTGCTCATCATAGAGTTATACATCTAATCTCAATCTACGAAGGAATAACAATTTCCAATCTTTTAAAAAAATTAAAAGTAACCAAACAAAGTCTGAATAGAGTAATAAAAGAATTAAAAAATTTTGAAATCATTGAATTCAAAAAAGGAGAAAAAGATACTAGATTAAAACACGTTTTTTTAACTAAAAAGGGCTATAAAATTTTTGATGAAATATTTTCATCGCAAAAAAAAAGAATTTACGACGCTTTGTTAAACTCAACCTCAAGTGAAGTAAATAATTTTAATATTGTTATCAAGAGAATAATAAATGAAAAAATTTGAAGCTCATATTTTGGTTGTAGATGATGATGATGGTATAAGAGATTTAGTAAAAAAATATCTTATAGAAAAAAATTTTTTAATTACTACATCAAATAGTGCAGAGGATGCCAAGGAAAAAATTTCTGTTATAAAATTTGATTTAATTGTTTTAGATATCATGATGCCTGGACAAAGTGGATTAGATTTTATTTCTGAAAATAAAAAAAAAATTAATACGCCTATTATTCTTCTGACAGCAAAAGGAGAGGCAGAAGAAAGAGTCGAAGGACTTGAAATTGGTGCTGATGATTATCTTCCCAAGCCATTTGAGCCAAAAGAACTGGTTCTAAGAATTAATAATATATTAGAAAAAACTAATACTAAAAATGATAAAAGAGTCATTCAATTTGATAATATTAAAATAGATTTAAATAAACTAATTATTCAAAAAAAAATGGAGCAATTTAGAATTAATAATACTGAAAAAGTAATACTCGAAAAAATGATTAACTCGCCAGGTGAAATCTTTTCAAGAAATTATATAGGTAATTTAATTGATATAGATAAAGAAAGATCAATTGATGTAATAATTACAAGATTAAGAAAAAAAATTGAATTAGACCCAAAAAAGCCAAAGTATCTACAAACTATAAGAGGATCAGGATATGTTCTTTGGATTGAATAGATTAATAAAAACATTATTACCAAAACAATTATTTTACAGGGCATTATTAATAGTTGCTGCACCCATTATTATTTTACAAATTACTATTTCAATTGTTTTTTTTGATAGTTTGTGGATTAAAACTAATAAAGGGATGACACAGGCTTTATTAGGGGAGATAAAATTTTTTATTAATGCGTACGATAATGAACAATATAACAAAGATTCATTGACAAAACTTTTTTTAGATACACATGGGGTAAAAGTCGAATATTTTCCTCACTCAGTTTTACCAAAAGAAGATTTGGAGAGATGGTTCAGTCCAATGGATAGAACTTTGAGGAGGGAATTAAAATCAAGATTTACAAATTATTGGTTTGATACAACTTCACTAAAAGATTTAATAGAATTAAAAATTAAATATTTAAATGGTTATTTCCATTTTATTGTTCCAAAAGATAGGGTTACTAATTCATCAGCAAGAATTTTTGCATTATGGATAACTTTGCCTGCTTTTTTACTAATTATAGTAGCATTAATTTTTTTAAAAAATCAAACTCGTCCAATAATAAACTTAGCAAAGGCCTCTGAAAGATTTGGTAGAGGTGAAGACATTGGTGAATATAGACCTTCAGGCGCACTAGAAATAAGACAAGCAGGTTATGAATTTGATAAAATGAGAAAGAGAATTATTAGACATTTAAATCAAAGATCTGAAATGTTGTCTGGTATAAGCCATGATTTAAGAACACCTTTAACTAGAATCAAGCTCCAACTTGCATTTATAAAAGATAAGGAAATAGAAAAAAAATTATCTCAAGACGTTATTGAAATGGAAAAAATGTTGAATGAGTATCTCCAATTTTCAAGTAATCGTTCAAATGAAAAAAATGAAAGTTTTGATATTTCTGATCTGATTTTTGAAACTATTAATAAATATGAAAATAAAAAAATTTCTTTTGAAAAAGGATCTTCGCTATTATTTAGTGGAAGAAAGAGTTTAATAAGAAGATGTTTAAATAATTTTATAGATAATTCTTTGAAATATGGTGATAAAATAAAAGTCGACTTAAAAAAAAGTTTAAATAATATTGTGGTAATTATTGATGATGATGGCCCTGGTATACCCAAAAGTGAATATGAGAATGTTTTCAAGCCGTTTTATAAGATAGATAAAAGCAGAGGAGACTCAAAATCTAGCGTAGGTCTTGGAATGTCTATTGCATCAGATATCGTCCAGTCGCACGGTGGTAATATAAAATTAGAAAATTCACCAATGAAAGGTTTAAGGGTTAAGATTTTTTTACCTTTTTAGTTTTTTTTGATTTATTTTTTCTCTCTAGCTTTCTTTCAACAATTTCTAGTCTTTTTTTTAATATTTCCAATTCTTCTTTTGTTGATAGATCCAATTTAAAAATAAATTCATCCTTTTTAGATTTTATAATATTTAATATCTCGCTGCTTAAGTCTTTATAAGATATCAGACCTTGCTCTAATAATTTAGCAATTTTTTCAATTACGAATTTTGATTTTGTCATATAATGCTTAAATAAAATACTATATCTTTATAATATATTTTTAAAAATGTTTATAAATAATTTTGACCCAGTTGCTCTTACCGTTTTTTCTCTTGAAATTAGATGGTATTCACTTGCTTATATTTCAGGAATTCTATTTGGCTGGCTAATATTAAAAAAATTTTTAGGCAAAGAGGAACAAAAATTTGAGAATGTGGAAGATCTTTTAACTCATATAATTTTTGGAATAATTTTAGGCGGTAGACTGGGATATGTTATTTTTTATAATTTTGAATACTACTCTAATAATATTTTTGAAATTATAATGATATGGAAAGGTGGTATGTCTTTTCATGGAGGTCTCATAGGAGTTATTTTGGCTACTATTTTTTTCTGCAAAAAAAATAAATATAACCCATATATATTTTTAGATTTAATATCATTAGTTTCTCCAATAGGGATTTTTTTTGGACGTATAACTAATTATTTAAACTCAGAATTGTATGGAAAAGTGACTGATGTTCCATGGGGTGTAACTTTTATAAATATTGATAATTCTCCAAGACATCCCTCTCAACTTTACGAGGCAAGCCTTGAGGGTGTCTTATTATTTTTAATTTTAATCATTTTAGTAAAAAATAATTTTTTAGAAAAAAGAGGATTTATTTCTTCGTTATTTTTAATTTTATATTCAACTTTTAGGTTTTTTATTGAATTTTTTAGAGAACCAGACAGTCAAATTGGTTATTTAATTTTTAATTTAACAATGGGTCAAATTTTATGCTTAGTTTTTTTTACAATTGGTGCTTTTTTATTAAAAAAAAATGAAAGATAAAAATAATGAAATAGTAGGTTTAAACAAGTTTATTGAAAAATCTTTATATAACAAAAATGATGGTTTCTACATGTCAAAAAATCCTTTTGGTAAGCAAGGGGATTTTATCACGTCCCCAAATATTTCTATTTTTTTTTCAGAAATGCTTTCAATTTGGATTTTAAGTATTTGGGAAAAATTAAAAAAACCAAAAAAAATAAATATAATTGATTTAGGTGGTGGTAATGGAGAGATGTCTTATAACATTTTACAAACATTGGATAATTTCCCTCAGTTTAAAAATTTTTTCAATATTTATATTCATGAAAAAAGTCCACTTTTAAAAAAAAAACAAAAAATTAGGATGAAAGATAAAAAAGTTTTTTGGATTGATGATCTGAGAAATATTAAAAAAGGGCCATGTTTATTTTTAGCTAATGAATTTTTTGATGCACTACCAATTAAACAATATTTAAGAACTGATAAAATTTGGAAAGAAAGAAAAGTAAAATTTTCTGATAAAGGTGATATAAAATTTTTTGACATAAGAACAAATATTAAATTGCTTGAAAAAAAAGTTGGTTTTAAATTAAGTAAAAATCAAGACTTTTTAGAGATATCTGAGGATATGATAAATTATTTAAAGATAATTTCAAAAATATTAAAAAAGCAAAATGGTGGTTTGTTGATCATAGATTATGGCTATTATGATAAAAAAATGAAAAATACATTGCGAGGTTATGCTAATCACAAAATTGTCAATATTTTAGATTATTATAAAAAGTGCGATATAACATACAGCTTATCATTTGACTTTTTGAAAAAAATTGCAATTAAAAATAACTTTATTGTTTCTGGTTTAACAACACAGGGTAATTTCTTAAGAAAATTAGGAATAGTTGAAAGGGCAGAAATTATTTCAAAAAAATTACCTTTTACAGAAAAGGCAAATATTTTTTACAGAATAGATAAACTCATAGGAAATAAATTTATGGGTGATGTATTTAAAGTAATGCTACTAACAAATAAAAAAAATAAATTTAATATTGGTTTCTAAAATGATAAAATCAAAACAATTATCAAGGTTTAAGAAAATAAATCATGGATTTTTTGGATCGAAAGGAGGAGTTTCAAAAGGAATTTATAAAAGTTTGAATTGTGGGCTTGGCTCAAAAGACAAAAAAAATAATATACAGAAAAATTTAAATATAGTTTTAAAAAAAATTAAATCTAAAAATAAAAAAATATATCTACCAAAACAAATTCATAGTAACAAATTTTATTTTTTAGAAAATAAGTCACTTAAAATTAGAACAAAATGTGATGCAATAATTACAAAACAAAGAAATATTGCTATAGGTGTATTAACAGCAGATTGTGCGCCTTTAATCTTGTATGACCCAAAAAAAGAAATGATATCGGTAATACATGCTGGTTGGAAAGGAGCAATTAAGGGAATTGTAAAAAAGGTAATCAAATTTTTTATCAAAAATGGATCGAAACCTAAAAATCTTATAGTAGCAATTGGGCCATGTATTTCTCAAAATAGTTATGAGGTTAAAGAGGACTTTGTAAAAAAATTTCTTAAAATTGATAACAAAAATCGTTTTTTTTTTAAATTTTATAAAAATAAAATTTTGTTTAGTTTAGAAAAATATTTAATTAATGAACTTAAAAGACTTGGAGTAAATAAACTTGAACTTATCAACAAAGACACTTTTACTGGTGTAAATAGTTATTTTAGTGCAAGAAGATCA
Source organism: Candidatus Pelagibacter sp. (assembly GCA_045566195.1). Taxonomy (GTDB): domain Bacteria; phylum Pseudomonadota; class Alphaproteobacteria; order Pelagibacterales; family Pelagibacteraceae; genus Pelagibacter. The sequence goes on along the minus strand of JBJLDV010000003.1, from coordinate 34,248 downwards.
TTAAAAAAAAGAGAGAATGATTATGGTAGAAATATTTCATTAATTATGATTAATTAGGGTATCTCAATGAAATTATTAACTGGTAACAGCAATAAACTCTTAAGCCAAAAATTGTCTAAGTTTCTCAAAACTAGACTTGTCAATTCAAATATTAAAAAATTTTCTGATGGTGAAATATATGTAGAAATAAATGAAAACATCAGAGGCAATAATATCTTTTTAGTTCAGTCAATATCATCTCCTGCAAATGATAATCTTCTTGAAATGCTTTTATGTATTGATGCATTAAAAAGATCTTCTGCAAAAAATATTACTGCAGTTATTCCCTATTTCGGATATGCAAGACAAGATAGGAAAGTTGTACCAAGAACATCAATTTCTGCAAAATTAGTTTCAAATCTTATTACAAAAGCAGGTGCGGACAGAGTTGTAACTGTCGATTTGCATGCTGGTCAAATTCAAGGATTTTTCGATATCCCAGTGGATAATTTATATGCGACCCCAATATTTTATAGACATATTAAAAAAAATTTAAAATTAAATAATTTAGTTTGTGTGTCACCAGATGTTGGTGGTGTAGCAAGAACAAGAGGATTAAGTAAATTGTTAAATGTAAATTTAGCAATAGTAGATAAGCGAAGACCAGCTCCAGGAAAATCTGAAGTGATGAATATTATTGGAGATATAAAAAATAAAATATGCATTATTGTTGATGATATCATTGATTCTGGAGGGACAATTGTGAATGCAGCAAAAATGCTAAAAAGTAAAGGTGCAAAAGAAATCCATGTTTATATTACCCATGGGGTATTAAGTGGAGATGCAGCAAAAAAAATTAAAAATTCACCAATAAAAAAATTAGTTATCACAGATACAATTGATAATTCTAAAAAAATAAACAATGTAAAAAACATTGAAGTACTGAGTATTTCCAATTTATTGGGAGAGGCTCTTAAAAGAATTTCAAATTCTACATCTGTTTCGGATTTGTTCAAATAATTTACTTGAGTTATTAAAAAACTTAGGTTAAAACGCCATTGTTTTTTATGAATATTATTGAAGCAAACACAAGACAAACAAAAACCAAGGGCGATCTTAATACTTTAAGAGCTAATGGTGAAATTCCTGCTGTAATATACGGTGGTAAAGATCAAAATCAAAACATTTCATTTTCAAAAAAAGTTCTTAAGACGCTAATCGATAAAGAAAATTTTCTATCAAATATTATAAATATTAAAGTTGACGGTAAGGAATTAAATGTTCTACCAAGAGAAGTAGTTTTCGATACAGTTTCTGATGATCCAATTCACGTTGATTTTTTAAGAATTGTAAAAGGAGGGAAGGTTACTCTAGAAATTCCTGTAAAATTTATTAACAGTGAAAATTCACCTGGTCTTAAGAGAGGTGGTGTACTAAATATAGTTAGGAGAAAAGTTGAATTAAATTGTCCTACAGAAAATATTCCATCAGAGCTAATCGTAGATTTAGATGGTGTTGATATAGGACAAAGTTTTAAAATATCTTCAATTAAACTTCCAGAAAATGTTGTTCCGACAATTAGAGGAAGAGATTTTGTTGTAGCAACTCTAGCTGCACCAACAGTAATCAAAGAACCTGAAAAACCAGCAGAGGCAGCAGAAGGTGCTGAAGGTGCTGAAGGAGAAGCTGCTAAAACAGAAGGAGCTGAAGGTGAAACAAAGGCTGCTTCTAGTGATTCTGATAAAGCTGAGAAAAAAGATGAAGGCAAAAAAGGGGATGAAAAAAAACCTACAGCTGAAAAAAAATAATTTTATTGAAAAATTTAACTAATTTATAATATGCTTTTATTCGTAGGCTTAGGTAACCCAACGCCAAATTCTGAAAATAATAGACACAATATCGGTTTTAAAATAATTGACGCAATTAATCAAAAGTTCGGTTTATCTAAACAAAAACCTAAATTCAAAGGTTTACTAACAACAGGAACCATTGGAGGAAAAAAGGTTTACGCAATAAAACCACTTACTTTTATGAATAACTCAGGAATCTGTATTAGAGAATTAATTGAATACTTTAAAATTGAAGCAGAGGACGTAATAGTTTTTCACGATGATTTAGATATAGATTTTGGAAAAATTAAGACAAAGTTTGGAGGGTCTAGTGCGGGGCATAATGGTATAGAGTCGATTGATAAATTTATTGGTAAAGAATATTCAAGGGTTCGAATTGGTATAGGTCTGCCAAAAAATAATAATGAAGTTGCAGATCATGTTCTACAAGACTTTAATGATGAAGAAAAAGAGGAAATAGGATTAATTACAAAAAACATAACAGAGTCACTTCCAATTTTATTAGATAAAAAATTAGACTTATTTTCTAGCACCGTAAATAATAAGTAATGGGATTTAAATGTGGAATAGTAGGTTTACCAAACGTAGGTAAATCAACTTTGTTTAATGCATTAACAAATTCTAGTAAAGCACAAGCTGCAAATTTTCCTTTTTGCACAATCGAACCAAACATAGGTATGGTTCCAGTTCCAGATAAGAGACTTGATGAATTAAGTAAAGTGTCATCTTCATAAAAAAAAATTTACACAACTATTTCATTTGTAGATATAGCTGGACTAGTAAAGGGAGCATCAAAAGGAGAAGGTCTTGGAAATAAATTTTTATCACATATAAGAGAAGTAGATGCAATTATTCACATGATAAGATGTTTTGATTCTTCAGATATTCAGAATGTAAATAACTCGGTAGATCCCATTAGAGATTTAGAAATTATCGAAACTGAAATGATGTTAGCTGATTTAGAATCAATTCAAAAAAGACTTGATAAAAAAAATAAAAAAAGTCTTGATAATGAACAACAAAAAATATTAGAAAAGACAGCAGATTGTATAAATAATAACAAAAATTTATCAATACTTACTGATGAGTTTGATCTTAGGGCTTTAAGTAAATTGGGTCTTTTATCCCTTAAACCAAAAATATTTGTGTGCAATGTAGATGAAGAAAGTATTAAAAATGGAAATAAATATACATCTAACTTTATTCAAAAATTTGGAGAAAAAAATACTTTGATAATATCAGCTGATATAGAAAATCAGATAAATCAACTTCAAGATGAAGAAAAATTAAATTACATGAAAATGATAGGTTCTGATGATACTGGTCTTAAATTAATGATAAGGAAAGGATATGATATTTTAGAATTAGATACTTTTTTTACATCCGGACCAGAGGAAACAAGAGCTTGGACAATAAAAAAAAATAGTACCGCACCAATTGCAGCAGGCCAGATCCATTCTGATTTTGAAAAAGGTTTTATCAAAGCTGAGACAGTTGCCTACGAAGATTTTATTAATAATCAAGGGTGGGTTGAGGCAAAAAATAGTGGTAAAATGAGACTTGAAGGTAAAGATTATATTATTAAAGATGGCGACGTACTAAACTTCAGATTCAATACGTGACCAAATTTTTTTCATACTGAAATAAACTAAAACTGTTAAAATAATTAAATAAATTATTGCCCTAAAACCCATCTTATGTCTTGTTTCTAAATGTGGTTCTGCTGACCACATTAAAAATGTAACTACATCTTTTGCCATTTGTTCCTCTGTTACAGGTGTACCGTCACTATATTCTATTAGATCATCCTCTAAAACTTTTGGCATTTTTATTTTATTTCCGTACATAAATTTATTATAATATACACCTTCATCCAATGTAACTCCTGCTGGTGGATCCTCGTAACCCAATAAAACTGAATAAAGATAATCAACTCCCCCTTTTCTCGCTTTTGCAAGAACTGACATATCCGGAGGATAAGCACCTCCATTTGCAGCTTGTGCAGCTTTCTCATTAGGGTAAGGCATCGGAAATTTGTCTGATAATCTTGCTGGCCTTGAAAACATTTCACCATCAGCGTTTGGGCCATCTGTAACGTCAAAACTTGCTGCTATCGCTTTAACCTGTGCTTCTGAAAATTCTGGTCCACCCTTTTCCATTAAATTTCTGTAACTAATATATTTCATCGAATGACATGCTGCACAGACCTCTGTATAAACCTGATAACCTCTTTGTAATGACGCCCTATCAAATTTTCCTAGTAAACCTTTAAATGTCCAATCTGTCTTTATCAGTTCAACTTTTTCTGCACTGTTAATCTTTAGTTGAATTGATAGTGATAAAAGGATTGCTAATGAGATTATTAAAACTTTTCTCACTAGTTATTCCCTAGTTTTCTCATTTTTTGCCATAGATAAATTGGAAGATCCACCTAAAACTGGTTCCGAGATACTAAATGGAAGAGGTAATGTCTTTTCTTTAAATCCTAAAAGTGGAAGTATAATTAAAAAATGCGCAAAATAATAAGCGGTTGCAACTCTAGCAATTAACAAATACAAACCTTCGGCTGGCATTGCACCTACATATCCAAGAACTAAGACATCTAAAACTAAAATCCAATAGAATTGTCTGTACAAAGGTCTAAAAACCGCTGATCTAATTTTTGAAGTATCTAACCATGGTAAAGCTGCTAATATTAAAATTGCTGATAGCATAGCTATAACACCTAACAGTTTATCTGGAACAGATCTTAAAATTGCATAAAAAGGTAGCAGATACCATTCTGGTACAATATGAGCTGGCGTTACTAATGGATTGGCCTCAATATAATTATCCGCATGACCTAAAACATTGGGAGAATAAAAAACAAAAAATGCAAAAATAATCATAAACATCAGCAAAGCAAAAGTATCCTTAATTACTATATACGGATGAAACGGGACTGTGTCTTTAGATGGTTTCTTTATATCAATTCCAACCGGATTATTGTTTCCAGGTACATGTAAAGCCCAAATATGTAGGACGACTAAACCTAAAATTAAGAAAGGTATTAAATAATGCAAAGTAAAAAATCTTGTCAGAGTAGGATTATCTACTGAGTAGCCTCCCCACAGCCAAGTTACAATACCCTCTCCAACTAATGGTATTGCGCTAAAAAGATTTGTAATTACAGTTGCTCCCCAGAAACTCATTTGTCCCCAAGGTAAAACATAACCCATAAAAGCTGCTGCCATCATTAGCAAATAAATTATAATCCCAAGTATCCAAATAATTTCTCTTGGAGATTTATAAGATCCGTAAAATAATGATCTAAATATGTGAATATAAACCGCTAAAAAAAACATGGATGCACCATTTGAATGGATATATCTTATAAGCCATCCATAATTCACGTCTCTCATTATATGCTCAACGCTATCAAAAGCCATGTCAGCATGGGCAATATAATGCATAGCTAATGTTAGACCTGTTACTATTTGCGTGATTAAACAAAAAGTTAAAATACCTCCAAATGTCCACCAGTAGTTTAAATTTTTTGGTGTAGGATAATCTGTAAGATGGTTTGCCAACGACATTAATGGAAGTCTGTCATTGAACCACTTACCGAATTTTGATTTTGGGGTATAATTGTGATCGCTCATTAATTAGTTATCCTATCTTAATAGTTTTGTTATCTAAAAATTCATAATTTGGAATTGCCATGTTTGTAGGAGCAGGTCCTTTTCTAATTCTTCCAGAAGTATCATAGTGTGAACCGTGACAGGGACAAAACCAACCATTATAATCACCCTTATCATTTAAGGGTACACATCCAAGATGTGTACAAACACCTAGCATCACTAGCCACTCTGGATTTTTTGCTCTATCTTCATCTTTTTGAGGATCAGGCAAATCTTCCATCTTAACTGCCCTCGCCTCATTAATTTCCTCTTGAGTTCTTCTTTTAATAAATACTGGCTTTCCTCTCCATAAAACTGTAATTGTTTTACCTGGTTCAACTGAGCTAACATCTACCTCTGTGCTAGCTAAAGCCTTTACTGATGCATCAGGGTTCATTTGATCGATAAGCGGCCAAACAGTTGCACCCACACCCACTGCACCTACGGCATAAGTAGCCGTAAATATAAAATCTCTTCTATTTACTTTTTTATCTGACATTTATAATTATAGTTACGATTATCTAATATATGATTTCATATAATATAAAAATGAATAATTTCTACTGATACAATGACACATAAACCCATTTCAGCCTTCAAAATAGCGCTTTATGAGCCTGATATTCCACAAAATACTGCATCTATAATAAGAACTTGCTCATGCATGGGGGCTAAGCTTGAAATTATTGAGCCATGTGGTTTCTTGTTAAATGATAAAAGATTTAAAAGAGTTGTAATGGACTATATGAATATTGAGGATATTAATTTTTATAAGGGCTTAGATGATTTTATAAAAGCAAAAAATGATCAAAGAATAATTTTAATGACAACTAAGGCTAATGATAAATATACTAACTTTAAATTTAGGAAAAATGATACTATCCTATTTGGTAATGAAAGTTCAGGTGTCCCTGAAAAAATACATAAATTGATTAATTATAAATTAAAAATTCCCATGTTAGAAAACAAAAGATCTTTAAATTTATCAACTTCAGTTTCAATCACAATTGCAGAATGTTTAAGGCAACTCAATTAAATGAATGAACAACTTAAAAAAAAACTAACCTCAAATTGGTTTAAAATCTTACAGGAATCGATATGTAAAGATATTGAAAAATTAGAGGGAAGGAAAAAAATTTTTAAATCAAAAAACTGGATAAGAAATAAAAAAAAAAATGAAGGTGGGGGGGAATTTAGAATTTTTGAAAATGGAAGAGTATTTGACAAAGTTGGAGTAAATTTTTCTAAAGTTTACGGAAAATTATCAAAAAAGTTTAAAAATAAAATTCCTGGAACTGGTAAAAACTCAAACTTTTGGGCATCTGGAATATCTGTGGTAATGCATATGAAAAATCCTCACGTACCCGCAATGCATTTTAATACGAGGTATATATATACTTCTCATGGGTGGTTCGGAGGAGGAATGGATGTTACTCCATGTATAAAAAATAATAATTTGAAAAAAAATTTTCATCAAAAACTTAAAAAATCTTGTGACCAACATAATAAAAATTACTACAAAAAATATAAAAAGTGGTGTGATCAATATTTTTTTTTAGAACACAGAAACGAACCTAGGGGGATAGGAGGAATTTTTTTTGATTATAAAAAAAAAAATTGGTCTAAAGATTTTGATTTTGTTAGAGATGTTGGTTTAACATTTCAAAATATATATAACGATATTATAATAAAATATAAAAATAAAAAATGGACAAAAAAACAAAAAGAAATCCAGTATTTAAAACGTGGAAGATATGTTGAATTTAATTTAATTTACGATAGAGGAACAAAATTTGGATTACAAACTGGAGGTAATGTAGAGGGAATATTAATGTCACTTCCTCCAATAGCTAAGTGGAAATAATTATGGATAAAGAGCCTATAACAATACAAGGATTAGAAAAAATTAAAGAAGAACTTATATTCAGGAAAGAAAAGAAACGCCCAGAGATTGTTTCTGCTATATCTGAAGCAAGATCACATGGAGACTTAAAAGAGAATGCAGAATATCATGCTGCAAAAGAACAACAATCTCATAACGAAGGAAGAATAGAGGAAATTAATGATTTAATTGCAAGGGCTAATGTAATTGATGTAACTAAACTCACAAACGATGGTAAAGTTATTTTTGGATCAAGTGTTTATTTAATTAATCTAGATAATAATGAAAAGGTTGATTATAAAATTGTGGGAAAAGACGAAGCTGATATAAAAAATAAATTAATTTATTTTAAGTCACCTATTGGAAAAGGTTTAATAGGTAAAAATAAAGGTGACTTAGTTGAAATTAAAACACCAGCAGGAACTAAAAATTTTGAAGTTAAAGATGTAAAATATATTTAATATTTTACTATTTTCTTTATATCTTTTTCATTTATTTTAAAATTATTATTTATCCAATAATCTTCTAAAATTTTTAGATTTTCGCCTAATTTTTTACCCTCAGTAAAATTAAACTTTTTCATTAAATCGTCTGCTTTAATTGGAAAAACTGGAGCTTTTTTATTTTTAAAATAATGAATTAAATCAATAAATTTCTTATCGTTTTTTTTGGAAATAAAAATTTTAAAGTTTAAAATATCATTTAAACTTTGTTGGCCATACAAATAATAATACTTCCAAAGAGACTGAAAATTAATTTTAAAAGTATCCTTTTTACTGTGAAAAAAATTTTTAATATTTATTAATCTTTTTTGATCTTTTTTTGAAATATTATATTTAAAAAGAAAATAGTCTAAGTTATCTGTTTCATCTATAGTTAATAATCCTAACAAAAATATAAAATCTATATCCTTCAATTTTTCTTTTGCTAAAGGGTTTAATCTTTTAATTTTCTCGAGATTTTTAAATTGTGGAAATATAAGTTGTAATAGCTCAAATGAGTCCCTATTTAAGCACAGCTGATATAATGATTGAGAAATAAATATTTTTTTAAATTCATCTAACATTCTTTCTGAAGATACTTTAGAAACTCCATTTAAATTTTTTTTTATGTTTCTTAACGTAATAACATCATGTTCTGCTCTGCTATAATTTGAAAAAAATCTTAGATATCTTAAAATTCTTAAATAATCCTCTTTAATTCTTTTTTCTTCGTCGCCTACAAAAATAACTTTTCCATTTTCAAGATCTTTTTTTCCCTCAAACGGATCAAACAAATTTCCATTTATATCTGAATAAATCGAGTTTATTGTAAAATCTCTTCTTTCTGCATCTTTTCTCCAATCTTTAGTAAATTGAACTTTGGCATGTCTTCCATCAGTAGTTACATCACTTCTAAGAGGTGTAATTTCATATTTCTCATCATTAATATGTGCTGTGATTGTTCCGTGGTCTTTACCAGTTTCATAAAACCTAATATTTTTTTTTTTAAAACTTCTTTGATCTCTTCAGGATTAAGATTAGTTGCCATATCAACATCGTCAACCTTTTCATTATTAAGGATTTTTCTAACACAACCTCCAACATATCTTATTTCTGAGTCTATTGAGTAATCTTGAAATGCCTCAAATATTTTTTTAACACTTGAAGTCTTTTGCAAATCAAAAAACTTTGATTTTATATTATTTGAACTGGCAAAGAATTTATTTAAAAAGTTAAACATATTTGGCTGGGGCGCTAGGATTCGAACCTAGGATGGCGGTACCAAAAACCGCTGCCTTACCACTTGGCTACGCCCCAAAGTTAATTTATTTTCTCTCAAAATTAAATTTTTATATAACTTTTGATAAAATGCACCAAGAATTATTTAATCTTCTTTTAAAAGTTTTCAATGCATTTTTTGCTGTTTCATTTGAATTAAAATACATCACTAAAGTAGACCCAGATCCTGTCATTCTTACAAATTCAGCTTTTTTCCAATTTATTAGCTGATTTTTTAATTGTTTAAGTTTTGGATGTGCCTTAAACGCAGAGTTTTCTAGATCATTTTTACTATTAAATATAATATTTTTACTTATGTTTTTTTTTGATTTTGAGAATTGTTTTTTAGAAAAAACTTTATTAAGAGAAAAAATTTTTCTGGTAGAACATCCAAAATTTGGCTTTACCAAAACCAAATAATACTTAAGACTTTTTTTTATTTCATATACTTTTCCATCTGAGTAATAAATTTTAGAAAGTCTATTAAGCCCCAATATTACATCTGAACCAATTTTTTGAGCAAAATTTTCAGTTTGCTTTTTGGTCAATATCTTTTCACTTTTAAAAAAACTTAAAATTGTTGCTGCATTCATTGAACCTCCACCCATCCCAGACTGTTGGGGTATATTCTTTTTTATTAAAAATTCATATTTTTTTTGCAAAAGTTTTTTTTTATCCATTAATTTTAATAATTTAGTAATTGTATTAACTTTAGGGATACCTTTTGAAAATTTGCCTATAAAAATAACTTTGTGATTTTTGGAGTCTACTTCATTAATTTTAATTTCATCAGCTAGATTAATCAATGAAACAAATGTTTCAATTGAATGTAATTTGTTTGATTTTCTTTTACCTATCACATTTAAACTTAAATTTATTTTAGCGTATGATTTTAAATTATGAACTGTTGCTCTCAATTTTTAAACCTTTTAATAATTTGATTTTAACTTTCTCTATCATGTCGTCTTCTGTATCTTCTAAATTTAGTACACTTTCCCAATAAAATTTTGCTTGTAATTTTTTATTTAGTTTCCAAAGAATATCTCCATAATGATCGTTTATGACTGGATCATTTGGCATAAGAATAATTGCTCTCCTCATAAATTTTTCTGCTTCATCATATCTGCCCGTAAGGAAGTATCCCCACCCCACTGAATCTGTTATGTATGGATCGTTTTCATTAATTTTATTCGCAATCTCTAACATTTTAACTGCTTTGGAAATATTCATTTTTCTTTCAAGCCAAGAATAGGCAAGATAATTTAATGTATAAGAATCATTAGGTGAAATTTTTAGAGCTAACAATAAATCTTTATCACTTTTTTTATAATTACCTAATCGTTCATTACTTCCGCCTCTTCTAAACAATAAACCAGCATAATTATCTGAATTTTTTTCAAAATTTTCCATTAATTCTGAATATAAAATAATTGCTTTATTGTATTTTTTATAATTTTTATAAATATTAGCCATATCAAAATTAATTTTATCACTTTTCTTTTTTATTTTTTTAAATTCGTTGTCAACATAGTTAAGTGCTTGATCTTTATTTTGCATTGAGGCAATAATTTTTGTATTAGTTTTTACCTTAAACCAATAAAACATTTTATCTTCTGCAGTAAAATTATTTAAAATCTTTTTGGTCTCATCAAATTTCCCTAAATTATAATAATTTTCTACAGCTAATAATTTATTTGCTTTAAATTTATTATTTAAAAAATTTGAAACACCCAAATAAAAATTTGATTTGACCAAATCACCTTGTGTTGCATATAAATTTGAAATTAAGAAAAAAAATTCCGCTAAAAGATCCTTCTCAGATTTGCATGAAAAAATAGATGTTATTTTCTTTGTCTGATTATTAATTAACCAATCTTTTGTTTGCAGGAGAAGCAAACCACTATTTAGGGGATCTTGATTTAAAAAAAGTTTTTTTGCCTCATCCTTTTTATTCTCATGAAGTAAATAATTTGCATAAAAAAATAAATATCTTGAATAATCTATACTTGCAGAATTAATTAAATTATCAAATGAGGCATTTATAGATGTGTCATTTAGATAACATTTTAAAAAAGTATTATTTAATAAGTCTAAATTTTCAAAGTTTGATTTTTGAAAACTCAATTTTTTATTTTTAAAAGTAGATGTATATATTTTTAAAGTATTAAAAATCGCCTTTTCATAGGGTCCTTGATTTTTAAACTTTGATAAATAATTAATATACTTTTCACTGTTCTTATATTTTTTTTTTAATATCGAATCCAAACTTAAGAGCACATACGACTCAAAAAAATATACATTTTCTTTATTTTCTAAAATTTTAATTTCTTGTATCGCTCTTTTTACTTTTTGATTAACTACCAAAGAAAAAACATACTGTTTTAAATAATTTTCATGATTTCTGAGTAATCTTTTTGAGGAATTAAAATAATTAAGTGATTGTTCATTTTCATGATTATTGAATGAGATTATAGCAGAAAGATAATTTGATAACTCACTTTTATTGAAATTATAATCTATATTTTTGGAGTTCGCCTGATTAGCGAAAAAAAAAGATATGATAATAAAGATAATTTTAAAAAATTTTGATATCATTTATTTATATGGTTAATAAAGAATTTTTAAACGAAGAGTTTTTAAAATCAATAGATTCGATCTATGAATTTAGCAATAATCCAATAAGTCGCTTGAAAATTTCATTGGAACCACATGAAATTAAATCAAAGCTTGAAAACCTCAAAATAAACATTTCACAAATTGAAAGCTGTAATTTAAAAAATAATGCCAAGAAATTAGTTTTTAATGATGGGGACTTTAACAGTAAATTGATGATTATTGGCGAAGGTCCAGACCAAAAAGATGATGAGGTAGGTAAGCCTTTTGCTGGTGATGCTGGAAGTTTATTAAATAAAATGTTTGAAGCAATAAACATTAAAAGAGAAAATATTTATATTACAAACGTTATTAATTATAGACCACCAGATGACAGGAAACCAACTATCTCGGAAATAAACAGATATTCTAAATTTTTATATGAACACATTTCTATAATTGATCCAAAAATAATAGTAATTATGGGGAGCACTGCGATGGAAACATTGGTAGGTAGTAATTATAAAATTTCAAAAGAAAGAGGTAAATGGAAAGACATAATTATTAAGGGTAAAACATATTTATCTATTATTACATTTCATCCTTCATATTTACTAAGACAGCCAGACCAAAAAAAATATTCCTGGAATGATCTTAAAGAAATCAAAAAAAAATTGGACGAATTAAATATTAGTTTTTAAAATGGTTAAAATTTTAGCTGGAGTAGATGAAGTCGGAAGAGGAAGTTTAGTCGGTCCTGTGTTTGCTGCCGCAGTAATTTTGAATAATAAGATAGATAAGAAAAAACTAAAGGACTCAAAAAGTTTATCGAAAAAAAAACGTGAAATTTTAAATAAATATATAAAACAAAATTCAAAATGGTCTATTGCATCGGCATCTCTTAAAGAAATTGAAAAACTAAATATTTTGAATGCAAGTCTTCTAGCAATGAAAAGGGCTATTCTAAAATTAAAAATAAAACCTAAAATCGTAATGGTTGATGGTAACAAAGTTCCAAAAATGAAAAACTATAATCTCAAATATGTAATCAAGGGCGACCGAAAAATCCCAGAAATTTCTGCGGCTTCAATAATTGCAAAAGTAACTCGTGATCAATTAATAAAAAAAATGTCAAAAAAATATACTGGATATTCTTGGGATAAAAATGTTGGATATGGAACAAAAAATCACCTTTCAGCTATAAAAAAACTTGGAATAACAAAACATCATAGAAAGAAATTTAAACCAATACACAATATATTGAGTCTTAAAAAATAAGTACCACTAATAGACTAGAAAAAATTCAATCTCAAGTTGACTGGGACTCTTAGCTAGAGTCTAATTAACTTTTTAAAAATGATTGAAAAAAATTTAAAAAATAAAATTATTAATGGAGATAGTCTTAAAGAATTAAAAAAAATTCCAGACGAAAGTTTTGATCTGGTTTTTGCAGATCCACCCTATAATTTACAATTAAGGAATAACTTAACCAGACCCGACAGATCAAAGGTAAACGCTGTAAACGATAAATGGGATCAATTTGAAAGTTTTAAAAAATATGATGATTTTACATTTGCATGGCTTAATGAATGTAAAAGAATTTTAAAAAAAAACGGTGCAATTTGGGTAATTGGTAGTTATCATAATATTTTTAGGGTTGGTACTGCAATTCAAAATTTGGGTTTCTGGATACTAAATGATGTTATATGGAATAAAAAAAATCCAATGCCAAATTTTAGAGGAACACGTTTTACCAATGCACATGAAACATTAATTTGGGCCTCTAAATCAGAAAAATCAAAATATACTTTTAATTATCAATCATTAAAATGTTTAAATGATGATCTTCAAATGAGATCTAATTGGGATTTACCAATTTGCAATGGTTCCGAGAGATTAAAAAAAAATGGAAAAAAAATTCACTCTACTCAAAAACCTGAAGCTTTGTTGCATAGAATTTTATTAGCAACTTCTAATAAAAACGATTTCATTTTAGATCCTTTTTTAGGTTCAGGAACATCAGCTGCTGTTTCAAAAAAATTAGGAAGAAACTATTATGGCATAGAAAAAGACAAAAACTATTGTAAAGCCGCTGAGCAAAGATTAAATGAAACAAAAACTATCAAAGATGATTATTTAGATACTCTTGAAAATAATAGATCTAAACCTAGAATACCTTTTGGCTCCCTGGTCGAACTGGGAATAATCAAACCCGGTACAACCATTTTTGATAATAAAAAGAAAATTAGTGCAAAAATTATGGTTGATGGAAGTATTAAACACGCTCAAACAGAAGGATCAATTCATAAAGTAGCAGCTACAATTTTAGGTGCTGAAAGTTGTAATGGATGGACCTACTGGCATTGCGAAGTTGGCAGCAATATAGTTCCAATAGATAGTTTAAGACAGAAATTTCTAAATAAAGGTTATTTGTAAATTTTACCAAGATAAGTTTCTAAAAATTTTTCATTTTTAACTAGTTTTTTTAGAAGATAATTTCTAAAGAAAATTGTAAGTGGATTAGATAAATGAAATGCAAACTGATTTAATTTTGATCTATTATTAATCATTTTTGTTTTATTTAATCGATTATTTAAAAAATTGGCCTCTGTGTTATTTTTAATATTTTCAAATAATTCATATGCACCCTCTATTGATTGTGATGCACCTTGAGCAAAGGATGGTGGAAAAGCAAAAAACGCATCACCTATTAAATGAATATTTTTATTTTGTAATTTATAATAATTATCACTTACAAAAACTGGAAAAATTCTTATTGCCTCAAGATTATTGGTAATATCCTTCACTGCAGGAGGTATTTTTTCTAAAATATTTTTAATAAACGTATCCTTAGTAAATAAAGAGTAATTTTTTTGATCTTCGGAAGACATCTTATGTTTCATTATAGCTATAAAATTTAAATCACCATTTGAATTAATTGGATAAATCACAAAATGAAAATTTGAATATAAAAATAAGGAGATGTTTTTATCATTTATATAATTTGGTACTTTATTTAATGAGCCTCTTATTGCTAACGTGTTATTGTACTTTGGTTGTATCTTGCTTTTTGAAATAAGACTTTTGCTTTTTGAAAAAACTCCATCAGAAATGATTAAGTGGTCATACTCAGATTTTTTATTGTTTTCAAAAGTAAGTTTTATTTTTTGATTAAATTGATCTATTTTTAAAATTTTACTTCCTGTAATTATGTGATCTCCTAAATCCTTTATTAAAAAATTGGTCAAAACGGATCTTTTTAAAGTTGTATACCTGCAATCTTCTGAGTTAAATTTTGATATTTCTAACTCACATATTTTTTTTGTCTCGTTGATTGAATAGATATCCAAGTTTTCAGGATTAAATTTTTTATTAGACTCTAGTTTGTCGAATCCAATTTCATTCAATAGTTTAATGCTGTTAACTGATAATTGAATTCCGTATCCCTCATCAAGGTTAATAACATTATTTTTCTCATAAATAGTGAAATGATAATAGGGATTTTTTTTGAAAAGATTTGCTATAAATAATCCAGAAATCCCAGCTCCTATAATTGCAATTTTTTTCATTAATTATTTTGTAAATATCTTACAATTTTTTTTGTAAATGTTGGTAAAATATAATTATCTAGTTTTTTTTGATCAATCCAATTAGAGAAAGGGAAATCTTTGTAATTTTTCAAATACTTAATTTTAATACTCATATTCATATTAGAAATTTTGAAATTCAAATTTTCATTAAATTTTTTTGTTTTAGTAACCTCTTCCATGGGGAATATATTTAAATTTTTTAAAAAATTAAATTTTGTATTCTTGATAACAAGATATCTTTTATCTCTCTTATAAACTTTAAGAATAAAATACTTATTAATATTTTTTTTGTTTTTTTTTGTTAATTCAAAATCCTGTTTTTTAAAAGACATACATTTTTTTTGAATAGGACATTGGTTGCACAAAGGCTTAGTAGGTTTGCAAATTAAAGCACCTATCTCCATAAGAGCCTGGGCATAATCACTAGATCTTTTACATGTTCCAAAAATAGATTTTTTTTGATCAAGTTTATCTTTTTTAATTTCACTCTCTTTTTTCAAATATAGGTATCTTTTTAAAACTCTCTCTATATTTCCATCTAATGGAATATAAGGCTGATTAAAAGCAATAGCTAGAATTGCGCTTGCAGTATAGTTTCCAACGCCTGGTAATGCTTTTAAATCATCAAAATTGTTTGGAATATCTCCTTTATGCTTTTTAATTATAATTTGTGATGTTTTTTTTAGACTTCTAGCTCTAGAGTAGTAACCTAACCCTTGCCAACATTTCATTAATTTTTTATCACTTACTTTAGATAGTTTTTTTAAATTTGGAATTATTCTTATAAAATTTTTAAAGTAAGGAATCACAGTCTTAACTTGTGTTTGTTGCAACATAAATTCACTCACAAGTATAAAATATTGTTTTTGTTTTTTTGAATGATGGGTTCTCCATGGTAAGTTTCTTTTATTATTATCATACCAATAGAGAATTTTTTTTGATAAGATGTCTTTCTTCATATGAAATTAAAATCTTATAGTAAGCAACGAATGAGATCTGTTCAAGGTCTAAGATCTTTTAAAGATACATTGCCTGTAAAAGTAAGAGGAATTATTAAAAAAAAAGGACGCATTTACTCTGGGTTGCTAGATAACTGGAGAAGTATTGTTGGAGATGATTTGTTTAAAATTTGCTATCCAAAATCTTTTAAGAGTGAGAACAGATTTAGAGGAAGTCTTTTAGAAATAATGGTTAAAAGAGGACACGAAGTAGATATGGAATATTCAAAAAAACAAGTGGTTGATAGGGTAAATAATTTTTTTAATCAAAACGTTTTAAAGAGTATCAAACTAATAACTTTTGAAGATAATAACGAGAAATTTGAATTAAAAATTAAAAAAAGGGCGACAAATAGCGAATATACAAAAAAAATCTCTAGTATAAAAAATGATAAGATTAAAAACTCATTGCTTGAAATGAGTAAATATTTCAAAAAAATATGAAAAAAATATTATTTAAAATTTTAATACTTATATCTTTATCTACCTTTTGTAATGCTTCAGAAATTAAAAATATTACAGAAGGAAATATTGATGCTAAGATAAAAATAATTGTATATGAGTCACTCACATGTAGTCATTGTGCAGATTTTCATAAAAATGTTTATCCTGAGCTTAAAAGTGAGTTTGTAGACTCTGGCTTGGTATTAATTGAATTTAGGAACTTCCCGCTCGATATGGCAGCTTTTAATGCATCTAAAATTGCTCATTGTAAAAACGATGGAAATTCTGAGATTCTACATTTTTTATATAATAATCAAAACGAATGGGCCAAAGGCAAAGATTTAGAAGAATTAAATAAAAACTTACTTAATGTTATAGAATTGAAAAATTTTAATATTAATTTTGATGAATGTTTAAAAAATAAAGAGATTGAGGATCATATTCTTTCTGATCGAATCGATGGAGTTAAAAAATTTCAAATAAATGCAACTCCTACTATTATTATAAACAACGAAAAATTTGAAGAAAGCCTTACATTTAAAAATTTAAAAAAATATCTCCAAAAAATGATATAATCATTTTATGGAGTTTAAAAAAATTCAATTAAATGGTTTTAAATCATTTGCTGAAAAAACTACATTTATTATAGATGATGGTTTAACTGGAATTGTTGGACCTAACGGATGTGGAAAATCAAATATAGTAGAGTCTTTAAGGTGGTGTATGGGAGAAACCTCTGCAAAAAGTATGCGGGGCTCAGGAATGGAAGATGTAATATTTTCTGGAACTTCGAACAAACCTTCAAAAAATATTGCTGAAGTAATAATTAATATCACAAATGAAAGTAAAGATGGTCCAATTCAATATAAAAATTTAGAGAATATTGAAATAAAAAGAAAGATAGAAAAGGACAAAGGTTCAAAATTTTATATAAACGAAAAAGAAGTAAGGGCAAAGGATGCTCAAATGTTTTTTGCTGATCTATCCACCGGGGCACATTCACCATCTATTATTAGTCAGGGAAGAATAGGAGCCTTAGTAACTGCAAAACCTACAGATAGAAGAGCGGTTCTAGAGGAGGCAGCAGGTATTGCGGGACTACACGTTAGACGACATGAAGCGGAATTAAGACTGGGAGCAGCAGAAAATAACTTAAAAAGAGCTGATGAACTAAGAAGGCAGCAAGAAAAACAATTAA
Source organism: Candidatus Pelagibacter sp. (assembly GCA_045566195.1). Classification (GTDB taxonomy): domain Bacteria; phylum Pseudomonadota; class Alphaproteobacteria; order Pelagibacterales; family Pelagibacteraceae; genus Pelagibacter. Next base: position 16,296 of record JBJLDV010000003.1, on the reverse strand, counting down.
TGAACCTACAAAAACAAGCTGAAGAAGCTACAAAATATAAAATCATATCAGAAGAAATAAAAAAAATTGAAGCAGGATTATACTATCTAAGGCTGAAAGATATTGATCAAGAAATAAAATTAGAAAATGAGATTAATAATGATGCTGACAAAGAAGTTCAAAATTTTAATAATAAAATAGCAGAAATTGAAAAAAAAATTCAAGAAGAGACAGATAAAGTAAATCCTATTAGAGATAAAAATTACGAAAATTTATCCAAAATTCAAAGACTAAATTTAGAACTTAAAAGTTTAGATGACGAAAATGATAGGATAAAAGATGAAATTGAAAGTATTAAAAATTCTCTTAAAACAATTGATGAGGACACTGATAGAGAAAAAAGTATAATTATTGACGCAAATTCTAACGAAAAAAGACTAAAGGAAGAAAAACAGGATTTAATAGACATAGATTCGAAATATTATGAAACAGAAAAACAATCTAATAATGATTTAGATATTGCAAAAAATAATTTAAAAGAAGAGCAAGAAAAAGTAGATTTCTTATTAAGTAATTTTAGTTCAGAAAGTTTAAAAAAAAACATTCATACAATTAATGAAATAAGGTCAAATATTGATAAAATTATTCAATTGGTAAATTCTAATAATAGTTCTGATGCTTTAATTATACTTGATACTTGTAAAACAACATTAAATTATCTTGTACAAACAATTAATGAAAATGAAGACCATAAAAAAATATCTGATATAGGTTCAAAAAACGAAACTATAAAAAACCTTCAAGAAGTATATGCGGATAACTACAGTAAAAATCAAAATCTTAAAAAAGAGTCTATTAAACGAAATGAAAGAATAAAAACTATAGATAAAGAAATAAATAGTTGGAAAAATCTATTATCTAATTCTGAGAAAATGGTTAATGAACTCAATGATAGAAAGCAAAAGCTGGATACAAAATTAAACGAACTAGAAAAACAACCACAATCACAAGCAGAAAAAAAAGGTCAAATTTCTGAAAATTTACGATTATCTGAAAAAGAAAAAAGCGAAAATGAAACTTTAATTGAAAAAGTTGATTTCGAAATTTCTAATTTAAGAGATGAGTTAAATAAAACAAAAGAAAGTTCAATCGAAACAAGAGAGAGAAAAGCCAGTTCAAGTGCAACAGTTGAAGGTTTGAATAAAAGAAAAAATGACTTATTGGAGCGAATAGATACTGAACTCAATTTAAATGAAAGTAATATTCTTGAATTTTCTAATCTAGAAAAAGAAGATGAATTTCCAGATGCTGTTTCACAAGAAGAAGTGTTAGATGCAAAAAAAAGAGAAAGAGAGAAGTTAGGATCAGTCAATTTGAGAGCTGACGAAGAAACTACAAAATATGAAGTAGAAATTAAAAAAATGGAAACAGATAGACAAGATCTTGTACAAGCAATTTCAAAATTAAAAGAAAGTATAAATGAATTAAATCAAAAAGGCCGGGAAAGACTTTTGGAGGCGTTTGAAAGGGTAAATAGAAAGTTTGGAGAAGTTTATACTAAGCTTTTTAATGGCGGAAACGCAAAACTTGAACTAATAGACTCTGATGATCCTCTGGAAGCGGGTCTTGAAATGCTTGTTAGTCCTCCTGGAAAAAGACTTCAATCAATCACCCTATTATCTGGTGGCGAACAAGCTTTAACTGCTTTATCTTTAATCTTTGCAGTTTTTTTATCAAACCCCTCACCAATATGCGTTTTAGATGAAGTGGATGCGCCACTTGATGACGCTAATGTAACAAGATTTTGTAATTTATTAGAAGAATTAACTAAGATAACACAAACCAGATTTATCATTGTAACCCATCATGCTTTAACGATGTCAAAAATGAATAAATTGTATGGTGTCACGATGCCTGAAAAAGGTATAAGTCAGTTAGTTGCTGTAGATTTACAAAAAGCTGAGAGCATGGTCGCCTAGATATAAGAAATGTCCGAAAAAAAATTCAAAACTCGCCTAGAAATTGCAAAAAAGAAGTTTGCTAATAAAAATAATGAAAACTCTGTAAATAAATCATCTGTTTTGGGTGCAGCTTTTAAAATGAGCACTGAATTTGTAGCCGCAGTTGCAGTTGGGACTATTATTGGGTTTATTTTTGACAATTGGTTTGGTACTAAACCTTGGTTAATTTTAATATTTTTTTTTGTAGGTGTTGTGGCGGGAATTTTAAACGTAGTAAAATCTGCAAAAAATATGCAAATAAAGTAAACTTATGGCTACAAACCCAATGCACCAGTTCGAAGTTTATCGGATTGGCCCTGAGATAAAAATAAATCACATTGATATATCGTTTACAAATGCTAGTTTATTTATGATTATTAGTTCTATTGCAATACTATTAGTATTTAACTTAGGATCGTCAAAAAAAAGTATTATTCCAAATAAAATTCAATTAATAGCGGAACTAAGCTATTCATTTATATCAAAAATGATAAGTGATACTGCGGGTACAAAAGGAAAGCCTTACTTTAATTTAATATTCTCTTTATTTATGTTTGTACTTTTTTGCAATATGCTTGGGATGCTACCCTATTCTTTCACTGTCACTAGTCATATAATTGTTACTTTTGTTCTTGCAGCTTTTATCTTTATTGGGGTTACTATTATTGGTTTTATAAAACACGGCTTAGGATATTTAAAACTTTTTGTACCAAGTGGCGTACCACTAATTTTATTGCCTCTTATTGTGGTGATAGAAGTCATATCTTATTTGAGTAGACCAGTAAGTTTATCAGTTCGTTTGTTTGCTAATATGATGGCTGGACACACTATGATGAAAGTTTTTGGAGGTTTTGTGATAAGCCTTGGTATAGTTGGTGGATGGCTTCCACTAAGTTTTTCAGTTGCATTAACTGGTTTGGAGATCTTAGTTGCTTTTCTTCAAGCATATGTTTTTGCAATTTTAACATGCATCTATTTAAATGATGCATTAAATTTACACCATTAAACAATAGGAGGTATAATGGAACTAGAAGCAGCAAAAATGATTGGAGCAGGTTTAGCGGCTATTGCTCTAGCAGGCGCAGGAGTTGGAATAGGAATTATTTTTGGTAATTACCTTTCGGGCGCAATGAGAAATCCATCTGCAGCTCAAAAACAATTTCCTAATCTACTTTTAGGATTTGCTTTGGCAGAAGCAACAGGGTTGTTTGGATTAGTAGTTGCATTAATAATTTTATTTGCATTTTAATTAATGCAAAGAAAGATTGTTTTATTAACGTTCGTATTTAGCACTTTAACTTTTTGGAATGGTTATAGTGCTGAGAGCGGTGGTATGCCTCAATTAAATCCAGAGTTTTGGATTTCCCAAATCTTTTGGTTAATTATTTCTTTTGGAATCTTATTTGTAATATTATCAAAATTTATTCTTCCAAAAATTAGAAATAATATCGAGCTTCGAAAATCTCAAATACTTGATAATATTGAAACTGCAGAAAAGCAAAAAGTTGAGAGTGAGAATAAATTAAAGGATTACGAAAATTTAATTTTAAATAGTAAAAATGAAGCTAAAAATTACTTTAATGATGCAAGAAAAAAAATAATTGAAGATATAAATAAAAAAAGATTATTATTAGAAGACGATTTAAATAAGGAAATTGAGAGAACAGAAAAAGAAGTTATTGATCTAATTGATAAAGCTCCCGAAAAAATTAATAGGATAGCAATTGAAACATCATCAGATTTAATGAAACTACTCATTGGTGAGGATGTGAATAACAGCAGTATTTCAGCAATAGTTGAAGATTTATCAAAAAAAAATAAATTAAAATACTATGGAAATTGATTCTACATTTTGGGTAGCGGTATCTTTTATTATTTTTATATTAGGACTAATTTATTTAAAGGTTCCTAACAAAATAAATGAGCTTTTAAATAAAATGATATTTGATATTAAAAGTGAAATAGACGAAAGTGAAAAATTAAGAAGTGAGTCTAAAATTATCTTAGATAATGCTCAAAATAAATTAGATAGTGCAAAAAAAGAAACTCAAAAAATTAAGGATCAAGCAAAAAAAGACAGCGAAAACCTTATAATTGAAATGAATGAGAAATTTCACAAATTAGCAGAAATTAAAAAAAATTTAGCTCAAACTAAAATCTCTCAAATGAAAAATAATGCAATTAAAGATATTAAAAATACTTCAGCAAAGATAGCAATAGATGCGGTGAAAAAGATTTTATCAACTTCAGTTGATAAGTCTAAACTAGAGAATTTATTTGATAAAGACTTAAAAGAAGCAAAGGTCTTATTTAAAAAAATAAATTCTTAAGATAATTTCGTTACTTTTTAAAAAAATAATATAAATTATAAAGATGAATTCGATTGTTATTGGCTCTGGTTTTGGAGGTATAGCTGCCGCCCTTCGTCTAAAGTCTAAGGGTCATAATGTAACTTTAATTGAAAAGCATCCAGATCTTGGGGGTAGAGCAAGAGTATTTAAAAGAAATGGATTTACTTATGATGGTGGCCCTACTGTTATTACTGCGCCTTATTTAATTAATGAATTATTTGAATTGTTCAAAAAAAATCCAAAAGATTATATAGAATTATCCCCTCTTAGTATCTGGTATCAATTTGTTTTTGAAGATAATTCAAAATTTAATTATTCGGGTGATGAAAATGAAATGAAAAAACAAATTGAAAAAATAGAAAAGAATGATGTAGAGGGTTATGAAAAATTAGTTAGTTTTACAAAAAAGATTTTTGATAAAGGATTTACAGAACTTGCGGATGTGCCTTTTGATAAACCTTTTGTGATGATGCGACAATTACCAGCACTATTAAAACTAAAAAGTTATAAATCAGTTTATTCATTAGTTTCATCTTATATTAAAAATGAAAAATTAAGAAGAATGCTAAGCATGCATCCGCTTTTAGTTGGGGGAAATCCTTTCACTACAACATCTATTTATGGGTTAATTCTATATTTGGAGAAAAAATGGGGAATACATTATTCTATGGGAGGCACAGGAAATATCATAAGAGGTCTTGAAAAATTAATGAATGAAGTTGGTATAGAAATAATTAAAGGCCACGAGGTAAAAAAAATTATTACCAATGGAAAAAAAATAACTGGTATCCAATTAGATAATAAAACTAATATTGAAACAAATAATGTTATATGCAACGCAGATCCTCCTGCAGTTTATGAAAAACTACTAAATGAAAATTCAAATAAATCATTATTCTTTAAATGGAAAAAAAATAGGATGGAATATTCCATGGGATTATTTGTTTATTATTTTGGAACTAAAAAAACTTATAACAATGTAGAACATCATACAATTAAATTTGGCAATAAATATAAAGAGCACCTTGATGATATATTTGATAATAAAAAATTGAATAATGACATCAGCTACTATTTACATAGACCCTCGGCAACTGACAAATCTATGGCTCCTAAGGGAAAAGATTGTTTTTATGTTTTAGTTCCAGTTCCTAATAATCAATCAAAAATTGATTGGTCTATAGAAGGAGAAAAAATGAAAAACCTAGTAGTTGGAAAAATGGAACAAGATTTAATGCCAAACTTAAGAGAAAATATTGTTGATGATTTTTATTTAACCCCAGAATATTTTGAAAAAGATCTAAACACAAAATATGGTTCAGGTTTTTCTATTCAACCAAAATTTTCACAATCAGCTTATTTCAGATTTCATAATAAATCAGAAATTTATGATGGACTTTATTTTGTAGGAGCGGGAACTCATCCAGGAGCTGGTGTACCAGGAGTTCTGTCTTCAGCTAAAGTTTTAGACAAAATTCTCTGATGTCCCAAAATTTTTTATCAATTTATGCGAAGTCTTTTAATTGGGCTGGTTTTTTTTTACCTAAAAAAACTTATGAACAATGCTCTGATTTATATGATTTTTGTCGAACTTTAGATGATATAGCCGATCAAAACCAAGATTTAAAAATTAAAAAAAAATTATTCAATGATTTTAAAGAAGATTTTATAAATAAAAATTTAAATAACAAAATTATCAATAATATTTATGAATTGATTAAAAGTTTTAATATTTCAAATAAAATAATCTTAGACTTATTTGATGGGGTTGAGTCAGATTTAAAAGACAGTGTAAAATTAGAGACAAATAATGAATTAATTATATACTCCTATCGGGTTGCGGGCACTGTAGGTCTAATGATGGCAAAAATACTCAATGTTAAATCAAAAGACTCGCTTAGATCGGCAATAGACCTTGGTATTGCCATGCAGCTTACGAATATTGCACGAGATGTCATTGAAGATAGTAATCGAAGCAGAAACTATATAACTCTTGACTTTGATAAGATAAGGGAAACATTGAAATTAGCTGATACATTCTATGAAAGTTCATTTAAATCAATAAATAAAATTCCACTAAGTTGCAGATTTGCAATTTTAGTTGCAAGAAGAGTATACAGGCAAATAGGAAATGAAATTCTTAAAAGAAAAAATATAGAAAACTATAAACATTCAGGAAAGATTTATGTCTCTAATTTGGGTAAATTAAATCAAACTATTTTAAGTATTTTAGACTTTATTAAACTACTATTTATAAAGTCAGATGAACATTTACGAAAAAATGAACATAATATAATTAATGAAAAAATAAATTTAGATGAAAGATTTTGATTATATAATAATTGGTGGGGGTTGTGCCGGGTTATCATTAGCGTATGAATTACAAATTCATAAGAAACTGGAAAATAAAACCCTGGGTATTATAGAGCCTAGGACTGAATATAAGAAAGATAAAACTTGGTCATTTTGGAAAGTGTTCCCACATAATTTTGAAGACTGTGTTGAAAAAAACTGGAAAAATTTTTCAATAAATATTCCTTCAAAAACAAATTTTTTAGAATGTAACGATTACCCGTATCAAAGCATTAACAGTGGTGCATTTTATAAAAAAATTAATTCAGCGCTTAGGGAGAATAAAAATATCAAGTTTTTCAAAAATATTAATGAAGTCAACGTAGAGAACTCATTTGTTTTTAATAGCGTTCCTTTACCGATTGAAAATAATGATGATAATTTATGGCAACATTTTTGTGGAATAGAAATAGAGACAAAAAGCAATATTTTTGATGACACTATTATAAATTTAATGGATTTTGATTGCGATCAAGGAGAAAGTGTACATTTTTTTTATACTCTTCCATACTCCAAAAATAAAGCATTAGTAGAAACCACTTGGTTATCAAAAATGTCTAATAATGAAAAAAATTATGATAAACAGCTTCAAAACTATATTGAAACTAATTTAAAAATTAAAAATTATAAAATTGTTTACAAAGAATTGGGTGCAATACCACTTTTTTATCCTTCAAATACTAATAAAAATAAAAATATTAATATTGGGACTGCGGGTGGAATGACTAGACTAAGTACTGGTTATACTTTTTTAAACATTCAAGAACATAGCAAATATATAAGGGAAAACATTGAAAATATATCCAAATTAGAAAATTATGAGATAAGTAAAAAATATCAATTTTTAGACAAAATTTTTTTACGAGTACTTAGAAAACATCCAGAAAAAATGCCTGATATTTTCTTTAAAATGTTTAAGACCTCGCCAAATACTGTTATAAAATTTTTATCTAACAAAAGTAACTTTTTGGAAGATTTAACTATAATTTTTAAAATGCCAAAATGGATTTTTATCAAGGCTTTATTTAAATAATGAATAAATTTGAATTTGATGATTTTGAATTTCGCCACGGTATGTGGTTTGCTGTACTTGTAATAATTTTATTTGGTCTGTTTGCTCAAAATAATCTAATAATAAATAATAGTATCACAAATTTAATATGTTTTTTTTTAATAGCAACAATTGGAGTTTCTCATGGATCTCTGGATAACTATAAGGGTAAAAAACTTCTAAAGTTTTATAAATTAAAAAGTCCAATCATTTTTTATTTAAGTTATATATTTATAGCTATTTTTATTATATTTATTTGGAAATTTTTGCCTTCTTTTACTTTATCTATTTTTTTATTAATTGCAGCTTACCACTTTGGTAAAGAAGATGGTTTCAGAAGTTTAAGCAAGGTCAATCAATTACAATTAAAAAAGATTTATTATTTTTCAAGAGGATCAATTATCATTATTTCACCTATTATTTTTCATTCGAATGAAACAATTGAAATTTTTAAAATAATTTCAAGTGATCTTTTTGTAAATTATCTTCTTTTTTTAAATAAATATTATTTTTTTGAAGTAATGTTAGGTTTGGTTCTTTTGTCTTGTTATTTAATTTCTGGAAAAGAATATACTGCATTTATCTTTGAAATCCCTTCAATATTAGCATTAAATTATTTTTTTACTCCATTTTTTGCATTTACAATTTATTTTTGTTTTTTACATTCTATAAGACATATTATTTCATTAAGCCATGAACTTAACAAAACAAATATAAAAAAAGGTTTAAATATATTTTTTAATAAAGCATTACCTTTGTCATTAATTACAGCAATTTTTTTTATTCTATCTTTATTTTTTCTACTTGATCTAAACCAATTAAATGAGGCTATATTTAAGGTTATATTTATTGGTTTGGCGTCCCTAACCTTTCCGCATATATTGCTCGAATATTTAATTGAAAAAAATGAAAAATAAAAACATAAATTTATTAGGTTGGATTTTATTCATAATCTCTGCAATTGGTTTTACGATTTCAAGTATTGGAAGTTTTTGGGCAATGTTTGGGAGTTTGTTTTTTTTAGTTGCTTGTCTTATATTTTTAATCCCATTCTTTAGAAAAGAAAAAGATGAAAAATAAAGAAATTAAAATACTATTAGCTTCACCTAGAGGTTTTTGTGCTGGTGTTGACCGTGCAATTGAAATTGTAAAAAAAAGTATAACAAAATATGGTGCTCCAATTTATGTCAGACATGAAATAGTACACAATAAACATGTGGTTGAAAGTTTAAAAAAAATTGGAGCTATATTTGTAGAAGAATTAAGTGAAATAAAAGATAAAACAAGGCCAGTTATTTTTTCCGCACATGGAGTTCCAAAAGTGGTTCCTGCTGAGGCTAAGAACTTAAAAATGGATTATATTGATGCTACCTGTCCTTTAGTTTCTAAGGTTCATAGGGAAGCCGAAAACTTAAATAAAAGTGGATATCACGTTTTATTAATTGGTCACAAAAATCATCCAGAGGTAGTAGGAACAATGGGGCAAATTCCAGAGGGCACTATTGATCTAATTGAAAATATTGCAGATGTTAAAAATTTCAAAAAAAAAGAAAATAAAAAGTTAGCATTTGTCACTCAAACAACTCTATCCGTTGATGATACAAAAGATATAATTAATGCACTCAAAGAAAAATTTTCAGATATTAAAGAACCAAAAAAAGAGGATATTTGTTATGCAACAACAAATAGACAAGCAGCGGTTAAAAAAATTGCAAAACTTTGCGATATGTTCTTTGTTATAGGTAGCCGAAATTCATCAAATTCTGTGAGATTGGTAGAGGTTGCGAATAATTCTGGCTGTAAAGAAGCAATTTTAATTCACTCTGAAAGTAATATACCTATGGAAAAAATTACAAAATGTCAAACCATAGGAATCTCATCTGGTGCATCTGCACCTGAAATTCTAGTAGAAAATTTTATTAACAAATTAAAAAAACAATTTAAAGTAAATATCGAAGAAGTAGAAATTATAAAAGAAGATATTACCTTTAAGATCCCAGGAAGATTGAACTAATGGCAGTTTTTACAAAAGTTAATAATAAGGATATCCTAAATATTGAAAATCAATTTAATTTAGGAAAAATTATAAAGTTTAAAGGTATTAAAAAAGGTATTGAAAATACTAATTATCTTATAAATATTAAAAACAAAAAATATATTTTAACTATTTTTGAAAAAAGAGTAAATTCTCGCGATCTTCCTTTTTTTATGAACTTAATGTCAAGTCTCTCTAAATTTAAGGTAAAATGTCCAAACCCAGTAAAAAGCAAAAAAGGTAAATTTGTATTTAAGATAAGAAACAAAAATGCATGTATTGTCTCATTTCTTGATGGTAATGATAAGAAGGAACTAAGCTACAATGATTGTTATATGGTTGGAAGAAATATAGCTAAATTGCATATGGCGTCAAAAAAAATAAAACTTTACAGGAAAAATTCTTTATCGATTTCATCTTGGCCTAACTTATTATCAAAAATAGGCATAAAAATTAACAAATTATCTAAAAATTTAAAAAAACTTATGAAAGATGAATTAAGCGAAATAAAGGAGAAATGGCCTAAAAATCTTCCTAGTGGAATTATACATTCAGATTTATTCGTTGATAATATTATATTTTATAAGAAAAAATTTCATGGCTTTATAGACTTTTATTTTTCATGTAATGATTATTTGTCATATGAACTCGCTACGTGTGTAAATGCATTATGTTTTAAAAAAAGAAATAATAAATATATTTTAGATAAAAAAAAATCCTCAAATCTTCTTAAAGGTTACGAAGGTATTAGAAAATTAACGAATTCAGAAAAAAAAAATTTTAATACTATGTGTAAAGGTTCAGCTCTAAGATATCTTCTAACTAGGGCTTATGATTATTTAAATACTCCTAAAAATGCAATTATTAAGATTAAAGACCCAAAAGAATATATTCAAAAATTAAATTTTCATCGTCAAATAAATTCTTATAAAAATTATATAAAGTAATGATTAAAATATACACTGATGGTTCATGCTTAGGTAACCCGGGAAATGGCGGATGGGCAGCAATAATTATCATTGATGGTAAAAAAAATCATATAAAAGGAAGTAAAAAAAACACTACGAATAATCAGATGGAATTGCTTGCCCCTATTAACGCCCTTAAAAAAATTCCCAAAGGTAGTAAAGCTCAGATTTTTACTGACTCAAAATATGTAAAGTCAGGTATTACTGAGTGGATACATAATTGGAAAAAAAATGGATGGAAAACTGCTAGTAAGCAAAGTGTTAAAAATAAAGAATTATGGATAGAATTAGATACGCTTTCTAATGACTTTAATGTTGAATGGAACTGGGTAAAAGCGCATTCAATTGATAAATTAAACAACGAAGTTGATTTAATTGCTAGAGAAGCTGCCAATCTATAAGTTAATTTAAAGTCCGGTAAAATTTAAATTTTACTTTTAATGAAGTTTTTTACATCATCTGTATTGTTTTTTAATATTTGAAAATTCTCGTTTTTATCAAGCACATGCTGAAGTTCATTGGGTAATTTTTCACGTTTATTTATTGCACTATTTGTAGACTCTGGAAATTTACATGGATGAGCTGTAGATAAAACAACACAATCATTAAATGATAATTTATTAGCAGCCCCTACTCCCACTGCAGTATGTGGATCTAATACAATATTATTTATTTCGTAATTTTTTTTAATAATTTCTAAAGTTTCTTGTTCATTACAACTTTCAGATAAAAAATCTTTTTGTATGATATCTAAATTGTTCTTTTCAATTTGATACGAATTTTGCTTAACTTTTTTCATAATTTCTGCTGTCTTTTCAGAGTTGGAATTATTAATATAATAAATTAATCTTTCAAAATTACTTGCTAATTGAATATCCATACTTGGTGATAGTGTTTCTTTTACTTTTTTTGAAATATAGTCTCCATTTGAAATAGCTCTATGCAAAATATCATTTTCATTTGTAGCAACAATTAGTTTATCAATCGGCAAACCCATTTTCTTTGCAAGATATCCGGCAAAAACATCACCAAAATTTCCAGTTGGCACCGAAAATGAAATACTTTTTTTGTTTAATTTAAAATATGTGTAAAAATAATATACTGTTTGAGCAATAATTCTTGCCCAGTTGATCGAATTTACTCCTGACATATTTATGGACCTAGAAAACTCCAAGTCAGAAAACATACTTTTAACAATGTTCTGACAATCATCAAAGTTACCTTCAACAGCAATATTGAAAACGTTTTTTTCTTCGACTGTTGTCATTATCTTTCTTTGTACAGAAGAAATTCTGTTATTTGGATGTAAAACAAAAATATTTAAATTTGATTTTCCTTGAATTGCATTTATTGCTGCCGCACCTGTATCGCCCGAAGTTGCAACAACTATATTAATTTTTTTATCATTTTTACTTAAATAATATTCATATAAATTTCCAATAAATTGCATTGCTACATCTTTGAAAGCTAATGTAGGACCGTGAAATAATTCTAATAATTTCAATTCTCCAATATTTGAAATTTTTACAACCTCGTTTTCTCTAAATTTTGAATATGATTTTTTAATCAAGTAAGAAAGCTCTTTTTTGGAGATAAAATCGGATGAAAATTGATTAATTATCTCAGTAGAGATTTCATTATAATTTAAGTTCTTAAGTTTTGATAATTCTTGGGAGTTGTATTTTTTTAATGATTTTGGAACATAAAGACCTCCATCATCAGCTAAGCCTTTAATAAAAACTTCCTCAAAACTGAATTCTTTAGAGTTATCCCTTGTACTTACGTAAATCATTAGTAATTTTTTTTTCTAAAATATAAGTATATTAAAAAAATTGAAATCGCTAATGAAAACCATGTAAGTGAGTATTTTAAATGGTTATTTGAAATATTTGCACCGATTTTTTTTGCTTTTGGAAACGAAGATCTATCATGAGTTTCATAAATAATATAATTGGAAAATTTTTTACCAGTAAATTTTAAAAGATCTTCATCTTTTAAAGTAAACCAATAATTTTTCAAAATATCATTTTCGGGTTTAAAATAATTTTTGTTTGATTTCTTTCTTAAAATACCTGTTAAATTGGGAGTTGATATATCAAAATTTTTATTTTTAAAATTTTTAGGTATCCATCCTCTATTTAAAAGAAAATTTTTATTTCCTATAACTATTGTATTAATTATATCAAAGCCTGGTTTTCCACTTTCGTTCAAACTATATAAATATATCAACCTTGAATTATTTAAACTTGCTCTAAAATTTACTTTTTTAAAATTTTTTGGATTTTCACCTGAAAAATCCACAGGCTCTGAATTTATACTATTTTCAATTTCTGATATTAATTCCAATTTCCAATTAAGTCTTACCAATTGCCAGCTACCTAATGAAATGAATACCAATATAAAAAAATAAACGAATACAGAAAAAAAAAATTTATGCCTCAAAGGATTTATTAACTACCCCAAATATAAATAGCAGCAAACAAAAATAACCAAACTACATCAACAAAATGCCAATACCATGCCGCTGCTTCAAAACCAAAATGGTGATCTTTATTAAAATGACCCAGTTTTCCTCTCCATAAACAAACTGCCAAGAAAATAGTACCTATAAGAACATGAAATCCATGAAATCCTGTTGCCATGTAGAAGGTAGCTCCATAAATATGTCCTGAGAAACTAAAAGTCGCATGATGATATTCATAAATCTGCAAAGCTGTAAAACAAGCACCTAAAAATACTGTCAAACTTAAACCTTGAATAAAACCTTTTCTATCATCCTCAAGTAATGAATGGTGTGCCCAAGTGACAGTTGTTCCCGATAGAAGTAAAACTAAAGTATTAATTAAAGGTATGTCCCAAGGATCAAAAGTTTCTATATCTTTTGGTGGCCACACATTACCAACAAATTCTGAGGGAAATAAACTTGCATCAAAATATGCCCAAAACCATGCAACAAAAAACATTACCTCTGATGCAATAAATAAAGTCATTCCGTATCTATGGTGTATTTGAACAACTGGGGTATGATGGCCTTGATGTTCTGCTTCTATAACTACATCTCTAAACCACATAAATGCTCCGTAAATTAGTAAAACAAAACCCAAAATCATTGCCCACATAACTTCACTATGAAAATAATAAACTGTTCCAATCGCTGTCACTAATGTTGCAAATGAAGTATAAATTGGCCAAGGGCTTGGATCTACTAAATGATAATCGTGTTTTTGTTCTCCGGCAGACATCTTAATTTAAATTCTTTGATTGTTTATAATAATCAGATGAAAAAAAAGTATATGACATAGTAACATCTTCTATATTTGCGGTTTTTGGGTCATTTACAAGCTCTGGATCTAAATAAAAAACTAGTTTGTAAACTGCCTTTTCTCCTGGATTTAGTACCTGTTTTTCAAAACAAAAACAACCTAACTTATTAAAATATTGTCCAAAAGAGGATGGTGAAACATTATAACTTGCTACTGCAGCAGAAGGTTCATTTCCAATATTCTCAACTTCAAAGTCTATATTATAAACTTTACCAGGTTTTACATCTAATAATTTTTTTTCAGCCTTAAAATTCCAGGCTAAATTACCATTTACATTTGTATCAAGTCTAACACTTATAACTTCATCTAAAACAATTTTAGGCGCTTCTTTTGCAACTTGAGTTGTACCTCCAAACCCTGTAACTCTACAAAATAAGTCATATAAAGGTACTGCTGCAAAAGATAATCCCAACATCAGTACAAAAATTCCAGAAAGTATTAAAGGTGTTAGTGTATTTTTTTTCATTATCTAAATGGGTCTATCAAAAACCCCTATATTATAAAGGCTAAAAATAAAAAGGAAAATAATAAAAATAATTAAACCAATTGCGGTCCAAACATTTTTTCTTTTTAATTTTTTATCAGGTATCATTAAATAACCTTATCAAATAAAAATAATACAAAAATTAAAAATAAATACAAAATAGAGTAGCTAAATACTTGCCTTGCAATTTTAATATCAAATTTATCTTTTTTAAATTTATAAAGAGAAAAACAAATATAATTATAATAAAGTGTTAGGCCTAAAGCGGGAAATAAATAAGTTAATCCTGCAAATCCAATAAAATAAGGCATAATAATAATAGGGAGCATAAAAAGAGAATATACTAAAATATTTTTTTTAGTATTTTCTATACCATCTGTTATTGGAAGCATTGGTATTTTTGCTTTTTTATAATCATTTGCCTTATAAAGACTTAATGCCCAAAAATGTGATGGAGTCCAAATAAAAATTATTAAAAAAAGTATCAACGGTTCTAATGATAAAGAATTTGTAGCTATAGTCCAACCTATAACTGGAGGCAAAGCTCCTGAGGCTCCACCAATAACAATATTTTGAGATGTTTTCCTTTTTAACCAAATTGTGTAAACAAATACATAAAAGAAAATAGTAAAAAATAATAAAAAAGCAGATAGAAAATTTGTAAATAAATAAAGACTTACCACAGATATAATTGACAATAAAATACCAAAAACTAAAGCTTGATTTCTATTTATTTTTCCTCTTGGTATAGGTCTTAAGCAAGTTCTTGTCATAAGTTTATCTAGATCAGCTTCGTACCACATATTTAATGTTCCGGCCGCTCCTGCACCCATGGCAACAAATAAAATACCTAACATCGCTTCTTTTAGTGAAACATTAACTGGTGATGTTAATAAACCTACTGCACATGTGAATATAACAAGTGACATCACTCTAGGTTTCATTAATTTTAAAAGCTCAGAAACTAATTTTATATCAAAAGATTGATTTTTTTTAATTCTGATATTTGTGCTCGACATTTTTATATTATCTATTCTATAAAAAATCTAACTACTAGATTTTTCTGTACCCTCGTAATCTTCGAATTTTGGAAGTTCATCAAATGTATGAAAATTTGGTGGAGATGGCACTGTCCACTCTAAAGTCGTTGCCCCTTCTCCCCAAGGATTTTGTGAAGCCTTTTTCTTTTTTGCAAAAGCATAAATTAAGTTTATTAAAAATACAACTAGACCCACTACAGAAATATAAGATCCTATTGAGGAAATATAATTCCAATCAGCGAATGCATCTGGATAATCAGCATATCTTCTTGGCATTCCTGCTAATCCTAAAAAATGTTGAGGGAAAAAAACTAAGTTCACTCCTATGAAAGTTAACCAGAAATGCAATTGACCAAGCCACTCTGAATATTCATAACCTGACATCTTTCCAAACCAGTAATAAAATCCTGCAAAAATCGCAAAAACTGCACCTAAAGATAGTACATAATGAAAATGAGCCACCACATAATATGTATCGTGAAGAGCTGTATCAACTCCGGCGTTCGCTAAAACTACTCCAGTAACACCTCCAACTGTAAATAAAAAAATAAAACCTAAAGCCCAAACCATAGGAGTTTTAAATGAAATTGAGCCACCCCACATTGTTGCAATCCACGAAAATATTTTAATACCGGTTGGAACTGCAATTATCATTGTGGCTGCTAAGAAATATGCCTTAGTGTCAGTATTTAACCCTACTGTATACATATGGT
>JBJLDV010000002.1:0-70426 GCA_045566195.1 Candidatus Pelagibacter sp. | reverse complement strand
CCAATAGGAGTGTAGCTCAATTGGTAGAGCGCCGGTCTCCAAAACCGGAGGTTGGGGGTTCGATTCCCTCCGCTCCTGCCAAATATTTTAAAGACTATGAAAAATCCATTAAAATTTATCCAGGAAGTTAAACAAGAAGCTTTTAAAGTTTCATGGCCTACGAGAAAAGAAACTATCCAAGGAAGTTTAATGGTAGTAGCAATGGCAATCGTTGCTGCAATTTTTTTTCTCCTTCTTGATCAAATATTAAAGTTTTTTTTAGAACTTATTTTAAAGGTAAGCATATAATGAAGAACTGGTATATTGTACAATCTCACTCAAGTTTTGAAAATAAAGTTGCTCTGCTTATAAAAGAAGAGGCTGAAAAGGCTAAAATAGCAGAAAAATTTGAGGAAATTGTCGTACCTACTCATGACGTTACTGAGGTCAAAAGAGGAAAGCGAGTTCAAAGAAAAAAAAAGTTTTTTCCTGGATATGTATTAATTAAAAGTGAAATGGATAATAATATTTATCATATGATTAAAGGTATTAAAAAAGTTAGTGGATTTTTAGGATCAAAAGGTATTCCAGTACCCGTGTCTGAAAAAGAAATAGAAAAAATTTTGGGTCAAATTAAAGATGGTGTTGCGCAAGGTCAAACTGGGATTGAGTATTCAGTTGGTGAAAAAGTTCAAGTTATTGATGGACCATTTGCGTCGTTTAATGGTATGGTTGAAGAAATAGACGAAGATAAATCTAGATTAAAAGTATCAGTATTAATTTTTGGCAGACCTACACCAGTTGAACTAGAGTATAATCAAGTAGAAAAGGTAAGTTAATGGCTAAAAAAGAAATAAGTGGATATGTAAAATTACAAATTAAAGGTGGTCAAGCCAATCCTGCACCACCTGTTGGGCCTGCTTTAGGTCAAAGAGGAATAAATATTATGGAATTCTGTAAAGCTTTCAATGAGAAGACTAAAGATTTTATGGGAAAACCTGTGCCAGTTGTCATAACAGTTTACAAAGATAAAAAGTTTGATTTTATTATTAAAACACCACCCGCATCACATTTTATAAAAGAAGCTGCAAAAATTAAAGGTGGTTCCCAGGAACCTGGAAGAAATATTGTTGCATCTATAACCAAAAAACAGGCAGAGGAAATAGCAAAAAAGAAAATGAAAGATTTAAATGCTCATGACATTAACGAAGCAACAAAAATTATCATGGGTTCAGCTAGATCAATGGGAATTGAGGTTAAGGAATAATGTCATCAAAACGATTTAATAAATTGCCAAAAGAAACAAAGAAATTAAAATCAGAATTATTTGAAAAATTAATTCCTGAAGTAAAAAAAAATTGTACTACAAAATTTGATGAGGCTATAGATTTGAGTTTTCAAATAAATAATAAACAAAAAAAAAGTGAAATTAATCTAAGAACTATTGTTAATATGCCGGGTGGAACAGGTAAAAAAATTAAAGTTGCTGTTATATGTGAAGAGTCAAAAGCATCAAATGCTAAAGATTCTGGAGCAGATCTTGTAGGCAGTGATGAACTAATTGAAAGTATAAAAGGTGGAGATTTAAATTTTGATAAATTAATTTGCACACCGTCAATGATGGTAAAATTATCAAAATTAGGTAAAGTTTTAGGACCAAAAGGTTTAATGCCTAATCCTAAATTAGGCACTGTTACTGATGATATTTCTAAAGCCGTCAAAGACTCAAAATCTGGGCAAGCAGAGTTAAGAAACGATAAAGATGGAAACATTGGTGTATCTATTGGAAAAAAATCATTTTCTGATGAAAACTTGATTAAGAATTATAATGCAGTTGTTGAAACACTTGAAAAAGAGAAATCTAATCTTAATGTTAAAGGTGATTTAATTAAAAATGTATTTTTGACCTCGACAATGGGTGTTTCTTATAAATTAAAGTTAACTAAAGGTTTTTAAACATGATGAATAAAGAAAAAAAACAAGAGTACATAAAAGACATGACAAGTCAGTTCGATAAGTCTGAGGCAGTTATTGTTACTCATTATCAAGGTTTAACAATGACTCAGCTTGATGATTTAAGAGATCAAATGAGAGAACATGGAATTCAATTTAAAATTACTAAAAATAGGATCACAAAATTAGCCTTAGAAAAAACTAAGTGCAAAGATCTATCTGAATTGTTTAAAGGACCAACAGCTATTGCACTTTCCAAAGATGCAATTACTTCAGCAAAAATTTTAACAAAGTTTTCTAAAGAGAATCAAAATTTAAAGATTCTTGGTGGAATTATGGGCAATGATATACTTGATGTTGCAGGTGTTCAAAATGTTGCTACTTTGCCAACATTAGATGAAGCGAGAGCAAAAATAGTAGGTATATTGAGGTCTCCTGCACAAAAAATCGCAAGTATTTTACTTGCACCGGGCTCAAAAATCGCTATTTTAGCGCTCGAAAAATCAAAAAAATAACCTTGGATAAATATTATGGCTGATCTAAATAAAATTATAGAAGACTTGTCAAGTTTAACTGTTGTTGAAGCAGCTGAACTTTCAAAACAATTAGAGGAAAAATGGGGAGTATCCGCTGCTGCTGCAGTTGCTGCTGCACCTGCTGCTGCTGGAGGCGCTGCGCCCGCAGAAGAAAAAAGTGAATTTACAATAATGTTAACATCTGCTGGAGATAAAAAAATTAATGTTATTAAAGAAGTCCGTGCAGTTACTGCATTAGGATTAAAAGAAGCAAAAGACTTAGTTGAAGGTGCACCAAAAGAAGTTAAATCAGGTGTAAATAAGAAAGAAGCTGACGAAATTAAAGCTAAGTTAGAAGCTGCTGGCGCAAAAGTAGAACTTAAGTAAATTAATTAATAAAATTAAATTATTAGTTATTAGTTTAACTAATAATAATTATAGATGCTGTTATCTTTTACTGAAAAAAAAAATATTAGAAAAAATTTTGGGAAACTAAAAGAAAGTTTATCAATACCAAATTTAATAGAAGTTCAGAAAAACTCTTACAAGAATCTTACAGAGTTTAATGAGGCGGTTGATCAAAATTTGATTAAAGGGTTTGATCGTGTGTTCAAAAGTATTTTTCCAATTGAAGACCTTAATGATAAAGCTACATTAGAATATGTTTCCTACAGATTAGATAAGCCAAAGTTTGATGTTGAAGAGTGTATTCAAAGAGGACTGACCTATTCATCATCATTAAAATGTACTCTAAGACTAGTGGTTTACGATATAGACCAAGAAAATAATACAAAAGAAATTTTATCAGCCAAAGAGCAAGAAGTGTATATGGGAGAGGTTCCTATGATGACCAACAGTGGAACTTTTATCACTAATGGTGTCCAAAGAGTTGTCGTTAATCAAATGCATAGAAGCCCTGGAGTTTTTTTCGACCATGACAAAGGTAAATCACATGCAAGTGGAAAACTTCTTTTTAACTGTAGAGTAATACCTAATAGAGGATCGTGGATTGACTTTGAGTACGATGTAAAAGATCTTTTATATTTTAGGATCGATAGAAAGAAAAAAATTTACGTATCAACATTGTTGCTTGCGCTTGGTTACACAAAGGACGATATAGCGAATGAATTTTTTCAAAAAGAAACCTATTCCTTTGATGACAAAATAAAAAAATGGAAAACTAAGTTTAACCCTGAAAACTATAAATCTAAAAATTTTTCAGAAGAAATAGTTGATTCAAAAACAGGTAAAGTAGTTATCAAAGCTGGAGAGAAAACAAATTATTTAAATGCTAAGAAATTATTTGATGGTGGATTAAAAGAAATTTTTGTGTCTAATGAGTCTTTGTACGGCAAGTATCTTCATAAAGATATTATTTGTGGCGAAGAAACATTTAAAATTGGAACTGAGTTAAATGAAACTATAATTGAAAAGATACTTGAGAGTAATATAAAATCTATTCTAATTTCATCAACTAATTCTATAAATAAAGGTCCTTATCTTTTACAAACTTTGTTTAATGATAAAAACACCAATAAGAATGAAGCTATTACTGAGATCTATAAAGTATTAAGACCAGGCGAGCCACCAACTGTTGAAATCGCAACACAAATTTTTAATAATCTTTTCTTTAGTTCAGACAGATATGATCTTTCCGACGTAGGTAGAGTGAAAATGAATTCTCGTTTAAATCTAAATTGCTCTGATAAAATTACTATTTTACGTAATGATGATTTGTTAGCAATAATAAAAAAAATGTTAGATTTACGTGACGGTAAAGATGAGGTTGACGATATTGACCATTTAGCAAATAGAAGAGTTAGATCAGTAGGGGAGCTTGTAGAAAACCAAGCAAGAATTGGTGTTTATAGAATGGAAAGAGCTATAAAAGAAAAAATGACAACTCTAGATGTTGAATCTGCTATGCCACAAGATCTAATAAATGCAAAACCATTAACAGTGTCTTTAAAAGATTTTTTTGCAACATCACAACTATCTCAATTTATGGATCAAACAAATCCACTTTCAGAGATAACACACAAACGAAGAGTTTCAGCATTAGGACCTGGGGGATTAACAAGAGAAAGAGCAGGATTTGAAGTTCGAGATGTCCATCCAACTCACTATGGTAGAATCTGCCCAATAGAAACACCCGAAGGACCAAATATTGGTTTAATAAATAGTCTATCAACTTATTCCAAAATAAATAAATACGGTTTTATAGAGAGTCCTTATAAGAAAGTTTTAAATGGTGTTGTAGAAGATAAAATTGAATATTTGTCAGCTATGGAAGAAGGAAAATTTACTATAGCACAAGCAAATTCTAAAATTGATAAAAATGGAAAATTTACTGAAAGTTTAGTTTCATGTAGACAAAATTTAAATTTTATATTGTCTAAACCGGAAAATATTGACTACATAGATGTCTCACCAAAACAGTTAGTCTCAGTAGCAGCCTCATTAATACCATTTTTAGAAAATGATGATGCTAACAGAGCATTAATGGGTTCTAACATGATGAGACAAGCGGTGCCTTTATTAAAACCAGAGTCTCCATTGGTAGGTACTGGTATTGAAAGTGATGTTGCATTAGACTCAGGAGTAACAATTGTTGCCAAAAGAGATGGAATTGTAGATAAAATTGATGGTAAAAGAATTGTAATTAAAGCATTAAGTGAAACTGATTTTACAAAATCAGGAGTAGATATTTATAATCTTCAAAAATTTAAAAGATCAAATCAAAATACATGTATAAATCAAAAACCTTTAGTAAGAGTTGGTGATAAAGTTAAGGCTGGTGACATAATAGCTGATGGACCGTCAACAAAATTAGGAGAACTTGCTTTAGGTAAAAACGTGACTGTAGCATTCATGCCATGGCAAGGATACAATTTTGAGGACTCAATATTAATTTCTGAAAGATGTGTAACTGATGATGTATTTACTTCAGTTCATATAGAGGAATATGAAGTAATGGCAAGAGATACAAAATTGGGTGAAGAGGACATAACAAGAGATATTCCAAATGTTAACGAAGAAGCTTTAAAAAATTTAGATGAGTCAGGCATTGTTTATATTGGGGCTGAAGTAAAACCTGGAGATATATTAGTCGGAAAAGTTACACCAAAAGGCGACACAGCATCTGGTCCAGAAGAAAAATTATTAAGATCAATTTTTGGTGAAAAAGCTATAGATGTAACTGATACTTCTTTAAAAATGCCTAGTGGAAGTGGTGGTATCGTTGTTGATGTGAGAGTTTTTAATCGACATGGTATTGATAAAGATGAAAGATCAATCACTATAGAAAGATCTGAAATTGATTCTGTTCAACAAGATAAGATTGTTGAAGAAGAGATTTTGGAAAGAAGTATCAAGCAAAGAGCATCACAAATTTTAGATGGACATGCTTTGAAAAAAAAGATTAAGGATCTTGATGAAGGATCGAAAATAAATGAGGAAAATCTTAACAAAATCCCACTTTCAGAGTTATTTAAAATTACTGTGGGCGATCAGAAGAAGGATGACAGTTTAAATCAATTAAAAGATCAGTTTAATAAGGCAAAACAAGATATTGAAGAAAGATTTGAGGATAAAGTTCTAAAAATACGACAAGGAGATGAATTATTACCAAGTGTCATGAAGATGGTTAAAGTTTTTGTTGCTATAAAAAGAAGATTAAGACCTGGTGATAAAATGTCTGGAAGACACGGTAATAAAGGAGTTGTTAGTAAAATAGTTCCAGTAGAGGATATGCCATATAGAGAAAATGGCAAACCTGTAGATATAGTATTAAATCCTTTAGGTGTTCCAAGCCGTATGAATGTGGGACAAATACTCGAAACACATTTGGGTTGGGCATGTACAGAGCTTGGAGAAAAAGTCAAAACTTTAATTAACGAAAACCAGAAGAAAGCAGAAAAAGATGAAAAAATTTCAAGCTTTTTAAAATCTATTTATGGAAAAGATACATTTGAGGATAGTTTAGATAAACTAAACAAAGTTGAATTTAAGGATTTATGTGAAAACCTTCAAAATGGAGTTCCTATATCAACCCCGGTTTTTGATGGCGCAAAGGAACAGGACGTCACAAATATGTTAGATAGCGCGGGATTACCAAAATCTGGTCAAACGCAATTATGGGATGGAAGAACTGGTGAAAAATTTGATCGAGAAGTAACTGTTGGTACAATTTACATGCTTAAACTACACCACTTAGTAGAAGATAAAATACATGCAAGATCAACTGGACCGTACAGTTTAGTCACTCAGCAACCACTAGGAGGTAAAGCTCAATTAGGTGGTCAACGGTTTGGTGAAATGGAAGTATGGGCTCTTGAAGCTTATGGTGCTTCATACACCCTTCAAGAGATATTAACTGTAAAATCTGATGATGTAGCAGGCAGAGTAAAAGTTTATGAGACAATTGTAAAAGGTGAAGAAAATTTTGAATCTGGTATTCCAGAATCATTCAACGTTTTAGTTAAAGAAATTAAAGCACTAGCCCTTAATGTGGAATTAAATTGATATGAAAAATGATTTAAAAAATTTGTTTAAAAACAACAGTGATATTTCAGAGGCACAAAATTTTAGCAGTATTAAAATTACTCTTGCTAGTCCTGAAAAAATAAAATCATGGACTTATGGTGAAATTAAAAAGCCTGAAACAATAAATTATAGAACTTTTAGACCAGAAAAAGATGGTCTTTTCTGTGCACGAATATTTGGTCCCATAAAAGATTACGAATGTTTGTGCGGTAAATATAAAAGAATGAAGTTCAGAGGTATTATTTGTGAAAAATGTGGAGTTGAGGTTACAAAATCTAATGTGAGAAGAGAAAGAATGGGTCATATAAATTTAGCTACTCCTGTAGCTCACATATGGTTCTTAAAATCATTACCAAGTAGAATATCTTTAGCCATAGACATGAAATTAAAAGATGTAGAGAGAGTATTATATTTTGAAAGTTTTATTGTTGTTGAGCCAGGCTTAACTGATCTTAAAAAAAACCAACTTCTAAATGAAGATGAACTTGCTAAATATCAAGAGGAGCATGGTGAAGATGCATTTTCCGCTGGTATAGGAGCAGAGGCAATATTAGAAATTTTAAAATCAATTGACCTTAAAAAAGAAAGAGAAATTTTATTAAAAAATATTAAAGAAACTAAATCTAAAGTAGCTGAAGAAAGATCAATTAAAAGATTAAAACTAATAGACTCATTTATTGAAACTGGAAATAAACCAGAGTGGATGATTTTGACAACAATTCCCGTAATTCCACCTGAGTTAAGACCTCTGGTTCCACTTGATGGAGGAAGATTTGCAACATCTGATTTAAACGATTTGTATAGAAGAGTTATAAATAGAAATAACAGATTAAAAAGATTAATGGATTTGAAGGCACCGGATATAATAATTAGAAACGAAAAACGAATGCTTCAAGAGTCTGTGGATGCATTATTTGATAATGGTAGAAGAGGAAGGGTTATTACAGGAACAGGTAAACGTCCATTAAAATCACTTGCTGAAATGCTAAAAGGTAAGCAAGGAAGATTTAGACAAAATCTTCTAGGTAAACGTGTTGATTACTCAGGTAGATCAGTAATTGTTGTTGGTCCAGATTTAAAATTACATGAGTGTGGGCTACCAAAAAAGATGGCATTAGAATTATTTAAACCATTTTTATACGCAAGATTAAATAAATTAGGACTAGCATCAACAATTAAGCAGGCAAAAAAACTTGTTGAAAAAGAAACAAACGCAGTATGGGATGCTTTAGAATTAATTGTAAGAGAACATCCAGTAATATTGAATAGAGCACCAACATTACATAGATTGGGTGTACAAGCGTTTGAACCTAAACTTATAGAAGGTGATGCTATAGAATTACATCCATTAACATGTGCTGCATTCAATGCTGATTTTGATGGTGACCAAATGGCTGTTCATATACCTTTAAGTTTAGAAGCTCAATTAGAAGCTAGAGTATTAATGATGTCTACAAATAATATTTTAAGTCCATCAAATGGAAAACCAATAATAGTTCCAAGCCAAGATATGATATTAGGTATATATTATCTATCACAACCACCTTACCAAACTGAAAAAGTTGAAGGATACTTTGTTAATAGCTCAGAAATTGAACAAGGACTAGAGTCTGGTAAAATAAATGTACATTCAAGAATTATTTCAAGATTTGAAACTGTTGATGAGAAAAATAATGTTAAATATGAGAAATATACAAGCACTGTTGGTAGATTTCTTTTAGCTAATTTACTACCCAAACATAAAGATATAAAATTTTCACTTGTTGATAGGTTGCTGCCAAAAAAAGTTGTATCAGAAATAATTGATATTGCTTTTAGATTTACAGGACAAAAAAATACAGTAATTTTTTGTGATAAATTAAAAGATCTCGGTTTTAAACATGCTTTTAAAGCTGGTATATCTTTTGGAAAAGATGACTTGATTATCCCGGATAACAAACCTGAAATGATCGAAGAGACTAAAAAACTAATCACTGACTATGAAAATCAATATGCTGAAGGTCTTATCACTAGAGGTGAGAAATATAATAAAGTTGTCGATGCTTGGTCTAAATGTACAGATAGAGTTGCCTCAGAGATGATGAAGAGGATTTCAGCTACTGAAACAACTAAAGATGGTTTAAAAGTAAACTCAGTTTTTATGATGGCTGACTCTGGAGCTAGAGGTTCAGCAGCGCAGATGAAACAATTAGCTGGTATGAGAGGATTAATAGCGAAACCATCAGGTGAAATTATTGAGTCTCCTATAACATCTAACTTTAAAGAAGGTTTGACAGCTCTAGAGTATTTTAACTCAACACACGGAGCAAGAAAAGGTCTTGCGGATACAGCCTTAAAAACTGCAAATTCAGGTTATTTAACAAGAAGGTTATGTGATGTTGCTCAAGATTTAACAATAACAAAAAAAGATTGTGACTGTAAAAGCCGTGGTAGCATTAACCTATCTGAAATTATAGAGGGTGGTAATGTAATAGTAACACTTTCGGAAAGAGCTCTTGGTAGAGTTGTTGCGGAGAATGTAAAAAATCCAATCTCTGGCGACATAGTTATAAAAAAAGGTGAGATGATAAATGAGTCAGATTGTGAAAAAATTGATGCTGCTGGAGTAAAATCAATTCGTGTTTATTCAGTAATAACTTGTGGATCTAAAAAAGGTGTTTGTGCAATGTGTTACGGAAGAGATTTATCTAGAGGAAAAATGGTTCATGTAGGTGAAGCAATTGGGATGATATCTGCACAGTCAATTGGTGAACCAGGAACTCAGTTAACTATGAGAACTTTTCACGTTGGTGGTACCGCTTCTATTAAACAAGATTCACAAATAGTAAGTAAGAATGAAGGGACTTTAAAAATAATAAATACAAATTTATTAGAGGACTCTAAAAAAAATCAAATAGTGATGGGAAGAAATACTCAGCTTTCTATAGAAGATGAGAATGGTCTTCAAATAGCTATATATAAAGTACCTTATGGTTCTAAATTATTTTTTAAAAGTGGAGATAAAATTAAAAAAAATGCAAAAATTTGTGAGTGGGATCCTTACACCACACCAGTTATTGCAGAAAAAAGTGGTATTGTTAATTATGTAGATTTAATTGATGGAGTTACACTTTCAGAAACTTTAGACGATGAAACAGGAATTGAGTCTAAATCTGTTATCGATTGGAGATCCCAATCAAAAAATACTGATCTTAAACCAAGAATTACTTTACGTGATGAAAAAGGAAATGTAATAAAAAAAGCTGACGATAACGAAGCAAGATATTATTTAGTACCAGACTCAATTCTGTCAGTCAAAGATGGTCAAAAAATATTTGCTGGTGATGTAATTGCTAGATTACCTAAAGAAACTTCTAAGACCAAAGATATTACCGGTGGTCTACCGAGAGTAGCTGAGTTATTTGAAGCAAGAAAAGCAAAAGATAGCGCTATTATTGCAGAGAATGATGGAAAAGTTTTATTTGGAAAAGAAGTTAGAGGGAAACAGAGAGTATCGATAGTATCAGATGAGGGTTTAACTTCAAATTATCTAATTCCAAAAGGTAAACACATCAATTTTAACCAAGGTGAAAAAATTAAAAAAGGTGAATATCTTTTAGATGGTCAACCTCTACCTCATGATATTTTAAGAATTTTAGGTATAGAGGAATTAACAGAGTACTTTGTAAATCAGGTACAAGAAGTTTATAGATTGCAAGGTGTTGTTATTAATGACAAGCATATTGAGACTATATTACGACAAATGTTAAAGAAAATTGAGGTAAAGAACTCTGGTGACTCAAGTTTAATGCCAGGTGAAATAATCGATAGAATTAAATTTGATGATATGAATGAAAACTTAAAAACTGAAGGAAAAAAACCAGCTGTAGGTGAAAGAGTATTAATGGGTATAACTAAAGCTTCGTTGCAGACAGAGTCGTTTATCTCAGCAGCTTCTTTCCAAGAAACAACAAGAGTTTTAACAGATGCAGCAATTAAAGGTAAAACAGATACCTTGTTAGGTCTAAAAGAAAACGTCATAGTTGGTAGGCTAGTTCCTGCTGGTACGGGCACAATCAAGAACGATTGGAATCGAAAAGCTGTAGAAGATGATAATAAATTTCTTTCAGAGCAAGAACCCGTCGAAACTACAGAAACTCAAGTAAATCCATAAAAAAACGCTGTTTATTTGAGTGTTTTAATTTGACAAAAATAATTTCTATAGTATTTTGGCCATATTTTTTGGTTGGAATGTAATGTCATTGGGACATTAAACGCTGCCACTAAATAACCTGTCAGTTATTTTTTAATCAAAAAATTATTAATTTATGCCAACGATAAACCAGTTATTGAGAAAACGTAGACGTAGACCTTCATCAAGAGATAAGGTTCCTGCGTTAGAAAAATCACCTCAAAAAAGAGGTGTATGCGTAAAAGTTTATACAACAACTCCAAAAAAACCAAATTCAGCACTACGAAAAGTTGCAAGAGTAAGATTATCAAATGGACACGAAGTGACATCTTATATTCCTGGTGAAGGTCACAATCTTCAGGAACACTCAGTTGTATTAATAAGAGGTGGAAGAGTTAAAGATTTACCTGGTGTTCGTTACCATATATTAAGAGGAAATCTAGACACTCAAGGCGTTACTGCAAGAAAGCAACAACGTTCTAAATACGGTGCAAAAAAAGGTAAATAATTTATGTCTAGAAAAAAAAGAGCACCTAAAAAAATTCCAATTGTTGATCCAGTTTATAAAT
Source organism: Candidatus Pelagibacter sp. (assembly GCA_045566195.1). GTDB lineage: Bacteria > Pseudomonadota > Alphaproteobacteria > Pelagibacterales > Pelagibacteraceae > Pelagibacter. The sequence goes on along the minus strand of JBJLDV010000002.1, from coordinate 58,694 downwards.
CAACAATTATTCCAAAATTAATAAATAATATCATGTATGACGGAAAAAAAACTGTTGCTGAAAAAATTATTTATGATGCAATTGATAAAATTAAATCTAAATCAAAAGATGAACCAATAACAGTTTTTAACGAAGCTATTAACAATATTAAACCAACTGTAGAAGTAAGATCTAGAAGAGTTGGTGGTGCTACATATCAAGTTCCAGTTGAAGTAAAGTCAAAAAGATCTCAAGCTTTAGCTTTAAGATGGTTGATAGACGCATCTAGAAAAAGAAAAGATAAAAATATGTCAGACAAAATTTTTAATGAAATTTATGATGCATACCAAAATAGAGGATCAGCAATTAAAAAGAAAGAAGATACACATAAAATGGCAGAGTCAAACAAGGCCTTTGCACATTTTAGATGGTAAAATTTTATGAGTAGAACACATACATTAGAAAAATATCGTAATATTGGAATAATGGCCCATATTGATGCTGGTAAAACAACAACAACAGAAAGAATTCTTTATTACACTGGTAAGAGCCATAAAATTGGTGAAGTACATGATGGTGCAGCTACTATGGATTGGATGGAGCAAGAACAGGAAAGAGGAATAACAATTACATCTGCTGCCACAACATGTTTTTGGAAAGACAATCGTATAAATATTATTGATACACCAGGCCATGTGGATTTTACAATTGAAGTAGAAAGATCATTAAAAGTATTAGATGGTGCTGTAGCTGTATTTGATGGAGTTGCTGGCGTAGAGCCACAATCAGAAACTGTCTGGAGACAAGCTGATAAATATAAAGTTCCTAGAATTTGTTTTGTAAACAAACTCGACAGAACAGGTGCTGATTTTTTTAGATGCGTAGATATGATCAAAGATCGTCTTGGTGCTAAACCATTGGTAATGCAAATTCCTGTAGGAATAGAATCGTCGTTACAAGGTGTTGTAGATTTAGTAAAGATGAAAGCAATTATTTGGAAAAATGAAGACTTAGGAGCAGAGTGGGAAGAAAAAGATATACCTGATGACTTAAAAGAAATTTGTTCAAAATATAGAAAAGAATTAGTCGAGACAGCTGTAGAGCAAGATGAAAAATTAATGGAAAGTTATTTAAATGGTGATGAAATTAAAAATGAAGATCTAATTAAATGTGTAAGAAAAGGCTGCTTAAATTTTGATTTTGTTCCTGTTTTAACAGGATCTGCATTTAAAAATAAAGGTGTTCAGCCTTTGTTAGATGCTGTTGTTGATTACTTACCAAGCCCCAAGGATATTGGATCTATTAAAGGCACTAAGCCTAATTCAGATGAAGAAATGGAGATGAAATTTGAAGATAATGCTCCTTTTTCAGCTTTGGCATTTAAAGTTGCAAATGACCCTTTTGTTGGTTCATTAACATTTATAAGAATTTATTCAGGTACGGTGAAAACTGGAACCTCAATTTATAACACATCAAAAGATAAAGAAGAAAGAGTTGGTAGAATGTTATTAATGCATGCAAACTCTAGAGAAGATATTAAAGAGGCAAACGCAGGGGATATAGTTGCACTAGCAGGTTTAAAAAATACAATTACTGGTCATACGTTAGCAAATGAAGACAAGCCTGTGCTTTTAGAGCCTATGGAGTTCCCTGATCCAGTTATAGAGATAGCTGTAGAACCTAAAACTAAAGCAGACCAAGAAAAAATGGGTGAAGCTCTAGGGAGATTAGCTAAAGAAGACCCATCATTTAGAGTGAGTTCTGATGAAGAGTCTGGTCAAACAATTATAAAAGGAATGGGAGAATTACATTTAGATATAATTGTAGATAGAATGAAAAGAGAATTTAAAGTTGAGGCAAACGTTGGTGCCCCACAAGTTGCATATAGGGAAACAATACAAAATCCTAGCGAATTTGATTATACCCATAAAAAGCAAAGTGGTGGTGCTGGTCAATTCGCAAGAGTTAAGCTCTCAGTAGAACCATTAGAGCCAGGCAAAGGAAGAGAAGTTGAAAGTAAAATTAAAGGTGGAGCTATACCAAAGGAATTTATACCAGGTGTAGAAAAAGGAGTAGAGTCAGTTGCAGATAATGGAATTTTAGCTGGTTTTCCAATGATAGATTATAAAGTTACGATACTAGATGGCTTACATCACGATGTTGATTCAAGTGTATTAGCTTTTGAACTTGCATCAAGGCAATGTTTTAAAGAAGCATGTACTAGAGCAACACTTAAATTACTTGAGCCAATGATGAGAGTTGAGGTTGTTACTCCAGAAGATTACATGGGAGATGTGATAGGTGACCTAAATAGTCGAAGAGGTCAAATTAGTACACAGGAACCAAGAGGTAACGCAACTGTAATTACGGCTATGGTTCCACTAGCCAATATGTTTGGATATATAAACTCATTACGATCAATGTCTCAAGGTAGAGCCCAATATTCTATGTTTTTTGATCATTATTCTAAAGTACCTCAAAACGTTCAAGACGAAGTAACAAAAAAGACTGGATAAAAAATGGAAAAACAGAACATTAGAATTAAATTAAGAGCTTACGATAATAAAGTTCTAGATCAGTCGACTGAAGAAATAGTTAATACGGTTAAAAGAACTGGAGCAAATATTAAAGGTCCAATACCATTACCAACAAAAATTGAAAGATATACAGTATTAAGATCACCTCATATTGATAAAAAAAGTAGAGAACAATTTGAAACTAGAACGCATAAAAGACTAATAGATATAATCGAACCAACACCTCAAACAGTAGAAGCATTAATGAAATTAGATTTAGCTTCAGGTGTTGATGTGGAAATAAAGATATAAAATTATGACAGAGATTGCTTTAATTGGAAAAAAAATTGGTATGACAAGAGAATTTTATAAAACAGGGCAATCTGTACCTGTTACAGTTCTTAAAATTGAGAAGGGAAGAGTGATTGACGTAATCGACCCAAGTAAAAGAGGATATACAGCAATACAATTAGGGTTTGGAAAAATTAAAAACTCTAAATTAACAAAAGCTATGAAAGGTTATTTTTCAAAAAAAAATACAGAACCTAGAAAAAAAATTAAAGAATTTAGAGTAAAGAGTCTGGAAAACTATAAACCAGGAAACGAATTTGGAGTAGAGATCTTCAATGATACAAAATTCGTTGATATTAGATCAAAAACTATAGGTAAAGGTTTTGCTGGTGCAATGAAAAGACATAACTTCGCTGGATTAAGAGCATCACATGGTGTTTCCATATCACATAGAGCTCATGGATCTACAGGACAAAATCAAGATCCAGGTAAAGTATTTAAAAATAAGAAAATGGCTGGACATATGGGTGATAAGCTTAGAACAATTCAAAACATAGAGATAATAAAATCTGATTTAGAAAATGACTTATTATTTGTAAAAGGATCTATACCAGGGTCTAAAAATACGGAAGTACTAGTTAAAAAAGCATCTAAAAATACATCAAAATTAACAATGAAAGAAAAAATAGAAGTTATTGAAAAATTAAAGAAAGTTCCTGAAAAGAAAAAAAAATAAAATGAAAATTGATAAATTTAACATTGATGGAAAAAAAGAAACAATAGAAGTCATGGATAAGATTTTTTCAGCTAAAGTAAATAAAAAACTTGTAAGTGGTGTTATTTATAAAACTAATGCTAATTACAAAGGTAGAAAAGCTAAAACAAAACAAAAGAATGAAATAATTGGATCGACATCAAAAATATATGCTCAAAAAGGTACAGGTAATGCAAGACATGCTAGTAGAAAAGCTCCAATTTTTGTTGGAGGTGGTGTTGCTCACGGCCCGAAAGGCGAAAGTAATTATAAAGAAAGAAAACTAAATAAAAATGAAAAGAAATTAAGCGTTGCATCACTACTAAGTGATAAAAAAAATTCTAGCAACTTAATAGTTATGAGCGATTTTAAAACTGAAATTAAAAAAACAAAAGATATGCATAAAATATTAAATAAATTTGAAGCAAATAATTCGTTAATTATTTTAGATAAAAGCTCAAAAGACAAAGTTTTTAAGTCTTTAAAAAATTTACCTAATATAAAAGCTACAGATATAAATCATTTCAGTGCGTTTGATATAATTAAATTTAAAAAAGTAATTTTCACAGAAACTTCAGTAAAGGAGTTGGAGAAACGTTATGAATAAACTTCATCTTTTTGATAAAATTATTTCTCCAGTGGTTACTGAGAAATCTACTAATCTCTTAGAACATAATAAAATTGTTTTTAAGGTACCATTTAGTTCCAATAAAAAAACTTTGAAAAAAAATGTTGAAAAGATATTTAAAGTTAATGTAATTAAAATTAATATTGTAAATAAACAATCAAGAATGAAGCTTACGAGAGGTAAAAAAGTAAAAGTTCAAGGTTACAAAAAAGCAATAATTACACTTAAAAAGGGTCAGTCAATTGATTTGACAACAGGAATTTAATATGTCGCTAAAAAGTTTTAAACCATATACTAAATCAACACGAGGTACAGTTCTTGTTGACAAGAGTTCTTTATGGAAAGGCAAACCATTTAAGCCACTTACATCTGCAAATAATGCATCTAAAGGTCGTAACAATCTAGGACGAATAACATCAAGAAATCACGGTGGTGGTCATAAACATAAATATAGACTCGTAGATTTTTATAGAAGAAAATTTGATTCAAGTGCAGAAGTTGAAAGGATAGAATACGACCCTAATAGATCATGTTATATAATGCTTGTTAAATTTGAAGATGGTAAAAGATTTTATTATTTAGCTCCTCAAAAAGTTAATGTAGGAGATAAAATTCAAAACGGTTCGAATATTGAGATTAAAGTTGGTAATTGCATGCCATTACAAGATATTCCCGTTGGTATAGATATACATAATGTAGAGCTTCAACCTGGAGCAGGAGGAAAAATTGCTAGATCAGCAGGAACTTCTGTTTCAATATCAGGAATAGATGGAGCTTATTCATTAATAAAGATGGCGTCAGGTGAAGTTAGGAAAATTAACTCAAGATGTATGGCAACAATTGGTGTTTTATCTAATCCAGACCAAAAAAATATTAAAATAGGTAAAGCAGGAAGATCTAGATGGATGGGAATTAGACCACATACAAGAGGTGTTGTTAAAAATCCCGTAGACCATCCTCATGGAGGTGGTGAAGGTAAGTCAGCTGGTGGACGACATCCAGTATCACCAACTGGTCAATCTGCTAAAGGATTAAAAACAAGAGATAATAAGAGAACAGATAAATTTATAATAAGAAGAAGAAAAAGGAAGAAAAAATAATTATGGCAAGAGCAGTGTGGAAAGGACCATTTGTAGAGGAAAGCTTGATTAAAAAAGTTGAAAAAGAAAAAAGTAATCCAAGTAAGAAACCAATTAAAACATGGTCAAGGAAATCAACTATTATCCCAGATTTTGTTGGGATTAGTTTTTTAATTTATAATGGAAAAAAATTTATTCCAATCACTGTATCGGAAGACATGGTAGGCCATAAGTTTGGGGAGTTTGCACCAACAAGACAATTTTTTGGTCATACGCCAGCAGATAAAAAAGCAAAACCAGATGAGGGTGCAGCTAAAACTGCAGATAAAAAATAAAAATGGGTAAAAAAAGTAAAAATAAAAAAACTGAAAATAAAATAGTAAGATCTGTGAATAAAAATGTAAGATCAAGCACTAGAAAGCTAAAGCCAATACTGAAGTCTATAGTTGGGAAAAAGGTTGGAGAAGCCATAAGAGACTTAACTTTTTCAGAGAAAAGAATATCAAAAGATGTAAAAAAAACTATATCATCAGCTGTTGCTAATGCTGAAAATAATTTTCAGTATGATATTGATAAATTGTTCATAAAAGAAGCTTATTGTGGAAAACAAATTGTTATGAAAAGATTTAGACCTAGAGCAAAAGGACGTGCAGCAGGAATTAAAAAACCATATTCAAATTTAACTATTATTTTATCAGAACTTAAAAAAAAATTAGAGGAAAAACATGGGTCAAAAAGTTAATCCAGTAGGCTTAAGACTTGGTATAAACAGAGGATGGGACTCTGTTTGGTACGCAAGAAAGAAAGATTTTGGAAATTATTTAATAGAAGATTTTAGAATCCGTGAACATATTAAAAAGAATGTTATAAATTCTGGTGTTTCAAAAGTTATGATTGAAAGAACAGCAAAAAAATGTTTTGTGACAATCTATACTTCAAGACCTGGGTTTGTTATTGGAAAAAAGGGAAGTGATATTGAAAAAATTAAAGGTAACCTATCTAAATTAACAACAAATGAGGTTAATCTTAATATTAAAGAAGTTAAAAAACCTGAAACAAATAGTTTTTTAGTTGCCGAAAATATTGCTCAGCAGTTAGTAAAAAGAATCTCTTATAGACGTGCAATGAAAAGATCAATGCAATCAGCATTAAGATTGGGCGCTAAAGGAATTAAAGTTTCTATAAGTGGGAGACTAGGTGGAAATGAAATTGCTAGGACCGAATGGTTAAGAGAAGGAAGCATACCATCACACACTTTACGAGCAGATATAGATTATGCAGAGTCTGAAGCTTTAACAACTTATGGAATTATAGGTATTAAAGTATGGATTTACAAAGGTGAAATTTTTACAAAGGAGTTTAGTCAAGAGACTAATAAAAAATAATTATGTTACAACCCACTAGAACAAAATTTAGAAAAGCTCATAAAGGTAGAATACATGGACGTGCATCAAGATGTAATTTGATGAATTATGGAGCATTTGGTTTGAAAGCAATGGCACCTGATAGAGTTATATCAAAGCAAATAGAGGCTGCTAGAGTTGCTTTAACAAGACACATGAAAAGACAAGGTAGAGTATGGACAAGAGTTTTTCCAAATATACCTGTATCTAAGAAACCAACAGAAGTCAGAATGGGTAAAGGTAAGGGATCACCAGAATTTTGGGCATGCAGAGTTAAACCAGGAAGAATTTTATTTGAAGTTGATGGAGTATCCGAACAAATAGCTAAAGAAGCTCTTTACAAAGCATCAGCAAAGTTACCAATAAAGACAAAATTCATTAAGAGGTTTGCTTAAAATGAAAAAAAAGGAAATAAAAAAAATGACTAAATCTCAAGCATTAAAAGATATAGACAAATTCAAGAAAGATTTATTTAATTTCCGTTTTCAAAAAATTAATAGTCAAGTAACTAATGCATCTAAAATTAAAGAAACTAAAAAAAATATAGCAAGACTAAAAACATTTATAGAGGATAAAACTAATGCCTAAAAAAATATTACATGGAGTTGTAGTGAGTGATAAAGAAAATAAAACTATTAAAGTATTAGTAGAAAGAAAATACCAACATCCATTGTTTAAAAAAGTTGTACGTAGTAGAAAGAAGTACAGTGCTCATGATGAAGCAAACAAATATAAAAGTGGTGATAAGGTATCTATAATTGAATGTAAACCGTATTCTAAAAGTAAAAAATTTGAAGTTGTTGGAGAAAAAAAATGATACAAGTACAAACTGAACTAAATGTAGCAGATAATACTGGCGCTAAAAAGATTGAATGTATAAAAGTTTTAGGTGGATCTAAAAGAAGGTACGCTAGCATAGGTGATACTATTGTAATTGCTGTAAAAGAAGCTATTCCAAAAGGAAAAGTAAAAAAAGGTACAGTTCATAAGGCTGTAGTAGTAAGAGTAAAAAAGGGGATTCACAGAGACGATGGTTCAAAGGTTAAGTTTGACAATAATGCAGCAGTTCTTGTTGATGATAAAGGTGAACCAGTAGGAACACGTATATTTGGTCCTGTAACTAGAGAATTAAGAAATAAAGGGCAGATGAAGATAATCTCATTAGCTCCTGAGGTACTGTAATGATAATAAAAAAAGGTAATAAAGTTAAAATTCTTTGTGGAAAAGATAAAAATAAGGATGGCGATGTAATTGAGATTGATAGAAAAAATTATAGAGCAAAAGTTAAAGGTCTTAACATGATTAAAAAACACGTAAAATCCACCAAAGAAAAAAAAGGTGGAATTTTTGAAAAAGAAAATTTTGTAAATCTTTCAAATTTAACAATTATTTCAGACACAAAAAAAGATACTAAAAAAAAAGAGGCTAAGAAATGACACCTAGATTAAAAGAATTATACAATAAAGAGATACAGACAGAATTAAAAACAAAATTAGGTCTAAAAAATAATTTTATGACACCTAAGTTGACAAAAGTTGTTTTGAATATGGGTCTGGGTGTAGATGGTAATGATGCAAAAATTTTAAAAGTTTGTGAAGAAGATCTGTCAAAAATTACAGGTCAAAAACCAGTTGCAACTAAATTTAAAAAGTCAATTTCAAACTTTAAAACCAGAAAAAATACTAAAGCTGGATTAAAAGTTACACTTAGAAAAGATAAAATGTATGAATTTGTTGATAGACTTGTTAATATTGCGCTTCCACGAATTAAAGATTTTAGAGGCTTGTCCGCAAAAGGTTTTGATGATTTTGGTAATTATACATTTGGCATTAAAGAACATATAATTTTTCCTGAAGTAAACTTTGATAAGGTCGATAAAATCAGAGGTCTGGACATCACTATCGTTATTTCTGCATTGGATAAAAAACATAGTTATGAGTTACTTAAACGTTTAAATTTCCCATTTAAAGAAGAAAGGACAAACTAATGGCTAAACTTAGTTCAGTAAATAAAAACAATAAAAGAATTAAACTTTCAGATAAATTTCTTTCAAAAAGAAAAAAACTAAAAAAAATAATAATGGATAAAAAATTACCCTTAGAAGAGAGATTCAAGGCTCAGCAAAAATTATCTAAACTGCCAAGAAACTCAGCTAAAACTAGGGTTAGAAATAGATGTCAAATAAGTGGAAGACCACATGGCGTTTACAGAAAATTAAAGATTTCAAGAATTGCACTAAGAAAGTTAGGCCTTGAAGGAAAAATTCCAGGAATGGTTAAATCAAGTTGGTAGAAAGGATATATTATGAGTTTAAGTGACCCTATAGGGGATATGATAGCAAGAATTAAAAATGCTCAGATGAGAAATCAAAAGAAAGTAGATCTCCCATCATCAGCATTTAAAACTAAAATTGCAGATGTGCTAAAAGGAGAGGGATTTATTATAGATTACAACGTCGAGGATGTATCTGGAAAACCAAATTTAACCATCAATCTTAAATACCATTCAGGCAGTCCTGTTATTAATACAATCGAGAGAGTTTCAAAACCAGGAAGAAGAATTTTTTCTAGTGCAGAAAGTTTACCAAAAATTAATAATGGACTTGGTATAGCGATTATATCGACCTCAAAAGGAGTTATGACTGATATAGATGCAAGAAAACAAAAAGTTGGTGGTGAAATAATTTGTAAGGTATTTTAATGTCTAAAATTGGAAAAATAAGTATATCAATCCCTGAAAAAGTGAAAGTTGCACTAGCTGGTAGCATCATAAATATCGAAGGTCCTTTAGGCAAAAAATCACTTAACATTGATTTAGAGACTTTTGACCTAGACATTAAAGAAGGAAAAGAAGTTTCAATTAAACCAAAAAAAATCGATCAAAATACAAAGAGATTGTGGGGAATGAATCGAAGTCTATTAAATAATGCAATAATTGGAGCAAGCAAAGGGTATGAAAAAACTTTAGAACTAGTAGGTGTTGGATACAGAGCTGCATTAAAAGGAAAACAGCTTAATCTTCAACTTGGATTTAGTCATGATATTAATTTTGATATTCCTGAGAGTGTAAAGATAACTGTAGAGAAGCAAACTACTTTAAAAATTTTAGGTTTTGATAAACAAGAGGTTGGTATGATTGCATCAAAAATAAAATCTTTTAGACCTCCAGAACCGTATAAAGGAAAAGGCATAAAGGAAAAAGGTCAATATATTTTACGTAAAGAAGGAAAGAAAAAATAATGAAACTTACAACAACTATTAGAAAACGATTTAGGGTTAGAAATAAACTCAAAAAGGTAGCAAAAGAAGGTAGACTTAGATTGTGTATTACAAGGTCATCTAAAAATATCTCAGCTCAAATAATAGATGATAAAAATAGTAAGACATTAATATCAGCTTCATCATCAGAAAAAGATATAAAGAGTGCAAAAAAAAACAAAACTGAGTCTTCGGCTATGGTTGCAGAAAAACTTGCTAAAAAAGCTAAAGAAAAAAATGTAACTAAGATTTTCTTTGATAGAGGCATTTATAAGTACCATGGTAGGGTTAAAATATTTGCTGAAACACTTAGAAAAAATGGAATGGAATTTTAATATGGAAAAAAATACTGATATTTTAGAAAAACTGGTTCACATTAATAGAATAACAAAAGTTGTTAAAGGTGGTAGGAGATTTGGATTTTCTGCTCTTGTGGTTGTTGGAAATCAAAATGGAAAAATTGGCATAGCTCACGCTAAGGCAAAACAGGTACCTGATGCAATTAAAAAAGCTAATGAATTAGCTAGAAGAAATTTAGTACAAATTCCTTTAAGAGAAGGCAGAACAATTCACCATGATATTTATGGTAAAGATGGAGCAGGTAAAATTAAATTACGTTCAGCTCCAAAAGGAACTGGTATTATTGCGGGTGGTCCTGTTAGAGCAGTGTGTGAAGTTTTGGGTATCAAGGATATCGTTGCAAAATCAATAGGAACTGCAAATCCGCATAATGTTATTCGTGCATGCATGAAAGCATTAAAAAAGCAAACTTCACCCAAGCATATATCAAATATAAGAAATAAAAAAATATCTGAAATTATTGAGAAGAGAGGTTAATGATTAATTTAAATACAACATCAGCATTAAAGTCAAAAAAAATTAGACCAGGAAGAGGTATTGGTTCTGGAAAAGGTAAAACTTCAGGCAGAGGTCACAAAGGCCAAAAATCAAGAAGGGGTGTTGCCATAAAAAGTTTTGAAGGTGGTCAAATGCCTTTATATAGACGTTTGCCAAAGAGAGGGTTCAATCCAATAAAATCAATTGATATAGCAAAAATTAATATAGGTAATATTCAATCTCATATTGATAATAAAAAAATTAAAGCTAGTGAGACAATAAATATTGAATTATTAAAAAAAAATAAATTAATTAATAAAAATTCTCAAAAAGTAAAAATCTTAGGTAGTGGTGATCTTAAAGATAAAATAATACTTGAGGTAGATTTTATCTCCAAATCAGTTAAAGCAAAGCTAGATAAAACAGGTAGTACTTTAAAAATTAAGAAATAATAATTGATGAGTTCAAGTCTACAATCAAATGATTTAAGAAATAGAATAGTATTCACACTAGTTATATTAGCAATCTATAGACTTGGTACATTTGTTCCATTACCTGGTATAGACCCTCAACAACTACAAACATTGATGGAAGGTAATCAGAAAGGACTTCTGGGAATGTTTAACGTTTTTGCTGGTGGTGCTATAAGTAGAATGGCAATATTTGCTTTAGGAATAATGCCATACATATCCTCATCTATTATAGTCCAACTTTTGACTGGTGTATCCGATTATTTTAAAAATTTAAAAGCACAAGGTGAAACTGGAAGAAGACAGATTACACAAATTACGAGATATGGAACTGTTTTACTTGCTACAATACAAGGATATGGTTTAGCTGTAGGTTTAGAGTCGTCTGCAAATTTAGTTATTAATCCTGGAACATTTTTTAAAATTTCAACAGTTACAACAATCGTAGCTGGTACTGTTTTTTTGATGTGGCTTGGTGAACAAATTACTCAAAGAGGAATAGGAAATGGTATTTCATTAATAATTTTTTCAGGAATTGTTGCAGAAATACCAAGAGCGTTAGTAACAACTTTTGAGTTAGGTAAAAGTGGAGCGCTCTCAGGTTTAATTATATTCATTATGTTTCTTATTCTAGTTGCTACAATAATCTTTATTGTATTTATGGAAAGAGCATTAAGAAAAATTTTAATCAATTATCCAAAAAGACAAATGGGAAATAAAATGTATGGTGGTGACTCTTCACATTTACCATTAAAGCTAAACTCTGCAGGTGTAATTCCCGCAATTTTTGCATCTGCAATATTATTATTACCAGTTACATTTTCAAATTTTAATATTTCAAACAATGAAACATTTTTAAATATTTCATCATACTTTACTCAAGGTCAACCACTTTATATGCTTCTATACGCATCAGGAATAATATTTTTTACTTTCTTTTACACTTCGATAGTTTTTAATCCAAATGAGACAGCTGAAAATTTGAGAAAATATGGTGGATTTATACCTGGTATACGACCAGGTGAAAGTACAGCAATATATATAGATAATATTTTAACTAAGCTAACAACTATTGGAGCATTGTATTTAACTGCTGTTTGTTTATTGCCAGAATTTTTAATAGCTAATTACCCTATACCTTTTTATTTAGGTGGTGCTTCAATATTAATTGTTGTTGTGGTAGCAATAGATACTGTTACACAAATACAAACAAGATTAATGAGCTCTCAATATGAAAGCTTAATCAAAAAAACTAAATTTGGTAAATAAGAGGTGAATATAATTATCTTTGGTCCTCCTGGAGCTGGCAAAGGTACTCAATCTAAAATTTTAGTAGATAAGTTAAATAGTTTCCAAGTATCCACTGGAGACATGTTAAGAGAAGAAATTAATAATAATACAGAAATAGGAAAAAAAATAATAGATTCTATGGACAATGGAAAATTCGTTGATGATGAAATTGTTAATAAACTTCTTGAAAAAATAATATTTGATCCAAAAAAAAATAAGTTAATTTTTGATGGTTATCCAAGAACGCTAAATCAAGCTAAAAATCTAGAAGCTTTATTAAAAAAATCTAATCAATCTATAGACCACATTTTTTTTCTTAATGTTGATAAGGATGCAATAATAAAAAGGATTGAGAAAAGAAAAATTTTAGAAAAAAGATCTGACGATGATTCTGTTACTATATTAAAAAGATATGATATCTATATGAAAGAAACTAAACCAGTATTGGATTTTTATTCTTCACATAAGGGTTTTCATGAAATCGATGGAAGCCTCGAAATTGATGAAATTACAGGTAAAATTGGTCATATTCTTAATGTTTAAGACATTGACTTTAAAATAACTTCTTATATAAAAGGCTAAATTTAATCACAAAATATATGGCTCGTATAGCAGGTGTAAATATTCCACAAAACAAAATTGTTCAAGTTGGACTAACATACATTCATGGTATTGGTGACAGGTTCTCTAAGCAAATCTGTAAAGAATTAGATATACCGAAAGCCAAAAGAGTTAATGAATTAACAGACGATCAAATTTTAAAAATTAGAGAGTATATTGATAAGAATTTTACTGTTGAAGGTGATTTAAGAAGAGAACTATCACTTAATATTAAAAGATTAATTGATTTAGCGTGTTATAGAGGTTCACGCCATAGAAAGAAACTTCCTGTAAGGGGTCAAAGAACAAGATGCAACGCTAGAACTAGAAAAGGTAAAGCCATAGCTATTGCTGGTAAAAAACTCACACCATTGAAGAAGTAATAAAATGAATACAAAAAAAACAGACAATAATACTTCTGATGAAAATAAAGAGATAAAATCATCTAAAAAAAGTTCCTATTCAAAAAAAAAGAAGAGTAAGAAAAATATTTTAAATGGTACAGCCTATGTTTTATCAACATTTAATAATACAATTATTTCAATTGCAGATACTAATGGAAATGTAATTTCATGGGCATCAGCAGGACAAAAAGGTTTCAAAGGTTCTAGAAAATCAACTCCTTACGCTGCTCAAGTGGCTGCTGACTCTGCCGCATCTAAAGCACAAGAATATGGAATGAAAACACTTACTGTTGAAGTTAAAGGACCTGGATCAGGTAGAGAAACAGCTTTAAGAGCTTTACAAGCTAGAGGTTTTAAAATTTTATCAATAAAAGATACAACACCAATGCCACATAACGGTACAAGACCACCCAAAAAAAGGAGAGTATAAATGGACAACCTTGAAGTTAATGTTAAAAACTGGAAATCATTAATTAAACCAGCTAAGCTGGATGTTAAATTAAGTGATGATAAGACTATAGCTAAAATTACAGCAGAACCTTTAGAAAAAGGTTATGGATTAACTTTAGGAAATTCATTGAGACGAATTTTATTGTCGTCAATTAGAGGTGCAGCAGTAACTTCAGTACAGATTGATGGGGTTTTGCATGAATTTACGTCTATTAAGGGTGTTAGGGAGGATGTTACAGATATAGTTTTAAATATAAAATCATTAGCACTTAAAAGTTCTGCAGAAGGGACAAAAAAATTAGTTTTAGATGCAAAAGGCCCTGGTGAGATTAAAGCTTCAGACATAACTCCAATTTCTGATATAGAAATTTTGAACCCCAATCTAGTAATATGTAACTTAGACGAAAATACTAATTTCCACATGGAGATGAATGTCGGTACTGGAAAAGGTTATGTATCAGCTGATTTAAATAAACCCGATGAACCACCACTAGGATTAATTGCTATAGACTCATTATTTAGCCCTGTAAAAAAAGTATCTTATTCAATAAGTACAGCAAGGGAAGGTAAAGCCCTAGACTACGATAAACTTACTATGGAAGTTGAAACAAATGGATCAATTTCAGCCGAAGATGCCGTTGCTTATGCTGCACGAATTTTTCAAGATCAATTAGGTATGTTTGTAAATTTCGATGAACCAAAAGAAGTTATAACGAAAGAACAACCAACAGAACCTGAATTTAATAAAAATCTTTTAAGAAAGGTTGATGAGCTGGAACTTTCTGTGAGATCAATGAATTGTCTTAAAAATGATAATATAATCTATATAGGCGATTTAGTTCAAAAGTCAGAAGGTGAAATGCTAAGAACACCAAATTTTGGTAGAAAATCTTTAAATGAAATTAAAGAGGTATTAACTGGAATGTCATTATATTTGGGTATGGAAATACCAAATTGGCCACCAGATAATATTGCTGAATTGTCTAAAAAGTTGGAAGAAGCCATCTAATGAGACATAAATTTGGCTACAGAAAACTAAATAGAACATCTGAGCATAGAAAAGCTTTGATAAAAAATATGCTAAATTCATTAATAAAATATGAGCAAATAACTACTACATTACCAAAAGCAAAAGTTTTAAAGCCACAAGCAGATAAAATAATAACTCTTGGGAAAACAGAAACTTTACAAAATAAAAAAACATTATTTTCAAAACTACAGGACTCAAAATCAACGAATAAAGTTGTTAAAACTCTATCAAAAAGATACGAAAATAGAAAAGGCGGCTATACAAGAATAATAAAAGCTGGTTTTAGATATGGTGATAATGCACCCATGGCTGTTATTGAATTTGTAGATAGAGATATACAAGCCAAAAAAGTAGATATTAAAAAAAAGGATACATCTAAAACTTCAGAAAAGACTCCTCCAAAAGTAGAAAAAGAAGACAAGAAAAAAAAATCAGCGTAATTTAACTACAAAATGAAGAAAAACTTCACTGTGGATAGGTCATTTGATAATGCACGTATTGATAGGTGGATAAGACATAACTTTAAAAAAATACCCCAGGGTCTAATTGAAAAAAATTTAAGAATTGGCAAGATTAAGATTAATAAAAAAAAAGTAAAAAGTTCACATAAAGTCAAACACAACGATATTATTGAAATATTTAATTTAGAAATTAAAGATAATGTAACAACAAAAAAAACTATCAAATTTGAACCATCAAAGGATGTGATCAAATCAAATGAAAATTTAATTATTGATAATAATGATGATTTCATCGTTGTTAATAAGGAAGCTGGTATATCTGTTCAAGGAGGCACAAAGTCTAAAAAAAATTTAATTGATATATTTGCCAAAAGTGAAATTTTTGAAAATACTAGACCATACACTGTACATAGACTTGATAAAGATACCTCTGGAGTTTTTTTGATTGCAAAAAATCGATCATCTGCTCAATTGTTAACTTCATTGTTTAGATTAAGAAAAGTTCACAAAACTTATTTAGCAATTTGTCATGGTGAAATTAGTAAGGATAAAGGTTCAATCGAAGGAGATTTAATTAGATATGAAAATGGTAAAAAAATAATTGAAAAAGCTAAAACTTTTTTTAAGGTTTTGGATAAAAATTCAATTAGCACTTTAGTAGAAATGAAGCCTATTACTGGTAGAAAACACCAGTTAAGAAAACAATTGTTAGAATTAGGTAACCCAATTTTTGGAGATAATAAATATTTTTTAACAAATAATCTAAAATCTATTAATAAGAATTTAATGCTTCACTCATATCAATTAAAGTTTATTATTAATGATAGTAAATATAAGTATACAGCTTTATTACCAAACTATTTCAAAAGTCTCTTAAAAACAAAAAGATTAAAATTTAAAGATTTTTAAGTAAATTTTTAACTATTTTTTTTTTTAAATACTTATAATTTAAATCTTTAACCAGTCTAAGGTTTGTGACACCTTTATTTTTAATACCACACGGTATAATTTTTTTATATTTTTCTATATCGTTATTAATATTTAAAGAGAATCCATGATAAGCAATCCATTTTTTTACTCTAATACCTATCGCTGCAATTTTTTTTGTACTATTTCTTTTTTTTATCCATATACCGATATTCTTTCTATCTGAAAAAGTACTTATATTATATTCTTTAAGTGATTTTATTATAGAGCTTTCAATGACTGTTAAAAAATTTCTTATATCTTTGTTTCTTTTAGTTAGATCTATTAGAAAGTAGAAAATAATTTGACCTGGGCCATGCCATGTTATTTTACCACCACGATTTGTCTTAATAAGTTTAATTTTTTTATCTAATATTTCATCATCTTTATAGCTGGAACCTGCTGTATAGATATCATTATGTTCTAAAATCCATATTAGCTCTTTGGCTTTTCCTTCTTTTATTTTATCTAATCTCGCCTCTAAGTATTTTATAGCTTTGTTATATTCTATGGGCTTTTTTGATATTTTGATCTCAATATTCATTTATTAAATTGTATTATATTTATTATGTATTAATAGTGCTTATAAAATTATGGGCGTAATTTATGACTTTAGTAAAAAAAATAAAGGACAAAAAAGTTAACTTTGAATTTAATAAAGAATTTATAAAAGTTGTTACAGATAAAATATCTAATAATGATGCTGATTTCATTTCAAATTCTTTTAGAGAAATGCACCCTTCAGATGCAGCAGATATTATAGAACATTTGAATGAATCTGATAGGGAAAATTTAATCAAATTAAATAATTTTCGAATAGATCCACAAGTATTTGTTGAGCTTAATGAGTCAATTCAAACAGAGATTATAAAGTACTTATCTACAGACTCTATTGTTTATATACTTAAGAATTTAGAATCTGATGACTCTATAAAAATTATTGAAAATCTTAATGACGAAAATAAGAATGAAATTTTAAGCTCTCTACCTCCTAAAGATAGATTTGTATTGTTAGAAAGCTTAAGCTACCCCGAAGATTCTGCGGCAAGAATTATGCAGAGAGAATTTACAGCTATACCAAGTAACTGGTCTGTAGGACAAACAATAGATTATTTAAGAGAGAATAAAGATTTACCAGAGGAATTTTTAGAAATATTTGTTGTAGATAATGAATTTAAACCAATTGGTACAGTCCCATCGTCAAAGGTTCTTAGAACATCAAGAGATGCAAAAATGAATTCAATAATGAATGAATCGCAACTTTCAATACCAGTTGATATGGATAGAGAAGAGGTTGGACATTTATTTGAAAATTATAATCTTAATTCAGCTTGCGTTGTAGATAAAAATAATAAATTGGTCGGAATGATTACGAGTGATGATGTTTTAACAGTTTTAAAAGAAGAAGCTGAAGAAGATGCCTTACGATTAGCGGGTGTAGGTGATGAAGAAATTACT
Source organism: Candidatus Pelagibacter sp. (assembly GCA_045566195.1). GTDB lineage: Bacteria > Pseudomonadota > Alphaproteobacteria > Pelagibacterales > Pelagibacteraceae > Pelagibacter. The sequence continues at coordinate 40,821 of JBJLDV010000002.1, read as the reverse complement.
GATGGTGTTTTAAAAAAAACTAAAAGAAGATTCAATTGGCTTTTATTGAATTTATTTACAGCATTCCTAGCCACATGGGTTATAAGTATTTTTGGTGCTACCATTGAGCAGATGGTTGCTTTAGCTTTTTTAATGCCTATTGTTGCTTCGATGGGTGGTAATGCAGGTATGCAAACTTTGGCAGTTACAATTCGGACTATAGCTACAAATGAATTGACTAAAAATAATTTTACTCAAAATATATTAAAAGAATTTTTGATAGGAATTTTAAATGGTATAATATTTGCTATAATTAGTGCAATAATAGTTCAGCTTTGGTTCAATGATATTCAGTTATCATTTATAATATCTATATCAATGGTTCTAAATATGATTGTAGCGGGTCTTTTTGGGATTCTTGTTCCAATTACATTAAAAAAATTTAATATAGATCCAGCTATCGCATCTAGTGTTTTTGTAACTACAATTACCGACGTTATTGGTTTTCTATCTTTTTTAGGTATTGGCGCCTACTTCTTTTATGGTTGATTAAATATTATCAATTAATCTTACTTTGTTCACATAAAATGCAATAAATAATTTAAAATTTCGTTTATTAAATTTTTTAGATAAAGTATTTTTATTTCTTAATTCAAAATATTCAATTACTACACCCATTTTATTAAGATTATTTCTGACTTGAAAAATTTTATGTTTATTATTGAAATTACCTTTAATTGAAAAATAAAATTTTTTTATATTTTGAGAAATTAATGAAGCTTTCTTAATTTCATTTTTTTTTAAAAGATTATTTCTTGAAGATAAAGGCAGAAACCCTTTTCCCCCTCACAGTTTTACAAGTACATACCTTTATTTTAAATTTATTTTTTATAAATTTTTTAATCAGATAAATTTGTTGAAAATCTTTCTCACCTAAATAAATTCTCTTAGATTGTATCTTCTTTAAAAATTGATTAATTACGCCTAAAACACCTTCAAAATGTCCTGGTCTAAATTTAGCACATAATACCTTGTCATTTTTGCTTATTTTGATCTTCATGCTTCTCTGATTTTTAAAAATGTCTTTAGCACTTGGTATAAGTACAAAATCTACTTTTAGTTTTTTTAATATAATTAGATCCTTACTTATATTTCTTGGATATTTTTTAAAGTCATTCGACTTATTAAATTGTGATGGATTAACAAAAATACTAACTATAACTTTTGACGACTCTTTTTTAGCTCTTTTTATTAAAGAAATATGACCTCGATGCAAAGCACCCATAGTTGGTACAAACCCTGTATCTGCCTTAAAATTAACTTCTTTATTTAATTTATTAATACTTTTAAAAATTATCATTTATGGTAATTCATATTAAATAACTAACTTTAATGATTAAACAAGCAATAATACCACTGGCTGGACAAGGTACAAGGCTTTTGCCACTTACTAGTGTATTTGCTAAAGAACTGTTGCCGATAAATGGCAAACCAGGAATAGAATATATCATCGAAGAATGTATTGAAGCCGGCATTAAAGAGATAATTTTTATTATATCTAAAAAAAAAGAAATGATAAAAACTTATTTTAATAACGATACTTTTTATAAAAAAATAATTAACAAAAAGAAAGACAAAAGAATAATTAACGAATTTAAAAAAATAAAAAAATATAAAAAAATGATTAAATTTGTTTATCAAAACAAACCAATGGGTACTGGCGATGCTGTTATGAAAACAAAAAAATATATAAAAGATAAATTTTTTTTAATGTTACTACCTGATGATTTAATAATAAAACGAAACTGCTCTAAAGATATGATTTCAATATTCAATAAAAAAAAATGTTCTGTTATGGCGAGTATGAAGGTAAATAAAAATACTGTTAATCGTTGGGGTATATATAAAAAAATGAAAACTATTAATAAATTAAATTTTTTTATTAAAGATGTAATTGAGAAACCAGATATCAAAAAAGCACCTTCTAATAATGCTGTTATTGGACGGTATATTTTAACTACGAAAATTTTCAATAAACTAAAAAATCAAAAAAAAGGTAAGGGTGGTGAAATACACATTACGGATGCTATAAGACGATTAATAAAAGATGGAAACAAATTTATAGGTCACAATTTCAGTGGCAAGTATTTAGACTGTGGTACTATGCAAGGTTATATTAAATCATCAGTGGAGATTTCAAAAATATGAAATTATGCATGATAGGAACGGGCTACGTAGGACTAGTTAGTGGTGTCTGTTTTTCTGATCTTGGCAATGATGTAATTTGTGTTGATAAAGATCAAAATAAAATTAATAGATTAAAAAATGGAATTATTCCTATATATGAACCGGGACTTAACGAACTTGTTAAAAAAAATTATAAATCAGGTAGACTTACCTTTACTACAGATTTGTCTGAAGCTATCAAGAAATCTAATATAATTTTTATATGTGTTGGCACACCAACAAAAAAAAATAGCAACGCAGCTGATCTTAACCAAGTTTTTAATGTAGCCAAAGAAATTAGCCAAAATATTAAAAATTTTAAAATTGTTGTTACGAAATCTACTGTACCAGTTACAACTGGTGACAAAATAGAAAAAATATTAGCTAAAAAGGTTAAAAGAAAAAATTTTTCAGTAGTTTCAAATCCTGAATTTTTGAGAGAGGGAGAGGCCATAAGAGATTTTAATTTTCCTGATAGAATTGTTATTGGAACATCTGATAAAAAAGCAAATAAATTTATGAAATCATTATATTCGCCACTATTATCTAAAGGTGCAGAATATTTAAATACCTCAAGGAGAGGAGCTGAATTAATAAAATATGCATCAAATGCTTTTTTAGCTACTAAAATTACTTACATTAATGAACTGGCAAATTTAGCTGAAAAAATTGACGTTAATATTGAAGATATTTCAATAGGCATGGGTCTTGATAAGAGAATAGGTGGTAGATTTTTAAGAGCAGGACCTGCTTACGGTGGTTCTTGTTTCCCCAAAGATACCCGTGCAATTGTAGATACTGCAAAAGAATTTAAAACTGACTTATCTATTATAAAGAATGTAATTAAATCAAATGAAAATAGGTCAAAAATTTTACTCAATAGGATCTTCAAAATATTAAAAAATAAAATAAAAAATAAAAAAATTACATTTTTAGGTGTTACTTTTAAGGCCAATACTGACGATATGAGAGAATCTTCAAGCCTTGCCATGATACCTTCATTAGCCTCAAAAGGTGCAAAAATAAGATATTATGATCCTAGTGGCTACAAAAAGGATTTTGAGAAAATTAAAAATGTTACTTTTTGTGAAAGTATAAAATTAGCTTGCTCTAATGCAGATTTAATTATTATACATACAGAATGGAATGATTTTAAATCTTTAAACTTTAAATCTCTATCTAATAAAAAAGGTTTAATAGTATATGATATGAGAAATATTTTATCACATGATAAAATGAAAAAAGAAAAAATAAAATATTTTAGTATTGGTAAATAGCTAATTAAGTTCAAATATAGCATCAACCTCAACGGAAACACCAAGAGGTAAACTATTTACACTAACAGCAGCTCTAGCATGCATTCCACTATCTCCAAATATTTTTGCTATTGTATCCGAAGCTCCATTAATTACTTTTGGTTGATCAGTGAAGTCATCTGTCGAATTAACAAAACCTGTCAATTTAACACAAGATTTTATTTTTGATAAATCATTGTCACAAGCCTTCTTAGCTTGAGAAACTATACTTAATGCACATCTTTCAGCAGCTTTATATCCTTTATCAACATCTAAATCTTTACCAACTTTACCTTTAATTAGTTTACCTTCTGCATCCATTGAAATTTGCCCAGAAATATAAAGTAATTTGCCTATTATTTTAGATGCAACATATGAACCAACTGGGTCAGCTGCTTTAGGAAGTAAAATATTATTTTTTTTTAAATTATCTTCAAAATTCATTCTTTAGTAAATAGATCCTTTAATGTTTTTTTGCTATCAAATTTTTTATATTTTTCTTTTATACCTGATTTTTCTAGATTATCGCCAATTTTATTTTTAATTAACTTGCCTTTTTGCTTTGATTTTTCAGTTATACATTTTGCATAATCTTTAGATAATTTATCTAACTTGCTACAATCTAAATCAGCTGCAAATAGTTGTATTGGTAAAAATAAAGTAATAATGATTATTAAAAATTTGTTCATTTTTTTTTCTTTTTTTTATTTCTATCGTATTCCCTTCTTTTCTCAATTAATATTAATGCCTCTTCCATTGTTATTTCAGTAGGATCTTTTTCTTCTGGTATTGTTGCATTTAATGATTTGTATTTTATATAAGGACCATATTGGCCTTTCATAATTCTTACAGGTTTTTTATCTTCTGGATGTTCACCAAGATCTTTTATTAAAGATGATGAAATTCGACCGGGTTTAGCATCAGCAATTAAAGTAATTGCTCGATTTAAACCTATTGTAAAAATATCTTCTACATTCTCTAATCTTGCTGATTTATTTTCGCATTTTAAATATGGACCAAATCTTCCTGAGTTTAATAAAATTTCTTGATTGTTTTCAGGGTTTGTTCCGAGACTTTTAGGTAATGAACACAAAAATTTAGCACGATCTAAATCAATTGAATCAATATCTATTCCCTTAGGTATTGAAACATTTTTCAAATTTTGATTTACATCTTTCTTGTTTTTTTTCTTTTTTTTCTTTTTAGTATCTTCAACTTCATTTAATTCTTTTTCATACTGTAAGTAAGGACCAAATCTTCCATTCTTTAAAAAAATATCTTTATCCATTTCATTTTTACCTATGTATCTAGGCTCAGCTAGATTAATTTGTTCTGCAGCCTTTACTTTAGACAACGGTCTAGTAAATTTACATTCTGGGTAATTTGAGCATCCTATGAAAGCTCCACCTCTAAAACTATTTTTTAAGCTTAACTGTCCTGTTTGACATAATTTACATTTTCTATCGATACTTCCATTACTATCGGTTTCAAAAATAAGACTACCCAAACTTTCATTGAGCATATCTAAAACTTCTCTAGTTCTTTTTTCTTTTACTTGAGAAACATTTTTATTAAAATCATTCCAAAATTGCTCAAGTACTTTTATCCAATCTTCTTTACCAGAAGTTATATCGTCAAGTTGATCTTCTAATTTAGCTGTAAAGTTATAATCAACATATTTAGTAAATAATTTTTCAAGAAAAGCAGAAATAAGTTTCCCTCTGTCGGTTGGAAAGAATCTTTTATTTAATATATCTGCATATCCTCTATTAGTAATTACAGATATTATACTTGCATAAGTTGAAGGCCTACCAATACCAAGTTCTTCAAGCTTCTTAACAATGCTAGCCTCAGAGTATCTAGGTGGAGGTTGAGTAAAATGCTGCTCATCAATAAAACTTTCTATATTTATTGGTCCTTTTGACACTTCTGGTAATATCTTTTCTTCATCGTTGTTTTCGTCAATTTTATAAAGTTTTAAAAAACCATCGAATTTAATAACAGAGCCACTTGCCTTAAATATATTTTTTCCATCATCAGAAGTTAAAATTATAGTTTTTCTATCAAATTTTGCTGTTTGCATTTGAGATGAAAGTGCTCTGGACCAAATTAAATTATAAAGTTTGTGTTGATCTGAACTTAAATATTTTTTAAGCATTGAAGGATCATTATTAATATCTGTAGGTCTAATTGCTTCGTGAGCTTCTTGCGCATTTTTTGCTTTTTTTCCTGAATAATTGTTTGGTTGATCTGGTAGATAATCATTACCATATGTTTTAGTTATATAATTTCTAAAATCATCAACAGCATCTTTTGATATATTAGTACCATCGGTTCTCATATAAGTTATTAGACCCTTTGTATCACCATCGATGTCAATACCTTGGTATAACCTTTGAGCAATCTGCATAGTTCTAGAAGCGCCAAATCCTAACTTACTTGATGCTGATTGTTGTAATGTTGATGTAGTAAATGGACCTGAAGGGTTTCTTGTATAAATTTTCGATGAAATATCAGTAATTTCATAATTTTTACTTTTTATTTTTTCTATTGCTTTATTTATTTCTTCTTTATTTTTAAATGAAAATTTTTCTATTTTATTTCCCTCAAGTTGAAATGGGCTAGAGGTAATTTTTATATCTTTTGCATTTGAAAAAATAACATTCAGAGTCCAAAACTCCTCTGGTTTAAAAATTTCTATTTCATGCTCTCTTTCGGTTAGTAGTTTTAACGCAACAGACTGAACCCTCCCTGCAGATTTGGATCCAGGTAATTTTGTCCATAATATTGGAGAAATATTAAAACCTACTAAGTAATCAAGTGCTCTTCGAGCCATATAAGCGTCGACAAGCTGAGCTTCAATCTCTCTTGGATTCGCTATACCATTTGTAACTGCTTTTTTGGTAATCTCATTGAAAACAACTCTTTCTACTTTTTTTCCTTTAAGTAATTTTTTTTCATCCAAAAACTGTTTAACGTGCCAAGCTATTGCTTCACCTTCACGGTCAGGATCAGTTGCTAATATTATTTTATCAGATTCTTTTGCAACATCTGTTATTTCTTTTAAATATTTTTTTGAAAAACTGTCAACTTCCCAAATCATTTTAAATTGATTATCAGGATCTACAGATCCATTTTTTGATGGAAGATCTCTAATGTGCCCATAACTTGCAAGAACTGTAAAGTTATCACCTAAATACTTATTTATGGTCTTAGCTTTTGCTGGACTTTCAACTATGACAAGGTTCATAGAAGAAACAACCTACATAAATGGGTTAATTAGTCAAATTAATAAATTTTAGTCTTTGATTCTGTATTATTTATTAAGCGTTTTACATTTTCTCTATGCGTATAAAAAATCAAAATGAACAGAATTATAAAAAAATAATAATTATTATTATCAAAGTAAAAAACATGAAATATAGGAATTACAAAAGATGCAACAATTGATGATAATGAAGAGAATTTAAAAATTAAAAAAATTGAAAACCAACTAATTATAAATACAAAACCTAAAATATAATTTAAACAAAAAAGTATACCAACAAAGGTTGCAACACCTTTGCCACCTTTAAATTTTAACCAAATTGGAAAAACATGTCCTAAAAAAATACATAATGAAGAGATATAAATAATATCTGGTAGATTAAATTTAATAAAGAGAAGTGGAATGACTGCTTTAAGAATATCTAAACACAAAGTACTGTATCCAATCATTTTATTTCCTGTTCTTAGTACATTCGTTGCACCTATGTTACCTGAACCTATATTCCTAATATCTTTTTTTAGAAATATTTTAGTTAGCAAGTAGCCAAATGGTATAGATCCCATTAAATAAGATAAAAAAACAACTAAAACTAAATCCATATTAAATTTTAAATAATTCTAATCCTTTTACAAATGTATTAATTACTTGACCTTGTAATTTTTTATCCTCAATACATGTATTTTTAGATTTAGAAATCATTTTTTCTTTTTTTACAATCCAAGGTTTATATAAATCAACAATACAAAAATCTGCATCATTTCCAATTGATAAATTTCCTTTATTAATTTTAAGAATTTTAGCTGGATTGCTTGTCAGAAGTTTTATTATCTTAGATAATTTAATTGAATCGTTGTGAAATAGCTCTAATGAAAGAGGTAATAGAGTCTCTATACCTGAGGCTCCAGTTGCAGCTTGTGAAAAAGTTAATCTTTTTGACTCCTCATCCTCTGGTTTATGATCTGACACAATAACATCTATCAAATCCTTATTAATACCCGTTATTAAGGACATTCTATCTTCTTCGGTTCTTAAAGGGGGTGATAATTTTAAAAATGTTCTAAAATCACCTATATCATTTTCATTTAATGAAAGATTATTTATAGATACACCAGTAGTAAAATCGACTTGATCTTTCTTATTTCTAATAACACTTAAGGACTTGGATGATGATATTTGTGAAATGTGATATCTACAATTAAAATCTTCGAGTAAAGATAGATCTCTTTCTATTATTATTTTTTCTGCAAGGTCAGGTATTCCTTGTAAGCCTAATTTAGTGGCAATTACCCCATCATTCATCATACCATTCATCGATAGCTCATAATCTTCAGCATGCTGCATAATTAGACAGTCTAAATCAAAGGCAGATCTCATTATTCTAGACATAAGTCTACTATTTTGAATAGTTCTTATTCCGTCTGTAAAAGCGATGATCCCTTTCTTTTGTAGTAGACCAAATTCCGTCATATTGGTTCCTTCAATATTTTTAGTTAATGAGGCTGAAGGAAAAATATTAATTTTTGACTTATCTCTTCCTCTTCTTTTTAAAAAATCTACTATTGATACGTTATCTATTACTGGACTTGTATTTGGCATTGTTACCACCGATGTTACACCTCCAGCAAGCGCAGCATTGCTCAATGTTCTAAAATTTTCTTTATATTCATAACCAGGCTCGCCAACAAATACACGCATATCAACAAGACCAGGGATTATATATTTTCCATTTAAATCAATATATTTTTCACGTGATGGAATATTATTTTTATTAACTTTTTTACCAATAGCTTCAATTTTACCTTCTTCATTTACAATTAAACCTCCCATTTCCTCGATTGAATTTTTAGGATCAATTATATTTGCATTTAAAAAATATTGTTTTTTCATTATTCACAAAAAATTTTTAGGCAAGCCATTCGTACGGCCACACCCAGTTCAACTTGTTCTTTAATCACACTTTTATTTATATCGTCAGCTAGTTTTGTATCAATTTCTATACCTCTGTTCATAGGCCCAGGGTGCATTATTAACGCATCATCTTTTGCAAAATTTAATTTATCAGGAGTTAAACCATAATATTCATAATACTCTCGATTAGATGATAAGAAGGAACTGCTCATTCTTTCATTTTGAAGTCTCAACATCATGACTATATCACATCCCTTCAACCCATCTTTCATGTCAGAAAAAGTATTAACTCCAAGTCTATCAATATCTTTTGGCATTAAATTTGAAGGGGCGATTATATTTACTTCAGCACCAAGCATATTTAGTAAATAAATATTTGATCTTGCAACCCTTGAATGGAGTATATCACCACAAATTGCTATTCTAAGTCCTTGAATTTTTTTTTTACGATCAATTATGGTTAGCGCATCAAGCAATGCTTGTGTAGGATGCTCTCTTCTTCCATCACCAGCATTTAATACTGCACAATTAACTTTTTGTGATAATAAATTACATGCACCAGAGTCCTGATGTCTTATTACGATAATATCTGGGTGCATTGCATTTAATGTCATGGCTGTGTCTACTAAGGTTTCACCTTTTTTAATTGCAGAATTTGTAATATTCATTGACATCACATCCGCACCTAATCTTTTTCCTGCTAACTCAAAAGAGCTTTGCGTTCTAGTTGAAGGTTCAAAAAAAAGATTTATTTGTGTTTTGCCTCTTAGTATATCAATTTTTTTATTTTTGCTTTTATTGAGAGATATAAATGTTTTTGCTTCATCCAATATTAAGTTAATATCTTTAATTGATAAATCTTGGATACCTAATAAATGTTTTTGAGAAATTTTAATAGCTTTGTCTATTTTTGCCATTAAAACCAACTCTATAACTTGTAAGGGCCTATTAGGCAAGCATTAATTATTTAAATAATCAATTGCTCCCTGTAAAATGAAAGCAGCTGCATTTTGATCTATATTTTTAAGTCTTTTAGATACATTTACATCTAAATCACTTGATAAGTTAAAAGCGCCAACTGTTGAAAGTCTTTCATCCCAAAGACAAATTGGTAATTTAGTAGCTTTTGAAATATTTGTGGCAATACTTTTTACAGAATGAGAAGATTTACCATGAGAACCGTCCATATTTATTGGATGCCCAACAATTATAGCTTTTATATTATTTTCATTTATTAAGGCTTTTAATTCATTAATTAGATTATCATTTGTTGTTTTATTTAATGTTTTTAGAGGCGTTGCTACCGATTGATTTTCATCACAAATAGAGATGCCGATTCTTTTTGATCCCAAGTCTAAACCAAGCAATCTAACCTTATTAGACTGTTTTTTTTTTAAATCTTCAATAGTGATCATATTGTATATTTAATACTTAAGTGATAGTTTTCGATATTTAAATATCACATGACAATAGATCTTAAAACAATAAAACATATAGCTAAATTATCTCGAATTTCTGTTTCAGATGAAAAAGCTAAAAAATTGGCAGGTGACCTTAACTCAATTTTTGATTTTATAGAAAAATTAAATGAGCTCAAAACTGAGAAAATAACTCCTTTAACATCTATTGCCGAAACAACACTAAAATTAAGACATGATGAAATTAAAAGTAAAAATATTAGAGAGCAAATAGTTAAAAACTCTCCAGAGAAAAATGAAGATTATTTTGTTGTACCAAAGGTGATTGAGTAATGTCAGATATAACAAAACAAACTTTATCAGATTTGGTTAAGAATATTAAAGCCAAAAAACTTTCATCAGAAGAAGTAACTAAAGATTTTATACAAAGATCTGAAAAATCAAATAAACTAAATGCTTATATTACAGAAGATTTTAGTAATGCATTACAAAAAGCAAAAAAGTTTGATCAAAAACCAGATTTTAATTTAAAATTACCAGGTATCCCAATTGCAGTAAAAGACCTTTTTTGTACAAAAGATGTCATGACCACAGCTGGTAGTAAAATTTTAAATAACTTTATCCCAACTTATGAATCAACAGTTACACAGAATATTTGGAATGAGGGTGGTATTCTACTTGGAAAATTAAATTGTGATGAATTTGCAATGGGCTCATCTAATGAAACTAGTTATTTTGGAAATGTTCAAAATCCTATAAATGAAAATCTTGTTCCCGGTGGTTCCTCAGGTGGTTCTGCATCAGCGGTTTGTGCACAACTAACACCCATAACTATTGGTACTGATACAGGTGGATCTATTCGTCAACCAGCTTCTTTTACCGGCACAGTGGGTTTAAAACCTACTTATGGTAGTTGTTCCAGGTATGGAATTGTAGCCTTTGCTTCATCTTTAGACCAGGCTGGTCCAATGGCACAAAATGTAAAAGATTGTGCTTTGTTACAAGAAATTATAAGTACGCATGATACTAAGGACTCTACCTCAATAGATTTTAAAAGAAGTCATTACAGCCAAGATTTAAATAAAAATATTAAAGGAAAAAAAATTGGAATACCAAAAGAATATAGAGTTGACGGTATGCCCAAAGAAATCGAAGATCTTTGGCAAAAGGGTATTGATTATGTCAAAGATTGTGGAGCTGAAATAATAAATATTTCTCTTCCACATACAAAGTACGCACTTCCAACTTATTATATAGTAGCACCAGCTGAGGCTTCATCAAATTTAGCTAGATATGATGGAGTGAAATATGGGTTTAGAGCTAAAGGGGAGAATCTCATAGATATGTATGAAAAAACAAGATCAGAAGGTTTTGGTGCAGAAGTACAAAGAAGAATTATGATTGGAACTTATGTCTTATCTTCTGGATATTATGATGCATACTATCTAAAAGCCCAAAAAGTGAGAAAATTAATTAAAAATGACTTTGATGATGCTTATAAAAAAGTAGATGCAATATTAACTCCATCAACTCCAAGTTCTGCTTTTAAGATTGGAGAAAAAAAAGATGACCCAGTATCAATGTATTTAAACGATATTTTTACAGTCCCAGTAAATTTAGCAGGGCTACCAGGCATATCTATACCAGCAGGTCATGACTCAAAAGGGTATCCCTTAGGACTCCAAATCATTGGAAAAGCTTTTGATGAGCAAAATATATTAAATATAGCTTATGCAATGGAAGATAAAATTAATTTTAAAAATAAAATTAGTGATTGGTGGATCAAGTGAGTAATAATAAATTAGATTATTTAATTAGTAGAAAGGATAATCAATACGAGATTATAATTGGATTGGAAGTACATGCTCAAGTAACCTCTGAATCAAAATTGTTCTCATCATCAGCAACAAAATTTGGTGCTGAACCAAACACTCAGGTTAGTTTAGTTGATGCAGCATTCCCAGGGATGTTACCAGTCATTAATGAGTTTTGTATTAAACAAGCAATTAAGACTGGTATTGGACTTAAAGCAAAAATTAATAAGCGGTCAATATTTGATAGAAAAAACTATTTTTATGCTGATCTACCTCAAGGTTATCAAATTTCACAGTTTAAAGATCCTATAGTAGGTGAGGGAAAAGTCATTTTAGACATGCCAAATGGCCAAAAGGAAGTTGGTATTGAAAGATTGCACTTAGAACAGGACGCAGGAAAAAGTATTCATGATTTAGACCCACAAAATACATTAGTTGATTTAAATAGATCTGGAGTAGCTTTAATGGAAATCGTTAGTAAACCAGACCTTAGATCCCCAGATGAAGTTAGTGCTTATATAAAAAAATTAAGATCTATAATGAGATATTTGGGTACATGTGATGGAAATATGCAGGAAGGATCGTTGAGAGCAGATGTAAATGTATCAGTAAGAATTAAAGGATCAAAAAATTTAGGAACAAGATGTGAAATTAAGAATGTAAACTCAATTAAATTTATGCAAATGGCTATTGAATACGAGGCAAATAGACAAGTCGATTTAATAGAGGAAGGTAAATCTATTGATCAAGAAACAAGATTATTTGATACTAAAAAAAATGAAACAAGGTCAATGAGATCTAAAGAGGATGCTCATGATTATAGATATTTTCCAGACCCAGATTTATTGCCCCTAGAAGTCTCTGAAGAATTTATTGATAATATTAAAAAAGATATTCCAGAACTACCAGACGACAAAAAGAAAAGATTTATTAATGAGTTTAAATTATCCCCATATGAGGCCACTATTTTAGTATCAGATATTGATACAGCAAAGTATTTTGAAGAGGTAGTAACTAAAATGGGTAAAAATAAAGATATTAAATTAGCTGTTAATTGGATAACTGGTGAATTATTTGCCGTTTTAAATAGTAAAAATTTAGAAATTTCTCAAAGTCCAGTCAGTGCAAAAAATTTTGCAATATTAATTAACCTAATTAAGAATGGAACTATTTCTGGAAAAATAGCCAAAACAGTATTTGAGCTAATGATCGATGGAGATAAAGATCCACAAAAAATTGTTGAAGAAAAAGGATTAAAACAACAAAGCGATCCTAAAGCACTAGAAACCTTAATAGATAAAATTATTAATGATAATAGAGAAAAAGCAGTTGAATACAAACAAGGAAAAGTAAAATTGTTTGGATTTTTTGTTGGTCAAGCAATGAAAGTCTCTGGCGGTAAAGCTAATCCTCAATTAATAAATGAATTATTAAAGAAAAAGCTTTAAATAAATGGGTGCAAACCTAGACATAACAGAAAAATTACAAAATTATATTAATGATTTTGGTTTAAAACTAAATCCAGTTCAAGAGGAAATAATTGAGTATAATAAAACTTTAGGCGCCACTAAAAGAATGCAAGTTGATCCATCGCAGTGTTATTTTCTTCATTTAATAATAAAAGTTTCAAATATTAAGAATGTACTTGAAATTGGTACTTTTACAGGGCTTAGTGCACTTTCTATTTCACTTGCCTTACCAGATGATGGAAAACTTATTGCAATTGATAAAAATGAAAAGACTAACAAAATTGCATTGAATTTTTTTAAAAAAGCTCATCAAGATCATAAAATCCAAACAATAGTAAAGCCAGCTCTTGAAACGTTATCAGCTTTGAATAATAAAAAATTTGATATGGTTTTTATAGATGCAGATAAAATGAATTATAAAGAATATTATGAAAAATCATTAAATCTTATTAATAAAGGTGGTTTAATTATAATTGATAATGTTTTGTGGCATGGTGAAGTAGTCGATGAAAAAAATAATGACAAATTTACAATAAAAATTAAAGAGTTTAATAAGTATATATCAGAAGATGAAAGGGTAGAGCAAATAATCATTCCACTCGGTGATGGTATGACTGTATGTAGAAAGTTACAATGATAGAAGTATTTGGTTTTTATAAATTTATGTTAGTTAATCAACTTAATAAACAAAAAGTTTTACTTAACGATTTTTTAGTAAAAAAAAATATACGAGGTACAATAATTATTTCTAAAGAGGGCATAAATGGCAGTATTTCTGGCAAATCGAAAGATATAAAAAGCTTAATTAATCAAATTAAAAAATTTTTTTTATTTAAATCGTTCGATAGCACAAGTAAATCTAAGTGTTCATTTCAACCATTTCATAAACCGAAAGTAAAAATTAAAAATGAAATAGTCCCAATGAACATGGTTTTATCAAAAAAAATTAGAAAAAAAGATAGTCATGTAGAGCCACAAAATTGGAATAAACTTATTAAGAATAAAGAAACACTAGTTGTTGATGCTAGAAAACCTTTTGAATATAAAGTTGGTAGCTTTCAAAAAGCAATTAACCCCAATATTAGAAATTTTAGAGACTTTCCTAAATACCTCAAAAAATTAAAAAAAAATCAACCAGTTGCTATGTTTTGCACTGGGGGAATAAGATGTGAGAAAGCGAGCGTATATTTAGAGAAAAATGGTTTCAATAATATCTATCAGTTAAAAGGTGGAATCCTTAATTACATTAAGACGATTAAACAGAGTAACAGTCTATGGAAGGGTGAATGTTTTGTTTTTGATAACAGAGTAAGTCTTAAGCATGGTTTAAAGGTCGGCACTTACTCAATTTGTAGTGGATGTAGAAACCCAATATCAAAGAAAGACATGAATTCTAAAAAATATGAAGAAGGGGTTACATGTCCAGGATGCTACAATAAGTTATCAATTTCTCAAAAAAAAAGGTTTAGAATGCGACAAAATCAAATAAATCTTGCAAAAAGTAATGGGAAACGACATATCTTTCAAAAAGATCATTAACAAAATTTTTCAAAATGGATTTACTTAAGGATAAAATACCAACTTTAGTTCGCAAATTAGCTATACCTGCTAGTGTTGGAACTTTATTTCAAACCCTTTATAACATTGTGGATACTTTTTTTGCAGGAAAAATATCACCCGAAGCCTTATCAGCATTATCAAAGTCTTTTCCTATATATTTTATCCTAGTAGCAACCTCAATTGGAGTAACGATTGCTGGAACATCTTTAATTGGTAATAGTATAGGTGAAAATGATAAAAAAAAAGTTTTATATTATTTTTCTAATACTATTTATTTTGGAGTATTCATTTCTATCATAATAACTTTTTTAGGATTGTACTTTTCTGAAACTGTTTTTTTATTAATGGGTTCTACTAATGAAGTTACATTATTAGGATTGGAATATACTAATGTAATTTTCTCTGGAACAATAATTTTTATAATGGTTGTAGCACTTAATTCATTATTACATGCTGAAGGTGATACAAAAACCTTTAGGAATGCATTAATTTTTTCTTTTTTCTTAAATATTATATTAAATCCAATTTTAATTTTTGGTTTTATGTTTATACCAGCTTTTGGTGTTAAAGGTATTGGTATAGCCACGATTATTTCTCAAACAATCTCACTTTTTATTATTTTTTATAAGGTTATGAAAAATCAAAGAGTAAAAGAAATGACTAAAGAATTTTTTTTAATTAAATATATTTATCTAAAAGATATTTTTTTTCAATCGATGCCTATAAGTGTTGCTATCTGTGGGTACTCTATTGCATCAGCTATAATATTTACATATGTTGGTTCATCTGGTGAAGAAGCAGCAGCAGGATATGGAGCTGCCACAAGAATTGAACAAGTCGTATTACTGCCAGTTTTGGGAATAAATACTGCAATAATATCTATAATTGCGCAGAACTATGGAGCGGGCAATTATCTAAGAATAAAGCAATCATATTACACAGCAATTAAATATGCTTTTATAATAATGGTTACTTCTGGAATTTTTATCTATATTACATCTGGTATTATACCCACATTTTTTTCTGATAATTTGGAAGTAATACATTACGGAAAAAAATATTTACAAATCTCAGCATTTGTTTTGCCAGCATATCCGATCTTTTTTTTATCAAATGGTTTTTTCATGGCTTTAAAAAAATCTGAGAATGCTCTTATTACTAACTTTTTTAGAAATATTATATTACCTATAGTTACTTTTTATGTTGCTACTTATTTTGTAGCAGATTTTAATACTTTTTTTTGGATTTGGGTTATATCAAATTGGATATTTTCAGTAACTTTGTTATTTGTAGTTCTTTACTATATTAAAAATAAATTAAATAAAACGGGCGCTGTCATTCAACCATGACCAAAGATGATTTGAAAATGATCGTCTTACAAATAAATTAATTTCATCACCACTCTTATTGTGAATAATAACATCTATTTTATTAATTATAGTTTGTGTAACGGCACCTTTTTTCTTTTTAAATTCGTTAAAATTAAAAGGCGAACCTTTCATGAATAGATCATAAATTTTTTCTCCAGTTAAATTTAACATAACAAATTGATCTGTTACATCTGTAATTGCTCCTAGACCTGTATTAGAAATTTTATTAATTAACTCATCCTCAATAACATAGCTATTGCTGTCATCACTATTTTTTTCATTTGCGTAGATTATCCATTCGTCTGGACTTAGCCACAATGCGGTTACATTAGCACCCGATGATGATGTGTTTGGCTCATTTGGAAGCAATATATTCAGTGATTTTCCAACTGATGAAATAAATTCTCTACTTTTTCCTCTTACAATTAATTTCATTATTGGGCTTGTTTCAAAAATTTTTAAATTATCAAAAATTTTTGTATCATTAATCGATGTAATATATTTAAGCATTTAATCTTTTATTCTCCTTATCTAAAAAAACAGGATCAGCGATTTTTACATTAATTATTTTATCTTTCATTGGTATAAATAATTTTTGACCCATCATATTTTTTCCTCCTTTAACTACTCCTAAAGCTATTGACTTATTTAAATTTGGACTAAAATAACTTGATGTTATATGGCCTAACATTTCAACAGGTTTTTTTGAAGTATCGGCAACAATTTGCGCACCTTCTTCTAAAACTTCATTTGGATCATCAGTTAAAATTCCAACAAGTTGCTTTCGATCATCTCTTATGGTGTCTGATCTATAAAGCGAACGTTTACCAATAAAATCATATTTTTTTTTGCTGACTATCCAATCCATCTGTAAATCTATTGGTGTTAATGTAGCATCTGTATCTTGACCAACTATAATAAAACCTTTTTCAGCTCTTAATAAGTGCATTGTTTCAGTGCCATAAGGTGTAATATTAAACTCATTGCCTGCATCCATACATTTTTCCCATAAAGATTTTCCATAATTTGCTTGAATATTGATTTCATAGCTTTGTTCACCAGTAAAACTTATTCTCATAACCCTACACTTAATATTTCCTATCTTTGCATTTTTAAATGACATGTGAGGAAAATTCTCATCTGATAAATCTAAATTGGGAATTATCTTAGAAATTATTTTTTTACTATTAGGTCCACAAACACTTGCAGTAGCATAGTGATCTGTCACTGAAGTTAAATATACATCTAACTCTGGCCATTCTGTTTGCAAATAATCTTCTAATTTACCCAAAACATTAGCCGCTCCACCTGTTGTGGTAGTCATTATATAATGATTTTCACTTAATCTAGTTGTGACTCCATCATCATAAACCATTCCATCTTCGTTAAGCATAAGACCGTATCTACACTTTCCAACTGCTAATTTTGACCAAGCGTTTGTATAAACTCTATTCAGAAATTCTGATGCATCCGAACCTTGTATGTCAATTTTTCCAAGTGTTGAAGCATCAAGTATACCAGCTCCCTCACGTGCTGCTTTACTTTCTCTTTGTACAGCATCATGCATACTTTCATTACCTTTAGGATAATACCAAGCTCTTTTCCACTGTCCTACATTTTCAAACTTAGCTTTATGTTGGACATGCCAATCGTGCATCGGTGTTTTTCTGAATATATCAAAAAATTCTCCTACATTTCTTCCTACAATAGTTCCAAAAGTTAAAGGTGTGTAAGGTGGTCTGAATGTTGTTGTGCCTAAATCTGACATCTTCACGTTGCTTGTATCTGAGATAATACCTAAAGCATTCATATTACCCAGTTTACCCTGGTCTGTTCCCATTCCTGTAGTTGTATATCGTTTAACATGTTCAATTGATCTAAAACCCTCTCGTAGTGCAAGTTTAATATCTTTAGCAGTAGCATCATTCTGAAAATCAACGAATGCTTTTGTTTTACTAACAGTTTTGTTAGATGGAAGTAACCATATATTTCTTTTTGATATTGATTTAGAAGAATTAATTTTTAAGTTTTCAAAATTAGTTTTATCTATTTTAAGAAAATTTTTTAAGCTAACATTTATATTTGAAATGATATCCTCTAATTCTAGATTTCCATTACATGATCCTATACTTAATTGATCAGATGGGTACTTGTTCGGTATAAATATATTATCGTTATCATCAAATTTTAGCTTACCACCTGATTGTGTAAACAAATGAACCGCTGGTGTCCATCCTCCTGAAACACCAAGGCAATCACAATTAATATCAATTTTTGAGTCAGTAACAGTTTTACCATCTTTAGAAAGTTTCATTATGGTAATTTTATTTATTTTTTTATAACCCTTTGTATTTATTACTGTATAAGAATTGTATATTTTAATTCCTGCTTTATTTATTTCATTTGTTAAATCTGATTTATTTTGCTCTCTAATATCTATAATTGCATTAATCTTAATACCTTTATTATTTAGCGATATAGCTGTTTCATAAGCAGTGTCGTTATTAGTAAATAATACATTCTCTTTTCCACAAGCAACACCATAAAAGTCAGCATATTTCTTTATTGCCGATGAAAGCATTATTCCTGGTCGATCATTATTGTCAAAAATTAGAGGTCTTTCAATTGATCCAGTGGCAGTAATCACTTTTTTAGCTCTAATTTTTAATAATCTTTGTCTTATTGAGTTTTGTTTTTTTTCTAATGGTAAATGATCTGTTAAATTTTCTCTTGCTAACAAGTAATTGTAACCATGATAAGCTGCTACACTAGTTCTTGTTTTAATTTCAAGATTTTTTAAATTTTTAATTTGTTCTATTTCTTTTTCTAGCCAATCAGATGAGTATTGATCATTAATTTTAAAATAGTCATTTTTTTGGTAGATAGTTGTGCCACCTAAATTAGGCCTTTCCTCTAATAGCAAAGTTTTGAAATTATTTTCTGCAGATATTTTAGCGGCCATAATACCTGAAATACCACCACCAATAACCAGTACATCACAGTGAACATAATTATGATCGTATATATCTGGATCTGGTTCCGTTGGAGATTGACCTAAACCAGCAGATTTTCTTATAAAGTACTCGTATTTTTCCCAGAAACTGGCAGGCCACATAAAAGTTTTATAATAAAATCCAGCAGGCAGAAGGGGAGATAAAAAATTATTTATTCCACCTATATCAAAATTTACACTAGGCCAACAGTTTTGACTTGATGCCTCTAAGCCATCATAAATCTCAACCTCAGTGGCTCTTACATTTGGTTCTGTTACTGATGAATTTTTATTTATTTGAACAATTGCGTTTGGCTCCTCAGATCCAGATGTCATTATACCTCTTGGCCTATGGTATTTAAAGCTTCTACCAACTAAGTGAACATTGTTAGCCAATAGGGCTGAAGCCAAGGTATCACCTTTAAACCCAAAATAAGTTTTACCATCAAACTTAAAAGAAACTCTTGTTGTTTGATCAATGAATTTACTAGTGGAGGTTCTTAAATTATCAGACATGAAATTATTTTATTGGTGGTTTTTCACCCATTTTATAAACAGCGTGAATTTGATCATTTGATGTATCTCTAACCATATTAAACCATTTTCTACATCCATGAATATGAACCCATCTTTCTAGTTGAATTCCTTTAATATTTTTCCTCATAAATAAATACTCAGCCCACTCATCGTCGCTTAGTTCTGTTGGTTGTTTCGGTCTTACAATATGAGCTTCGCCACCAGCTTTAAATTCGCTTTGTTCTCTCTCACCGCAATATGGACAATTAATAATAAACATTAATGAGCTACAGCTGCAGCGCCATGTTCATCAACTAGATCACCACTGACAAATCTATTTATATTAAATGCTGCATTTAATTTATGTGGTTCGTTATTTGCAATAGTGTGAGCAAATAAATCACCCGAACCAGGTGTTGCTTTAAATCCTCCAGTACCCCAACCACAATTAAAATATAAACCTTCAATTGAGGTTTTACTTATTATTGGACTTGCATCAGGACATATATCAACGATACCACCCCATTGTCTTAACATTCTCATTCTACTAAATATCGGATACAACTCTAAAATTGCTTGTAAAGTTCCCTCAACAATTTCATGGCTACCTTTTTGTGAGTAAGAAACATAGTCATCTGTACCAGCACCAATTACTAATTCACCTTTATCTGACTGACTTACATAAGCATGGACCGCATTTGACATAACTACTGTATCTATAATTGGTTTTACAGGTTCTGAAACTAGCGCTTGAAGAGGTTTACTTTCAAGAGGAAGCCTCAGCCCCGCCATGTCTGCTAGTACACTAGAGTGACCAGCTGCAACAACACCAACTTTTTTTGTTTTAATGAAACCTTTTGTTGTTTCTAATCCTTCGATTTTATTTCCGACTCTTTTAATTCCTTTAACTTCACAATTTTGTATAATATCAACACCCATTTCATCTGCACCTCGGGCATAACCCCAAGCCACAGCATCGTGTCTAGCAGTTCCAGCTCTTCTTTGTAAAGTACCACCTAAAACTGGGTATCTTATGTCTTGTGATGTATTAATAATTGGACAAAACTTTTTAACTTGATCTGTTGAAAGCCATACTGCATCAATTCCATTTAATCTATTAGCATGTGTTCTTCTTTTTAAATCTCTAACATCTTGTAAGTTATGAGCTAAATTCATAACTCCACGTTGGCTAAACATAACATTATAATTAAGTTCTTGAGACAAGCCTTCCCAAAGTTTTAAAGCATGATCATACAAACCTGCACTTGCGTCCCATAGATAATTTGATCTTATAATTGTTGTATTTCTTCCAGTGTTACCACCACCAATCCATCCTTTTTCAACAACAGCAATATTATTCATTCGATGTTTTTTTGCTAAATAATATGCAGTTGCCAACCCATGACCACCACCACCTATGATTACAGCATCATATTCTTTTTTTGGCTCAGGATCTCTCCATGCTCTCTGCCAATTTTCATGGTTTGTAAAAGCGTTTTTAATAAGCGAAAAAATTGAATATTTGTTTTTCATATATTTTATGAAAATACTTGATTAATATTGAATATTCAATGGTTTCAAGTTACACAGGTATCGTGGAAGAGTGGGTGAGATGGCTGAAACCAATCGGTTGCTAACTGATCTTACGGAGAAATTCGTAACGTGGGTTCGAATCCCACCTCTTCCGCCATTAATAAAGAGGCTTATTTTCGAAAAAATTAAGCATTTTAACCGGCCGTTTTTCAACTATATATCTATAAACATTATAATTTTCTAAAACCCTTTGAACATAGTTTCTTGTCTCTCTAAATTTTATTAATTCAATCCAATCCACATAATCAATTTGATTTTTTTGAGGGTTTTTATTTAATTTTTTCCAATATTTTACTCTTTTAGGACCTGCATTATATGCAGCTATTGCAAAAGGATAAGAGCCATCATACTCAAGAATTAATCCCGCTATGTAGTGCGAACCAAGATTTATATTATATTCAGGATCAGTCGTTAACCTAGACTTTGAATATGGTAGTTTAGCCTGCTTTGCAACTAGTCTAGCAGTATAAGTCATTAACTGCATCAAACCTCTTGCGCCAGCTGAACTATTAGCTGACATATCAAATTCACTTTCCTGCCTAATTATTGAAAGAATAAAAGGAGTTTCAGGAATTTTTCTCCCATTAATAATTTTTGGAGTACCTATAATTGGATAATTATAATTATTTAAAAATCTTTTTTCATAAGATGCTAATTTTGATATTTGTATTGCAAAATCATATCTTGAGATATTGGTTGCTAGTTCTGCGGCTAAAATTTCACTACCTTTTTCTATGTTATCTAATGCCAAATGTCTTAGAATATGCTTAGTATATTTATCTCTATTCAGCTCATTTAATAAATATACTATTTTTACAAGACCTTTATTTTCAAACATAGCTTTATAATCATTGTCAACTTTTTGCTCTAAACTTAGCTCAAAACTCTCATCCGGATTCATCTTTAAAAAAGCTAACTGACCATAATATGTAGTTAAATATTTTGATGCCTCTAAATACCATTTATTTTTTAAATCATCTTTATTTAATTTTTCATAGGATCTGCCTAACCAGTAAGCTCCTCTTGATAAACTTATTGGATAACTTACATTGTTATAAAAATTTTCAAAATGTTCTATTGCTAGTATTGGATCGTTTAAAAAACTTAAAGATATCCATCCACTCATCCATTCAGCAGCAGCATAATCTGGTCCTTCGACCATTGAATGGTTACTTACTATTTTATACGCAGTTTCATATTTTTTTTTATATATTAATGATCTTGCTATAATTTCTCTTTCTTTCCACCATTTTTCGGGTCTTACCAAATAAATTTTGTTGTTTGGTATTGTAAGTAATATTTCTAAAGACGATTCAACTCTACCTCTTTTTCTTCTCCATTTTAATCTGTCATAATTTAAGCCCGGGTCATTTTTAAATCTATCTGGAACTTTTGAGATTGCGTTATCTACACCATATGATTTGCTCATCAAAAGCTGCCTAGCCGTATATAATAATTGTTCGTCTTTTGGTAAATATCTAAGCATTCTTTTTAAATCCCAGTACTTATTTTCCCAGGCTAAATATTTAGCACGATTTATGTAATCATCATTATTAAGATATTTTTTATATTTTTTTCTAAAAAATCTTAAATCAGATTTACTTAAGTCTGCTTTTTCAAAACCTTTTTTAATTAGGTTAATACCTTTTGTAGTTTCACCTGTAAGAATGAAACTTTCACCTAATATCATTTCACCATAGCCACTAAGTGGTGAATTATCAGAGAATTTTTTTACTATTTTTTTTGGCGAAACTTTTTCAGTAGACATTTTATGTTCAGAAAGATATTTAATTCTACCAATTCTAGGATAATCAGGATTTTTAGAAATAAATTGTTGATAATCATAGTAGCTCGCTCTATTTCCATAAGTTAGTAAATGACGCCATTGTATAAAATTAATAATGTCATTATTTTTACTTTTCTTTGCAATGGATATCGCATTTGTCCAATCAGCTTTCCTCATCGCATTAATAGCTTTACCAGCTAGTTCAAATTCTCTTTTAGAAAAAAATTTTGATTTTTTAGCTAACTTTCCCACTGATTTTTGAACAATTTTTGGTTTATTTTTTGGTATAATAATTCCTATATTTGTTACTTTTTTCTCTTCTAATACTTCGTCCTTTTGTTTTTCTTTTTTCTGTATTGCTAAAACTGGCTTCTTGAGTGGCTTGATTATGTTAATAGAAATTTTCTTTTCTTTAGTCTCTTGTTTTAAAATAGGTTTTTGCTTGGGAATAATAACATTTTCTTGAGATTTAATATTTGACGTATATAAAAATGTCACAAGAGCAAAAGTGAAAGATATTATTTTTTTCATAATTTTTTGTAAATGAATCAACAATTTATGTTATAAGTATTTATGTTTAAAGGTTCAAATGTTGCTTTAATAACTCCATTTAAAGATAATAAGTTAGATATTGAAGCTTATATTAAAATTATTCATTTTCACCTAGAAAATGGTACGCATGGACTTGTTCCTGCTGGTACCACTGGTGAGTCCCCAACATTAGATCACGATGAACATCAAAAAGTAATTGAGCTTTGTATTAAGGAGTCAAATGGAAAGGTACCTGTTATAGCTGGTACTGGCTCTAACTCTACTGAAGAAGCTATATCGTTAACCAAACATGCAGAAAAGGTAGGTGCTGACGGTGCATTAGTTGTTACACCATATTATAACAAACCTACACAAGAAGGTTTATATCAACATTATAAAGCAATAAGTGACAACACAAGCCTTCCAATAATAATTTACAATATACCAAGCAGATGTGTAATTGATATGTCTGTAGATACAATGGCAAGGTTATTTGAGTTAAAAAATATTGTGGGTGTAAAAGATGCTACAGGAGATTTAAATAGACTAGATCAAACAATTAAAAAATTAGGTTCAGAATTTATACAGTTAACCGGTGAGGATGGTCTTGCCTTTGAATTTAACAAAAGAGGGGGCGTTGGTATCATTTCTGTTACCGCAAACATAGCTCCGAAATTATGTTCTGAAATGCAAAATTATTCGAAATCAAAATCAGGAAATGAAATAAAAGAAGCTGAGAGGATTGATCAAATGCTTCAACCACTACATAAATCTTTATTCATTGAAAGCAATCCAGCACCAGCAAAATATGCTGCAAAACTTTTAGGTTTGTGCAGTGATGAAATTAGATTGCCTTTGGTAAACATTAAGGATGAGACAAAAGACAAGGTTAAGAAAGCTTTACAGTCTGCAAAATTAATTAGTTAATGAAAAAAAAAACCACTCCTGGTTTGAAAATAATTTCAATTAACAGAAAAGCAAGTTTTAATTATTTTTTTGAAAGCTTATATGAAGCTGGTATTATGCTTAAAGGATCAGAAATAAAATCAATAAGATTAGGAAAAATTAATATATCCGACTCATATGGTATTGAAAGAGATGGTGAAATTTTTTTAATGAATGCTCATATACCTCTATACAAAAATGCAAGTCATAAAAATCACAATCCTACGGACGATAGAAAACTTTTATTAAATAAAAGAGAAATTAATAAATTGATTGGAAAAATAAATAGAGAAGGTTTTACTTTAATACCTACAAAAATTTATTTTAAGAAAGGCAAAGCAAAAATTGAAATTGCAGTCGCAAAAGGGAAAAAACAATATGATAAAAGACAAGCGAAAAAAACAAAAGATTGGCAAAGAGATAGAGCAAGATATGTTAGAAAAACAAGCTAATAAAGTTTTTTTAGGTATAGGTTCTAATTTAGGCAATAAAAAACTTAACATTGAAAACGCCAAATTACATCTTGAACTCAATAAAAATTTCAGAATATTTAAAACTTCAAAATTTTATAAAACTAAATCTTGGCCAAATCCTAAAATGCCTAATTTTTTAAATATTGTAATTGAAGGTGAAACATATCTAAAACCTTTAGATCTGTTGTTTTTTTTAAAAAAAATTGAAAAAATTCTAGGAAGAAAACCAGCCAAAAAAAATTCTCCACGAATATGTGATATTGATATTATTGACTTTGGTCATAAATGTCTAAAATTATATGATAGAAAGAGTTTTGTTATTACTCCACATCCAAGACTAGAGGATAGAAATTTTGTTTTAATACCATTGTTTGAAATATCAAAAAATTGGAAGCACCCTAGATCAAATATAAAAATATCACAATTATTAAAGCAAATTAGCACTAAAGACTTAAGATCTATTACAGTTGAATAAAAAAATGATATAGTAAATTTATGTTAAAATCAGATGATTTAATAAATAAAGTAAAATCTTATAATAAGTTTTTAAATCCAGAAACTTTAGACAAAGCTTATAACTTTGCAGTTAAAGCCCACGAAAATCAAAAAAGACATTCAGGTGATCCTTATGTAATTCATCCAGTTGCTGTTGCAAATATTTTAACTGAACTTAAATTAGATAGTGCTACGATAGCAACAGGCTTGCTTCATGATACTATTGAAGATACGCATGCTACCTACCAAACAATTAAAGATGAATTTGGTCAAGAAGTTGCTGATCTGGTTGAGGGCGTAACCAAAATTTCTGAGCTTGAAAATCAAGCAACTGCAAATTCTAGGGCGGAAAATTTTAGAAAGTTAATTATTGCAACATCCAAAGACATAAGAGTCTTACTAGTTAAAATTGCAGATAGATTACATAACATGAGAACGATCAGTTCTATTGATAAAATTGAAAAAAGAGAAAGAATTGCCAAAGAGACTATGGAAATATATTCACCGCTTGCCGATAGAATGGGTATGAATAGAATTAGAGATGAATTAGAAGATCTTTCGTTTGAAGTGTTAAATCCAAATGCAAGAAAACTAATTAAGGATAGATTGGATAAAATTAAAGAAAATAATCTTATTAGTTTTAATGCTGTCGCAGAAGAATTTACCAAGCTACTTCAAGATCATGGTCTGGTAGCAAGAATCTTTGGAAGAGAAAAAACTCCTTTCTCACTATGGAGAAAAATGCAAAATAAAAGAATTTCCTTAGAACAAATAACAGACATTATGGGTTTTAGAATAATTCTTGATGATATTTCCGCTTGTTATAAATCACTTGGTATTTTTCATAATAAGTGGAATTGTATACCTGGTAAATTTAAAGATTATATTTCATCACCAAAAATAAACAAATATCAGTCGCTCCATACTGCAATAATAGGACCAAACCAAAGACCAATTGAAATTCAATTAAGGACAATGCAAATGCATGAATTTGCACAAAGAGGTGTAGCTTCACATTGGAAATATAAATCATCAGAAAAATTTAATTCTTTGACATGGAAAGAATATGATTGGTTAGCAGACCTAGTTGAAATAATTGAGAAGAATCAAAATCCTGAAGATTTTTATGAATACACCAAACTTCAAATGTTTCATGAAAATGTTTTCTGTTTTACTCCGAAGGGTTCGGTTATTAAATTACCTAAAGATGCGACACCAATTGATTTTGCCTACGCTGTTCATACTCAAATTGGGGACACAGCTATTGGGTCTGAAATAAATGGTAAAGACTCACCCCTGCAATCAACCTTGAGAAATGGAGATGTTGTTAAAATAATTACTTCAAAAAGAGTATCCCCATCACTTCATTGGCTATCTTTGTCAAAAACTGGAAAAGCACGTGCTGCTATAAGAAGATATTGGCAATATAAAGAAAACACTAAGTCAATTAAAACTAAAAGATACAATACCACATTATGGATATCTTTGACAGACCAGCCAGGTAAGTTAGGCGATGTTACAACCATGATTGGCTTAAATAATGTTAATATTTCTAGTGTTGAGATGGTCGAAAAAACCAAAAAAACAATCAATTTTAGATTTAATCTTATAATTCATGATTTGAAGAACTTTACAAAACTTATTAGTGAGTTAAAACAAAAAGAATATAACTTTAAAATTATTAGACACAAAAATAAAAAATATGCTTTCTTTAAAAGACTCTTTGGTGGTTTTAAAAAAAACTAGAGCTTTATTAGAAGGACATTTTGTATTATCATCAGGTTTACACTCACCGAAATATGTTCAATGTGCAAAATTGTTGAGTAAACCGTTATATGCATCAATGATGTCAAAATCATTAGCATCCAAAATTAAAAAAAAATTTAAAAAAATAGATATAATTTTATCACCTGCAATGGGCGGTATTATAATAGGATATGACATAGGAAGAATTTTGAACAAAGAAACTATATTTTGTGAGAGAGTTAAAGGGAAATTTAAATTGAGAAGAGGTTTTTTTATTAAACCTAATTCAAGAGTTTTAATAGTTGAGGATGTTATAACAACAGGAAAATCAAGTTTAGAGTGTGTTAGGTTAATTAAAAAATTCAAGTCTAAACATGTGGGTTTTGCTTGTATTATAGATAGGTCTAGTAATAAATCATTAAAAATTAAAACTAAAAATATAGTTTCACAAGTTAAAATAGATATCCCAACATTTAAAAGAAATAATGTTCCCTTATCATTAAAGAAATTACCAATTACCAGTCCTGGTAGCAGATTTATAAAATGATACGTTTAGGCATAAACATAGACCATGTTGCTACTATAAGAAATGCTAGGGGAGAAGATCATCCTAATATTTTAAAAGCTGCAAAATTCGTAATGAAAAATGGAGCTGATTTAATTACAATTCACCTAAGAGAAGATAGGCGTCATATCAAAGATATTGATTTGAAAATTCTATCTAAATTTAAATCTATACCCATTAACTTAGAGATGGCTGGAAATAATAAAATGTTAAAAATAGCTCTTAAGAGTAATCCCAAATACGTTTGTATTGTACCTGAAAAAAGAGAGGAATTGACAACAGAAGGTGGATTGAATTTAAAGAAAAATAATAAAATTTTAAAAAAAATTGTAAAAACTTTGAATAACAAAAAAATTAGAACAAGTCTTTTTATTAATCCAAATTTGAATGATATTAAATTATCTAAAAAAATTGGTGCTAAATGCATTGAACTGCACACTGGAAGTATATCAAGAAAAGTTAGATCAAAAAAAAATATTAAAAAAGATTTAAAAAAAATCATCGCTTCTTGCAATCTTGCCAATTCACTAGGACTTGAGGTTCACGCCGGTCATGGACTTGACTACAAAAGTGCATCTATATTATCTAAAATTAAATTAATAAAGGAGTTTAATATTGGTCACTTTATAGTAGGTGAGTCATTTTTTTTAGGCCTACCGAGAGTTATTAATAAATTTAAAAAAATCTGTAAATAAAATTGTATGGAAGTTATTGGTAATGGAGTTGATATTGTAGAAAATTCTAGAATAAAGAAATTAATTAAAAACATTAAATTCATTAAAAGAATTTACTCAACGCATGAAATAAAAAAGTCTAAATATATTAAAAATAAAGTTAATTTTTTTGCAAAAAGATTTGCTGCTAAAGAGGCATTTGTAAAGTCAATAGGTAGTGGTTTTAGATCTGGAATAAATTTTTCGGATATAATAATCCTAAATAATAAATTAGGAAAACCATATATTAGGGTTAACAATAAGATTAAATCTATTATTTGCAAAAAAAATAAACTTAGAAACTTTAAAGTTTTTTTATCCTTATCAGATGAGGCAAAACATTCTATAGCTTATGTAATTTTAAGTAGATCAAAAAAATGAAAAAAATAATTATCGAAAATATTACTACAATTATATATGCCTTAATAATTGCAGTATTTATCAGGTCTCTAATAATTCAACCATTTTATATCCCGTCATCTTCCATGGAACCAAATTTATTGGTTGGAGATAGATTGTTTGTAACAAAGTACTCATACGGATATAGCAAACACTCCTTTCCATTTAGCCCACCTTTATTTAATGGTAGAAAATTATTTTCATCACCAAAAGTCGGAGATGTAGTCGTTTTTAAAACACCATCGGATAATAGAACAGATTATATCAAGAGACTCATAGGTTTACCTGGAGATAAAATACAGTTTATAGATGGCAGTCTATTTCTTAATAATAGTGAAATTTTTAAAGATTTAAAATCGAATAAAGAATTTGTTTATTGTGGTGTTAATAAAATTAATAGTAATTATTTTACTGAAAATCTTCCAAATGGTAAGAAGTTTATGAGTGCTTATTTTAAACAATATACATTACAGAATACGGATTTATTTGAAGTCCCAGATGATCATTATTTTTTTCTAGGCGACAATAGAGATTGTTCAAAAGATAGTAGATTTTTATCAAGCGTCGGATACGTTCATAGAGATAATTTAGTAGGTAAAGCACAGTTTATTTTTTTTTCCTCTGACTCCAAGAAAGGAAGTATTTTTGAGTTTTGGAGATGGGGTGAATTAATTAGGCTTGATAGATTTTTTAAAAGAATAAACTAAAATTTTATTATGAATTTATCCCAACTTGAAAAAAAATTAAAAATTAAATTTAAAGATAAAAAGTTATTAGAAAAATCTCTTATACACAAAAGTTTAGATCCAATAAATAATAATGAGAAGCTAGAATTCTTAGGAGATCGAGTATTAGGTTTTATAATTTCAAAAAAATTAATTGATATTTATCCTGATGAAAATGAAGGTTCATTGGATAAAAAATTTGCATCTTTGGTAAATAAAAACAGATGTTTAGATATTGCTAATAAATTAGAACTATTTAATTATATTAAAACTAATACAAATAAGACTAATAAATATAAGATTGAAAATAAAATTTTATCAGATACTTGTGAGTCTATAGTTGGGGCAATTTTTTTAGATCAAGGAATTAAAGTCGTAGAAAGTTTCATACTGAATATGTGGAATGATTTTATAGTAAATACCAAAGAAACTATAGTTGACTCGAAAACCAAACTTCAGGAATTTTCACTTAAAAAATTTAAAATATTACCAAAATATAAATTAATCAAAATGAAAGGCTTAAAACATAAGCCCATTTTTCACGTTCAGGTTAAAATAAAAACATCACAAGCTATAGAGGGCGTTGGTAATTCAAAAAAATTGGCAGAACAGGATGCCGCAACATCCCTCTTAAAAAAATTAAAATTAATATGATTTGGGACGACAAAGGTTATCTATTATCTAAATTTAAATATAATGAAAATTCAGCAATTGTCGATTTTTATACATCAACACATGGCAAAGTATCTGGAATTATATTCGGAGCAACATCAAAAAAAATAAAAGGTTACCTGCAGGTAGGTAATTTGTTTCAATTAAATTATCAGAATAAAAATGAATCTAAAGTAGGCTCATTCAAAGTAGAAATTATAAACGCTGAAACACCAAAATTTTTTAGTGATAGAGGTAAATTACATTGCTTAGCTTCATCTATGAGTATGATAAAACTTTTAACAGCAGAAAATCAAAATAATTATGAAATTTTTAATTTAATAAATAATTTTTTTATTTTATTAAAAGGTGATGAATGGCTTAAAAAATACATTTTATGGGAATTAGAATTGCTCAAAATTTCAGGATATGATTTAAATTTAGAAAAAATAGCAAAAAAACAAATTATAAATAATAATGTTACATATTATGTTGAATCTCAAAGTGAAAAAAAAATTGTGCCAAATTTCTTGGTTGATATGAATAGTAGTACTTATGATAAAAATGAACTTATCAAAGGTATTAAATTAGTAAGTAGTTACCTAGACAAAAATATACTGCAGCCCAATAACTTAAGTCATCCTTTACAAAGAGTTGATTTTATAAATATCCTAAAGTAATTTATAGTTTCTTTGCTATTTTACTTGCAAAATACGTTACTATTGCATTTGCACCAGCACGCTTAAAACTCATTAATGTCTCTAATATAATTTTTTCATTAACTGTACCGTTTTTTATTGAATTCATTATCAAGCTGTATTCACCAGATACTTGATAGGCAAACACCGGTATTTTAAATTTTCTTTTTACATCACTTATTATATCTAAATAAGGTAGACCAGGCTTAACCATTACCATATCGGCTCCTTCTTTGATATCCATTGATACCTCTCTTAAGGCTTCATCAGAATTACTATAATCCATTTGATATGTTTTTTTATCACCCTTCAATAATTTTTTAGACCCAACAGCATCACGAAATGGACCATAATAACTAGAAGCATATTTAACAGCATAGGATAAAATTCTCACGCTATTAAAATTATTTTTATCTAATGCTTTTCTAATTATTGCAATTCTTCCATCCATCATGTCTGAAGGTGCTATAACATCACAACCCGCCCTGGCTTGTATTACTGCTTGCTTAGATAGAATTTTTAAAGTTAAATCATTATCTATTTGGTCAGATTTAATAATACCATCATGCCCGTGTGATGTATAAGGATCTAGTGCAACATCACACATTATACCAATTTTATCTTTAAATTTTTTTTTTATAGTTCTAGTAGCTCGGCAAACAAGATTATTCTCATTTAGTGCTTCAGATCCATGAATATTTTTATATTTTTTTTCTACGTAAGGAAAGATTGCTATCATTGGTATACCAATTTTAATTAAATCTTTAACTAAGTGATTAACCTTATCTAAAGAATACCTAAAAACTCCGGGCATAGATTTAATTGGAATTTTTTTATTTTTTCCTTCAATAATAAATATAGGTTGTACAAGGTCATCAACAGATAGTGTATTTTCTTTTGTTAAGCGTCTTATCCAATCGTTTTTACGATTGCGCCTAAGTCTTAAATTTGGATATTTTCCAGTTGTAATCATTTAAAAATTAATTTATATGCGACAATAGTTATATATTATATAATATCTTTTAAACTATTAATAAATGCAATTATGTCACTTACTTTTAATGATTTTCAAAAACAAGATATAAACTTTGATATAATTAAACTTAGGAAAGCTTGCGATCAAGTTTTAAAGATTAGGGGTTTTGATACTAGTTTAGGAATACCTCATTTTGCAGGCATATCATTAAATCAAATTCCAGGTGATCCTGAATCCACTAAAGGAAGTAAAATTAGAGGTGTGTATTGGACAAAACCAGATAGCACAGGTAAAGAAGTTGCCAGAGATGTTGGAATTGATGAAAGCAAGTATACAGAATTTGTTAATGATTTTAAAGGAACGTATTTTGAAGATGTATATCGTGAATTGTCAGAAAAATTTAAACTTGGAAGAGTTAGACTATTGCTTAAAGAACCAAGGTCAACATTAAGTTGGCATAGAGATCCAGAACCAAGATTACATATACCAATTTATACTAATCCTGGTGCAATAATGGTTGTTGATAGTGTGGCCAAACATTTGCCAGCAGATGGCTCAGTCTGGATTACTAATAATACAAAATATCACAATGCTTTTAATGGGGGTGAAGAAAATCGTGTTCACTTAGTTGCATGTGTATTAAATTATAAATTTAATTAATTTGAAAAATATTTTCATATCCTCTGATCATGCTGGTTACACCTTAAAGGAATATATAAAAAAAAGTTTTATTAAAAAAAAAATAAAACTTTTTGATCTAGGTCCAAATAGCAATAATTCTGTAGATTACCCGCTGTATGCCCACAGGCTTTCAAAAAAGGTTGCTAAAAGTTCAAAAAATGTGGGAATTTTGGTCTGTGGATCAGGAACGGGCATGAGTATTACTGCAAACAAGCATAAAAAAATAAGAGCGGCTCAATGTTACAGCCTAAAATCTACGAAATTATCAAGAATGCATAATAATGCTAATATTATTACCTTAGGTTCAAGGTTGATATCCAGAAAAAATGCTTTATTGTT
Source organism: Candidatus Pelagibacter sp. (assembly GCA_045566195.1). GTDB lineage: Bacteria > Pseudomonadota > Alphaproteobacteria > Pelagibacterales > Pelagibacteraceae > Pelagibacter. Next base: position 7,690 of record JBJLDV010000002.1, on the reverse strand, counting down.
TATTAATACCTTTTTAAAAACAAAGTTTGATGGTGGTAGGCACCAAAAAAGGATAAATAAAATTTGAGGATATTATGTCTAGTGAAAGTAAATATTTAAACGATCAATATAAGGGTTTTTTTGAAGATAGCTTGTCTAAAACTGATCCAGATCTTTATAAAGCTATTAATGATGAATTAAGAAGACAGCAACAGCATATAGAATTAATTGCATCAGAGAATATTGTTTCTCAGGCTGTACTTGAAGCACAAGGTTCAGTTTTAACAAATAAATATGCCGAAGGATACCCAGGGAAAAGATATTATAATGGATGTGAGCATGTAGATGTTGCTGAAAATCTTGCAATCGAAAGATTAAAAAAATTATTTAATTGTAAATTTGCAAATGCACAACCTCACTCCGGTGCACAAGCAAATGGTGCTGTTTTTTTAGCATTATTAAAACCAGGTGATACCTTTTTAGGAATGAGTTTAAACTCTGGTGGTCATATTACACATGGTTTAAAAATTTCTATGTCAGGAAAATGGTTTAATGCAATTGGTTATGATGTAGATAAAAAATCTGAACTAATAGATTACGATAATGTTGAAAAATTAGCCTTGGAACACAAACCAAAACTGATTATAGCTGGCGGAAGTGCTTACTCGAGAGTTATTGATTTTAAAAGATTTAGAGAAATTGCAGACAAAGTTGGTGCATACTTAATGGTTGATATGGCTCATTTTTCTGGCTTAGTAGCTGGTAAAGGATATCCTAATCCTTGTGACCATGCTCATGTTGTTACATCTACAACACATAAAGTTTTTAGAAGTGCAAGAGGTGGAATTATTTTAACTAACCATGAAGACCTTTCAAAAAAATTTAATACTGCCGTATTTCCTGGTTATCAAGGCGGACCTTTAATGCATGTTATAGCCGCTAAAGCAGCTGGATTTCTAGAAGCATTAAGACCAGATTTTAAAGTTTATATTAAATCAGTATTATCTAACGCTAAAATTTTAGCTGAAACATTAAAAAATAATGGTTTCAAGATTTATTCTGGAGGAACTGATACTCATTTAATGTTAGTTGATTTAAGACCTTTTAATGTAAAAGGAAATTTAGCTTCTGAAAGTTTGTGTAGAGCAAACATTACATGTAATAAAAATGGAATACCTTTTGATACAGAAAGTCCCATGATTACCTCAGGTATAAGACTAGGATCGCAAGCAGCTACCACACGTGGGTTTGGATTAAAAGAATTTGAGGTTGTAGGACAATTAATTACTAAGGTAATTAAAGGTCTATCATCCAATCCAGAAGACAATAGCAAAGTGGAAAATGAAGTAAGACAGGAAGTTATTGAGCTATGCTCAAAATTTCCAATTTATAAACACTTAGGTTAAATAAATTTAAATGATATGTCCTTGTGAAAAAAAAGGCGAAACTTCAGTAGTGGACTCAAGACCCACTGAGGATGGAACGGCTATTAGAAGAAGAAGACTCTGCACATGTGGTGAAAGATTTACCACTTTTGAAAGAATACAAATTCGAGAACTAATGGTTGTAAAAAAAAATGGAAGAAAGTCTCCATTTGATAGAGATAAATTATCTAAGTCAATTTATATTGCTCTAAAAAAAAGACCCATTGATACTGACACAGTTGAGAAATTTATAACTAAAATATCTCGTTCTTTAGAAGAGCTTGGTCAAAATGAAATTGCATCAAATACTATAGGAACTATGGTTATGGATGGATTAAAAGACTTAGATCCTGTTGCTTATGTGCGCTTTGCGTCAGTTTATAGAAATTTCAGAGAAGAGAAAGATTTCATACAGTTTGTTGACAAAATAGATGTCTTCAAAAAAAGATAATATAAAAACTCCTGATAAATATTACATGAGATTAGCCTTAGCGCTGGCTAAGGAAAATCATGGTTTAACCAAGGAAAATCCATCTGTAGGTTGTGTATTAGTTAAAATAATCAAATTATTTCGACTGGAGTTACCTCTAAAAATGGTCGCCCTCATGCTGAATATAATGCGATAAAAAATTGTATCATTAATCCTTATGGATCAACTGCATACATTACAATGGAACCATGTACACATAAAGGTAAAACAAATCCGTGTTCAAGTTTGTTAATTAAATCAAAAGTAAAAAAAGTAATTTACTCGGTAATGGATATTGATCATAGGACTTCTAATCATGCATATAAAGTTTTAAAAAAAAAAGGTATTATTGTTAAAAAAGGAATTCTTAAGAAGGAAATAGATAAATTTTATTTAAGCTATAAATTTAATCGAAAGTATAAACTACCCTATGTGACAGGTAAGATTGCTTGTTCAAAAGACAATTATATTAAATCTAAAAAATTAAAATATATTTCTGATGAAACATCACTAAATGTTGGGCACTTATTACGATATAAAAATGATGGAATTTTGGTTTCTTATAAAACTTTAAATGATGATAATCCTAAACTTGATTGTAGATTAAATGGTTTACAAAAAAACTCACCTAAAATTTTCATTATAGATAAAAATTTAAAAATTAAAAATTCTTCATATGTGGTAAATTCAATTAACCGTAGAAATACTTATATATTTTATAATTCATCTAAAATTGGAAAGATAAAATATTTAAAAAAAAAAAATGTTAAACTTATTAAAATACCTTTAGAAACTAATAATCAACTCAATCTAACTAACGTATTAAAAATTATTTATAAAAAAAAGATTTTTAATTTGCTCGTGGAAGGCGGCAGATCCTTAACAAGGTCTTTTTTAAATCAATATCTTTTTAATCAATTTTATTTATTTAAAAGTGATAAATTTTTAAAATCTTCTGGTTTAATCTCAATTTCTGATATTTTAATTAAACTAGATAAAAATTTTAAAAGTAAAAAAGTATTAGACACTTATACTAATAAAGATAAAATTATAAGGTTTATTTAATTATGTTTAATGGAATTATATTTAATAAAGGAATAGTCCAAAATATTATAAAATATAAAAAAGGTCTTAATCTTTTTATTAAATCATCATTAAAAGTAAGCAAGAAAGATCTGGGTATATCTATATCATGTGACGGAGTATGTTTAACTTTAGTTTCTATTAAAAAAAATATTAAAGAATTTTATTTATCTAATGAAACAATTATGAGATCAAAGTTTAGAGATATAAAGAAAAAAGACATTATAAATCTTGAATTACCTATGAAATACGGTCAAAATATTTCAGGTCATATATGTCAAGGCCATGTTGATACAGTTGGAATTGTAAACAAAATATTAAAATCTCAAAAGTCACTTATTTTCGACATTATAATAAAAAATAAGTTTAAAAAGGATTTGATTGAAAAAGCCTCAATATTAATTAATGGAGTTTCTCTTACGATATCAAAAATAACTAGAAAAGGTTTTCAGATATGGGTAATACCTCATACATTAAAACTTACAAATTTAAACAAACTTAAAAAAAAAGATAAGGTTAATATAGAAATAGATATTTTATCCAAATATGTGAAGAGGTATGTTAAAAAAAAATAGATATTCAAATATTGATGTAATAATTCGTGAAGCTAAAAAAGGAAGCATGTATATTTTAGTTGATGATGAAAATCGTGAAAATGAAGGTGATTTAGTTTTTTGTGCTTCTGATGTAGATCAAAAAAAAATTAATTTTATGGCTAAAAATGGCAGAGGATTAATTTGTTTAACATTAAATAGTATACAAGCTAAAAAGTTAAACCTTAATTATATGGCGCCTGTTAATCAATCAAGAAACCAAACTGCATTTACAATCTCAATAGAGGCAAAGAAAGGCATAACAACGGGTATTTCAGCAAAAGATAGAGCCAGAACAATAAAGATTGCAACAAAGAGAAATGTCAAAAAAAAGGAAATAGTTTCTCCTGGTCATGTTTTTCCTATTATTGCCAAAGAGGGAGGGGTTCTTGTAAGGGCGGGACATACAGAAGCGTCAATAGATATTTCAAAACTGGCAAAAAAGAATCCTTCAGCCGTTATATGTGAGATAATGAATGAGGACGGCACTATGGCCAAAGGTCAAGATCTATTTAGATTTGCAGATAAGCATAAACTTAAAATTGCAAAAATAGAAGATTTAATCGCTTACAGACTTAAGAAAGAAAAACTTATTAAATTAAAAAAAACATCAAAAATTGATGTTGGAAATCAATCTTACAAAATTAAAATCTTTGAAAATATCATAGATGGTTCAGAACATTTTGCTTTGATTAAAGGAAATTTAACAAAAAAAATTACTCCTAGATTAAGGGTAATTTCATCAAATGTAGTTGAAAATTATTTAATAAATCAAAAGATACCCAATTCGTTTAACAAAACAATTAAATATTTTGAAAAGTTTGCTAATTGTGTATTAATTTTTATAAGAGATCCGAATTTAAAATCAGTCACTCAAACATTAAGACAATATAAAAGTCATGATTTTTATAAAAAAGGCCAGGATAGGCTAATAAAAAATTATGGAATTGGTGCACAAATAATTAAATCACTTAATATAAGGAATATGGTATTGGTAACAAAATCTAGAAAGAAGGTTGTTGGCCTCGAAGGTTATGGTATCAAGATAGTAAAACAAGAAATATTAAAATGAAAAATAAAATTTTAATCGTAATAGCTAATTATTATAAGGAAATATCTAAAAAACTTTTAAGTTCAGCTTTAGATCAATTTAATAATCGTTCAAAAGTGAAAATTATAGAGGTACCAGGCGTATTTGAAATTCCAGTTACAATAATGAAAAATATAAAAAAATACGATGGTGTCGTAGCACTTGGTTGTGTAATAAAGGGTGAAACACCACATTTTGATTTTATTTCATCCTCCACAACTGATGCAATTATGAAAATTAGTGTTGACACTCAAAAGCCTGTTGGAAATGGCATCTTAACTTGTTTAAATAAAAAACAGGCTATTGCTAGAGGCAAAAAAGGTAAGGATGCTGCAATTGCAGTAATATCTGTTCTATCACAAAAGAGATGAAAGTTTTCTTTTCAGCAAAAAATAATCCACGGGTTATAATTATTCAAAAAACTATATGGTAAGCTTTATAATAACGATAGTGAAATTACATTTCCAAAGCACAGGTTTAAAAAATTTATAAAAAATGTTGTTTTAGGTTCTGTAGAGAGGCAAGAAGTACTTTTTGAAGAAATTAATCAATCAATTCAAAATATTAATCTAAAAAATATGGATAAGGTTTTTCAAACAATTATTAAAAGTGCTGTATATGAGTTTTTATATATGCCAAAAACGCCAAGAAAAATTATTATTAAGGAGTATTTAAATGCATCAAATTTTTTTTAGAAGTTTCTCAAACAAAATATTTAAATGCAATATTAGATAAAATTTCAAAAAAAATAAGAAATATCAATGAATGAATTTGAGATTATTAATAAATACTTTAAAAAATTACGTAAAAATAAATCTTCTTTAAATCTTAATGATGATGTTTTTTTTGATAAAAAAAATAAGTTAGTTTTATCAGTTGATACCTATGTTGATAAAATTCATTTTTTTAATTTTAAAAATCCTGAACTTGTTATAAAAAAAATTATTAGATCATCTATTTCGGATATAGTTTGTAAAGGAGTTAATCCTAAATTTATTTTTATTTGTGCGTCTGGTAATGATAAACACTTTTCAAAAAAAAATTTAAAAAAAATATACGACTCAATCAAGAAGGAACAAAGTATTTATAATATATTTATCGGTGGAGGCGATACTGTAAAATCTAGTAAACTTACTTTCTCAGTTACTTCTATTGGTTACTCAAGTAAAATAGTCTATCGAAATAGATCTGTCATCAATGACGATATATATGTTACTGGAAATCTTGGTGATAGTTATACAGGTTTATGTATTTTACAAAATAGTCTCAAAACTAATAAATTTAATAGCAATTACTTCATTAATAAATATTATTCTCCTGATATACAAATTAAATTAATAAAAAAATTACATGAATTTGCTTCATCATCAATTGATATATCAGATGGTCTCTTCGCTGATTTAGAAAAATTAATTAATAAACAGAGATATTCATTTAAAGTTAATTTAATCGATGTACCTATATCAAATAATTTAAAAAATTTATTAAAATTAAAAAAAAAGAAAAAGATAGATTTCATTTCTAATGGCGATGATTATCAGATATTATTTACTGCATCAAAATCAAAACAAAAAATAATAAATAATTTCTCATACATTAATAAGATTCGAATAACAAAAATCGGAACAATCTTTAAGGGTAAAAGTAAATCTGTAATTTTAGATATTGAAGGTAATCAATTATTCCTTAAAAATAAAGGATATTTACACAATTTTTAGTTAAGTTAAAAGTTGCCTTTTATAGTCTTTTTTGTATTGTGCGATTTTTAATATTAAATAATTAATCTAGGGAATTACAATGAACACATCTGTCGAAACAATTTTATCTTATACAATTTTAGCGGTTTATTATCAATAGTTTACGGTTTTTTTACGGGTAAACAAATTTTAAATGCAAGTTCCGGTAATGATAAAATGAGAGAGATAGCCTCTGCTATACAAATCGGTGCTAAGGCTTATTTGAATAGGCAATATAAAACTATAGCAATTGTTGGTGTCGCTGTTCTTGTAATTATTAGTTATGCTTTTAGTATTTTAGTAGGTTTGGGTTATTTAATAGGTGCTGCATTGTCTGGTATAGCAGGTTATGTTGGTATGTTAGTTTCTGTCGAAGCTAACGTTCGAACAGCAGAGGCATCTAGAAAAGGTTTATCTCAAGGTTTATCTATAGCTTTTAAATCCGGTGCTGTAACTGGTATGCTTGTAGCTGGACTCGCTCTTTTGTCTATAGCAGTTTACTATTATTTATTGCTTAAATTAAATGTTGATGAAAGAGAAATAGTCAATGCACTTGTTGCCTTAGGTTTTGGTGCATCTTTAATATCAATTTTTGCTAGATTAGGTGGAGGTATATTTACCAAAGGTGCTGATGTTGGTGCAGACTTAGTTGGTAAAGTTGAAGCAGGTATACCTGAGGATGACCCACGTAATCCAGCTGTTATTGCTGATAATGTTGGAGATAATGTTGGTGATTGCGCAGGCATGGCTGCTGATTTGTTTGAAACATATGCTGTAACAATTGTAGCAACAATGGTCCTTTCTTCTATTTTCTTTGTTAACGATTTAAATATGATGATATATCCCTTAACTATTGGCGGCGCTTGTATTTTAACATCAATTTTAGGAACTTTTTTTGTCAGATTGGGTAATAGTAAAAATATAATGGCAGCTTTATACAAAGGTTTTATAGCTACAGCTATTTCATCATTAATATTATTATATCCACTAACTGATTATGTTATTGGTTTTGCAACAGAATACAGTGTTAATGGTGTGACTTTTAATGGCAAAAGTCTTTATTATTGTGGAGTAATAGGACTTGCAATTACGGGTTTGCTCATCTGGGTTACAGAATATTACACAGGGACAAATTACAGACCGGTACGAAGTGTTGCAAGTTCATCAACAACTGGTCATGGCACAAACGTAATTCAAGGTTTAGCTGTATCGCTTGAGGCAACTGCAATACCTGCTTTAATTATCGTTGGTGGAATATTATTAACAAATTATATTGCTGGTCTGTTTGGTATTGCAATAGCTGTTACAACAATGTT
>JBJLDV010000001.1:0-19177 GCA_045566195.1 Candidatus Pelagibacter sp. | reverse complement strand
GACATGTTGTGATTTCTAGAAATATTCAAGTGTCAAATATGTCAAAAGAAAAAAATAATTATATCTACAGCTTCTTTTCTATTATAATAATTTATTCAATTATTATGACTATTTTATCTTCATCTGGTAAAATGAACGATACAATTTATCAAAACTTAATTTTAATTCCTATTATTGGCCAAATGTTACATTTTTACATAGATTCTCAGATATGGAAATTTAGTGAAAAACATAACCGAGAAAACACTTTGTTTCATTTAAAAAAAATTATAGGTTAAACAATGGACTTTATAAAAGAATTTATTAATTTTTTAATAATTAGAAAAAAATATTGGTTAATACCAATACTAATTGTTTTAGTGCTCTTTGGCGGTTTAATTATTTTAAGTCAGGGATCTGTAGTAGCACCTTTCATTTATACAATATTTTAAATCGTGGTATCAATTCTTGGAATTTCTGCATTTTATCATGACAGTGCTGCATCAATTGTAATTGATGGAAAAATAGTTGCAGCAGCTCAAGAAGAAAGATTTACAAGAAAAAAACACGATTCTAGTTACCCCTTTAATGCAATTGAATTTGTTCTTGATTTTGCAAAACTACGCTTATCTGAAATAAATCATATTGTTTTTTATGAAAAACCTTTCTTAAAGTTTGAGAGATTGTTAGAAACCTATGTAGCTTTTGCACCAAGAGGTTTTACCCAATTTACAAAATCAATTCCTACTTGGTTAAATGAAAAATTGTTTCAAAAAAATTTTTTAATGAATCAACTTAAGAGGCATGATTCAAATTTTAATGGTGATAATAAGATTTCCTTTTCAGAGCACCATATGAGTCACGCCGCAAGCGCTTTCTTTCCATCTAATTTTGATGAAGCAATAGTTTTAACTGCAGATGCCGTAGGAGAATGGGCAACAACTACGGTAGCAATTGGAAAAAAAAATGAATTAAAAATAGTCAAAGAAATCAATTTTCCACATTCATTAGGTTTATTGTATTCTGCTTTTACGTTTTATGTTGGTTTTAAAGTAAATAGTGGAGAATATAAATTAATGGGATTAGCCCCATATGGAGAACCAAAATATTTAAATGAAATTTGTGAAAATCTTATTGATATAAAATCAGATGGTACATTTAGATTAGATCAGAGTTTTTTTAATTATGCTACTGGTCTTACAATGACAAATGAAAAATTTCATAATTTATTTGGTAACAAGCCTAGAAATCCCGAAAATGAAAAATTAACTCAGTTTCACATGGATATTGCTGCATCAATTCAAAAAGTTACTGAAAATATAATTTTAAAATTAACAAAATCATTAAAAGAAGAATATCAAATCAATAATTTATGTCTTGCAGGCGGTGTTGCACTTAATTGTGTTGCTAATGGCAAAATTTTAGAAGGTAAAATTTTTGACAATATCTGGATACAGCCAGCCTCAGGAGATGCGGGTGGTTCTTTGGGTGCAGCACTTGCTTACTGGCACAATGAACTAAAAAAAGATAGGATTATTGATAGAAACGACTCAATGCAAGGATCTTTCCTAGGACCAGAGTACACACAAGACCAAATAGAAAAAATATTAAAAGAAATTGGTGCTAAATTTTCTGTTTACAATGAAGATGAAATCTTAATCAAAACTTCAAATGCAATTAACCAAGGAAATGCAGTTGGATGGTTTCAAGGGAGGATGGAGTTTGGACCCCGAGCCCTAGGTGGAAGATCAATTCTAGGTGATGCAAGATCTTCAACTATGCAAAAAAATCTAAACCTTAAGGTCAAATATAGAGAAAGCTTTAGACCTTTTGCACCCGCTATTTTGAACGAAGATTTAAGTGAATGGTTTAATCTATCTCACAAAAGCCCTTATATGCTATTTGTTGCCCGGGTTTCTGAAAGAATTAAAAAAAAGATGTCAGATGAGGAAAAAAATTTATTTGGGATAGATAAATTAAATGTAAAAAGATCTAATATTCCAGCTGTAACACATGTTGATTATTCAGCAAGAGTACAAACAGTTCATGAAAACTCAAATCCAAAATTTTATAGGCTTCTCAAAAAATTTAAAAAAATAACAAATTGTCCAATATTAGTGAATACCTCGTTTAACATAAGGGGAGAACCCATAGTAAATACACCAGAAGAGGCGTATAACTGCTTTATGGGGACGGATCTGGATAATTTAATTATTGGTAACTGTTTTTTAGAAAAAGAAAATCAAATAAGCAAAAAAATACAGAATTATAAAACAAACTTTGAGTTAGACTAAAATGGAAATTAAAAAAAATATTAAATTATTAATAATTAATATTTTAGTACTTTTATTCTTATTGTTATCGTTAGAATTATTTTGGAGAATTGCATTAAGCATAAAACACATTCAAAACCCACACATATCATATTTTGGCAAAACTTGGTTTAGAGAAAACCCAGTTAATCTTGGTCAATTTGATGAAAAACTTCTCAAAACACTTAAACCAAATTTATTATTAAAAAATGTGGATTTACCAAGATGGGAAAAAAACTCTACCATAAGTTCTAATAGTCTTGGTTTTAGAAACAATTCCAATAATATTGAAAAATTTGAAAATGGAAGAATACTTGCAGTAGGAGACTCTTTTACTTTTGGGGATCAGACCTCTGATCAATCCACTTGGCCGTCTTGTTTAGAAAGAAAATTATCTATTAAAACAGATAATGGAGGATATGGTGGGTATTCCTCTAGTCAGGCGGTTAGAAAAGCAATAATCGAAAGTAACAAAAGGGAATATTCTCACATAATTTGGTCAGTTTACTTTCATGATTTTGAAAGGGACTTCTCAACTAAACTTTTAACCAAAAATTCAAATGGAAAAATTGTTTTTAACAACTTTATTGAAAATAATATTGTTACTAAAAACAATAATAATATAAAAACTTATTGGGGGTTTTTAAAAGAATATTCTTTCCTGCTATACCATATAGATACAAAAGTTTTAAGAAACTATCATCAAAATTTTAATATAAATATACAACCAGGTTATAAGAATAATTCGAAAGAAAAAATTTTTGGCATTGATAAAAAATTAATGGAGGAAAATATTTATTTTTTATTAGAAAAATTTAATAATTTAAATATTAAAAATAAAATTATAATTTATCAGTATGGGGATTGGTCTAAAAATTCATCGAATAATCCTGATAAAAATAATAATTATGATAATAATCAAATAAAAAAAATTATTAACAAAATAGCAAAAAATTATGAAATTTTAATTATTGATAGTGCCGATGTATTATTGACGTATGATGATCTTGGTCTAAGAAAACTATGGTTTGATCATCACACTAGGGAAGGCAATCAAGTGGTTTGTAAATTTATAGTTAAAAAGCTTATAGAAAATAAATATGTTCTAAATTAATTTAAGAAGTTTATGAATGAAAAAAAATTACCATTAAGTTGTAAGGTTGTTGTTATAGGAGGCGGTGTAATTGGTTGTTCTACTGCTTATCATTTAGCAAAATTTGGCTGGAAAGATACTATTTTACTTGAGAGAGATCAGCTCACATCAGGCACAACTTGGCACGCCGCAGGTCTTGTAAGTCAGCTGGGACCATCTGCAGGAATAACAAAAATAAGAAAATATACTTTAGATTTATATAAAGAATTAGAAAAAAAAGTTGATCATTCTGCAGGGCTTAGATTGAATGGTGCACTTTCTATTGCTGAAAATCAAGGGAGATGGGAAGAGCTGAAAAGACAAGCGACTACAGCACAGCTTTATGATGTTGATGTAAAAATTTTTGATAAAGAAAACGTTAAAAAAAAATTTCCAATCGTAAATACAGAAAATGTTATTGGTGGAATTTTTATGCCAGGAGATGGTGCAGCAGACCCTTCAGGTGTTACACATATGTTAGCCAAAGCTGCTAAATTAGAAGGTGCTAAAATATTTGAAAAATCACCTGTTGAAAAGATTTTAATTAAAAATAAAAGAATTGCAGGAGTAAGAGTTAATGGAACAGATATAGATTGTGAATATGTTGTATTAGCATCTGGAATGTGGTCAAGACAAATAGGGGAAAAAATAGGAGCGAGTATCCCTTTATATCCAGCTGAACATTTTTATATAATTACAGAGGCGATAGATAATCTTTCAAAAACTTTACCAGTAATAAGAGATTTTGATAATCGAACATACATAAAGGAAGATGCAGGAAAAATATTGGTTGGTATTTTTGAGGGAAAATCAATACCTGCATTTGAAAAAACTAATTTAGTTCCTGAAGATTTTTCTTTTGGTGAGTTACCTGAAAATTTTGATCATTTCGAACCATATTTAAAAGCTGCAATAAAAAGATTTCCTATTTTAGAAACTGCCGGAATAAGAAAATTTTTTTCAGGACCAGAGTCGTTTACACCAGACACAAACAGTTTATTAGGAGAAGTGCCTGGTTTTAAAAACCTTTTTGCATGCTGTGGTTTAAATAGTATTGGAATTGGAAGCGGCGGCGGTGTTGGAAAAGTTACCGCTGAATGGATGATGAATGGTCATATAAACGAAGATTTATTTATATATGACATTAAAAGATTTCAAAATTTCCATTCAAATATAAATTTTATCAAAGAGCGTATTACTGAAACGCTTGGTGATCTTTATGGAATGCATTGGCCTTACAAACAACATAAAACATCTAGAAACCAAAAAATAACTCCATATCATGAAGAGATGAAAGCAGCAGGTGCTTGCTTCGGTGTCTCAGGTGGTTTCGAAAGACCGATGTGGTTTAATTTAAATGGCTCTCCTCCAGAATATAAATATAGTTATGGATATCAAAATTGGTATCCTTCAGTAGAAAAAGAAACAAAAAATACAAAAAAAAATGTAGGTTTATTTGATTTAACACCATTTTCAAAATTCGATTTAAAAGGAGAAGGAAGTTTTGATGAATTACAAAGAATATGTACAGCTAATATAAAATCTATAAATGGAAAAACTACTTATACCCAAATATTGAATAAAGATGGAGGAATTGAAATTGATTGCACTGTAGTTTGTTTAGAAAAAAATTATTTTAGAATAATAAGCTCAGCAGCAACAAGAGAAAGAGATAAGTTTTTCATTTTAAACAATATATCAAAGGATATTATTTTTGAGGATGTTACTGATAAATATTGTTGTTTAGGAGTATTCGGACCAAAATCTCGTGATTTATTATCTAAAATAAGCCAAGATAATTTTTCAAACGAAAATTTTAAATTTGGTACAGGAAAGTTCGTAAAAATTAATGACATGAAGGTATGGGCTCAAAGACTATCTTATGTAGGGGAAATAGGTTTTGAGTTATATGTAGAAACACTTCATGCAAAACAACTTTATAAAGCTATAGTAGAAGAGGGAAATAATCATAATCTTATCCATTGTGGCATGCATGCAATGGATACCATGCGTATGGAGAATGGGTTTTTGCATTGGGGTCATGATATATCGCCTGAAGAAAATCAATATCAAGCAGGATTAGATTTTGCCATAAGTTATAAAAAAAATGTAGATTTTTTAGGCAAAGACGCTTTGTTAAAAATTAAAGATAAGAAAATTCAAAAAAAAATGATTATGTTAACATTAAAGGATAAAAAACCGGGAGAACCCCTATTATTACATGATGAACCAATATATTTAGACGATAGAATTATAGGAAGAACTACCTCCGGAAACTATTCATTCAATTTTAATAAAAATTTAACATTTGGGTATGTAAATAGAGATTTTAATAATTTAGATACAAGCAAACATAAGATTTACGTTGAGGTTGGAAAAGTTAAGTATGAAGCGGAGTATTTGCCAAAGGTTTTAAATCAGAATAACTATAAAACAATCTGAAGATGAATACTCATCTTGGACAATCATAATTATTTTATAACCCAAATTGAACAATATCTGAGTTGTATTGATTCGTTTCTCGTGATTAATTAATGCATGTCTACAGAACAAATTTTAAGAGAACCAGCACATGAAAATGATGAAACTCAATCGCATGTCGCATCAAATAAAGTAGATATCAATATTTTAATGGAAAAAGTAAGGGCTGAGAAAAAAAAGGAAAAAAAAGAAAATTTAGTTTTCTTGAGTTTTATTTCTTCTGTTATTTTAATAACAATATTTATTGCTTCTTTTTAATTTTTTTTTAAATTTAGTCTAACAGTATTTAATAATTTACAAAGCATAGAACTAATACGATACATATTTTTAATTCTTAACTTTTCAACATCAACAGTAGTTTTGGTATTAACAAGTATACTATAAAGGTTCGATTCGTTTTTGGTGATAAACTTATCTCTAACAAGGCCTCTTAATTTTCTTATAACTGTTGGTCTTGGTATACCAGTTAGATCAGATATGGTCATCGCATTTAAACCAAAACTACCAGTGAGGCCAAGAAGTTCTTTTGAAAATCTTTGACTTTCATCACTCATACTGTCTAAAAATTTTATATAATTTTTATCTCCTTTGATTTTATTATTAAAATGTAAATTTTGATTATAAACAATAACGGTCCATATAGAAAAAGTTTCATAATCTGTGAAAAAATCTCTTTTAAATTCTGTCATAAACTCAATTTGAAAATCAAGAAAATATGTCCAACACTGTGTATAATTTTTTTTAATCAAATCAGAAAATTCATTTGATGTTATATGTTGGTTAATTATTTTATTTTCATAAAGTTTTTTAGAAAATTGTGACAATAATTTACCCATAGTTTTGACTGTATTAATCGGTTTTTGAAATTCATATCCATCACGTTTAATTCTTACGCTCTTTTTATCTTTTGATAGAACACCTTCTTTTTCTAATTCTAAAATTTTTCTTCTAGCTGTTTCCTTTGACATACAAAGTTCTTTTGAAATATCCACGATACTAAATTTTTGTAGTTCCACTTCTTTTGCAGAAAAAAAATCATCCCAAGAATATTTAAGAAGATAATCGTTATAAGCTGCCATAGTTTTTTTAACTAAACTTATAAGAATAAAATATTTATCAAGATCTTTGAATTGGCTATAAGCTCTAAAAAGCCATTCTCTTTGCATTTCTAGATATTCAGTATGTAAAGAGTGATAATTTTTAGAATAAATTGCTGACACATGATTTTCTTTAATCTCTGTTGAGAATATCTTTAGTGTTTCATCCATAAATATTTAATAAAATTTCAATTGTGAAGTAATAATAAATTTGCTAATTCATCAAGAAAATATTTTATATAAAAAGGGTGTTTATTGAGATTATATGGAATTTGTTAAACTTGTTGGTCCTGCTGGTGTTTTCTTTATAATGTTTGCCTTAGGTTTAAACCTAAGTATCAAAAAATTTCTTAAAGTATTAAAAAATTATAAAACTCTATTAACGGGTCTTATTTGCCAGATAATAATTCTACCAATTATAGGTTTAATAGCAATTAGTTTAATTGAATTAACACCGGAGTTTCAATTTGGAATATTTTTACTTGTGATAATGCCATCTGCTGCAATGTCAAATTATGCAACTAAATTAGTTGATGCTAATGTTACATTATCAATTACTTTAACATCAACTTGTGCACTTTTATCTTTTATAACAGTGCCACTTTACTTAAATTTATTTAGCAAATTAGTTTACACAAATATATTTGAATTAAATCTATTTATTTTTTCTATAAAAACCTTTTTATTTATAACCATACCTGTTTTTTTAGGCATTTTTTTTAGACAAAAATTTCCGAAATTTTTTGAAAAACGTATATTTATTTTAGATAAATTTGCTTTTGGTATATTTTTATCGATTGTATTTATTGCGATTTTAATAGAGAGGAACAATTTACTTAACTACTTTGATGATATAGGTGTAGTCGTTATTATACTTATCAGCTCGATATTTATAACAGTTTTCATTATAACAAAAATTTTTATAAATGATTTAGGTTCAAGAAGAGCAATTTTAATTGAAGGACTTCTCCAAAATGGTGCAATGGGTTTTGTTGTTGGATCTTTAATTTATAGTGAAGTGGTATATTTAATACCAATAGCAATTTATTCATTATTACAATATTGTGCACTAATGTTTTACGTAGGCAATATTAAGATTAAAAATTAATTTATATCTTTAAAAACCCAAGGCCACTCAATATATTTTGAATATTTTTTAAACCAAAAAGATAAATATCTTTCAGATAAATAAGCATATAGTCTTGTTTGGTCGTATCCTTCAAGATCATCAAAACCAAAAATTTTTTCACATTCCGATAACCATGGAAAAACATCATTAAAATATTTTTCCATAATTTTTTTTTTTGAAATAAACATAATATGAGGATTATAAATAGATCTAGTATTAACATAATTTCTAAATTCCTCTCTATCTTCCTCTCTTAAAACATCAATTGCTTTATCGAGAACACCATATCCATGATGCATATCAAAATGAAGTTTGATACTTGAACTTTTTAAGTTAAATAAAATTTTAGGATTGCTTAACAAGTTCCTCCAACCTCTTTTTAATAGTTTCATTAATTTTGTTCCAAGTTTGATAGGTTCACAAATTACAGCATCGTAGTTTATCCACTCGCTTGGAAAATCTTTAAGAATTATATCTTCTAGTTCGTTATTTAATTTTTCATTTCTGGATTTGATCCAAAACCTTCTTCTTTGGCAAAATCCAATCCAATCGTCATCAGAAAATTCCTCTATTTTGTTTTTCCAAAACCAATAATGGAAAGTAAGCTCAGAATAATTTTTTTCTTTTGAGTTAATATTATCGCCGCCCTCGCATGTAATATATTTAGAATTAAAACTATTTTTTCCCACACCTACTAAATTAAGACCTAATTTCTCCAATTTTTCAGATTGTATATTGGTAATGCAATAAATTTTTAGTTGAGTCATTTATTAATATATTTGTTAAATTAAAATTGATATTAATTCATTATTTTTAAAACTAAATGAAAATTTACGATTGTACAACATTTTACTCCGAACATATGATGATGGATGTTAGATTTAGTATTCTAGATAAATATGTTGAAAAATTTATAGTAACTGAGTCTACATACTCACATAGTGGAAAAAGAAAAAAATTAAACTTTAATATAAATAATTATCCAAAATACAAAGATAAAATAATTTACCTTGTTATAGATAAGGAACCAAATGATTTAATTGAAACTGAAAAAGACAATGTAAGCAAAAGACTAAATAGTATTAAAAGAATTGAACTATCCTATAATTTTATGGAAGAAGCGATAAATGAAGTAGCAGAGGACGATTTAATAATTCTCAGCGACAATGATGAAATACCCAATTTAGGGTCAAAATCTTTTTTAAAAAGCAAAAAAAAGATTATTATATTTAATCAATTATTTTTTTATTATAAATTCAACTTGTTTTATGATCTTTTGCCATGGTATGGATCGAAAGCATGTAAAAAAAAATCGTTAAAGTCTCTTTCATGGCTAAACAACCTTAAAACAAAAAAATATCCGTTCTGGAGAATAGATACCTATTTTTCAAAAAATAAAATGATAAATATTGAAATAATTAAAGATGGTGGATGGCATTTCACAAATCTTAAAAGCCCCGAAGATCTTCTCGAAAAATTTAAAAATTTTGGTCACCACGACGAGTTTGAAGAAAGTGGAATTACCCTTGAAAAATTAAAAACTTATATACACAAGGGTATAGTTTTTTATAATCACTTTGCCGATCAGAAAGATCTTAATAAATGGAATTTTAATTATAAATTAAAAAAAATTAATGACGAGTTTCTGCCAGAATATTTGATTAAAAATAAATATAAATATAAAGATTGGTTTAGATAAATATGAAAGTTTATGATTGTTGTATTTTTTTTGATGAAAATTTAATTTTAGATATTAGATTTAATATACTAAATGATCATGTTGATAAGTTTGTAGTAGTAGAAGCAACAAGAGATCATTCAGGTAAACAAAAAAAACTTAATTTTGATATTAATAATTTTAAAAAATTTAAAGATAAAATAATTTATCATGTAGTAGAAGATATTCCAAAAGAAGTTAAAAACTACAAAAAAGGATGGAGTACTAATTTTTATAGAGAAAATTTTCATAGAGACTCTATTTCCAACGCTATAGATAAGTGTGATCCAAATGATCTTATTCTAATTTCTGATGCAGACGAGATACCAAATTTTGATGCAATTAATAAAAATAAAATTAAAAAATATGCATTGCTTAAACAAAGAAATTTCTATTATAAGCTTAATCTACAAAGTGAAAATATATGGCTAGGCACTGGGATTTGTTATAAAAAATATTTAAAATCTCCACAGTGGTTAAGAAATAAAAGATTTATGAGAAGGGGATTTTTAAGAAGACTATTTTTTAAAACTCAAACTATTAATAATGGTGGATGGCATTTTTCTTTTTTAAGAACTCCAATGGAGATAATAAAAAAAATGAAATCTTATGGTCATGGAGAATTATCTAATAATAATGATATCAAAAAAATTGAAAATAGCATTAAATCAAAAGAGTTCTTTATAAACCCTGATATAAAATTAAAAAAAGTTGAAATAGACGATACATTTCCTAATTACATTAAAAACAATATTTCAAATTTTTCAAGTTGGATTGACTAATAAATAGTGATAAATATCATCGATATTTTAAGGCGGGGTAGCTCAGTTGGTTAGAGCGCGGGACTCATAAGCCCGAGGTCAGTGGTTCGATCCCACTTCCCGCTACCATAAAAATTTATAATCTAAACCCTATTTATAGATTTATTTTTTTTCAAAGTAGAAAGAATTAATAAATTTATCTTTAAGATAGAATTTGTTTTTATTTAATGTTTTGAAAAGTATTTTTTTTTGTTTTTCATCCAAAATATCATGATGAAGTTCAAAATAAATATATTTAATATTTTTAACAAGTTTTATATTTTTAATATAATAATCTTCAATACCTTCACCATCAATAATTAAGGTATTAAAATCTTTAAATTTTTTAATTTTTTCTTTAAAAATATTATTTAAAGGAACTTTTTTTTTTGATTTCCTATAAATCGAGTTTTCTAAAAAATTATCTGATTTATAATAATGACTACTGTTAACTTTTTTAGTAAAAGATAAATTTTTGTTATAAACTTTATATTTAACATTATTATTATTTAAATTTGTTTTTAAAGTGTTGATTATTTTTTTATTTATTTCAAAACATAAAATTTTGTTTTTTGTTTTGTGGTATGAAATAGTACCGATAAAGCCTAAACCACCTCCAATAACAATACAATGATTTTTACTATTTAAATTTCTTTCAATTAAAATTCTATCATTTAACTCATATGTTTTCCATAAAAAGCTAGAATAGTGCTCAGTGGGAAGGTTAAGGTTTTTTAAATTAAATTTATATTTTTTGTAATAAAAATAATTATATATTTTTTTATGCAATAATCCAAAAAAAATATTCTTATGTATTAAATAGTATATTGGAAATATAATTATTTTGTAAAAATTTGGTATTGCTTTCATTTCTATTTCATTTGTAATTTTTTTTTATCATTCTAATTTTTCTAGAAGATGTAAACTAGTTCTATTTAGCTCATATTTTTCAATTTCACCAAAATTTGAAAACTTCTCAGGTATTTTAAAATTAAAGCTTCTGGTGTCCTTCAAAAAAATAATCCAAATTTTTGATGATTTGGTTTTTTCTTCATCAAAAGACTCATAAGTTAAATTTAGCCGAAGTTTCTCTTTAGATTTAATTAGATAATTTTCTATAATTAGATTTGTATTGATTGCATATCTATCGTCCCTTAAAAAAGTAAAATTTTTAATTTTTGATTTTTCAATAATCTTTAATGCTTTTTTAATCTCTGGTTTATTGGACTGTACTTTAGTATATAGTTGTCTAAACGAACTTTCAAATAGAATATTATTTAAAAGAGTAACTAAAGCAATTGTCATTACTAACAAAACTTTTAGTTTTTTATTTTTAATCTTAAAAATAAAGTGTGATATTATACAAATAATTGGAATTAAAATATAAAATATATATCTATCTATTAATATTGGACTAAAAATGTATCCAAAAACTAATGGAATAAAATAACTAAAAAAAATTAAAAAAATAAAAAAAGTGTAAATATTAAATTTTTTAATAATATCTTTTCTAAATTTAATAATACAAAAAATCAAAGTTAATAAATAAATCATTCCGAGAACGCGTGATCCAAAAAATTTTGAAAAAAAATAATTTGTATAAAAGCTAGGCTTTACTTGCCACATCCATTCAGGTGAAATACCTTTAAATACTCCTGGATCAATAACCTTAATTGTAGTTTTGAAGTAAATTAATAAAAATATTATTATTACTAAAGAAAGAGATAAAATTTCAATTATTTCATTTTTTTTAATTTTTTTATTTACAAAAAATTTTGTAAATATAAAAAAAATGTAAGATCCCAAAACAATTAGTGTAAAAGCATGATTAAATAATAATAAAAAAGAAATTAAACATAAAATTAGAATATTAGAATAATTAGTATTTTTCTTTGATTCTGAATTGATGAATGCAAAATATATAAATAGATTAACTAAAAAAAAGGTTAAGATGTATGATCGTAATTCTGTAGAGTATCCAATATGATAAATATTTATACTAACAATTAAAAGTCCAAAAATAGCAGAATTTATATTTGTTATTTTTAATAATAATTGAACGAAAATAATTAAAGACAAAACACTTATTAAAAGAGGAAAGTATCTAGATATACTTACATCATAGCCAAAAATTAAATGAAAATACTTTAAGAGAATTTCATTAAGTACCATCCATTGAGAACTTAATACTCTCTGAATAGTTTCGTTGAATGAAATTGATGGATCAGATACCCAGAAAGAAACCATCTCATCTGACCAAAAATCATCATAGTTAATATTGTACGCCCTTAAAAAAGAACCAATTAAAAGAATTAGTAAGATATAAAATATTTTTGATTTAGTATGAATTTTGATCATTAAATTTATTTTTTAACAAAAATAGATGTTTGTAACCAAGATACATTAAAAATTTTTTCTATAATAATAATAAATTTAATACCTAAATAATAAATATATTTTGATAGTAAATTTGAATAAGGGTAGTCGACTTGATCCATGTTTATTGGGGTTTTAATATCTTCAACTAAGTCAAACCCATTAATTTGAAAAAATTTAATAAAACTTTTTTTTGAAAAATGATTTAAATGGTGTGGATCGTACAACCTTAAAAATGGACTTTTTATATTTAAATAATAAAGTATATGTGAAAGTTTATATAAAACACTTTTAGTATTTAAAGTAAGCATTATGCAGTAACTTCCTTTGCTAGATATTTTTTTTATATGTTTGATAAACTTATTTACTTTTGAAACGTGTTCAATTACAGCAATAGATATAATAAATTTATATTTTGTTTTTGGAACAAAATTATATATTTCTTTTTTAATAAACTTAATATTTTTATTTTTATTATTTTTATTAACAATTATATCTACTCCAGTTAAATCATAATTTGAATTCTTCTTAAAAAGATATTTTAAAAAAAGACCGGTTCCACATCCTAAATCTAAAATTTTTCCATTCTTGTTGTTTTGAATAAAGTTATTTATTTGATTAAATAGTAAATAATTCGGATTATTCATCCAATTTTTGTGTTTTTTTTGTACATAATTTTTAGAATAAGTTTTTTTATAATAAGTTTTATTAATTTTTAGATTCGTTACAATATGGTCACAATCTTTACATCTTAAAAGCTTGAACTTCTTTAGGTCTTTAAAAATATTTAATTGTTTTTTACAAATTTCACACTTCATTTTTTATTATTTTAATTAAAAATAAATACCATATTTGAATTATATTTAAAGAATTTCACATTATTTTATATTTTTTCCATAGTTATTTAATTTAATGATATATTTCTATGTAACTATTATGCTCAATTTAAATAAAAAAAACTGATTTATCAATTATTATTCCTGTTTTTAATAGTTCAAAAATTTTAAAAAAACTTACTTATCAAATTAAAAAAAATCTAAATATTAAAATAATAAAAAAATATGAAATAATTTTTATTAATGATAATAGCAGTGATAACAGCTGGGATATTATTAAAAAATTATCTAAAATTAGGTCAAATTATATAAAAGGAATAAATTTCAAACATAACTGTGGGCAGCACTCAGCACTTTTTACTGGTATCAAATACTCAAATGGAAAAAGAATAATTTTGATGGATGATGATCTGCAACACTCACCTACATATTTGATGAAAATTTATAATAAATTAAATCAATACGATTTGTGTTATACGAAATATCAAAAAAGAGAACATGTTTTTTGGAAAAAATTAGTAAGTTTTTTAAATAATATTTTTGCTAGTATAATTTATGATAAACCATTAAATGTATATCTTTCCTCTTTTAAAGGCTTTAATAGAAACTTAAAAAAAAAATTTATAAATAATAAAAAAAATATAATTTTGGTTGACTCAATGTTACTCAAATCAACTAAAAAAATATGTTTTATTGATATATTACATAAAAGAAGATTCGAAGGAGAAAGTAATTATAATATCAAAAACCTTTTTTCGCTATGGTTTGACTCAATAGAAAATTTTCATTTCATTCCAATTAGAATAGGATCTTTTGTGGGATTGTTTTTTTTTTTAATTGTCAAAACTCTAAGATTATTTGGGAAATCTAGAAATTCTCAATTTCAAATTTTAGAGAAAACATTCTAAATTAATTTTTTTAAGTAATTAGAATATTCACAATTACCGTAGAATCTAATAGCATTTTTCATTTGATTTTTTCCAATCCAATAATTATTTAATGCTATCTCTTCTAAGCAAGCTATTTTAAAACCTTGTCGATTTTCAATTGCTGATACAAACGCACTTGTTTTATAAAAATCTTCTATCGATCCACTATCAAGCCAAGCACCACCACGACCAATTAAATCTGCTGTTAATTTATTTTTTTTTTTATATTTATTTATAAGGTCTACTATCTCAATTTCACCTCTTTTTGATGGTATTAAAGACCTCGCATAGTCTATTACTTTGTTATCAAAAAAATATAAACCTGTTATTGCAAGATCAGAAAGAAACTTATTTGGTTTTTCAACAATTTTTAAAACTTTATTTTTTGAATTGATTTTTGCTACTCCATATAGTTCTGGTTTATTAACCTTATGTAAAATAATTTTAGCACCGTTTTTTAATTTAACATTGTGTAAAAGTTTTTCTGTTAAGTTTTCACCATAAAAAAAATTATCACCCAATATTAATGCAACATTATCTCTACCTATAAATTTATCCCCTAAAATAAAAGCATCGGGCAAACCTCTTGGTGAAGCTTGCTCTTTGTATGTAATTTTTATTCCAAGATTTTTTCCATCGGGAAGAATTTTTTTATATTGATTTAGCTGACCTTTATTAACAATTATTAAGATATCTTTTATTTTTGCTAACATTAACACTGATAGAGGATAAAAAATTAGAGGTTTATCATATATTGGTAATAATTGTTTATTTACAGCTTTAGTTAAAGGACTCATACGAGTTCCTTTTCCACCTGCTAATATTATTCCTTTTTTAATCATTTTGATTTATTTCCAAGTCTTTTCGTTATATCCGTCTTTTTCAATTTTGAATAGTAGTCTGGGTTTTTAAAATACCAATAAAAAGTTTTTTCTAGGCCTTTTAAAATACCTGTTTTAGGTTTCCATCTTAGGTTTTTGATAATTTTACTACTATTTAAAGCATACCTAAGATCGTGACCTGGTCTATCTTTTACAAATTTTATTTTAACATTTTTACCAATTTTTAATTTCTTGTTTGCAATTTTTATTAAAGATTTAGTGATTTTTATATTGTTCAAATTTAGATTTGATCCAATATTATAAAAACTTCCTATCTTTCCACTTTTCGAAACTTTTATTAAAGCTTCGCAGTGGTCATCAACATATATCCATTCTCTTGAGTTAAGACCTTTTCCATAGATGGGTAAACTTTTATTATTTAAAATATTATAAATTATTTTTGGGATAAGCTTTTCAGGATGCTGTCTTGGACCGTAATTGTTTGAACAGTTTGTTATGATTGCGGGTATATTAAAAGTTCTAATATATGAAGAAACTAAATGATCAGAAGAAGCTTTTGATGCAGCGTAAGGAGAACTGGGTTTATATGCATCATCTTCATTTGATCTCCCAAATAAAACGTCTCCATAAACTTCGTCAGTAGAAATATGAATTAATTTACATTTTTTATTAGTTAAAATATGTTTTCTAAATGACTGCAATAAATTAAAAACTCCCAAGATATTACTTTTAATAAAGCTCTCTGGACCGTCAATAGATCTATCAACATGTGTTTCTGCGGCAAGGTTAAATATTATATTTGGTTTATATTTATTCAGTACATTTAAAATTTTATTTTTATTGTTTAAATCAGCTTTAATAAATTTATATTTTTTAGATTTACGAAATTCTTTTACATTGTATAAATTTGATGCATAGCTAACTTTATCAAGATTAATAACAAAATAGTTTTTAGATATGAGTAATTTTATAAGATTACTCCCGATAAATCCCAGACCTCCTGTAACTAGAACTTTATTCATAATTTTTTTTACAATAAAAGTTTATTTAAGTATACTTTAATAATTTATTAATGAATCTAAATATTAATGACATAACATTTATAATAGTTACTTATAAAAGTGAGCTATATATAAATGAATGTTTAAACACCCTCCCAAAGGAGTCAAAAAAAATCATTATTGAAAATTCTGGCAACATTAATTTAAAGGAAAAATTAAAGACTAAATATGACAATATTGAGGTAATCATATCCAATAATGTTGGAATGGGTGCAGGAAATAATATTGGCTTAAAAGCTTGTAAAACAAGTTTTGCGTATGTTCTGAATCCTGATACAAAATTTCATAAAGATACTTTTGATAATTTAGTTAAAGAAGTAAGCAAAATTTCTGATTTTACCTTATTGTCTCCGTTGAATGATGATCCTAATTTTCCAAATTATAAAGTAATTATTACAAATAATAAAAATATGTTATCAGTTAAAAGAATAGATGGATTTTCAATATTAATAAATCTAAAAAAATTTGAAGATAAATATTTTTTTGACGAAAATTTTTTTTTTATATTTGGAGAATGATGATTTATGTATCAGGGTAAAAAATAAAAATGAAAATATTTATATATTAAAAAAATTCATTGATTAATCATATTGGAGGTATATCAAAGAGTAAAAATCTTGAATATTTAAGAAATTGGCACTGGATGTGGTCTAAATTTTATTTTAATAAAAAACATTACGGTTTCATGATTGCTTTTATAAAAGTATTTTCAAATATAGTTTCATCAATTTTAAAATATTTTTTTTATTCTGTTTTTTATAATCTTCATAAAAAAAAAATTTATCAGATGAGATTATATGGACTAATAAACTCTATTTTAGGAAAAAAAATCATCTTTTAGATTGGATGATTAAAATTTATTATTTAAATAATTAAACCACTTTTCAAAATGTGGTTGAAAATAAAAGTCAAATGCATTTTTCCCCACAGGTTGAACCACAGGAAATTCTGGACAGGCTTCTAATAAACGTGGAACTTTAAGAGCTTCAGCTATTGGATAAAATATAGACATATTTCCTATAAAAAACTTACAGGATTTAATTAGCTGAGCAGCTTCATAAAAATTTTTTGGATCGTAAATTTCTAAATAAGGAATATGTTTTTTTAAATCTAGATACTCCTCCTTCAAACCAATAAAAATTAAATCTTTATTATCTTTTAAAAAATTATAATTTATAAAACTATTTCTAAATCTAAATGTTCTATGTATAATGATTTTATTTTTGATTTTATCGTGCTCTTCTGCACTTAAATAAGGTTCACTTAAATCAACTTGTTCACCTGTAATCTGGAAATACCATCTAGGCGAATTAAATATATAATTAATAGGAAGTTCTCTAAATAAATCTAAATTAATATCAATTTTTTCATTCTCATGTTTTTTTACTTTATTTAAAAATTTTTGTTTTTCTAGTAAGGGTAAAAGCAGATTAAACATTCTTTCATTTATATAAATATTTCCTGATGGATGTTTTTCGTAATAATTATTTACTTTTTTATTCAAACCTACATAAAAATTACATTTATGGGTTAGTGATATTTTCTTAATTGCAGCAAATGAGTATATTAAATCACCACAATGCCCTGAGTGTAAAAAGTTAATTTCTTCTTTTTCTTTAATAGCGTTATCTATTTCAATTATAATTTTTCTATATTTTTTTTCATATAAATCAATTTGTGACATTTTTTTAATATATTTTTTATTTTTAAAAAATTTTATAAAATATTTTTTTAAACATTTAATGTCCTGGAAATTCTATTAAATTTTCTACTTTATAATTTGCTTTTTTTAATTTATCACATCCACCCAAATCAAAAAGATTAATAACAAATATAAAACCAGCAACATTACCTCCAGATATTTTTACTAGTTTCGCTGCTGCTTTAGCTGTACCACCTGTTGCAATTAGATCATCAATAATTAATACAGAATCATTTTTAGTAATTGAGTCTTTATGTACCTCTATTGTAGCTGTTCCGTATTCCAATTCAAAATCTGTAGAATAAGTTTCTGCAGGAAGTTTATTTTTCTTTCTTAACATTATAAAGGGTTTATCTAGCAAGTAAGAGACTGCTGAGGCAAATACGAATCCTCTTGACTCAATTGCTGCTATTTTATCAATCTTAAATCTTTTAGATCGTTCAATAATTTTATCTATTGTTTCTTTAAAAGCCTTTTCGTCTTTTATTAAAGTGGTTATGTCTCTGAATAAAATTCCCTTTTTTGGATAATCTGGAATTGATCTAATATAATCTTTTAAATCCATAAATTTTTAAGTTATAAATAATTAAATCATTTTAAATAATATGACAAACAAATTAGCTATAATAGGTGGTAGTGGACTTTATGACATTGAGGAATTTAAAGAAAGAGAATTTCTAGATATTAAAACCCCATGGGGGAGACCATCTGATAAAATTCTTAAAACAAAAATCAATAATAAAGAAATTTACTTTCTACCTAGACATGGAAAGGGCCATTATAT